>WAIB01000001.1:0-119665 GCA_009873655.1 Nitrospinota bacterium | reverse complement strand
GGCCCAGTTTTTCCGCAATATATATGGCAATCTCAGTAACCCTTTCCGAATGCCCGCGGTGTTCGGTCTGGTGCAACTCGATGATGGTCGCGAGCAACCCTTCTGTGGAGTCAAAACGGCTGGCCAGTTCGTCCACCATGGAAGAAATCTGCTGGTTTTTACTTTCCAGCTGATCGTTCAATTCTGTCATTTCTTTCAGGCTGGCGCCCAGACGCCTTTTGTCATTTCGAAGTTCCTCATTCAAGGCCGCCAGTTTCTGGTGAAATTGCTTCAATTGATCCAAAGAGGCTTCCAACTGCTTATTTTTTGCGAAAACGGCATCGTTTAAATGGGCGACGCGCATGACAAAATTAACAACAAACAGCAATTCGCCTTTTTTTAATGGTTTGGATAGATATGCGTCGGCACCTGTTTCACTGGCTTTGATTGCATTGTCCTGCTCAGAATCATAAGCGGACATGAGGATTACGGCAGATCGCAGTTTCAATTCCCTCACCTTTTGACAAACTTCAAAACCGCTCATCCCCGGCATATGGATATCGCAAAGAATAATATCGGGTTGAATTTCGCGCATCATTTTCAACCCTTCTTCTCCGGTACCTACCTGAAAAACTTCGAGCACCTGGGGGCCAAACGATTTACTCAAAATCTGTTTGACGATCATCTGCAAAGTCCTGTCATCGTCAATACTGAGAAATTTCTTCGCGTGTTTGTTCATAAGTAAAATCTCAAATTTTTCGGAAAATCATGCCCTTAAGTGAAAAATGCCAATTTTAACCTATTTTTGCAAAAAAAACTTCAAATTGCCTGCCAATAATTTACTTTTGGTTTCCAACTGGATTTTTTGAACTATTCTATCAATTAACTTATTGAATATAAAATAGTTTTAAATATCCCTTTGGAAATAAAGCTTATTCGCTGAATCCAGGGTATTCTTATTCATCCTCATCCATATCTTCTTCCTCGATTTCCGTAAAACGGGGACCTGAAACACATCGCAGGCCCACAGCCAGGTACCTTTCAGCCGGATCAAAAGAGTTCCTGAAAATACACTTCGCATGCACAAGATAATTCATCCAGGATCCCCCCCTGACAATCCGTTGAGTTGAATGTTTGGAGGAATTCCACTGCATGCACCATTCCCATACGTTTCCCGCCATATCAAAACACCCATAGGGCGACATTCCCGGTTCCATCTCGGTAACCGGGTTGGTTTTACATTCCATAAAATCACATGTATTGGCAAAACCCTTTTCATATCCCATGGCTTCTCCCCAGGGGTAAATCCTGCCGTCGGTTCCTCTTGCCGCTTTTTCCCATTCCTTTTCGGTCGGCAACCGGAGCCCCAGCCAAAGGGAAAAAATAACGGCCTCATAATAGTTAATTCCTATTACGGGTTGATCCTCCTCCCACGAATATAATGGGTAACGGGATTTATGCTGTGGATCGAATTCCATGTACAGGGCATTGGTAACAGGAAATTTCATGATCGAAAATTCTTCTAAATTTACCTTGTCCTCTTCATCCTCTTCTTCCTGATATATAAATTTTCCTTTTGGAACGGTTACCATTTCTCCAAATTTTTTAATCCTGGAAAGAGCCACCTGGCCTCCATCCTTTGATTCACTGAAAAATTCCTGAAACCTTTCGAGTTTTCTAATCGGCTCTAAGTCGAAAGAATCCAGCAATTCATGGATGTTTAACCCTTCCTTTTTCAGAACAAGCTCAAAAACACTGAACAATATTCTGCTGTCGCGATGTTCACGCATCAACAATCTGTTCAACAAGGCATGCAGATAATCCTCTTCATTTGTTTTCCACACATCATCAACGCGAACCAGCCGACAGGGTTTGAATTGCGGGAGAGATTCATGGCATTGATACTTTAATAACTGGCGAATCAACAGGCTTTGTCCTTCGGGAAGTTCCTTTACCTCTGCGAGGGAGTTCCCCGCCAACATAACCGCTCCCTCTTCAATAAAAATATCGAACAGCTCTTTTCCCGAAACGAAACCCGCTAAAATTTTAAAAGCCTCGTGCCATTTTTCGTTTCCACAATTTTCCCTCACTATTTTTTTCCAATCAGCGATTTTCGCAATGTGCCTTGCGGCCAGAAACTCCTGGAAGGAAGGATGGCAAAACTCCCACCTGCGCGGTGTTTGCTGGATGATCCCTTTCCATCTGGGGGCGATTTCATTTTCCTGAATGACCCGATCAAATTTTTCCTTGTCGATATGAGATTTTTCGTAGCCGGGCTCTTCCTTCTGATAGCGTTGAATTTTTCCATCCAGCATTTGCTGAAACGAAATTTCAGCAAGCTGATTCATGCCGTTCTCCAAAACTTCGTTTTCCTCTTTCGGATCTACAAGCAATATTAAATGTTTGAACCATTGCTCATAAATTTCGGCCCTGTTACTCAACCCTTCCAGTTGTTCGTTTTCAGAGAGTCCGCGAATCATCTTCAGCAAAACAGGGGTTACCAAAAGTTCCGGGGTATAGGCCGCAAGCTCTTTGATGACATTATTTTTTGCCGCGTCGGCCAGGTAAACGCTGGTTTCCTCTGATGAAAGGGGCTGAAACGTCATTTGAAAGGCGGTGCTTTCACCCCGTTTGACCACGGCATCGGTGGCTAAAGAACCAAACTCAAATTTTCGGCTTGCCAGCAATACAAAATTGCTGCGGAAGGCATTGTCTTCTAAAAAAGAATCAACAAAAAACCGGAACCTGTCCTGGGGATGAAGCTGGTCAAAACCATCAAGCAAAAACATGAATTTGCTGTACCCAAAAATGGAGTTGAGGGTTCCCTGCAGCAATTCTTCATCCAGAATCAAATCGGGGTTCTCTTCTTTTTCAAGGAGTATCACTTCAATAATTTCCTGATTTACGGTTTCGCGGAATTGCTGAAACCCTCCCCCTTCAGGAACGTTTCCCAAATGGAAGTAGACAGGCAGGGAATAAATCGAGTGGGAAGGTTCATCCAGAAGCTCTTCAAGATAATGCATGAGGAAAGTGGTTTTACCCATTCCCGAGTCTGCATCCAGCATAAATTTCAATCTATTCACATCGAGCAGTTTTTCATTGATGCGCCGAGGTGCGGGGAAGACCACTTCAAGCAAACTTTGCCTGTGATCAATCGGATTAACGTCTAGCAAAATTCGCGGAATGAGGGTTTTTTTTCCTCTGCCCTTTCCAAGGTTTTCGTTTAACCACTCGGTCACCCTGTTCAACTGGTGCTTGCGGTAAGTTTCGATCACCCAATCCAATGATTCTTCCGGTCGTTCCGGAGCGACGGGAAGATCTTCTCCTTCTGATAATGGAACCAGTCCTTCAATATCATCCATGGTCAAATAAATTTAATCGCTTATAATGTCCTGGAATGTCAATTTCCAATCTATACTCAACTCTCTTTTCTAATACTATCATATTGCGTAAAAGTAACCGATGATTCCCCTTAAAGATGAAAACCCCACACGTAATTTTCCATTCTTAACCCTGCTCTTTATTATTTTAAACATGGGTGTTTTTGTTTATGGTGTCAATTTACCCGTTCATCCCAGCGTACTTTATGCCGAATACGCCTTGATCCCCGCTCAACTTATCAATAATCCCCTATCCGTTTATCCCACAGTTTATACATCCATGTTTCTTCATGCCGGAATCTGGCATCTGGGTGGAAACATGCTTTATCTTTGGATTTTCGGAAACAATATCGAAGACGTACTGGGTAAAGCACGTTTTGTACTATTTTATTTTGTCTGTGGCACCCTCGCCGCCCTCGGGCATATCGCTACCGATATTGATTCTAAAATACCCATGGTTGGTGCAAGCGGGGCCATATCGGGAATATTGGGAGGGTATTTGATTTTATTCCCTTTTGCGAAAATAAGAACCTTTGTCTTTCTGGGTTTTTTCTGGACGATTGCCCGCATTCCAGCCATCCTTTTGCTTTTGTTTTGGGTCATTCTGCAAATCTGGAACAGTGTTTCCGCCGAAGCGGGCGGGACGGCCTGGTTCGCTCATATCGGGGGATTTGTGGCCGGGGTTCTACTCATCCTTCCCTTTAAAAATTTTTCCAAAAATTAACGGACACTGAACATGGAAATGAGCAAAGCAATAATCAGAATCACAAAAAAGCCCCATAAAACCATAAACCATTTGGGATTGGCACTGGGGTAATTCGGCAAAGGAGGCACCTGCTGATTGCAATGAGGACAAATCTCAATATCTAATGAAATACTTTTCTCGCAATTAGGGCAGCTTCGCATTTTCATTTTCTTCCCTCAACAAACCTAATAACTTCAAGCGCACTAAATTTAAAGCTGTTTGTGCCACACGTTCTTTATTTTTAATACGGTCATGTGTGTAAATGTATTTTCCACACCATGTGCCCTTGGAGTCGCTGACTGCTATATAAGTTAATCCCACCGGCTTTTCTTCGCTGCCCCCGGTGGGACCCGCGATCCCCGTTACGGAAACCCCAATATCCGCCCTCGAAACCCGGCAAACCCCTTCGGCCATCAAACGGGCCACCGGTTCACTCACCGCACCATACTTCTCCAGGGTATTTTGATCGACCCCCAATCGGGAAACTTTTGCATCATTGCTGTATACAACAAACCCTTCCTTAAAATATTTTGAACTTCCTGAGATTTGAGTCACACGATGCCCTATCAACCCTCCGGTGCAGGATTCGGCAGTGGCTAAAGTCATGGATTTTTCTGTCAGTAATTGACCGACTATTTCTTCCAGCAATTCCTCATTTCTTCCATAAACGTATTGGCCGATTTTTCCCATCAATTCCTGTTCGGCCTCGTCAATAGCCGCTTCCCCTTCCTCTTTGGTTGCTTCGTTACAGGACAGTCGAATGCGCACGCCAAGATGAGACGGCAAAGAGGCGATATTTACTTTCTTCTGCAATTCAGCAATGGAGCCCACTTTTTCCCACAAACCCGCTTCTGAAATTCCTGTCGTTTTTAAAATGCGCTGTGTGAAAACCTGGTGGGAGTGTTTGGAGATCTCCGGGGCAATGTATTGTTCGAATAAATGTTTCATTTCGTGGGGAACACCCGGAAGACAAAATAAAACATGTCCCTTTTTTTCAAATCGAAATCCCGGAGCGGTTCCTACTTCATTATAAAGAACCCGGCAGTTGTCAGGAACTTCACATTGAGTCTGCACACTATCCGGGATATCCCTGTTTCTTCTCTTAAAAATCTCCTGCAACATGGCCGCAACTTTTTCATCTCGGCGAAGATTGGAACCAAAAACTTTCATTACCACGGATTTGGTAATATCATCATGAGTGGCTCCCAGGCCCCCTGTCAGGATAATCCAATCAGAACGCTCCAGGGCGTTTTCCACACATTCCTGAATCGCTGAAGAATCATCCCCTATTTTCGTTATACGCGACACGCGCATTCCCAGTTCGAAAATCCGTTGTCCCAGGAATTTGGAATTTGTATCCACTATGAAGCCGCTTATAACTTCATCACCTATGACAAGAATTTCCGCCTGCGCCGAATTGGCATTATTAAAACCCATACGGTTCCCCAGAGTGGTTAAGTTTCTTTTTCACGATTTTACGCTTACATTTGGTCAGGTTCGAGAAAAATAATTCGTTCCCGAGTTGTAAACCCAAAAACAGGATTTACCTGTTACAATATGGCCTTCCTTCGTTTTAAAAATGAAAATTTGCGGAAATGGAAGAGAAAGCACTTTTAAAAGATTTATTGAGCGATAATCCCGAATTACGGGAAAACGCAACCCACGCATTATGGAACCTCTGGCTTGGCCAGGCTGGGAAAAAAGCAGAGTCTCGAATTCGCGAGGGAACAAAGCAAATGGATATGCGCCAGTATGGGTTAGCACAACAGGAATTTGAAAACCTGGTAACAAATTATCCCGAATTTGCGGAGGCCCACAATAAACTTGCGACCGTTCTCTATTTACAAAGAAAATATAACGAATCCATTAAGGAATGCGAAATCACTCTGGAAATGAATCCCAATCACTTCGGAGCCTGGAATGGCCTCGGCCTTTGTCATTATCAGCTTGCCAACTACCTCGTGGCCATCGAAAGTTTTAAAACCGCATTGGCTATTCAACCCTTTGCCGAATTCAATAAGGTGTATATCGCTAAGTGCCGGGGTCAATTGAATTGAAGGAGTCCACCGGTCAGAACCTGGAGGAGAAAACCCAAAAAACGTATCGCGGCGATTTATGGCGCGGGGGTTTTGAGGGAGTGCTTTCCTCGGGGGCTCAAACATTTTGCCTGTTCATAGCCATTCGGTTTTTCCATGCCGGTGAAACCACCAAGGCCCTGATCGCGGCAGCCCCTTTTATGGGAATGTTCCTTTCAATGGTGTTATTGCATTATGCCTCTTTTACACAGTGGAAGAAGTCTACCTGGGGCGCTCTCCCATCATTCATTACAGGGGGATGCCTTTTTATTGCGGCCTGGACGCAATCTCTTACTCTTTTTGCCTGTACGGTGATCGCGGGCTACATTTGTCGGAGTGCCTTAATTCCCTTTATTACAGAAATTTACAGCGATAATTATCCGCCCGACAAACGTGCTGCTTTTTTCTCCAGGCCCCTTTTACTCACCGTAGGAGTCGCGGCCCTCTCAGGATTTATCGGCTCCTGGATCCTGGAGTTGGATATCGACAATTATCATTGGTTATTCACGTTTCTGGGATTATGTGCCATCGGAAAAGCGATGGCTATTATATCCATGCCCTCGGAAACCATATTAAACAGTTCCCACACGAACCCCTTTGGCAATATGAAATATGCCATTCATGACAAATCCTTCGGATATGTTCTATTAACCTGGTTCATAATGGGATTTGCCAATCTCTGGACTTTGCCTCTTCGAGTGGATTATATAACCGCTCCGCAATGGGGAATTGAAGGGTCTGCAATTTTTGTAGCCATGATAATCACCATCATCCCGGAAACGATGCGCATGTTGCTTATTCCCTTTTGGGCTTCCCTTTTCGACAAAATGAACTTTGTCATTTTGCGGATGATTTTGAACCTGTTTTTTGGTTTTGGGATTTTGTTGTTTTTTGTTACCTCCAATCCATGGATCATAGGGCTCGGGTCGGCCATGATTGGAGCGGCTTTTGCCGGTGGCAGCATTGCGTGGAATCTCTGGGTGACCAAATACGCACCTCCGGGAAAAACCGGGGCTTATATGTCCGTTCATGTCAGTCTCACGGGGATCCGGGGAACCATCGGTCCCATAATGGGATATTGGACTGTCAACCTGATTGGAGCCCAGAATATTGGCATTTTATCCTTTGCCATGATGCTATTCGCCACCCTGATGCTCATTCCGGAAATCAAACACGGCCACCGACCCGGAAGCTGAGGGTAACTCTTTATAAATAAAGGTCTGTTTGTTATAATAATGGTAAGGTTTTAAGCCGGTTTTTCCGTTGAATACCAATAAACCGTATCTCTATTTTTCAGGTTACTCGAAACCAAAATTATAAGAGAACCTTTATTTCTCCATGGCCCGGAAAAATTTCAGTCTAAAAGATGTCCAGGAGCTCATCGACCATTATTCCCAAACAGGGAGCCCCGAACCTGTATCCCTCCTGCAAATCATTCAGGAATTCTATTCAACGGGACAGCCGCCAGAATCCGTGCCCCCTGTTCCCTTTGAAGTTTTAATCGACAAAATCCGGAATTCGGGAAATTTTTCATCCTTACCCGATAACGAAGAAGAACAAAGAACCTGGTTAAATTCCCTGCGGGAAAAATTAAACAACGAGTTGCTCGCCTTGATGTCGGAGCGGGGAAACCCGGCGTCTCTATCCCTCGATAGCAATTTAAATTTCATCCAATTTGAAGGAACGGAGACCCCTCCCGCAAAAATTGAACCTACGGATCAGGGTCGAAAATTTAAAGAGTCGGAAATAACTTTCAATCTCCCGGAGGAACTCAAAGGGGAATTCGAGAACCAGCTTCAAAGGCTTAAAGAAAAAGAAGAGCTCGCAAACAAGCAAATGAAGGAAATTCTGGAAAAAGAAAAACACCTTGAAGAAGCCAAGGTGAAAATGGAAAAAGAAAATTCCGAATTCAGATCGCAGATTCAAAAATTGCGGGAGGAAGAGCAGAAACATACTGATCAGGCTAAAGAACAATCGGAAAAAGAAAACATTCGCATCCGCTCAGAATTGGAAGAAGCCCAAAAAGAGTTAAGCGAGCTTCGAGAAGAAAAAAATCAGCTTTTAACAGATCATGAATCCACACGCACGCGTATGGATACAGACTTCACCCGAAGGGACCAGATTTTCAGGGCAAAATTTGATGAAATGACCGAGCTCATGGAAAAACTGGTCCAGGAAGAACAGGAGATTCATAATTACAAAGAGAAAGCTTTCAAGGCGGCCAAAGAAAAACAAGTGCAGTTGAAGCGAACGGCAAACCAGCAGGCAAAGAAAAACCAACAATTGCTCAAACTTTCCAAAACGCTTGAAAACGAGAAAAAACTGTTTAAAGCCAAATTAAAGGAAAGCTACGACACAAAAAAAGAAGAGCTGGAAACAGAATATCAGCGCCGATCGGAATACCATATTCGCCGACTCGAAGAGTTCGAAGAGGATGAAGAACGCCTGGGAAGAGAAAACGAAAGGCTGCGAATTCGCGAGCAGGGCCTTGCTCTGGAAGCCCAAAGAAAAGCCGATGAACAAACTAAAAAAAGGCTCGCTGAATTAGAAAAACTGGAAAAGGAAATTTCAAGAAAACAAAAACTGCTCAATAAAGAAGAAAAGGAAAACAACCTCGAGAAAGCTTCGCTCATCAAGGAAATGAGTGGAATCGAAGGCGGAAATTTTGCCATCGACCAGATAAAAACCGCCGCTAAAACACAGGAAAACCTTTTAAAAAGAAAACGCAAACTATACAAGGCCATGGACGAAGGCCGGCCCAAGTACGAGGAAGAATTAAAAGAAAAGCTTGCCGAGCTTGAAGAGGAGCATGAAAAAGAGCAAAAGAAACTGGCAGAAAAAAACGAAGCTCTCCTGGAAGACCAAAAACGCCTTCGGGAGAAAGAAAAAGGACTTTTAGAAAGAGAAACCGAAGAGCTCAAAATCATGAACCAGGAGTTCGAAGAGTTTAAAAACTCGCTGGAAGTAGGCCAGATCGAAAAGGAAATGGCCCTGGATAACAAAGAAGAAGAATTAGAAGCGGAAGAAAGAAAAATCCTTGAGCTTCAGCAGCAGCAGATGGCTGAAGAAAAAACCAGTCGACAAAGCATTGAGGAAGTTGAAGAAGAAATAAGAACCGAACTTCAGGAAATTCAACTTGTAAAATCGGATGTCCTCCAACACCAGGTGGAGGTAAAAAATTTCCTCGATGATTTCAAAACAACCTACAATCAAATTCTCCAGTCACAAGGAACGGAATACGAGGAATTTAAAAAACGGATAGCCACCATGGAAGAAGAGGCTGTGCGACTGACCTCTAACCTGAAGGACAAGGAAAAACTAATAACCGAAGAAACCATAGCCGCAGAAAAAGTTTTACAGGAAAGACTAAAACATCGCGAATCCATGGTCGATGTAATGGAGAAAGATCTGCGCGGACGGGTGGAAGAATATCAAAATTTTGTACAGGAACTGGCTGACGTAAAAAAATCCATGAATGAGGAAGATGAATCGCGAAAGGCAGAATTGCTGGAAAGCCTTTCCCATTACGAAGACAAGCTCACCCACCTTGGAAAAGCCTTTGAAGAACTTTCAGAAGCTTTTCAAGTCGAGAAAGAAAAAGGCCAGGTAGAAATCGTTCCCGAGGAAGATGAAAAGAAACCCCTGGAATATGACGATGCACTTGCAAAAGCGGAATGGCCGTTGGCGATCCGCCAGCGCCTTGGTTCAGCTGCAATCAATGAAAAAAATGCTCATATAACAGAATATCTATACAAGTTCAGTGAAAAATGGGATGAATGGGTAAAAATACCCACCGGAAAATTTATCATGGGTCACCCTCGGAAAAAAGATTCCGCCCCTCACCGGGAAATCACCATTGAGAAACCGTTTTTAATGAGAAAATATCCGGTAACAAATGTAGAATTTTTCAAATTCATAAACGAAACCAAATATAAAACAGAGGCGGAATCTCTAATTGACGCCATTGTTTTTCATCATGGGAATTTGGCCTTACATGGCGACCATGAACCCAGGTCCTCTTTTTCCAATCCCAGTCTCACTCCAGAGAAAGACGCTTTCTGGCTTTGCCCTGATAGTCAGCCAGACTCACTTTATGGAAAACATAATCATCCCGTGACACAAGTCACCTGGAACGATGCTAAAGCATTTTGCAAGTGGAAAAGCGAAACAACGGGGCAGACGATTCGCCTTCCTTTTGAAAAGGAATGGGAATATGTTGCCAGCAATTTTGGGAAAGCGACTCCAGATCAATTTTTCTGGGATGAAGACAGGGTCGTTGAGTTTTGCAATATTGAAGAAACAGGCATATATGGAACGTTGCCCGTTGATCATTTTCCTGAAAATGAATACTTTGGCGGCATCACGGACCTGTTTGGAAATGTATTCGAATGGGTGGAAGATGATCATCCCAGAAGCAATCATTCAAACGGTCCCTCAAATGGGTTGACTTATAAAATAGCAAGAGGGGGAAGTTTTATAACCCATTTTAAAAATATTGCTCCCTGGCGCCGAATTTCTTTCATTAAAAACTATTGCACTTCCTTTCTTGGCTTTCGCACCGTTTGTGAAGACTAGTTTTCCCTCAACCTTGATCCCATTAGCAAAAATTGATATAAGGGTTTTTCTAATTTTCGATTAATTTAATCCCGTTAACCGGGAACAAAAAACGCAGGCCCTCTGGCGGTTCAAATTCTGGCATGGTCTGATGAAAAACTTGCCAGCCAACTGGTAAAATATCGAAAACAACAGGCCAAAGTTGTAGAGCAAAATGGCCAAAATTTAAAAACACCTCATGCCGCAAATTTTAAAGGTTGATCCTTTGATTCCCAGTTTGTGGGAAAACTCATTCTCCAAAACCCGGGAGGTCTTGAAAGGTGGAGGGGTTATCGCCTTTCCAACGGACACATTTTACGGTTTAGGGGCAGATCCTTTTAACAAAACCGCGGTTGATAAAATTTATGAAATAAAGGGCCGTGATTCAAAAAAACCACTGCTTCTCCTGATAGACTCACCGGAAAAACTGGACGGCCTTGTGGAAAAACCTACAGAAGAAAGTATTAAACTCATTAAAACCTTCTGGCCAGGCCCATTGACCCTTCTCTTTAAGCCTAAACCAAACATTCCACAAAATGTTACAACGGGTTTAATAGGTATACGACAACCGGGAAATTCAATGACGAGGAAATTATTATCCGCCCTGGATCACCCACTGACCGCACCAAGCGCAAACATCAGTGGTGAGAACCCGGCAACCACTGCTGAACAAGTGGAGCTTCATCTCGGAAACAAGTTAGATCTCATTTTAAATGCAGGGGTTTGTAAAGGAGGAGAACCCTCGACCCTGGTGGATGCCACCCAAGCACCTGTTCGACTTATCAGGGAGGGAGCAATCAGCTTTAAACGCATTCAGGAATCCCTGAACGGAGAACTGCAAACCCAGGAGCCTGCATGATAATTGGAACCGGACTGGACATCATTGAAATTGAGAGAATCAAGAATTCCATAAAAAAATATTCTCCCAGGTTTGAACAAAGAGTCTTTTCCTCAGGCGAAATAAATTATTGCCAATCACAGGGAGACCCGGCAAAGCATTTTGCCGCCCGGTTTGCTGTAAAAGAAGCAGTATCAAAATGCCTGGGGACAGGTATCAGCGGAGCCTTGGGTTTTAAGGATATGGAAGTGATCCATGAAGAATCCGGGAAACCTGTTTTGAAAATGACGGGAAAAGGAAAAGAGCTGTTTCAAAAACTACAAATCAAAACCATTCACATCTCAATCTCTCACGATCGCACCCACGCAATCGCCCATGCCATTGCCGAACAATAGGCAAAACGAGGACCCTTGAAATCCATCCGGCATTATTTTGAATATATTCTGGTTTATTTGCTCTTACTGCTGGTAAGACCTCTTCCCCATGATGGGGTGGTCTTTCTTGGAAGAAACCTTGGGTCCCTTGTGTTTCATTTTTCGAAAAGAAGGAAAAAGTCTGCATTAACAAATTTAAATATCATGTTCTCCGACAGCAAATCGGCAGAGGAGAAAAAGCGAATAATAAAGAAGTCCTTCCAGATTCTTGCGGTTTCGGCTTTGCAATCTATCTGGGTTACCACCAAAACGGAAGAAAGGGTTCGTCAGCTAATCCCAGGCGAGCCCACCGGCTTAGACACCTTAAGAAAATGCCTGGAGAAACAAAAGGGAATATTTTTTCTTACCGCACATTACGGTAATTGGGAAATAATGGGATTACATCATGGTTTAATGAGAATTTGCCCTTTATCTTCTATTGTTCGGAAACTGGACAACCCTTACCTGGACAAAATCGTAGCGGAAATGAGAACAGCCACCGGCAACAAAGTTTTTTACAGGGATGACTCCCTTATAAAAATAGTTCGAGAACTGAAAAACAACAATAGCGTTGCCATAATGATGGATCAAAATACGGCAAAGGGAGGCCTGTTCGTTGATTTTTTCGGGCTTAAAGCGGCTACTCCAAGAGCTGTAGCACAACTCAGCTATCGGATGGGAACCCCAGTTATTCCGTTATTTTCCTATCCCACTGAAACTGGAACCTATAACATTGAATACGGCCCGGAACTCATTTTTGAAAAGTCAGAAAACAAAGAAAAAGACATCCTGAACTGGACCCAGAAGATGGAAACTTTTATAGAGTCGGTGATCCGCGAAAACCCTTCGCCCTGGATGTGTGGACATCGCCGATGGAAAACCCGTCCGCCGGATGAAAAGGCTCCACCAGTTTATTAATCTATGAAATGCCCCGCTTGCGAAAATTCCTTTACCGAAAAAAAAATTTCCGGTATTCAGGTTCATATCTGCAGTGGCTTTTGTGGCGGGTTCTGGTTTTCCCTGTCTCAGATAAAAAAAATAAAAAGGGTTAAGCCTGGGGCCGGGTCCGAACTCCTCCTATTGGAAAAAGCGGAAGGGGTAAAATTTTATCGCGGGGCGGAACACCCCTGCCCTCAATGCAAAACGACTTTATTGTATCGCCATTTTTTCAGCAAGCAGTATGATATAGAAGTGGATCAATGTTCCAAATGCAGTGGGTTCTGGGTCGATGCCGGCGGTCTTGTCGACATAATGAAAAAACCAGAAAATGATGAGTTAATCAAAAAATATTCCGCTGTTATTTTTGATGAAAAGATTTCGGGAATGAATCTGGCAAACCACGATGTATCACAGGCAGCGGATTTGATAACCACAATTTTTAAGTTTTTATTGCCCGCCTCTTAGGCTTTGAATTTTTCCATTGCGGTCCCCCAGAAACTCCAAAACGAACTCAATATGGTATACTTTTTCCGGTTTTAAAAGGTTAGATCCTGGCCTGCCCCTGTTAGTTGTACCACTTCCTAAGTTAGTATTTCCACCTTTGGCTTAATCGTTACAGGAGCTGGAGGTTGATAGTTCAGTGAGCTATGCGGTCTAAACTGGTTGTATTCATTCCTCCAGTTTTCTATCAAGACCTTAGCTTCCAGCAAAGTTGTAAAGATTTCTCCATTCAATAGTTCATCTCTGAGCTTCCCATTAAATGACTCGTTGTATCCATTTTCCCAAGGAGAACCTGGTTCAATGAATAACGTTTGAACTCCTAATCGTTTCAACCAGTTCCTGACTGCTTTAGCTGTAAACTCAGGGCCATTGTCAGAACGTATAAATCCTGGCAGCCCACGATAAATGAACAGATAACCAAGTTGCTCTAATATATCTGGTGATCGTAATCGACGAGCTACCTTAAGAACCAAACATTCCCTCGTATACTCATCAATCAACGTTAAGATCCGTAAAGGCCGTCCATCTTCAGTCCGGGTAGCCACAAAGTCATAACTCCATACATGGTCCTTGAACTGCGGTCTTAAACGAATACACGATCCATCATTAAACCATAACCGCTTTCGTTTTGGTTGTTTCTGTGGAACCTTTAAATCTTCCTTCCGCCAAAGACGTTCTACACGTTTATGGTTTATCTGAAAGCCTTCTCTTTGCAATAAAGCTGTTATTCTGCGGTAACCATACCGACCATACTTTGTTGCCAGTTCAATCATGCGTTCTGTCAACAACGCTTCACCATTTCTTACCCTGGGAAGATAACGCTGAGTAGAGCGGGGCTGATTCAATACCCGACAAATCCTTCTCTCAGAAACATCGAATTGTTCCATCACACGAAATACCGCTCGACGTTTTTTTGTCGGGCTTAATACTTTCCCTCAGCTACTTCCTTTAGAATCGCTTTGTCCAATGACAAATCAGCCACCAGCTTTCTCAAACGGGTATTTTCTTTCTCAACCTCCTTCAAACGTTTGGCCTGATCAACGCTCAAACTACCGTACTTCTTGCGCCAACGATAATAGGTCTGTTCCGCAATACCTATCTTTCGGCAAACCTCTGGAACCGTACTGCCCTTAGACAACAAAACCTCTGACTCACGCAAATAACCAATAATCTGCTCTGGTGAATATCTTTTCCTAGCCATTTTACCCCCCTAATCAACAGGTTTTTGACCCAAATCCTAACATAGCAAATGGATCAGTTTTTTGGGGGCAGGCAAAACTCGTTCTGGACGGTTTGATTGAGCCGTTCAGTGGATCCATTGGTCTGCGGATGCCGCACCTTGTCTCGATTTCAGCAAAGCATTGTTTTTAAATGAGAAATTTGCGTGGCTTCCCGTTCCCGAAAAAGGGATATTTTAATTATTTGGTCAGCACTGAAGCAAAATAATTTATAATCAATATTTCAGAGATTTCACTTTTGGTTTGCCATTTAAAATTTTCACCAGGAATTTTGGGATGAGAGTAATGAAAAAGCTTTTAATTATTTTTTTATTGGCGATGTTGGCGGGTTGCGCGAGTACAAGTTATCAAAGTGCCCGGGACGCTTTTGACAGGGGAGATTATGCTGAAGCGGTTGAGGGCTTTCAAGCTCTTGCCGACCAAGGGGACCCCAGGGGGCAATATGGTCTGGCCGTCATGTATGACCTTGGAGAGGGTGTGCCTCAAAGTTCCGAAAAGGCCGTGGAGTATTACAGGGCCGCGGCGGAGCAGGGTTATGCCGATGCGCAAAATAACCTCGGGGTCATGTACGACCAGGGGCAAGGCGTTCACAAGAACTACAAGGAAGCTTTTAAATGGTACAGGCTGGCAGCGGAAAACGGGAACCGGGATGCGCCAAACAACATCGGGGTGCTGTACATGATAGGACTGGGAACCTCCCGGGACTTCGCGATGGCCCATAAATGGTTCACCGTTGCAGGAGCCAGGGATGTTGAGGCAACAAGCAACAGGAAATTCGTTGAGAAAAAGCTTACTCCCGAGCAGCGTGAAGAATCGAAACAATTTGCGGAGGAGTGGAAGAAAAAGGTGTCGAAAACCCAATGAACCCGATTTTAATCCGAAGCAGACATTCGGCAGGAAAAAATTTTTCAATTATTAATCTCTCAATCCTGTTCCTCGTTTTTTGCTTTTCTTCCCCTTCTTTTGCAAATGATTTCGACGAAGGACTGGATGCAATTCACGAGACGGATTATGAAAAGGCCCTTGAAATATTAATGCCCCTCGCTGTCAAGGGCCATGCTCCTTCCCAATATAATCTGGGTGTGATGCATGAATGGGGAAACGGAGTTCCAAAAGACTATGTCAAGGCGATGAAATGGTACAAGCTTTCTGCACAGGGGTCTCACAAAGACGCCCAGAATAATCTGGGTGCCATGTACAGTAAGGGAGAAGGCACCGAGCAAAATTTTGTCGATGCTTTGAAATGGTTTGTGATTTCCGCGGAAAACGGCAGTGAGGCGGGTAGAAAAAATATCGATATTGTAGAAAAAAGAATGACCCCGGAACAAATCACTCAGGCCAGAAAACTGGCGAGGGAGTGGACTCGAAGGCATCGCAATAACGGGTTCTAGAAATTTTAATCGTTGTTTTGATATATTTTTATTCTCCGAAGAAGATCGCTGGCTTCTTCAATTTGTTCGGGCAAGTCCGGGTCATTTTTTACCGTTTTTGCCAGTTCCAGAAACCGTTCAAGCGCCTGGTTGGATTTTAAATAGAGTTCTTTTTTAAAGTAAGCCTCTCCAAGATAAAAATAATTATCCGCATGGTCGGGCGCCAGATTGGTCGCGGACTCGAGGTGGTGCATGGCTTTTTCGGAATCGCCTCCAAGGAAAAATGGCAGCACACTATAGAAAACTCCTAAAAAACGGTGGGGGCCCGCATGCTCCACGGTCGGGTCTATTTCAACGGCCTTTTCCATGGTTTTCCTCAGGGTATCGCGGTTACTCAACGAGCTTAATATTCCTTTTTGCAGGCTTAAATTTCCCAGACACAACCCAAAGAAATAAATATTCTCAGCTGAATTTTTATCGAGAGAAATTCCTTTCTCTGCGTTCTTTATACATTGTTTGAATAGTTTTATCTTTTCTTCTTCATGGAGGGTCCTTTTGGCGATGCGAAAATAATTCCGCGCCAGCCTCCAGGTTAAACCAGTGTGGTTCGGAAAAGAATTCATCGAATTGATAATCAATTGCTCCGACTCCTTAAATTCTTTTATGGAGTTTGCATTGAAATATACCGTGTCGATTTTCTTTAATGGGGGATGAGTCATTCCCATCAATGAAAAGGGAAACAGAAAAAAAACGGCAAGAATGGAAGGAAACCGGGATCTGACAATGCCTGCTTTGATCATGATATATTGTCGCATAGATTTTCCGGATAAAATTACCAAAACCGATGAGCAAAGTTGAAAAAATACAAAACGAAATGAGCGATTTCGATCTCCATTTGTTTAATGAAGGGAGCCATTTTCGGCTCTACAACTATCTGGGTGCTCATCGGGTGGTTGAAAATAGTATTCCGGGTGTAAGGTTTTCCGTCTGGGCTCCCGATGCTGAGAAGGTGTCCGTGATGGGCGATTTTAATGGCTGGAATGCAGATTCCCACTTGATGTTTCCCCTGAAACAATCCGGAATATGGTCCTTGTTTATTCCACAGGTAAAAGAAGGTGAAACCTATAAGTACCATATCCGATCCCGTTTCGGAGGTTATGAGGTAGAAAAGGCAGACCCTTTTGCGTTTTCGAGTGAAGTTCCTCCCAAATCGGGTTCCCTGGTTCAAGTCCTGGATTATTCCTGGAATGATCAAACCTGGATGCAAAACAGGAAAAAATTTAATGATGTTAAAACGCAACCTGTCTCCATTTATGAACTTCATCTCGGGTCATGGAAAAAACACAATGCGTTTAAATCTTTAAGCTATCGTGAAATGGCTCAACCCTTGTCGGATTATATTCGGGATATGGGATTCACCCATGTGGAAATCATGCCGGTTATGGAGCACCCTTATTACGGGTCCTGGGGTTATCAGACCACGGGATATTTTTCTCCAACCCGTCGCTATGGTTCCCCCCAGGATTTAATGTTTCTCATTGATACCCTCCATCAAAATGGAATAGGGGTTATTCTGGATTGGGTTCCTTCGCACTTTGCCGTTGACGGCCATGGCCTTTCTTTTTTCGACGGCACGCATCTTTATGAACATAAAGATGAAAAAAAGGGTTGGCACCCGGACTGGGGAAGTTTTATTTTTAACTACGGGCGGAATGAAGTTGTAAGTTTTTTAATAAGCAGCGCTCTTTTCTGGTTTGACCATTATCATATTGACGGGTTGCGGGTTGATGCCGTGGCCTCCATGTTGTATCTGGATTATTCCCGAAAAGAAAATGAGTGGATCCCCAATAAATTGGGTGGCCATGAAAACCTGGAAGCCATCGAATTTTTAAAAAGGCTCAATGAAGAAATTTATAAAGAATACCCCGATGTGCAAACGATAGCAGAAGAGTCCACTGCATGGCCGGGAGTTTCAAGGCCAACCTACCTGGGAGGGTTGGGGTTTGGATTGAAATGGGATATGGGATGGATGCATGATCTTCTTACTTATATGAGCAAAGATCCCGTTCACCGAAAATATCATCACGACCAGTTGACCTTCCGTTCCCTTTACGCTTTCAATGAAAACTTTGTTTTATCCTTGTCCCACGATGAAATGGTTCACGGAAAGGGATCGTTAATAAATAAAATGAGTGGAGATGAGTGGCAGAAGTTTGCCAATCTGCGCTTGTTATTTGGTTGCATGTTTGCTCAGCCAGGCAAAAAATTAATGTTTATGGGTGGGGAATTTGGTCAATGGAATGAATGGAACCACGACTCCAGCCTTGATTGGGACCTCCTGAATCAGGAAACCCATTCCGGTTTGCAAAAATGGGTAAAAGATTTAAATAGAGTGTACCGAAATCATCCTTCCCTTTATTGCAGGGATTTGGATGAAGAGGGTTTTGAGTGGATTGATTGTGCAAATCACGAGGAGAGTATTCTCGTTTTTTTGCGAAAGGGGGATGGAGCGGAAGACCAGATGGTAATCGTTCTGAACTTCACCCCTGCACCCCGGTTTGATTATGAAATAGGAGTTCCCGAAGCGGGTCATTGGAAAGAGGTGCTGAATAGTGACGCTAAAGAATACGGTGGCAGTGGAATCGGAAATTTAGGGGGTGTCGAAGCCATCTCCCAACCTTTGCACGGTAAACCCTTTTCAATAAAAATCAGTCTTCCGCCTTTAGCGGCCATTTTTTTATCAAGAAGCTGATGCTGAATAAATATATCTGTATCCACGCCCATTTTTATCAACCCCCTCGGGAAAACCCCTGGACGCAGGAAATTGAGATCCAGGAATCCGCGGAACCTTATAAGAATTGGAATAAAAGAGTCACCGAAGAATGTTATTCCCCCAACGCAAGCGCACGGATTCTCGATAAAGATTCGCGAATTAAAAAAATAATAAATAATTATTCCAGGATGAGTTTTAATTTCGGTCCAACTCTGTTGAGCTGGCTGGAATCCCAATCCCCGGAAACCTATCAGGCCATATTGGAAGCAGACAAGGAAAGCCAGAGGTTGTTTGAAGGACATGGTTCTGCTTTGGCGCAACCTTATAACCACATGATCATGCCTCTTGCCAATTCGGCTGATAAATTGACTCAAATTATCTGGGGAATCGAAGATTTTAAGCTCCGGTTTAAAAGGAACCCAGTGGGCGTATGGTTGCCAGAGGCTGCCGTGGATATTGAAACCCTGGATCTGCTGGCAGGGGAGGGAGTTCGTTTTACCATCCTTGCCCCCAGTCAGGCAAAGAAGATAAGAAGCGGTGAAAACTCAAGTTGGGTTTCTGTAACAGAAGATTCGTTGGATACAACAAGACCCTATAAAATACAGCTTCCTTCAGGCCGTGAGTTCAGCGTGTTTTTTTACGATAAAAATGTATCCCATCAAGTGGCATTTGAAAACCTTCTAAGTAATGGAGACCGGTTTTTTAATAGCCTGACATCCCGGTTTTCGACAGATACGGGAAAGCCGGAATTGGTTCATGCCGCAACCGACGGGGAAAGCTATGGCCACCATCACAAATTCGGTGAAATGACTCTGGCTTATGTGCTGGACCGGTTGCAGAACCATGAATCTTATTCTTTAACTAATTATTCAAAATTTCTGGTGGACCATCCAACTGCATGGGAAGTGGAGATTATAGAAAACACTTCCTGGAGTTGTGCTCACGGTATCGAGCGTTGGCGGAGCGATTGTGGTTGCCATACGGGGGGACAGGAGGACTGGTCACAAGCCTGGAGAAAACCCTTGAGAGATTCTCTTGATGGTTTGCGTGATTGTTTTAACGAAAAATTTCAGAAATACCTGGATCCTTTATTAAAGGATCCCTGGTCAGCGAGGAATGATTATATCCATTTGCTTCAATCGAACAGAGATTTTAAAAAATTTTTTGAAAATCATGGGGTAACGGACCTGAACGAAGAGCAAAAAATCAATGTGCTGAAATGGATGGAAATTCAGCGGCACGCGATGCTCATGTACACCAGCTGTGGATGGTTTTTTAATGATATTTCCGGAATTGAAACAGAGCAGGTTCTTCGGTATGCCTCCTTCGCACTGGAGTTGTTTTCGCAATTGGATGAGACCAGCCTGGAAGGACCCTTTGTCGAAAATTTAGGACAAGCCAAAAGCAATATCCCAAAATGGAAAAACGGCAATTTTATTTATAAGAAAATGGTGGAATCCAACCGGGTTTCAGTCAACCATATTTTTTCCTGCGGATTGCTGGCCTATTTGTTGGGTAGAGATGAGACTGCCGTTTCAGTGGGGTCATGTGAGGTTGAAAATATCAGGGCGGAAAAAATCAGTCTCGGGAAATCAGAATTGTATTATGGAAGAGGCGATGTGATAAAGAGTATTTTCATGGAAAAAATTTCCATGGCCTTTTTTGCGCTTCACGAAGGAGATGGCGATTTTAAGATTTTTGTTACTTCTTCTTTAACTAATGTTAAAGAGGTTCAGGATAGAATTTCAAACCTGTTTCGCAGGGAGGGATATGAAAAAACTCGGGATTCACTTAAAGAAACCCTGGGTCAGCCTAATTACCCTGGTCGTGCCGTCTTTCATAATTTCTTTGACAAACTTGCGGATGATATCGGTGGTAGCTTTTGGTCGGAAAACGATGGCCTGAACAGAAAATTGCTTTCCAGCCAGAAAAAATTTTTGCTGCTTCATAACAGAATGGATACCCCGCTCCCTTCAAATGCATTGAGCTTGTCCAGACTTTTATTGTTTGAACAGTGGAAAGAGATATTAGACTCCCCGGGTAATTCTCGAAAGCAGATCCAGCACATGTTAAAATTTTCTGACGGGCAGTCTCTGGATAACCTGGAGTTCAAATCTGTTTATCATGAGAAAATAAATCAAGCCATAATCAGGATAAAGAAATCTCCTCGTAATATCGAAAATCTCCACAGTTTGAATTTTCTATTGGGTTTGTTAGATACCCTTCCCATGAAAGTAAATTTGTGGACCGCGCAAAATGAAATGTTCGATATTATTAATTCCCTTTTTCAGGAAATGCAGAATAACAAACTGGAGGGGGATAAGAATGCAGGCGATTGGGTTGAGGAGATGGAAAAGACATTAAATTATTTGAATATTAGTCCCGAAGCGTCCTGTTGAAGTTTTCCTGCCTTAAAAAATGAAAAACCAAAGACAAAGTGGAATACTTTTGCATATTACATGTCTGCCTTCCCGATTTGGAATAGGAGATATGGGTCCCGATGCTTATAGATTTGTTGAGTTTCTAAAACAGGCTGGACAAAAAATCTGGCAGGTTCTTCCTGTGAACCCCACCACTGTGGGTGACTCCCCTTATTTCAGTCCCTCCGCTTTTGCGGGGAACTCATTGTTGATCAGTCCTGAAAAGATGGTGGAGGACGGATGGCTGCAGGCATCCGATATCGAATCGCCTCCCGTGTTATCAAATAAAATGGTTGAATATGGAGAAGTTGGAAAGTTGAAGCGCCGGTACCTGGAAATTGCTTTTAATCGTATCGAAAATTTAAATGAAGCTTACGAAAGTTTTTGCAATGAAAATAGTTTCTGGTTGGAAGACTATTCATTTTTTATTGCCCTGAAAGAGTTTTATGGTGGTTCCGTTTGGGTTGATTGGCCTCTGGGAATCCGGAAGAGGGAGCCAGGCCCCTTGGGTGATCTTAAGGGTAAATTACAGAGGTCCATTGATTTTGAAAAGTTTTCGCAATTCATTTTTTTTGAACAATGGAAGGGTTTAAAAAACTTCTGCCTTGATCAGGGAATCAAAATATTTGGAGATCTGCCTATTTATGTCACTCACGACAGTTCCGATGTCTGGGCCAACCCTGAAATTTTTAAGCTGGACACCAATGGAAACCCTGGTGTGGTTGCAGGGGTCCCCCCTGATTATTTTAGTGAAACCGGACAGTTATGGGGAAACCCGGTTTATGATTGGGATGTTTTAAGAAAAGATTCTTATAAATGGTGGATGCAGCGTTTGAAGTTCGGCATGGGTATGATGGATATCATGCGGATCGACCATTTCCGGGGTTTCATTGCGGCCTGGGAGGTTCCCGCAGGTGATGAGACAGCTGAAAATGGGAGCTGGCATTCGGTACCGGGAAGGGAATTTTTTACCCAGGTGTTGAATGAGTTTCCAGGTGCTTTTATCGTTGCTGAAGATCTGGGTTTGATTACGGAGGAAGTCCGCGAGTTAATGACTCATTGTGGATTCCCCGGAATGAAAATACTGGTTTTTGCCTTTGACTCTGATTTAAAGACCCATCCTTACCTCCCTCATAATTTCAATGAAAATTGTGTGGTTTATACCGGAACCCATGATTGCAATACGGCAAGAGGGTGGTTTGAAAACGATATGAATTCCCGGGAAAGGTCAAATTTCTTTGAGTACCTGGGAAAAGAGGTTTCTGCAGATGAAATATCAGGGGAGATGATTCGTCTGGCTTTAATGTCGCCCGCTCAATACGCCATTCTACCCATGCAGGATATTCTAGGGTTGGATGGATCTGCCCGTTTTAATTTTCCCGGGACTAAAGAATCTAACTGGCAGTGGCGTATGCCTGCCTCCGGTTTGACTTCAGAGGTTGCCCAGAATCTAGCTTTCCTGGTTGACGAGTCGGGTCGTGCTGGATAAGGGATTTGCAGGATCAATTCCCCAAACATCTTTTGAATATTCTGCAACAGATCGATCGCTTGAGAAGAAACCCATATTTGCAGTATTCAATATAGACTTTTCAGTCCAGGAATCTGCATCCTGAAATTCTTTCGCGGCTTTTTCGTGACTTTGAATGTAGGATTCTAAATCAGCAAGAACCATATAAGGGTCATTCTGTATAAAAAAGTAATCGGTAATGGGTTGAAATAACTCCGGGGATTCGGAGGAGAAAAAACCATTTCCGATCTGATCGACCGCTTCTTTAATCTCCTTATTGTTCAGGTAAATATCCCTTGGATCAAAATTTTCCTGCTTTTTCTTCTTCACCTCTTCTGCGGTGAGGCCGAAAATAAAAATATTTTCTTCGCCAACTTCCCTTAAAATTTCTACATTTGCTCCATCCAATGTTCCAATGGTTAAAGCCCCGTTTAAGGCGAGCTTCATGTTTCCAGTTCCTGATGCCTCCATGCCGGCGGTTGAAATTTGTTCTGACAAATCCGAACCGGGAATAATGACCTCAGCCACGCTGACGGAATAATTGGGGATAAAAACTATTTTCAGTCTGTCACCTATTTCAGGGTCATAATTGACTTTTTCGCCGATGGCATTGGCCAGCTTGATGATCAGTTTTGCCATGGCATAACCCGGGGCCGCTTTCCCTGCGAAAATTTTCGTGTATGAACCGGTGACGCTTTCCGGGTTTTTTATGAGTCGGTTTCGAAGGATGATGCAATGCAGAATATTTAAAAGTTGCCTTTTGTATTCATGAAACCGCTTAATATGGACATCAAAAATGGATTCCTGATTAACTGTAATGCCGACTCGATCTTGAATTAATTTGGCTAATTTTTGTTTGTTTTCGCGTTTGACCAGGCGCCATTTATTACGGAATCCCGGGTCGTCCTTTTTTTGTTTCAGGGATTGGAGTTCCGTAAGGTCCTTGACCCATCCGTCTCCAATGGTTTTATTTATCAAAATAGATAGGCCGGGATTACAGGCCTTAAGCCATCTTCTCTGAGTAATACCATTGGTCTTATTGTTGAAACGCTCTGGATAAATATCATAAAAATCTTTGAAAACATCCTTCTTGAGAATATCTGAATGGATTTCAGCAACCCCATTTAACGAGTGACTGCCCACAATAGCCAAATGCGCCATCCGAAGGGATTTGGAAAAACCTTCTTCAACCAGCGACATTCGCCTGATTCGTTCTATATCATCCGGAAATTTTTCACGGACTTCTTTCAAAAGATGGTCGTTGATCTTGAAGATGATTTGCAAATGTCGCGGCAGTAACTCTTCCATTAAATCCAGAGGCCATTTTTCCAATGCTTCGGGAAGAATTGTATGGTTGGTAAACCCAAAGGTTTTTACGGTTATATCCCATGCCTGGCCCCAGGACAGTCTTTCTTCGTCAATGAGGATACGCATTAAATCCGCCACGGCCAGGGCAGGGTGGGTGTCGTTCATTTGGATAGCTACCTTTTCCGGGAAAAGAGAAAAGTCGGAATGCGCTTTTTTAAATCGCCTGATGATGTCTTGTAAAGAAGCCGAAACAAAAAAGTACTCCTGTTTTAGCCTCAATTTTTTCCCGTTCCTGTTGGCATCGCTGGGATAGAGGACTTTGGAGATTATTTCAGTATTATGTTTGTCTCTCATTGCTTCGAAATAATCGCCTTTGTTGAATAATTTCAGGTCCAACTCAAGATCAGAACGAGCTCCCCACAATCGCAAATTGTTTACGGTCTGATTTTTATAGCCGGGGACCGGGATATCAAAGGGCATTGCAACAACCCGTGAAGTGTCCACCCACTTGTATTCGGGTTCCCCTTTTTGATTTAGAGATGTTTCTACACGTCCCTCAAAGTGGACGGGATAGAGGAATCGAGGACGGGGAATTTCCCAGGGACTGCCGCTTCGAAGCCAGTTGTCAGCCGTTTCTACTTGGAATCCGTTTATTATTTTTTGAAAAAAAATACCGAATTCGTAGCGAATCCCATATCCCCAAACGGGAACACCTAAGGTTGCCAGCGATTCCATAAAGCAGGATGCCAGTCGACCCAGCCCCCCATTGCCAAGGCCCGCTTCGATTTCCATTTCTTCAAGCTCACCCATGTCATACCCAAGTTCTTTCAATGCCTGGCAAAATTCATCGTAAAACCCGAGGTTGATCAAGCTGTTATTCAATAAACGGCCGACCAGAAATTCCATTGAAAGGTAATAAACCCTTTTAGCGTCATTTTCATAATAAGAATGTTGGCATTGGAGCCATTTTTTGATCAGGCGATCCCGGACTGACAAGGCAAGGCTGTTATACAGGTCCCTTTTGGTTGCGGACAAATGGTCATCGGCAAGTGAGTATTTCAGGTGGAACTCGAAAGATTTTTTTAAAGCCTCGACACTGGTTTGATCTGCCCAGTCATGGTTTTTTTCCATCTTTATTATTTTCTCTAGGGTTGATTGATTTTTTGGAAGAAAAAAGTGCTTTAGGGAGCAGGTTTCTTGTTTTAATTTTATAAAATGAGCAAATCCGGTTAAAGAAAGCGTATTTTTAATGCAGTTTTATCTTAATTCAAATACACTTTTTAACTGATTTCTAAATTAAGATTATTTTATTCATTGCTACGTTTACAACTACTCAGAGTTTATACCATGCGACTCCGGCTTGCAAAGTTTCCATTGTTATTTTTCATTTTTTTAGCGGGGTGCCAACAGAGCCCTTCCTCCGATTCGGAATCGATTTCTCGGGTGGTGGTGGCGATCGACGCTACTTTTATTCCAATGTCTTTTATGAACAGCGAAAACCAACTGGACGGATTTGAGGTGGATTTGATTAAAGAAGTGGCCCGCGAAGCAGACCTGTCGTACGAGTTGGTAAATGTAGAGTGGGGAGGGCTGTTCGGGGGTTTGATCACCAAAAAATTCGACTTGGTTATAAGCTCGGTTGGAATTATCGAAGAGAGAAAGAAAAGAATGGCGTTCAGCATCCCTTATTTGCAAAGTGGCGCGGCTGTTCTGGCGCGAAATGATATAAAAAATGTTGAATCATTGGAAGATCTGGAAAAAAGGGGAGCATTGGTGGGAGCGCAAATTAATACGACTTCCTACTATTTACTTCAAAAATTCCCGGGAGTAAAAATAAAAACATTTGAGAAATTCGGCCATGCGGTTATTGATTTAGCGAATAAAGGTGTCGATGCTGTCGTGGGTGATTCGGTTCAGGTCAATTATTATTTTAAGGAAAACAAAGAGCTTATGGGGCAGGCCCGGTTTCTGGGATCCAGAATGACATCTGAATATTACGGAATTGTAATTAGAAAAGAGGACAAGAAACTTAAAAGCAGAATCGATGCGAGCCTGGCCCGCCTGTTGAAAAATGGAACGGTTGATAAATTGCACCAAAAGTGGCAGTTGGGAGAGTTTGCAACCGTTCCCAGACTCCAGTCCTAATTTGCAAGGCAACCGGCAATGCAGCCGGTAAGCAAAGTGGCCAGGAAAGAAGTCCACAAGGCCTGCAACCCAACTATTGAAACCTCATTGGCGCGTGAAGGGACCAATGCCGAAAGTCCCCCTACAAAAATTCCCATACTAGAAATATGAACAAAGCCGCATAAGGAATAGGTCATGATGGTCATGGATCGAAGGGAAATAGCCGCTTCCGTTGCCTGGATGGATGCGAGTGTGAAATAGGCCGAAACTTCTGTTTCAATGAATCTGGATCCTAGAATTTTTGAAGCCACTTCCCATTCTTCCGGTTTCAGACCAAGAAGTATTGTAAAAGGGTAGGTTATCCATCCTGATAATCTCACCGCAGAAAAGGGCTGACCATCAAACTCCGGGAGCATACCAAGAATAAGATCAAACAGGGCTTCCAGTCCCAATACGATTATGAGGACCGTTGCAATTCCTGCGGCCATTTTTACTCCCTGGGTACCCCCTTCGACCATGGCCGGCATTAAACCTTTGTGTTCGGAAGATTCGTTGCTGTTTTCGGCAGGTTTCCCGAAAGTTTCCGGGCGATCCAACTCCGGATAAAACAGTTTGCTGATCAATATGGCACAGGGGATGGATATTAATGATGCGGAAACCAAATGGCCGGCGATATTCGGGAAAGTTTTCTGGAGAGCTATCACATAAATTCCCATTACCGTGCTGGCAACCGTAGCCATCATGCAGGTCATCAGAGTCAGTAATTCGGAGCGGGTCATTTTAGATAAATAAGGTCGTACAGTTAAACCGGATTCAATGCCCACAAATAAGTTTACTGAAGCAGCCAGCGACTCTGCTCCGGATAGAGAGAGGATGCGGTGGAAAACCCTTGAGAAAAGCCCAACCACCTTTTGCATGATCCCAAGATAATATAACCCTCCCAGCAATGCTGAAAAGAAAATCACGGAAGGAAATACCTGAAAAGCCAGAATGAATCCCACGGATGGAGTTCCATCAGGCAATGTCTGACCAGGGCCCAAAGCAAGAGGTCCGAATAGAAATACCGCGCCTTTAAAAGAGGCGTTTAAGAGGGAAATAAGGGTATCATTAATCCATTGCAGGGCAGCCCTTGAACCTGAGAACCAAAACGTCAAGGCGCCTAAGGCCCAGGCAAGGAAAAAGCTTCCCAACAAGGTTTCCTTTTTTATTTCAGCGCGAGAGCCGGTTATCCAGCCCATTCCGCAAAGCAGGAAAAACCCGCAAAACGAAATCAAACGATAGGAGGATTCTTCCATTTAAATATTAAGGTCATTATTTGATATCATGCCAATGATATTTTCCGCATCGGTTACAGCATAGTGGCGAATATTATTTTTTATCATTTTCGCTCTGGCTTCATCCTGCGATTCAGTTTGATCCAGGCTTTGGATGGGGCTGGACATTACAGAAGAAATGGTAAGGGTAGATGGGTTGAGTTCTTTTTCTAAAAGTTTTATCAGGTCCGTCCTGGTAAAAATTCCTATATATTTTCCTTGCTCGTTTTTTATGAGTATGGCCCCTGTTTCTTTTGATAGCATATAGTTCATGGCTTTATCGACGGTTACATCTGAATTCACATGATATGCGGGAGACATGATTTCCTTTATCGTTCTTTTCTCCATTTTAATCACTTCGGTGCAGCTGGTTAAGAAGCCGTTTGTGGGATTTATCCTTTACCATTTTATAAGGCAGATACCTCAAGGCTTGCCAGCCTTGATAATAAAGATTTCCAATGAAACTTGCTACTTGAAAAAATTTCCTCTCTGATTAACAGGTTCGCAAACACATGAAATCAAAGCAATTCAAAAAACCGGGAGGATATAGTCGTGATTTTTTGGGAGGCAGGGAAATCCATAAAAATTCGAATATTTCATCCCCATACCCGTCCATTCAAAAAATATCAGGGATGTTGTTTTGAAAAAGAAAATCCTCTTTGCGCTAATCTGGTCTGTGGCAGCGTATTTTTTTTATGAATTCTTTAAGTCCGTGGATTTCGCGCGCGCATGGAAAGAATTTGAAAAAGCCAGCGCGGGATGGCTGGTTTCTGCTTTTTTGTTTAATTTTTTGATCCTTGTGGTGTGGACTTCGTTATGGTCGCTTCTTATTCCTAATGGAATTGTTGTTTCTTTTCCAAAATTATTCCAGTCAAATTGTTTGATGTCTACTTCATGCAATACTTTACCGTTTCCAGGGGGGCATGCGGTGGGTCTTGTTTTATTGGCAAAGATTGCGGAAGTTAAACATTCCGTCGCATTGTCGGTACTGGCCCTCGACCAAATGATGGAGGGCATCGTAAAGGTTATCGTTTTGACTTTAGCTGCCAGTTTCTCTCCTTTGCCGGGGCAAATGCGACAAGGGATTCAAATATTTATTGTTTTAATCGTAATATTCGCAGGGATTATGTTTTACGCGGCCCATAAAAAACCGGAAATAAAAACCCTAAATGAGAAAGCTTCTTCCTCAAGGTTGGACAGGGTTAAAAAGTTTGTTGCCCAATGGGCGGGGCACCTGGAGATGCTGAGGGACTACCGGGTTTTTTGTTTGGGGTTGGTTCTGGCGTTGGGGATGATGGCTTTACAGACCTTGGGCATTTGGGCCGCTCAAAAGAGCCTGGGTCAGGAGCTTCCATTCTGGACTACTATTCTGGTTATGGCCGCCCTGAACCTCGCCACTATCTTCCCAATAACACCAGGTAACTTTGGGGTTTATGAGGCAACGGCTTTTTTAATTTATAAATTTTCAGGTTTATCTCCAGAAACAGCCCTAAGCCTGGCATTTTTACAACACATTTGTTTTTTGGTACCTATGGCTGGTACCGGCTGGGTGGTCCTTTTTGTAAAGTCCCTGAACTCATTAAATGGAAAATACAAAGAGCAGAAACGTCCAGATTAAACCTCGGGTAAAAATCACAAGCCTATGTTTTATTTGAGTTTAAACATTTATTGGCCCCGGGGCTGTTATTTTGTCAAAGGCGTTTTTTTGGCCTAATTAAGTTAGGCGCGAAACTCGTTTTATGTTAAGATTCGCTGTGAAATTGGGGGGAGGGTGTCGTAGTAATTGAATCAACCGGGCCCTTGGTGTAATTAAAATTACGGCATGGGAAGTTTATTTCAATTTTTTCCGGTACATTGTTTCTTTCTGCCGGCGACCCAGACCCTGAAGATGACGGGAAGAATTTTTTCCTATTTATTGTTGGAGGTTATTGGGTATGGCTGAAGGAAAAGTAAAATGGTTTAATGACAGTAAAGGTTATGGGTTTATCGAGTCAAGCGACGGGGAAGATTGTTTTGTACATTTTTCTGAAATTCAGGGAGAGGGTTTTAAAACATTAAAAGAAGGTCAGGAAGTGGAATTTGAAAAAAGCATGGGGCAAAAAGGACCACAAGCATCTAAAGTAATTCCAAAATAAATTTTCTGCTTTACTGTAAAACCGACAGGGCGATCATGCCCTGTCGGTTTTTTTTTGCAAAATAACAGTTACCCCGAAAACTCCCATTATTCCCTGGGTTTTGATGCAATGATGTATAAATTGAACCCATACCCTGCAAGATCAAATAAAGGTCCCAGATAGGTCAGCGGGTTCAGGGTGTTTTTTATGTCCCTCTTCGCTGATCTAAGGAACCTTTTTATCAGGTTATTCGGTTTTTCCGATTTGTCGAAGGGTTTGAAACCTTTTGACTCCAGCAATCCTTTTCTGGCCTTGTTGGTTTTTAATGAAACAATTTTGAAACCTGCTTTCTCCAGCAAATGGGTCAGGCTCTCTCCTGAAAAAAAATAAAAATGTTGCAAGATTTTGTATCCTGTCCATTTCTCCCTTAAAAGGACAGCGTTCTTAACATTTGGAGTCCACATTACAAGAAGTCCTCCCGGCTTCATGACTTCGTGAATTTTCTTTAAACTTTCAAGAGGGTTCCTCAGGTGCTCAATGAGGTCCCACAGGGTGATTACATCAAAGGTGTTTGCCTCAAAGTTAAGAGATTCGTCTATGGATTCCTGATGGATGTTTTCCAGCGCAAAATTTTCCTGCGCATATTTAACGTATTCGGGCAAGATTTCCATTCCATAACAATTCCAACCCCGTTCTTTGGCACTATTAAGAAAAAAACCCGCTCCGCATCCAATATCAAGCAGGTTTCCTTTTTCAGGGTATAAATCTTCAATGAGGCTCAGCCGGGAGTTGTGAAGCTTTGAGAAAGATTTAATACGCTTCTTTCTTTCCAAAATATAATTCGAGTGAAGTCCGCCATCTGTCTCATTGCCGGTCATCTCTTTTTGGTAATTCGCCTGCATCGTTTCCAGAGAGGGTAAGGGATTGACAAATTCCAAGTCGCACTGCTGGCAATGGACAACGAGCGTATTGTCTTCACGAAGGCAGACGGGAACAAAAATTAATGACCCGCAATATATGCAGGGGGTCCTTTTTTCGCGGGAAGCTTCGAAAGCAGTTAGTAGCTTTGACTATCCTGTATGGAGAGGTTTCCTTCATAGGAATTTCGTTTATCTTTGGGGAAAAACCTTGATTCGGAGACAAAATCAACCGTATCGTAGGTCATTTAATTTCCGTTTGCAATATTCATTAAGGGTCATGACTAGAACAGAGGTTGATTTTTGATCATTTTAATCAGGAGTTGATAGAGATCCTGATCACGATAATTGAACCTGAACTCACATTATTCCCAGTGTTTTCGACGCAAATGTGGTGAATAAAGTTGCTGAGGCCGTAGTAAATGCGGCCCGGGATACAGGCATTGCTCGAAGTAGAGGAAGAAAAAAAATCGATTAACTTTTTGTTTGGTATCTACTGACCCCAACCCTGTGTTAATCTGGTAAAAGTTTGATTATTCGCGCAACTATGGTTGATCTGGCCTGGCTTGCTCTCCTGGATTAAGCATTCCAAATTTTCAGTTCGTATGAAATTAATTCTTGGTTGGTGTTTTAAAAATATCACTAAAAAATTTCCTGGAACGGTTCTTCTTATTGCTTTGATTTTGAGTGGAATTTCCGTTTACCTTGCTGTTGATTTAAAGTTTAATCCCAAGATGGACAATCTCCTGCCGCAGGACCTGCCCCTGATTAAGGAGTTTAATAAAGTTGTCAGAAAAACGGGTGGCTCAGGACCGCTGGTGGTTGTTTTGGAAAACCTGGATCCAATTCAATCTTCTGAAGTCATAGATCAACTGGCAAATGTCTTTAAAAATATTCCCGGAACGCAGTTTGTTGACTCCAAGATTCCCAAGAAATTTTTGAAGGACAAACAGCTCCTTTTAATCCCGCGCAATGATTTATTGGAGTTGGAGTCTTTAATGACTGAAGCCATCGACTATGCACGCGGCCAGTTCGGGGGGTTTCTCGAGGAGGAAACATTTAATCCTGTTAGGCTTCGCAAATTGGCGAAGAATTACCAGATTTTCGAGGAAATCGAGCCGTATCATAAAGGAAAACAGAAAAATAATTATTATATCTTTATAAAAGCAAAGGGTACCGTTACAAATACGGACTTTACTGAGGATTTTGTTTCCAGGGTCCAGGAAGAAATTAAAAAGAGTGGGCTGGAAGAAAAATATGAAGGGCTCAAGATCAATCTTACGGGTTCGATGATGGTTCGTCTTGAGGAAAATAACTTTATCCAGGGAGATTTAAAAAATGCGGCAGTGATAGCAGCGTTTTTAGCAATATCAATTATTTTTATATACACTCGATCATGGTTTTCAATTCCTCTTATTATTTTCCCCCTCCTGATTTCCTTGACCTATACTTTTGCCCTGGCGCGACTGTTAATAGGTCATTTGAATATAATTTCCGGATTTCTGGTCGCCATTTTAATGGGATTGGGAATTGATTATGGAATTCATCTTTATATTCGTTTTAAACAGGAGCTTCTGAAAGAAAAAACGATTTCCGAATCTGTTGAAGTTGTTGTGACCCAGGTGGGCCGTTCAGGGTTGATAGCCATGCTTACAACCATGAGCGTATTTTCTATTCTCAGTTTTTCTGACTTTCAGGGGTTTTCTGAATTTGGGAAAATAGCGACTTTGGGGATCATTTGCGCATTCATTACATACTACTTTCTTTTTCCTGCACAGGCTCTTTTCTATGACAAGATACATTGGTTGGGAAAACCAAAACCAAGGTTATTTAATTTAAAAATTTCTAATTTTTACTCAACGACTCCTTTATATCTTTCTGCGCTGTTCCTTTTTCTTTTGGTATTGAGTTTGTTTCTTTTGCCGGGAGTGGAGTTTGAATACGATTTTCAGAAGTTAAGAGGAGAATCTCCTGCCAGCGATTACGAGACGGAAACAACAGATGATTTTGGCCTGGCGTTTTCACCCACGGTGATTTTAACTCCGGAAAAAGATCACCTTTTTTATATTCATGAAGCTTTAGAAGATTTAAAAAAGGAAAATGGAGAAAAAACGGTAATTGGGATCCAGTATTCCATGAATATGTTCAGCAGAAAGGAATATGAATCCAAAAAAGAGGTGATCGCCCGTATTCAGCAAAACTTTGAAGATAATAAGGATATTATCCGTTTTTCATTGGGAGAGGAAAGATTTGAAAGCTTTAGAAAGCTTTTGTATGTGGAGCCTTTTGACGAATCTGGAATTCCCGGAGGACTCCAGCAAAAATTGATGGCAGGAAAGGATTATCTGCTGCTTCTTTTTTCTCCGGCTGATAAGAACTTTTTCCGGGTAGAGAATATTTACCAGCTGGATGCGGAGATTAAGGCTTTGAAGGAAAGAATCAAAAGCAGGAATATTCAGGCTGCAATTTTGAATGAAAATTTAATCGCCGCAAAGGTCCTCGACTGGGTCAAAGAAAAGGGACCAAAAGCCATGATTGTCGCTTTTGGGTTGGTGTTTATAATCCTTTTGATTGATTTAAGAAGTTTTCGGATGGCTATCATCACATTTTTGCCCCTTTTTACCGGTCTTGCGCTGACTGGCGCGCTGATGTCCGTTTTTCATGTTCGACTGAATTTTATAAATATTGTTATGCTTCCCTCCATCGTCGGGATTATGATTGACCATTGTATTTACCTCAGTCACCATATTCTGGATTATTCCAAAGGAGCATCCCTCAAGTCTTTGCAGGAAACAGGAAGTGCGATCATTTTGTCCGCATTAACCAGCCTTGCAGGCTATATAAGTTTGAATATTGCCCATCATGCGGGGATAAACTCTATTGCTACGGTGGTTGAGTTGGGCATCATTACCTGCACCGTTTGTGCCCTCTTTATGCTTCCCGCCTTATTCGAGTTTAGAAAGAAAACCTTTACCTTTGTCCAGGCGGATCATTAAGGTCGATTCATTTTTCATACAGTATGAAAAATTGAACTTCGACTGTCTGATATTCTCTTAATTTTCTTAAATCAAAAATTGGAAACAGGGAAAATTATTAATTTTTTGATGTTTTTTCGATTGGAAGGCCGAATGTGAAGTTGGTATAAAGCTTGCAATTTTGGGAAGGAGGTTTGGTAAAGAGGATCAAATCATTATTAAATTAACTTAAATATGGAATCCATAATGAATCGAGAATCCGGAAAAAGTGACAAAAAAGTAAATTTTTACAAAATGTTAAAGGATTATCTGGACCGGAAGATACAAAAAGATAAGGATGATATTGTAAAAAAGTATTTTGATGTAAACTCTCAAGAAAACCTGATGAAAAAGTTCACAACAAGTAGGGCTAAAACCGTTTCTACCGAGAAAGAATAACCCATCTTTATTATTCTGATTTCCCCAAATACCTGCTAATTTTTTCCTCGCTTTTCCCCTGTTATGGTTTAATATTTCAAAAATTCAAGGAAACAATTTTTATGATAAAAAAATTTTGTATTTTTATAGTATTGATTTTTTGCGGATGTGCAGATGTTTCTGATTTTGAAAAATTTTCCAATGATGAGGGAAAAAGCCAAGAAGACTTCCTGGCCGATTCGGAAAAATGCGAAAAGGAAAAAGACAAATTTAGTAATAAGATCCAAGGTAGAGAGTTTGGATTCGAGGGGCAGGACACAGGTTACCTGGGATGTATGAAGCTGGAGGGTTGGAGCAGAAAACCCGTTTAAAATAACAGGGTTTTTCTTTTGTCCACCGATTATTTTTTTTGTTTCCAGGCCCGTTGAATGAATGCCGGGGGTTGATGGACCAGATGACACATCTTGCAAGACCGGTTGTTAATATAGTCTATATTTTTTCTGAAAATTTTTTCTGAAGGCTCGCCCGTCGCAAAATCCTTTTTGATCTTTTGCAGGGAATATAAAATATCCTCACCTACGAAGAAATCCTTCACCGACACTGAACTTTTTGTCCATTCGGAAACATGGCATTTAGAGCAAACGGATTTCAGGCTGGTTAATCTTTTTTTGAAAATCTCCAGTGTCTGCCATGCTTGTTGAAAGTCGTTTTGTTCAAAATTTACGCTTATCCTTTGCAGGGAATCCGATAGTTTTTTCATGTAAGCGGGGTAGCTGACCTCTTTGTCTTCAAGAGGGTCCAATACTTTTATAGTGTCGGTGGAGGGCCAATGATATCGGATCCAAACACTGCTGTTATTTTTTAAATGACAATGTGAACAGGTTTTTCCCAGGGCCTCGGAGAGGGCTCCAATTTTTTCAATGTCTTTTGCTTCAATACTTTCCTTGAGTTCGGCAGCGGACTTTAAATCAAACTCTTTTTCCCATTCCGGAACCATTTGAGAAGCTTTTTCGTACGATTTTAAAAAAAGAGCGGCTTTTTTTTCTGCCTGGTCCCATCTTTTTTTTTCCATGTTGACAAATACTGAAGAAAAAGCGGTGCTTAACGTTTGCATTTGTGTAACCCACTCTGAAGGTGTCCCCGGCTCGGCATAATATTTGTCCATGGATTTGGGGGGTGGAGAGACGAGAAAATCGTCAGGAAATGCAGGTGCGGCGGAAATTAAAAAAAATGCCAAACCGAGAGCCGTTATTTTTTTCAATTTTATTTTACTTAAATGCAGCACGTCCATTTTTTTAAAGATCAGAGCCGTATTTTTCAGGCGGAGCGGTGAGTTAACCCGGTAAAGCAAAGCCTAGCATTTAATGCGATAAAAATAATCGTTCAATTTGAACGGGCTTCCAGAACGTACAACCCTTAAAAAGCATTTTATTTTATCCTCAGACAACCCTTCGAGGATTTGCTCTTCAACTTCCTGGTAGGAAATTTCCTCCCAATTGTTGTGGTTCCTCGATCTTTCCAGTTGGAAAGAAGAGATATCTTCCATTTCAATATTATTTTTGTCTTTCATTAAACGCTATTTGTAATTTTTAAGTTGCTTTATTATATTAAAGAATCCTGTTTATCCTAATGGTTTTTCGTGGATATTATAAACCTTTTTTGTTACGGATTCGCGCACCTGAAATAATGGAAGGATTATGCTCCTAGTAATTGATGTTGGAAATTCAAATAATGTAATAGGGTTGTTTTCTGGAGAAAAACTTCTCACTCACTGGAGAATTCGGACCGAGTGGAACCGGACCTCGGATGAATATTGGGTTCTTATAAAGGAATTCATTTTGCTGAACAACGTGGAAACGGAGACCATCGACGATATAGTGATCGCCTGTGTGGTTCCCCCGCTGGTTCCCATTTTGCAGGGCATGGCGAGGAAATATTTTTCCTGTGAACCTTTGATAGTCGGTCCCGGGGTCAAAACGGGAATTTCCATTCTGTATCGCAATCCGTCGGAAGTAGGTGCGGACCGAATTGTAAATTCTGTGGCTGCTTTTGAAAAATATGGCGGACCTTTGATCATTGTTGATTTTGGAACCGCCACCACATTTGATGTTGTCTCGGAAAAGGGGGAATACCTGGGAGGCTCCATTTTTCCGGGGGTTCAGATTTCCCTTGAGGCACTTTTTAAAAATACGGCCAAACTACCCCGGGTTGATATGACTTTTCCTGAGAAGGTGATAGGTAAATCCACCGTGGAAAGCCTGCGTTCGGGTGCCGTCTATGGGTTTTCCGGGATGGTTGAGGCATTGGTAAAACAGATAAAAAGTGAACTGGGACAAAACGCTCATGTGGTAGCCACAGGGGGTATAATCGATTGGATTACTAGTGAAACTTCTGTGATCGATACCCTGGATCCATTTTTGACTCTGAATGGTTTAAGAATAATTTATGAAAAAAACAAATAATTCAAAATCAAATATTAATAAAAAACCCCGGCTTTCCCAAATGCAGTGTTTCCAGTTAGAGGAGGAGACTGAAAACTATGAAATTTGGAATAACCGGGGTTCGGGAATGCTTATGCTTTTACAACTCTTGAACCCTTCCTTATAAAAAGCCGCACCATTCTGTGGTCGTCTTCAATGTCAGAAATTTTGCATCCCTGACTTTTGGCCCATTTAGAAAAGTCTTCCGTAAAATTTTTCTTTTTATCAACAATCAGTTCTAGAATTCCGTTTTTCTTTATTCTTCTGAATTCATCTGAGGCCAATTGGAAAGCCTTAAAAAATGAAAGCCCTCTAATGTCCAGCGTTCTAAACATTTCCATAATAAATCCCTCCCTAATTTTAGCCGGTCTTTATAAGACTATTGGCTAAGTTCAATAACGCCATTTTAAGATTGAAATATTAAAAAGCAGTTAATCGCGCATTAATTTTTTTTAATTTTTTTAGAGAGGTATGAATCAGGGGTCTGCAAATAGTTGAAAAAATTAACTTTTATTCTTAAAGGGAGCAGCTGGGAGTCTGTAAAATTCAATAAACAGGGTGTTTTATTTATTCGGATATAAATATTGAAACGGATAATATATAGTTATCATTTATAATTATTGACGATTTTTAAAGACCAATCAGTAATCAGGAGAGCAAAAATGGGTATTGTTCGTGGGGGAGATGCAGAATATGAAGAGTTTGAACCCTCATATGAAGAAAAAGCTGAAAAGCTTGAAGCGATTATAAAACCGTTGCTTGAAGAGAACCCGGGTTCTCTCAAGCTATCGGGAAAATATATAGCAACTGACGAGATAAATATAATTGGCAACTACTCTCCCATCAAGGCGGTCCGGTCACTCGATTTAAGCGACAACCAGATTAACGATGAAGCATTAAAGTCCCTTTTTGAGTCCGATAACCTCAGTGGTTTGGAGGAGTTGTATTTGCAGATTAACTTTTTGACGGGAAATGGATTGAGTGAAGTCGCCAAATCAGAAAATGTAAAACTGAAAAATTTAAAAGTACTGGTTCTTTCAGATAACCGTTTGAGCGATTCCTCCATTGCGGAGTTTTTGAATTCAACCCACTTTCAGAACCTGGAATCTCTGGATGTAGGTTGGAATGAGGCGGGAAACGAAACCGCGAAAGCTCTGGGCACCACAACCACTTTTCCAAAATTGAAAAAACTGGAAATGGAACGCAGCTACATTGAAGAAGAGGGATTTATCGAACTGGTAAAAGGGGATATAGCCGACCAGTTGGAAGTGCTGGATCTTTCAGCCAATAAAATTAATGATGCGTCTATGAAAATTTTAGCAGAAGCCCCAAAATGGAAATCCCTGAAAACGCTTCGGATTTCACAAAATAGATTTGGAAATGAAGGCGCTAAATTTTTGGGCGAATCTGAATCTATGAGCGGCTTGACTCAATTGTATGTGGGCAGAAACTATTTTGATGCTGAAGGCGCGCAGGCAATTTATGAGAGCAAAACCCTGAAAAATCTCAAAACTCTGATCATGAAAGAGGAAATTGACGAGGGCTCGGGCCTGGTTAATTATTCGCGTCCGGAACTGTTGCGACCCGATGATCCCAACGCGATTTAACTCAGGCCTGCAATTTTCAGAAAATTTTCAGCTTTTCAAGCTTCGTCAATTTTGACGAGTTCTTTAAGGCAGATTTAGCTTCTTCAGATTTGATCCGGTTTCCCCCTAAATGCAGGTAATTTAAGTTACTGAGATTGTCCGAATCCGCAATGGCCAGGGCGCCCTCATCTCCAATTCGGTTGTCCACCAGGTTCAGATGTTCCACCTTTGTAAGATAGGGAGATGTCGCCAGGGCCTTGGCTCCCTCGGCTGTGATGCCATTGCATTCCAGGTTCAGTGTAGTCACTTCCGAGAAGAGGGGGGTCTGGGCAAGGATAGCCATGCCTTCATTTCCCAAATCGTTGGAGCCCAGATGCAGGTAATTTACTTTTGGCAGGACAGGCGATTTGACAAGAATCTGGAGCCCTTCCGGTCCCAACCGATTATGGGTGATTATCAGACTGGATATGGTTTTGACAAAGGGGAAATTCGCTATTAATTCTGCAAGATCGCGACCGTGATCCTCTTCTATTTTCCCGGTTTTGGAGAAAAGATAGGCGTCCTGAATTTTGAGAATTTTTTTGTCCTTGATATTTTCAAAAAGGATTTTTTCTTTGGGTGAAAGGTTTTCACCTTCACCCCCGTAATTCTCGCCATCGTTACACAGCTCTTCCCAGTTTTTTAACTTTTCTGGCATTAGACTATCGTTTAAGCCTCTTTTCCCTCGCGCAACCTGCTTGATTGCCCATTCCGCATGCCTTCTTGTAGTAATTGATGGCCTTTTTCTGTCGGCCCTCTTTATAGTTCAGGGTTCCCAGATTGAAGCAAGATTGATCTTCACCGGCTTCGCAGGCCTTATCAAACATTTTTCGGGCTTGCTTGAAATCTTTACTGTAAGGCGTTCCTTTCATGGCCAGAAGAATGCCCCCATTGGTGCAAGCTGTCATGTAGCCTTTGTCACAAGCTTTAACGTAATAAGTAAGGGCTTTTTTATTATCCCTTTCAACCGTCCTGAACCGTTCACCAATTTTAAAGCAGGCTGTTGAGTTTCCTTCCTGGCAAAGAGCTTTCATTTTTTCTTCCAGGTTTTCTTGTGCCAAAGCTCCTGGAACCAAAACGGCCATGCTTAAAAGGACAAAAAGTGCTCTGATAATGTATTTCACATTTGCCTCTTTTCAATTTTAAGTTGATAAAGGGGAATCTAAAGGTTTTTCCTGCAACATCGAAAAAGTATATCATACGATCGTTTTTTATAGTCGAGAAAGCTCCATTGGCAGGAGGACGGGTTTAAAATCTTTCGTTTGCATCATTATCGATATTTTATTAATCTTCAAAACATAACATTTAAGTCTTTGATCTATTTGTAATTTCATTCACTGCCATATTGTCGGCGAACAGGGAATTTATCCGTGAATATTGTAATGTTGGGTTATCGGGGTACAGGAAAATCGGTGATATCCAAAATACTTTCCGAAAAGCTTCGAATGAGGCTATATAAAATTGATAAGATGATTTCCGATTCGGTTGGCAAATCTATTCCAGAAATAGTTGAGAAGGAAGGCTGGGAGAGTTTTCGAAAACTGGAATCGGAAATCGTGGCTGAAGTTTCCAATAAAGCCCAAAACAGCATCATAGATTGCGGGGGCGGAGTGGTTTTAAATGATTCAAATATAGTGAACCTTAAAAAGGAAGGGGTGTGTATTGTCCTCACCGCAAGCCTGGAAACCATTATTAAAAGAATCCGCCATGATAAAAACCGCCCCTCTTTGGAAAAAGGATTGAGTTTTGAAGAAGAGCAGAAAAAGATTTTAGCGGAGCGCGAAAGCAAATATCGCGCTGCTGCTGATTTTATTTGCGATACTTCTCAGCGCCGCCCCAGAGAGACGGCCGGGGAAATAACTGAATTTTTAAGATCAAAAGGGTGGATTGAAAAATGATGAGCCCTTTGTTTGAAAGCCTGGTTGTCAATAACCTGACCATTCTCGCCGATGAGCCGGATGACTCTACCGCGATGGTATTGAACGAAGCTGAAACCAAGGAAGAACTGGAAAATAGTGAGAAGGCCATTTATAAACTTGACCTTAATGACAAAGAGGTTTTGCTGGAAGAGATCGAAGACTTGATGGCTTTTAAAAAAACCCAAAAGGTTAAAGACCTGAGACTGGATAAAAATGAATTTTTCGATGAAGGCGTTGAATTGCTGGTAAAGGCTCCGGCCCTAAAAAAATTATTAACCCTTTCCCTGGCTCACAATAAACTTACCGATAATGCCGTCGAAGCTCTGGCTTCGTCAGAAATTCTTGTTAATCTGCAAAAACTGTTTCTGCAGGGGAACCGAATTGGTGTAAAGGGATTAAAAGCCCTGGCAGCATCCGATACTCTTTCAAATTTGCGGCTTTTATATCTCAATTCAAACCCCATTGGCACCGAAGGAGGAGAGGTTTTGGGAGGCCCGGGAAAAATGGTCCAGTTGGAAGAGCTTTACCTCCAAAAAACAGGCTTGGGGGAGAAAGGATTGCAGGCTCTTTGTGAATCGGAAAATTTCAAAAATCTAAAACTTCTTTCACTTTCAGGGAACGGATTGGGCGACACTGCTGCCGAACTGATTTATAATTCGATGGCATTTCCCGAATTGAAAACCCTCGATTTGTACAACAATAAAATCAGTGATCATGCGGTGGACCAACTGAGGAATTCACCCAATTTCCCTAAACTGACCGCTTTGCAGGTTGATTGGCGAAGTTAATCAAGCCGTATGATTAAAAAGTTTCCAGGTAAAAAGAGAATCCTTTCCCATTTCGACGAAAGAGACCCGGTTATGGCGGCTGTCATTCGCGAAACAGGGGAGTTCAGGCTCCGTCGCAATCGAAACTACTTTTTAGTTTTGTGTAAAGCCATCATTGCGCAACAAATTTCTACCAAGGCAGCCGAATCGATCACCCTGCGATTTCAGGACCTGTTTGAAGGTAAAAAACCAACTCCTGAGAAAGTAGCTGAAATTCCGGTATCGGAGCTTAGAAGCTCCGGCCTCTCCGGCCAGAAAGTGAAATACCTGAAAGACCTGGGTGCCCGGTTTTTAGATGGATCCATCAGGCCCCATCGGCTCACCTTCCAGAAAAATGAAGAGGTGATTGAAACATTAACCTCGGTTTATGGTATCGGAAGGTGGACTGCGGAAATGTTCCTTATTTTTTCTTTAAGTCGTATAGATGTTTTACCACTGGGAGACCTGGGGCTCCAGGCGGGGATCAAAAAAATTTATAATATGAGGAGTTTGCCATCCCCGAAAAAGATGCTTGCCCTGGGAAAAAAGTGGCATCCAATGGAAACTGTGGGAACATGGTATGCCTGGCGAATACAAGATGCCGAAATCATAGCTTATTGAGCCCTCTTTGAAAGGATTGAGGCGATTATGGACTTTATTGATGAAAAAATTGAAGAATATGCTTTCGACCACACCAGTTATGAAGGAGACCTGTTAAAGCAACTGGAAGAGGAAACTTATGAAAAACTGGAAATTCCTCAAATGACGACAGGAAGGATCGAAGCAAGGTTGCTGAAAATGCTGGCGCGGCTGGTCGGGGCCAAACGGATATTGGAAATTGGTACTTTTGCAGGGTACAGCGCCCTTTCCATGGCGGAGGCTTTGCCTGAAGAAGGGGAGCTGGTGACCTGTGAGATGGATCCCGAGGCGATTTTAATGGCCAGAAAATATTTTGGATTAAGTCCCCATGGAAAAAAAATTACATTGATGGAGGGGCCGGCATTGGATTCATTGAAAAAGATTTCAGGTTTGTTCGATATGGCTTTTATTGATGCGGATAAGGAAAATTACAGTCATTATTATGATGCCATTTTCCCCCTTATCCGCCCTGGAGGCCTGATGGCTATTGATAATGTATTGTGGAGTGGCCGTGTGCTGGACCCCAGGGACAATTCCGACAAAGCGATTCATCAGCTTAATGAAAAAGTGATCCGGGATAAAAGGGTGGAGTCCGTACTGCTTACAGTGCGAGACGGATTAAATTGTATTATAAAAAATTAGAATGTATTTAATCCTGAGAGGTTGCGGAATATTGATCCTGGTTTAGGTCTGTGCTAGCGTACAAAAATTATTTGCGGTATAAGAATTCAAATTAAATTTTTAGGAACTTAACTTCAATGGCAGAAACATTAGGCAGTCTTGTAGATAAACTCTCAATTAAGAATTTGCGGATCTGGCATCTCGATGAAGCCTTGGAGCAGGATAATGGTTCCAAAAGCGAAGAATTGAAAGCCAAACGTGATTTGGCGAATAAACAAAGGGAAAACCTGGTTGATGAAATCAATGATTTTCTGGTTGCGGCTTTCAAGGGGCAGGTCGTCATCCGTGATGAAAAAATCAAGTTGTATACCAATACCAATGTTTCTTCCTCCGACAGTATAAAAAAACTTGGAGAAGCCGTAAGTGAGCTGGCCTTTAGAAATATAAGGCTATGGCATTTTGAAGATGAGGTAAGGAGGACGGATATCGAAGATTCTGAAATTGTAAAAATAAAAAGGCAGATTGATTCGACCAATCAGGAACGCAATGACCTGATGGATAAAGTAGATGAAATTCTTCAAAACCGGTTTGAGGAAAAATAGAATCTCTAAAGATAGGTATCCAATAATTCTTTTCTTTTTCGGTTATATTCTTCCTCGTCCACCAGGTTTTTCTCGTAAAGATCCTTTAAAAACTGTAATTTTTTTTCTAAATCCGGGTCCGTGACGGAAGTGGATTCTTCTTCCGGGGCTGGTTTGGGTTTGATCCGGCCTGATTTTCTTTTTGCCCGGGAAGGCGAGGGGTTTGGGTCTGCCCGGAGCTGCCTTTCTGATATTTTTGGTATCGGTATTTTAATCCAGTTTTCTTGAGGTTCCCTGCTAAGCAGTTTTTGAGCTGAATGGTATTGTTGTCCACGTTGAGCAACGAGTCTCCAATTGTTTCCTCCCCAACTTACTAAAGACCTGCTGGAAAAACTGCTTCCCCTGATAGATGAAAACTTCCAGTTCAATACCTTGTTCGTCGGGAAAACAACTCCTGCGGTTGCACCGCGGGGTGTGTCCAGGTCGAAGTAAACAATTTTGTTTGCCGGGGCGTGATTGATAGCCTTTGTGACAAGGCGTGCCATACGATCAATTCCTTCAGGGGAAAAAACAGGTTTCTTTTTTCCAAAAAGAGAAAGGTCTTCATATTTTAAAGATCGTAAATGCTGGTCAACTTGTTCTTCAGACAATTGAACCTTACGCAATCGAATATTTGCAAGTTCCTGTCCCACAGCGGTTCGGGATTTATACATTAAAGTCAGTCCCTTAGACCGCAGTTTTTTTTCCTGGGTCATGGAACAACTGGAGGTGACGCCGGACAAGAGGGCGCAGGCTAGAAAAAAGTTGATGAATGAATTGTTTAGTTTCATTTCTCCAGAACTTTTAAAGCTTACGTGCAATAAGAGATGAAAAAGCTTTCGGGTCCTCGTCCACTTCCTGATACCTCAATATCCGAAAATCATTAAAAGCCTTTAGTAGTTCATTCGGCTCCAATACCCATTCCTTTTTAAAATTACTGTATTTCAGATAATCCACGTTAAATGTTTCATAAAATAATATTCCGCCTGGTTTTAATGTCTTGCGTATTTCCGGGAACAGCTTTCGTTCGAGAAAATTAAAGCAGAGCACCAGGTCATATTCATTTTCAGGTAAGGAACTATTATCTAAATCGGTGGAAAGTATTGTAATCTTTACGTTTTTTTCATCCGCAAGCCTCTGTGCTTTTGCCAGGGCCACTTCTGAAATATCCATGCTAACCACTTCAAAACCCAGAGATGCGGCAAAAACCGAATTTCTTCCCTCCCCGGCGGCAATATCCAAAGCCTTTCCTCCCCCAGGCAGAAGCCCTGATTGGGTTTTGAGCCATTCACAGGGTTCTTTGCCGGTGATATAACTGTCACCCGCATACTTGGCATTCCATTTTTCCTTGTCTTTCAAGGACATATAAACTTCCTCTACAGGTGTTTTTGAATGCGCTCATTATAATTGCGTGTCAAATCAATAACAAGCCGTACACATGGATCCATCCTGCGTACAGGCCAAAGAATCTCAGGAATTTGAGCTGCAAGTTGAAAAAACGACCCCCTGGGCGCGCGGGCAAGCAAAATCTTGACATAAATTGTATTTTTTTCTAAGATAAGCGTTTTATTTGCAACTCTAGGGGCGGAGAAATAACCGTTTTCTTCGGTGCATTTTTCGGGAGTAAAAAGGAATGATTGCAGTAGTACAAACAGGCGGTAAACAATATAAAGTGGCCGAAGGCGATGAAATTCAGGTTGAAAAACTGGATGGTAACGTAGGGGATAGTATTAATTTAGACAAGGTCCTGGTTTGCGGGGAAGGGGAGTCCGCAAAGTTTGGAAATCCGTTTCTTGAAGGCTGTTCTGTGGTTTGTGAAGTGACAGAGCAGTATAAAGATAAAAAAATAATTGTATTCAAAAAACACAGGCGAAAAAATTACCGCAGAAAAAACGGGCATCGACAGTCATTAACCCGTTTAAAAGTGACGGCAATTAACGCAAGATAACCAGGGAAAGTGAAATATGGCACATAAAAAAGGACAAGGAAGCACCTCCAATGGCCGCGATAGCAGAGGCCAAAGACTAGGTGTTAAAAGGTTTGGCGGTCAGTCTGTTAAGGCGGGAGAAATTCTGGTGCGCCAGAGAGGTACGCATTTTCATCCTGGGGATAATGTAGGATTGGGTAGCGACTATACGATTTTCTCAAAGATTGCTGGTGTTGTTAAGTTTGAATATCGTGACCGAAAAACGCAAAAAATCAGCGTCCACCCGCAAAATTAAATTCGTCTTTCCATTTTAAGCTTCACCCCCAGGAGCAGGAAAACCCACCCCGGGTTTTTTTATAGTTCATTCAAAATTAGAACCCATGTTTATTGATCAAGTAAGCATCTCTGTAAAAGCAGGAGATGGAGGGGACGGTTGCTGTAGTTTCCGGAGGGAAAAATACATCCCCATGGGTGGCCCCGATGGCGGTGATGGTGGGAAAGGGGGAGATGTCATCCTCGAAGCGGACCCCAACCTGACAACTTTAATTGACCTCAAATACAAGAAGCTTTATCAAGCTGAAAACGGGAAACCTGGTAAAGGAAACCAGATGACCGGTAAAAGCGGAAAAAACCTTATCGTTCGGCTTCCACCGGGTACCCTGGTCAAAAACGAGGAAACAGGAGAATTGCTCGTCGACCTTAAGGAACCGCATCAGCACTTCATTGTCGCAAAAGGGGGGCATTATGGACAAGGCAATGCCCGTTTCAAGTCCGCTACCAATCGAGCTCCTAAAAAGTTTGGTAAAGGAAAGCCGGGTGATTCTCTTCAGCTTTTTCTTGAGCTTAAATTACTTGCTGATGTCGGCATCATTGGATTCCCAAATGCCGGCAAGTCGACCTTGATTTCTCGAATTTCAAACGCCAGGCCAAAAATTGCCGGTTATCCTTTCACCACTTTGGTTCCAAATCTTGGGATTGTAAAGCTTGGGGAAGAAGAGTCTTTTGTGGCTGCGGACATTCCTGGATTGATTGAAGGAGCCCATAAGGGAAAAGGTCTCGGCCATCAGTTTTTGAGACATATTGAACGTACCCGCCTGCTTCTTCATTTGATCGACTTTTCCGATACCGAACCCGAAAACATTCTGGACCGATACCATAAACTGCAAATGGAGCTAAAAGCTTTTAATGAAGATCTATACCAGAAACCACAAATCCTTGTGGCAACAAAAATGGATGATTCCCAATCAGTAAAAAATTTAGAAAAGATACGGTCTTCAATGAACGAGTTGAATCCCATTTTGTTTGAGATTTCATCGGTGACAGGTGAAGGGATTGAAAAAATGCTATGGAAGATCAAGGAGTGCCTGGCCGCGGAAAAGCTCAAAGATCTGGAAAAGGAAGACTGATTCCAGGCGGAAGCAAAAGAAATTATTGAATTAAGAAGTCCTGGAATTTTATTTTCTTTACCCTGGTTTCCCCCTCGATTTTTTTGTTGTAGGCAGTCTGTAAACGTTTTTGCAGTTTTTCTTTTACATAAAGAATATCGTTATAGAACTTTCGCGTTAAGAATTTTTCTATGGTTTGTACAGTAATCTCCTCAAATAATGGCAACGCGCTTTGCAGAACTTTTGCACCTTCTTCGTTGTCAAAGGTGATTTCCAATGTAAAACTCAGAACCCGGATGTCGTTTACATCGAATGCGACAGGCATAATAGTTGACAGTTTCACCATTTTCGCTTCCGGTGCCAGGGCGGCTTCCAGACCTGCGGTATCTTCTTCGACTACTTCTACCGCTTTAGCGGCTTCAGACAGGGCTTCTGATTTTTTAAGTTCCTGAGCTACTTCAGATTTTGTATCTTCCCCTGTTGCTCCCGGAACCTCGGGTTTCTTGGTTTCTTCTGCAGGGGTTTTTTGCGGAGCGGCTTCTTCCTTTGGAGCAGGCATTTTGCTTTCGTCTTTTTTCGGTGTTAAGCCCTCCGGCACTTCTGTTTCCGCTTTTTCCACTTCGGCCAGTTCAGGGGGAGCAAAAGTCTGCATGGCGAAATACACCCCGCCCGCTGTCAATAAAATACCCAGGACGCCTCCAGCCAGCATCATTTTGCCGGTTCGAGTAGCGGGAACCGAAATCGGGCCGATCTTTATTCTTTCACCAGAAGATTCGTCCTCATCATCCTCGTCTTCGTATTCCTCGTCGTCATCATCGGGATAATCGTCTTCTGAAATTCCTAATTCAGCCGCCGCAGAGTCTTCATCCTCCTCTTCGTCTTCGGGTTCTTCGGCTTCCTCACCGGCTTCAGCAGGCTCTTCCTCTTCTTTTTTTTCTTCCTCCTTTTTTTCCGTACTTTCCTGATCCGCAAAAGCCGCTGCCCGCATGTCCTCATCACTCATCTCTTCTGCGGGCTCTTCTTTTTCTTCTATGGTCTCTTCTTCGGTGTTGGTTTCTTCAGCGGTTTCGGTTAATTCCTCTTCTTCTGTTTCCTCATCATCGGATTCTTCTGCTATGGGTTCATCTTCTTCCTGCTTTTCTTCCCTTTCATCCTTTTTTTCATCTTTTTCATCTTCCTCATCGTCATTCAGGATATCGTCTAAGAGGCTATCTAAATCCTCATCATCATCGTCTGCCGATTCGCCCTCCGCATCTTCTTTAGGATCGTCAACCGCCTTGTCTAAATCCAGTTCTTCTCCTGCATCACTTTCGTTTTCCATGGCTTCCTCGGACTCGGATGCCCCTTCCCCGCTGATGAGGTCATCGAGCATATTGTCGAGTTCCGGCTCTTCTGCGGCTTCGCTGGCTTCCTCGGACTCGGATGCCCCTTCTCCGCTTATTATGCCATCGAGCATATTATCCAGCTCAGAATCAGAGTCTGTCTCGTCTTTATTTTCGTTTTCCTCAGCCATTCCCTTTGAATTCCGGATAGACCCCTAAATCGGGAAAAATTATAACTAATTTAAAAACAATAACTTATGAATTAAATTATATTTATTTCATCCCAGAAAGTAAATTGTTTTTACTTTATTATCTCTTCTTTTTCCTGTTTTGAATAAGCTAAATTGACAAGCTAAGTTCTGTTTTAATATAATGATTCTGATTTAAACTTCCAAGGCTCCTTAATTGGTTTTTCTTTCCTTAAGGAGGACTCAACCCTATCATTTAGGTTGGATCAAAATCTATAAAGCCTTTTAGGCAAATAAGTTAAAGATTTACCAGCTAAAAAACCGATAAGAAATAATGGTACTTAACAAGACAACAAAAAATCTAATTCCAGTACTTCTAATTATAGCGTTTACTGGGTTCTTTACGGGTAAAACCCCTGATTACGTTAGTGGTTTATCGCCTTTCTTTTCTGACCTGGCTCGGGTAGAGGCGGTTGTATTTAGTAAAGCAAAAGTGGCTCGTCTTGAACAGGAGCAGGATTATGATGACCGGGTCCGGGATAGAATTGAAAAGGTAATTTCCAAGTATTATACAGGGCTTGATGAAAAAAATGATGTCCGTATTCCCGAATGGATCCTGGTCGAAAGTAAAAAATACGGTTATGATCCGCTTTTTTTGACAGCATTGATAATAACCGAAAGTTCTTTTTATAATTGGGCTAAATCCAACAGGGGAGCTCGTGGATTGATGCAATTGAGGCCCGCCACAGCGGTGGCCCTGGCTTCAGAAACCCGCCTGAAATGGAGAGGGACCCGTACCCTTTTTGACCCGGAAAAGAATATTGCTCTTGGAGCGTACTACTTGAATAAACTGGTATCGCGGTTCGGAGACCTGACATTGGCGCTTGAGGCTTATAATCATGGTCCCTCACGCTTAAGCAGGTACCTTCGAAAGGGTTACCAGCCCAAACGTTATTCCAAGAAGGTCTTGAAAAATTATAGAAAAATACGTTTCCAGCCGATTTGAGCGGGTCATGCATTTGTTAATCTTTAGAAGGACCCGTTAACCAGGAAATGGAAATGAAGATCCATCAAAAAGCACAAGTTCCTTTTGCCCGGCCTTTAAGGTTGCCCGGGTTCTTGGCATTTTTCGGGATTTTGTTAGCAGTTGTATCCGGTTGCACTAAATTGGAGGTTGAAAAAGCCTTCAAGGGTGACCTGCGTCCAGGGAAAGCTAATAAGGTCATTGGAGATTATTGCCAAAGCTGCCACATCCATAGAGATTTTGATCCCCCTCTTCATGTCTCAAAAGTACGCAGTCTTTACAAAAGGACGGTCTTCAGAAAAGCTCGGGAATGCAGGTCCTGCCATTATATTGAAAAGGACTGGATGAACAATCAACACGAACGAAAAACCCGAATGCCGGAAGATGCCAATCGTGGAAAGTTTAAAAAATTTGAGAAAAAAGAAATAAGCCGTCTAAGGAAAAGTTAAGCCTCGCACATTTTTTGCTCTTAGCTTTAAGGAGCTATCCCCTTCCTCCATTTAATTTTAAAATCCAATTTTGAATATTTAAGCAGTCGGATTACTATGTAGGTAGCATTTAGTGGCAACTAAAAGATGCAGGGTAAAAACAGGTTGTTTCATGTTTTTAAACTTTATCAATTTTATGGTTAAGGAAAAATTTAAAACCAGTCTTTTGGTAAGTGTTGTTTTAGGAGTTTTCTTTACAGCCTCTCCTGCAATTGCCTTTTTCGTGGGCAACATAGAAGTTAAGAGTCAATTTGGAGAAAAATTTGAAGCTTCTTTTGAAGTCCACCTGGATAATGATCAAGGATATGAGATAACTATTGGCAAGGTGGATGACTATAAAAAACTGGGGTTAACCCGGCCTCCTTTAGTTAATTCTTTGGCATTGGAGAAACCCGTTGAAACAACGGGAGCGAAGAGGGTTATCCGTGTTTTCTCTAATATTCCCTTGTTTTTTCCCTCTTTTAATCTGGTGGTAATAGCAAAGCATAATGGAGGAACCCTGCTGGAAAATTTTCTGGTAACCGCAGATTTTCAAAAAGGTTTGGCCCTCAATGCCTTGGGTGAAAAAAAGAAAAATTCTTTTGTTCCTTCGGTTAAAAAACACTCTGTCATAAAAAAAGAAATTCCCGCTGTTTCTCCGGCTAAACCCCCACTCGCAAAAACAGAAATTTTGGTTTTGGAAAAAAAAGCCCCCTCAAAGGCTCCCGAGAAAGATTTGCCTATGGAGGAAAGAAAAAAACTTCCTAAAAAACCCGAGCCACAAAAGACTTCCGAAAGAAATAATTCAGGGATTGAACCGACTCCAATAATAAATGGTTTGCAAAATCGCCGGAGGCTTTCCGGGGCCATTTGGGCTGTTCCCAAAAAGATTATTCCTGTTGAGAGCATGGTTCCCCAGGAAACCATACCCCCTGATTTAGGGGGGGTAGCCGAGAAGAAGGAAGAAAGGTTGGTAACTGGTTCTGAGTCAATCCGGCTGAATAAGGGGGAAGGCTTATTTTCAGTTGCCAGAAAAATTAAAGTTAAGGGGATCCATCCTTCCCGGGTCGCAGTGGCTCTTTGGATGAAAAATATTGAAAAGTTTATTTATGGAAATATAAATGGAATTCAGGCCGGTACCGAATTGGAAGTGGAAGGCATTGAAACGCTCGCAGAAAAGATAGATCTTCAAACCGCAAAAAATATTTTAAACGGCCAGACTAAGGAGTGGAAAATTACCAGAGAAAAAGCAGCGGGGGAGAAAGAAATAAAGCCTGGCATCAAGGAAGTTCCCCTCCCGGTGGAAAGAATAGATCAAGTTGCCACCATTTTTGATTGGATTGAAGGGTGGAAATCATCTTGGGAAAACAATGATATTGGTAAACATATTTCCTTTTATAATCTGGTTTCAGCAGGAAAGAAAAATCATAATTCAGAGAAAGAAAGCTCTGTTGCAGAAAAGAAAAAGAAGCTGTTTTTAAGATTCCCAAGTCCCACCTTAACTATTTCATCACAAAATTTAATATCCAAGTTGGGGGGGAGGTGGGTGGTTTTCGAACAACATTTTGATTCGGAGGCGATGGAGAGCAGGGGGACCAAAGAGGTAAAATTGAAATGGGTAGATGGGAACTGGAAAATTGGTGAAGAAAAATTTTATACAGAAAAGCAGGAGGTCACCCAATCGATTCGAAGATATAAAGAAAAATCGGGAGATAGCCGGCCTTTTGTAATTCATGTCTCCAGTCACTCCAGAGAGGCTGAGGCCATTTCTGCTACAAATAAATTGCGTAAAAATGGATACGATGCCTATTCTGCACCTGTCCGAATTTCCAAAGGCATCGATATTTATCGTGTTTATATAGGTCGCTTTAAGGCATGGGAACAAGCCCACAGGATCGTAAAAATCCTTCGAGAAAGTCGTCTGGCAGGCCATGCGACGGTTATTCCCTATCCCTTTGCTTTACAGGTGGGGAAAGTGGCTTCTATTTTGGAGGCGAGGCAACTTCTTGAAAAACTGAGACAAAACGGGATATCCGGGCTGCTGTCTATTTCAAATAATGGGCCTTCAAAAGGAACCCGGTGGGGAGTCTATGTGGGGGCATTTAAAAAGCCGGAAAATGCGGTTTGGCTGACGGAAAAACTGAAACAGGCGGGCTTCGGTTTTAAACGAATCCGTCCATAAGAATTAAGCGGGGTCTCAGGGTAAAAAAAAACCGCCCACTTTTAGTGGGCGGTTTTTTGATTCGAAAAACTATAAGGAGTTTTTCAGAGTAGGAGCCGGTTTAAAGCCAACGGTTTTGCTGGCTTTAATTTTAATTTCTTCACCCGTCTGTGGGTTTCGGCCTTTTCTTGCTTTTCGGGTTCTTACGGTAAATGTTCCAAAGCTAGGGTATGCAAATCTCTTTTCTTTTTTGATGGCTTTTGAAATATTTTCAAAAGCGGCATCGATCACGTCTCCTGCCAATCTTTTGGTGAGATTGTCGTCTTTACAACTCTTGATCACTGCATTAATAAGTTCGTCTTTAGTCAATGTTTCCCCCTCCTCAGTAAAAGGATTATCGGCGGGTGCATTATAAGAAAACCGTTAAAAATGTCAAACAAAAAAAAAGAACAAAAAAAGAGTCTGCCTATCTTTTAAGCAGTCGTGGCGGGAGATATCGACTCCCCCGGTTTTAATGTGATAAAATGACATTTAAAAATAAGGAGTTCGCATTGTCGAATTTTACCCCGGAAAAAAATTTTTGGACGCAAAGTTTTTTTAAGATTCCGACGCTTTTTTAATCAGAAAATTGGGGATAATAATGGCTTTATTAAAAATTGCTAAACTGGGAAATCCTGTTTTAAGGCAGGTTGCGAAACCTGTCGACTTGAATGAGTTGACGGATCCGGAAAGCGAAATACAAGCCTTCATAGATGATATGATCGAAACAATGCATCATGAGGGCGGGGTAGGGCTTGCGGCACCCCAGGTTAACCGTTCGATACAGATTGTGGTGCTTGAGTATGCCGAGAATGAGAGGTATCCAGGTGAGATTGCCATTCCTTTAACGGTGTTGGTCAACCCTGTTCTATCCGATTACAGTGCTGAAACAAAGGAAGGCTGGGAAAGCTGCCTGAGTTTGGCGGATTTCAGGGGGCTGGTGCCCAGGTCAACCACCATCACACTCAATGCTTATGACAGGTGGGGAAAGAAAATCCAAAAAACAGTGTCCGGTTTTGAAGCAGTTGTTTTACAGCATGAGATTGACCACCTCAAAGGGCTGGTGTTTCTGGATCGCATGAAGGATTTTACAAAATTATCTTATCAGGCGGAGTTTGAAGAGTTTTGGGTGAAAAAGGAAGGGGCAACTCCTTCCTGAACCAGGAGTTGCATGGGGAAAACGATGGAAGAAGAAATACTGCACCTTTATCAGGAACCGGGTATTGGCGCCTCCTATACGAATACCTATGGTGAGGAAAATATTCGCAACCTATTAAAAAAGTACCATAGCCTTGACGCTGCAGGGATGGAGAAGATGATTGAAATGGTATTGAACTTTTCACAATCTACCGACCTTGCCACCTCTTTTGTTTCCGTTGGGGTTTTGCACGCTTTGGGACAAAAAGAAGGAGTCGCGGAAGCTTATCGCTGGGCCAACACGCAGGAAGATGCTCAACGGATAATCAGCCATTTCGATATTGGTAAGTCGGTGGCAGACTATTTCTCTCCCGATTGAATCTTTTTCTCAATTTGGTCTTCCTGTACCAGGGGTAGAGGGTTGAACCCGCTCGGGTCAATGGGGCAGGTCGACCCTGCACATTTCCCCTGTTGAAGTTGTTTGCGGATAAAGGTAAGAAAGCCCGTCCAGGACAAACCGGGAAGAGCCACCAGGCCGGCCATCCAAAAAGCCACTTCGTTGGAGGTCATGCCCAAATCATCTACGGCGAATCCCACTCCCCAGTTACTGATTCCCATTACTAAAGTCATAATGGCCAGCTCAAAGCTGAACACCCTCCCCAGGTAGTGATCCGGTGTGGATAAATGAATTAAGGACGAGCTGAATACCCAAATGATTGAACCGAAAAATGTGGCTGCGGCGACTCCAAAGGATAAGGTCCATAAATTTTCAGAACTGGCTATAAAAAAATAGGAAAGTGCTTTTAAGAAAAAAGCCGCTGCAATAGACCAGTGTAAAACGTTGGCGGTTTCACCGAAAAACCTTTTAACCAGCAAAGGACCCAAGGCGGCCCCCAGCCCACGTGCTGAATAAAGAACCCCTATACCCAGGGAAAGCATGGAAGCTTTGGAAAGCACCTGGTTGGCCATCAGGGGGATGAGGGTCATTATCCCGCCCGCCACGGCCAATCCGGATTTTAACAGGCTCAAAACAAGCACCACCGGTTCTTTTAACAGGTAACGCATTGCATCCATCAGTTCCTGAAATCCATTTTTCTTTGAATGCTCTTTTGCGAGGCTTGTCCCTGAAGGAATTCTGGATATGAACCAGGCGGAAATTAAGAAGGTGCAGGAATCAACCATGAAGGCAACGCGAATACCAAAAAGACTCACTACCACCCCCCCAAGGGCGGCCCCAAAAGCCAGCATGACCGACCAGGTTGAACCGCTCAGTGCGTTTGCTGTTACCAGGTGTTCCTTGGGAACAAGTGAAGGAATAATAGCGCTTCTTGCAGGTTCAAAAAAACCGGATAGAGAAATTTCTATAATAACCAGGGCATAAATAAACCACAGGGTGCTCTGGTCTTCGACAAGAAGGAATCCCAGCACGACCACGAACCGCAGCAAATCGCTGACGATCATTACGGTTTTTCTGCTGATTCGATCTACCACGACTCCGGCAATGGGACTGATCAAAACTATGGGAAGGAGTTTTGCCATCATGGCGCCGGCCATGGCCATCCCGGAATCACTGAGCCTCAGTATCAGCGCATAAATAGCAATGCTGTTCAGCCAGTCTCCCAATTCAGATACCACTTGTCCAAACCAGAGGTTGCGGAAGGATTCATTTTGCCGCAACAGTTGGAGATAGCCGATGGAACTTTTGTTTTGCATTGAACCCTTTTTATTGATTTTTTAGCGGAAACAGGATTGCCCAGACCATACTAATCAGGGAGAAGTTAAACTGCAACTGGAATTCATTTTTAGGGTCTGGTATGTTTAATGTAGTAAATTTAATTCGGGTTTGAAATGGAAGAAATAAAGCCAGTAACACAGGAAATCGAGGATAAAAAGGAAAAATGGATCAGCCGTATTTCTTTATGGGTGTCTATAATTCTTACCACGGTAGTGGTCTATTGGTATTACAACGATAATCCTCCTGACTCTCCTGCGGTAGTTAAAATGAGGATGTTTTTCAAGGAGCATAATCGGGATGTTATGACCTTCATTGACCTGCCACGTGACGAAATGATCGCGTTCGCTTATAAAAAAAAGCACCCGTTCTATTTGAAATACGTAAAGGCTACGGAAGTTCAAAAAGCGGATTTGCGGGCACTTATTCATATATCCACCGATTACACACCCAACCAATACTGGTTCAACCTGTTCTTCGCATGGGTCATATTTTTCACTACTTTCTGGTTTATAGGGTTGATGGCCGAAGCGTGTATTATTCTGATGCGTCGGAATTCGGAAGCAAGAATCAAACAATATCAACTCGAAAAAGAACAGGCTGAGAAAAAAGATCAACCTTGATTTTTCCACCGAGCGGTTTTTACCTAACCCATAATTTAATCCACGTTTATAATTTAGGGTAACGACTCTAATTGCTTTGGAAAAAACGGTGTGTTATTCGATCTTACCGGTTTCAAAATCTTGCCGGTCATTATTCCTGACGGGATTCTTTTTCTTTCAATTTTTTTTCCCCAGGTCTTTGCTAACGAGTCCAAGACCATTGAAAGGTTGATTGAGTTGACGGAACCCCGTGGCCGGGATGCTCAGGAAAAAGTGGAACGAATTAAAGAAGGCGAAAAAGCCTACTTGCGGTTTTGTGTTCATTGCCATGGTTTGCATGGTCAGGGGAATGGTAAAGCCTCCTCTTATTTACGTCCTCTCCCTCGAGACCTTTCTTTGGGTATTTTTAAATTTCGATCCACCCCCAGTAATGCTCTTCCCCGAAATGAGGATTTGTATCGAACCATTAAAAAAGGGGTCCCGGGAACGGCGATGCCAGCATGGGGGGACGTTTTGGCTGAAGAAACGTTAATGAGCCTGGTGGAATATATAAAATATTTCTCAGACCGGTTTCAAATCGAGACACCCGATTTTAAAATGTCCGCCGGGTTGGAGCCTCCCTACGAAAAACATTCCGTAGATAAAGGAAAGGTTCTTTATAAAGAACTGAGGTGCGGAAGGTGTCACGGTGAAAAAGGAGAGCGGTCCGGGCGTCTGGAAAATAAGCTGACGGATGCCTGGGGGAACCCCTCCGTTGTTTATGATCTCAAGAAACCCGGGTTGTATAAAGCCGGTTTTTCTTCTGAGGAGATTTACCATACTTTGGTAACAGGTATGGATGGAACACCCATGAGTGCCTACGATTATGTTGCATCAGAAGATCTCTGGCACCTGGTTCATTTTCTTCAGTCTCAGCAAAAAAGTGAAGAGATTCCTCCTTTACGGATGTCGCAAAAAATCGTTTCTTACCCGACATCGAAAAAAATCGGCCTGTCGCCTGAAGCCCCTGTCTGGCAAGGGATAAAAAGTGTCCCCGTCAAGCTAAGGGCGTTGAAATCTGCTTCAGGCAAGCCCGCTGTTATCAACATTCAGTCCATTCATGATTTTAAACATATCGCTTTTCGGCTGCAGTGGAAAGACGAAACCCCGGATACGGCTGAACCTGGGGCCCGTTTTTATATGGATGCCGCGGCATTGCAGTTTTCTTCCAGGTCTGGATTCGATTCCATTTATTACGGGATGGGAGAAAGAAAAAAGCCGGTTAATATCTGGCATTGGAAAGCTGACTCTTTTCAAAAGGTAGAAGGCCGGTTGCGGATAAAAAATAAATGGGTCGCAGTAAACCCGTTTAGCGAAAAATCCGTCGAAGAAATGAATGCAAGTGGTTTCGGGGCGCTCACGGTTCAATCGCTGGAGGATCAGCAGGTGACGGGTAAAGGAATTTGGAAAAATGGCGGGTGGACTGTCGTTTTACTTAGGAATTTAAAAACAGCCAGCCCTTTTGACGTCCAGTTCAGAGAGTCAATGAATGGTTTGGTTGCATTTGCTCTTTGGGATGGAAAACAAAAAGAAAAAAATGCAAACAAAAAAGTGAGTTTCTGGCAGCAACTCCAGATTCAGTGACGAGAAAAGACAGGAATTCCCTTTATGCAAAGGGTAGGGAATTAGAGTAAAATGTAATCATGGAAATCCAACAAATTCGGTTTGCGGTTTTTCTGGGGGTATTCCTGCTGATGCTGGCGTTGGAATCGATCATACAAAGACACCCCACCGTAGATTCGAAAAAAAAACGATTAGGAATCAATCTTGCGTTGACGGGAATAGATATTCTTGCCGTACGACTGGTGTTTGGAGCGGCTGCAGTCGGCGCGGCTCAGTTTGCGGAGGAAAGAGGCTGGGGGCTGTTCAACTATTTTGAATGGTGGCACGGCCTGGAAGTGGTCGCCGCTGTTATTATTCTGGATTTGATGATTTACATCCAGCATGTAGTCTCCCATGTGATCCCTTTTTTCTGGCAGTTTCATGTGGTCCATCATTCCGATCTGGACTTGGATGTCTCATCGGGTTTGCGGTTTCACCCCATTGAAATTCTGGGTTCCATGTTATTTAAAATAGGGCTGGTTTTTGCTCTGGGTCCTTCCCCTTTTGCGGTTGTCCTTTTTGAAGCGGTGTTGAATGGAATGGCGCAGTTTTCCCATTCAAATATCACTTTGCCTGGAAAGCTGGATTACTTTTTACGATATATTATAGTTACTCCGGATATGCACCGGATTCATCATTCGGTTGAAAAAGTGGAAACCAATTCCAACTTCGGCTTTAATCTTTCCATATGGGATCGGTTATTGGGAACTTATATTCAAGAAGCAAAAAGGGAACAGCCCAAGATAATTATTGGTGTGGATCAATTCAGAACAAGTGATGAGGTATCGCTGAAAAATTTACTTCTGATGCCTTTTAGAGAAATTCCCAGGAGCTATTCTCTTTTCCCGAAAAAGGACTGAGAAGAAATTATGGCTAATCGACTCACAAAAATAATCGCAACTTTAGGGCCTGCAAGTGCAAACAAAAAAACGATAAAAAGTCTTGTGGCAAAAGGGGTGAACATTTTCAGACTCAATCTTTCGCATGGAACTCATGAAACAGTTCGACAGTGGATTCAATGGATTCGCGAGGTTGAAGCGGAACATCATTCTTATGTGGGGATTCTGTTAGACCTGCAAGGGCCAAAAATCAGGGTAGGAAAATTCAAAGAAGGGTCCATTCATCTCAAGCGAGGGCAAAGACTTACGTTTACCACTGAAAATAAGGTGGGGGATGAAACCCTGGTCCCGGTCCAGTACCAGCAATTCCATAAAGAGGTATCAAAAGGAGGACGGATTTTTCTGGACGATGGCAAGCTGAGCGGTGTGGTAAAACAGGTCGCGGGTAAAAGGGTTGAGGTGGAAATCCAAACGGGAGGAAAACTTTCTGATCATAAGGGAATTAATCTCCCAGACTCCAAACTGAGTGCGGACCCTATAACCGCAAAGGATAAAGCCGATCTGAAATTCGGAATTCAGGAAGGAGTTGATCTGATAGCCTTGTCTTTCACAGGTTCCGCCCAGGATGTCAAGAGATTGAAAGGGTTGATCAGGAAGCAGGGTAGTGAAGGCATTGAGGTCATTGCAAAAATTGAACGTAAGCAGGCTGTAAACAATCTTGAAGAAATTATTGAGGAAGCGGATGGGGTCATGGTGGCCCGAGGGGACCTGGGGATAGAGGTTTCTCTAACCGAAGTTCCAGTGGTTCAACAGCGAATTCTCAGGGTAGGCGCAAAACACTCGAAACCCGTTATTGTGGCAACCCAAATGCTGGAATCGATGATTGAAAATCCTCGACCTACCCGTGCCGAGGTTTCTGATGTGGCCAATGCCGTTATGGATTGTGCAGATGCAATTATGCTGTCCGGGGAAACAGCGGTAGGAAAGCATGCAGGGGCGGCTGTCGAAGTGATGGTGGATACGGCATTGAATATCGAATCTTATTTGGCCGGAACCCGAACCATAGAACCTTGGAACAAGTTTTTTGAAGGAGAACCCACTATAAATGCCGGGATAACCTATTCAGCGAATAGAATGGTTGAATTGCTCAATGCCAGCGCCATTGTGGTTTTCACTCATAGTGGAGGGACGGCTAAAATGGTGGCAAGCGCAAAGCCGATGGTTCCCGTTTTTGCCTTCACCCCCAGCCTGCATCGAGCCCGTTTGCTGAATTTAATCCGGGGCACGGTACCTATTGTGGTGGAAGAGGACAAACATTTGTTGCTGCATATGGAACAGCTTATTATTATGCTGAAAAAAAGAAAGCAATTGAAAAAAGGGGACCGGGTTGTGATTACCACCGGGATCCCGGTAGGCATCCCAAATTGGACAAATATTATTCGCGTGGAAGAAGTTCCCTGACTGCAAACTCGAATTTTTGAAAATAAAGTTAAACAATAATTGCGATTTCTGAGTATGTCTCCACGATATTATATTGGCACTACTGTTATAATTGGGGTTTTGACCCTTGCAATCAGTTTCTGGACAAAAAAACAGACAGGAAAAGAAATTTTTGGTGTGTTTGTTAAAGTCGCCGCTGCATTTGGGGCGATAATTGGAGGAGTTTTGGCTATTGCCTGGCTCCTTGCTTATCTGGGGATCTCCCAGTCCGGTTTTTTATTATGAGTATTCAGTCTACAGATTTTTCGGGGTTCATGATCCTTATTTTGGTTCTGTCCTTTTTTGTGATTTCATTCTTTATGGGAATGCTGGTGCATTCAGCATGGATGTATGAAGATAAGGGAAGTGTTAAAAAGGACAGCAAAACAGGCTGGATACTCTGCATGGTAGCAGGTACGGGCATTACAGGCTGGATGTTTTACTACGGCTACTACGTTAATTTTTTACGATAGGGAGGTTTTAATTTGCCAGCAAATCCACGAGACGCTGGCAATCGTTCTTATACGCCAGAATCTCCTCGCTTTCTTCTTCGCTCAAGTCGTCTGTGAGATTGTCTTCTATCAATTCTATGGCATCGTTTAGTCCGCCTGCAACAATGTCCAGATCTGTCTCGGTCAAAGCGTACATCGAACCGTTGGCTTTGAGTTTGTCAAAAACGCGCGAATATTTTTCCTTATAATTTATCAGTGAGTTTTTTTGCTCCGGGCTCAGGTCGTTTTTGAGTTCACTGGTCATATCAGAAATGGAATCGTTTAGAGCCATTTTGATTGTTTCTATATCGTTGTCAGTTACTGATGCGAGAGATTTCATTCTTTCCTGCAGGAATCAAGTTGTCGTATTTGCACTGGATTGTCCAGTACCTGTTCCTGAATGTTTTACCACAATCTCAACCCACACCGTATGAAAATTTAAAGCCCGAGGGGAATTAATTTAGCCTTGTTTTTTAATAAAATAGGCCGGCTCCGTGTGGCACTTCTTTACGTGAGCCGGCTACCCTATTTTTTGGTAAGGTCAGCTTTTGGTCTGAACCTCGATTTTTTGAGGCCTTACTTGCTCATGTTTGGGCAAATCGACTTTTAGAATTCCATTTTCGATATGAGCTGATACTTTTTCAGTATCTACCCGGTCACTTAGCCTGAAGCTTCTTTCGAAACTTTGGCTGCTGAATTCACGAATATGGTAGTTTTCTTTTTCTTTGTCGGATTTATTCTCCTTATGGCCTTTTATAGTTAATACACTATTATGGACTTCAATATTAATGTCCTTATCTTGCATTCCAGGAGCTTCTGCTTCCAAATGAAAGGAGCTTTCAGTTTCGGTCACATTGACTTTCGGTAAAAGAACTTCTGTTTCCCTATGCCATCGTGAAGGATTCACATTGAAAAAACGGTCCGTATCAAAAAACCTGTTTAAAGTTTCATCTGGGTGCCAAGTTACGAGACTCATGATATCGCCCTCCAATAAAATTCAGTTGAAAATTGGTTTGTCATGGTTCCCGGCCGAGAGGATATTCCTTATCCTGAAAAATAGATAGAATCGGGAGTTTGAAATGTCAAGTTACACAATTATTTTCTGGTAAAAAATGGTAGAATTTACAGGTTAAATTAAAGAGGGGCGTGAATTTCGTTAATCTTTAATTGTTCGGGGAGCAAAATGGATTACACCGTATGTGTCGTGGAAGATGAAAAAGTTTCACGTAAGATGACCATTGAATTGCTCAAAAAAATGGGAATCAACAATATTGTTGCTTCAACAAATGGCGAGACGGCCCTTCATAAACTGAAGATGCAAAAGGCGGATCTGATTATTTCTGACTGGCATATGCCGGTGATGGATGGCCTGGAATTTTATAAGGCGGTCAGAAAGGAAGAATCGCTGAAAAATACCCCCTTCATGATGGTTACCGTTGAAGATTCCAAAGAAAAAGTGATTGAAGCCTTAAAACTGGGAATCAAAGACTACATCGTCAAACCCCTTCAAAAAAACAGCTTTGAAAGCAAGGTGAAAACCCTCCTGAAATTTTAAGAATATTCCTTGAATCAATAAAGGGCTGAAAGTCTCCGACACGGGATTAGTTGTATTTATTTCGTCTTACAAGCTGGATCCCACCTGCGGGAATGCTCTAATCCGTAAGATGGTTTATGGGGCAATCCTTCTGGCATACTGCGAATTTCTGGGAGTTGGCCAGATATTCCCGGCAAAGGAGAAGTCCTGCCCATGGGGCGAGCAGTGGGCCCAACAGGATTCGAACCTGTGACCTACCGGTTATGAGCCGGGGGCTCTACCAACTGAGCTATAGGCCCGCTCCGCAATCAGCTTTCGATAAAGCTACGCAATTTTTTACTGCGACTGGGATGACGTAGTTTACGGAGAGCCTTGGCCTCAATTTGCCGGATTCTTTCACGGGTTACAGCAAAGTCTTGCCCCACCTCTTCAAGCGTGTGCTCCGAGTCCATTCCGATTCCGAACCGTTTGCGTAAAACACGCTCTTCTCTTGATGCGAGGGTCGAAAGTACGTTCAGGGTTTGTTCCTTGAGATTCCTTTTGACTACGGAGTCAATGGGCGAAAGAACTTTTTTATCCTCGATAAAATCTCCAAGATGGCTGTTTTCTTCTTCTCCAATGGGGGTTTCCAGGGATATGGGTTCTTTTGCGATTTTTAAGACCTTGCGGACCTTGTCAACAGGAAGACTCATTTTGACAGCAATCTCATCGGGAGTGGGTTCTCTGCCCAGCTCCTGGACCAGATGTCTGGATACCCGGATAAGTTTGTTGATGGTTTCGATCATATGGACCGGAATTCGGATGGTCCTTGCCTGGTCAGCAATAGCCCGGGTGATGGCCTGCCGAATCCACCATGTTGCGTAAGTGGAAAATTTATATCCGCGCTGGTACTCAAATTTATCCACGGCTTTCATAAGGCCTATGTTGCCTTCCTGGATGAGGTCCAGAAACTGGAGGCCCCGACTGGTGTACTTTTTGGCGATACTGACCACTAAACGCAGGTTGGCTTCCGCCAGTTCCCGTTTTGCGGTTTTTTCCTTTACCCTTCCCCGGGCAATAGAGCGAACGGTTGCCAGCAGACTGTCTTTGCTGGTTACGGTATCTTTCTCAATTTTTTTGATTTTGCGCCGTCCACCCTGTATCTGTTTCATGTAATTATCATACTGGGGTCGAGTGATGACTTTCCCGGTAGGCAGCTTCACACTTTTCTGTTTGGCCCAGTTTTTAGCCAGTTTCTTCACACCGGCAAGGGACATGCGCAATTGTCTTTCTATGTCACGCTCTTGTTTCCCTGCTTCCCGATATTCCGCAGCGATTTCATAAATTTTTTCAATGGTTTCATCCATCACATCGCTGGACAGGCCCAGGTTGGAGATCATTTTCTCCACCGCCTTTTGCTGTTTTTCCGCCTGGTCCGTAACCTTGGCGTGCATTTTTTCTGACAGTTTCCCGCCTTCTAACCGCAGACGTAACTTTTCCAGTTTCTGGCATTCCGTCTTCAGGGCTTTAACGCGTTTTTGAAGGTTTTTAATTTCCTTTTTCTCCAGGGCTTCTTTTCCTTCCTCGGGCTCTGTTGCTTGAATGATGTCAAAAATCCGCAATTCCCCGGTTTTGACCTTATTTGCCAGAGATACGAATTCTCGAATAGTAACCCCACAGTTTGCGACCGCTGAAAGCACTTCATTTTGTCCGGCTTCAATTCGTTTGGCAATTTCTACTTCGCCTTTTCGGGTTAGAAGGGAAATGGTTCCCATCTCACGCAGGTATAGTCTTACAGGATCATCGATAGAAACGGAATCTGACTTGGCAGCCTGTGCGTCTTCTTCGGTGTCGTCTTTCTTGTCCTCTTTAGAGGAAGCAATTTTTTCCCCTTTCAAGGAGGTATCTACTATGGCGATTTCGTTTTCGCTGAAAAGGGCCATGAGATCGTCAATTTGATCCGGCGTGACAACATCAGAAGGCAAGACATCGTTGACCTCCTCATAAGTCAGGTAACCTTTTTCTTTGCCTTGTGAAACCAGTTGGTTGATTTCAGAAACATGGGTCAATTTTTCCATTGTGGCCATCTGGACAATATCTCCTCTTACGCTAAGCGGTGGTTGAATAAAAAAACAATTTTAATGGGTTAATTCTAATTGCATCTCACGAAGCTTGTTCTGAAGTTCGCGCGACTTTTCTACCTGGCCGGCCATTTCAGCTTCGTTGCGCTGTTGTTTGACTATTTTTATTTTTGATTTGATATGAATATTGTTAAATTTATTGACACAATCTGAAACGGTTTTTTCAGGGGAATCGAACTCTAAAGGCTCGAGTCCAAACTGGGTTAAGCGACTCCTTGTTTCCGGGTCGTCGGTTTGGTCGATGAGCTTGTCAATTTCCAGGTCTTCACCTTCACTTATCTTTTGCAAGCAGGTGGTTGCAATGGATTTTAGTACCGGGTTGGAAAAGTCTTCCAGGTTCACTGCTTTAAGAACCCTTTCTGCGCTTTCCTTATCGGAGAGAACCAGGTGAACTAAATGCCTCTCCAAATTTAAAATGGAATTCGTTTCTGTCTCCGGGATATCGACCCTGGACTGGTTGCGGGAGAAAGACTTTTTTAATTCCGTTAAAAACGATGCATCATCGATTTTTGCCTTAAAAGAGAAATATTCCAGCAAGCCATTCCGTTCCACAAGATTGTGGACTTTCCCAACCATGGGCAATACCTTATTGGCCATCTCCACCCTTTCAGAGGGGGAATTGCCATTTTTACCTGCTACAACGCTATCGATATAAGATTCCAAATAGGGTTTTGCGATTTTTATTTTTTCGATAAAATTTTCCGCACCCTTTTCCTGGATAAAGGAATCCGGATCTTGACCCTCAGGCAGGAATACTGTTTTTACATTCAGGCCCTTTTCGTGAAGAACCTCAAACCCCTTATCTGCCGCGGCCCGGCCTGCTTTATCTGAGTCGAAAACCAGAACCACGTTGCTGGTGTAGTTTCTCAGTATGGCGGCCTGTTTCGGGGTCAATGCGGTTCCACAGGTGGCAACCGTGTTTAAGATGCCATATTGGGTGGCTCTCATCTGGTCCAGGTAACCTTCTACTAAAATAGCCTGGTCTTCTTTTCGAATAGCCTGTTTGGCGATGTCCATCCCGAATAAAACCTGGCTCTTCTGGTAAAGGGGCGTTTCCGGGGAGTTCAGGTATTTTGGGTTATCGCTATCGGCAATGGCTCGCCCGCCAAACCCGATTACACAGCCATGCAGGTCTTTGACGGGAAATATCACCCGACCCCGAAAACGATCATATACGTTGGAGCCGTCTTCCTTTTCAATCACGAGGCCGGACTGCACCACCGCCTTTCTGGAAAGATTCCCTATTCTTTGAAAGTGGTTGATCAGTCCTTTCCATCCGGGCGCCGACCAGCCAATCTGGTATTGATCCAGGATATCTCCGGAAAAGTTCCGTTTATTTAAATAGTCCCTGGCCGCCAACCCGGCTTCGGCATTGTTTAGCAAACCATGAAAATAGTTTGCGGCAAGCTCGTTTATCTTTTTCAGAGCTTCCCTTTCCTTATTGCGAGGATCGTTCAAATGGGCTGCATTGGGTTGGGGAACTGAAATACCTGCGTTCCGGGCAAATTTTCGAACCGCTTCTAAAAATGAAATGTTTTGCGTTTCCATTACAAACTTAAAAACATTTCCACCCGCACCACAACCGAAGCAGTGGTAAATACGCTTTTCAGGGCTGACGGTGAAGGAAGGGGTCTTTTCCGAATGAAAGGGACAGAGACCCTTATAGTTCTTGCCGACTTTTTTTAAGGCGACAGACTGGGAAACCACTTCGACAATATCGGTGCGGTCTCTGACTTCATCAATTACGCTGTCTGGGATCGAGTATTTCAATATATCAGTAAATGGTTCGGCATCCAAAAGATGCAAGTTTGAATCGTTAATTCAGATATTCGTTGGCCAGTTCCTTTATGAGGGCATTGTCTGCTTTGCCCTTAAATTCGGGCACCAGGGTTTTCATAATTTTTCCAAAATCTTTCATTCCCTGCGCGCCTGTTTCGGAAATCACTTCCTGAATACGTTTACGCAATTCTTCTTCAGAAACCTGCTCGGGCAAATAAGTTTTCAAAATTTCCATTTCCTGAATTTCTTTATCTTTTAATTCAGGACGACCCCCTTTTTCATAAAGGGCAGCGGCTTCCTTTCTTTTCTTTACTTCACGACTGACGAGGGTAAGAATTTCCTCTTCATTAAGTTCTTTTTTTGAATCGATTTCCTGATTTTTTACGGCAGATATGACGCTTCGGACTGTGCCCAGTTTCACAGAATCTTTGGACTTCATCGCCTCCTTCATATCAGAGAGGAGTTTTTCCTTTAAACTCATAGGCTTATAACAACAGGCAAAGGTGGAAATATAGGTACCATCAGAGGTTTTGTCAATACTTCCAGGCAATTAATTAATTTTTTGGGAAATGGCCAGGAAAATCTACAAGTCCTTTTTTATCAAATAGATATGGCGGGCATGGGCCGGCGGGTATTGAAGGACTGATTAAACTAATTTTCCAAAGCGAATCATTATCTCACAAAATTGGGTTTTTAGGAACCATTTATCGTTTTATTTTAATCCTTCTTAAACTACTGGTAAGATTGTATTTTAAGATTTAATATTCCACAAAAGTGTGGAATACGGCTCCTCCTTCCACAAATAAATAGGCAAGTTCCTTTATTTTTTAATAAATCAGGTAGTTGTTGCGTACTTCCTTGAAGCTTTGCAGTTCTTCCTGCCAGCTTTGTTCTATTTCATCTAACGAGAATGTGTCTTTAAAAACCGTTTCTCTAAAATGATCGTTGCCGTAGAGGAGGTCAATGGCCAGCCGGTCGCTGACAAATTCGTAGGGTTCGGTACGCCATTTGAAATCGTTTGGATACAGTTCGGAAATGGCTCGAATCAAGGCCAGGGTGGTTAACAGGGGCTTGAACTGGTTTCGGTCGGTGACATGAATTTGCAGTCCGCCACAAACTTCACTTCCATGTTTCTGGAACATGGGTTGGAAAAATTGAGGGCGAAACAGGACGCCGGGTAATTTCTCCAAGTCATTTTCCATTCTCTTCAATAATGGATGTGGATCAATATAAGGGGCGCCAAAATTTTCGAAGGGGCGGGTGGTTCCCCGGCCTTCGGAAAGTTGCGTGCCTTCGATCAGGCACATACCGGGATAGACTGTGGCTGTATCGAGCGTCGGCATATTGGGGGAGGGGGGCACCCAGGGCAGTCCCGTTTCATCGTACCATTGCTCGCGGTTCCAGTGGGTCATGGGTACGACTTTGAGTTCACAGCCGATTTCAATTTCGTGGTTAAAATATAACGCGAGTTCTCCCACCGTCATGCCATGCCTGTTGGGAAGGGGATATTGCCCGACGAAAGACCGAAAGCCCTCTTTAACAAGATTGCCTTCCAGGTGGATGCCGTTTACGGGATTGGGTCGGTCGCAAACAATCATTCTCGTGCCGGACTCTTTACAAATGGCCATACACTTTGCCATGGTGTAAATGAAAGTATAGTAACGCGCCCCCACATCCTGAATATCAAAAATCAGATTGTCGACTTCGGTTAACGCATCCGGGTTTGGCTGGAGTGTCTCTTCGGTTTTTCCGTAAAGGCTGGAAACGGTCAGTCCCGAAACCGGATCGACCTCATTTTCTATTTCGATCATGTCCTGGGCGATTCCATAGAGCCCGTGTTCGGGCGCGAAAAGCGCGTTTAGTTTGAAAGAGGGATGGGATTTAAAATGCTCGATCGAATGTTGATGGTCGCTGGCAAGGCTGGTGTGGTTGACAATAAGGCCAACGGTCTTTCCTTTTAAATATTTATCCGGTTGCGCCAGGAGATGGTTAATACCAGGAAGAGTCATGGAGTTATTTGAAATGGATCAGGAGAATTTGTAGCCTTTGTGGATAACTATGATCCCTGATTCTTTGTCCACAAAAAATCGTTTCTTGTCATGTTTAGAATCATAGCCTATTTCTGCTCCGGGGGGAATTTCTACATCCTTGTCGATAATGGCCATTCTTATTTTGCAGTTTTTGTTGATTTTTACCCGGTCCATGACCAGGGAGCCTTTGACTTCCGCTCCGCTGTCTATGAGGACTTCGCTGCCGATGACGGACTCTTGCACCTTACCCCCACTGATAATACTTCCCTCCCCGATGATGCTGTCAATCGCCTGCCCGCGGCGACCGTCTTCGTTGAAAACGAACTTGGCGGGAGGGCTCCCGTAAGTTGCGGGGCGGATTGGCCATTTTTTGTTGTAGAGATTGAAATCGGGGTTGACGCTTCTTAAATCCATATTGGCTTCCCAAAAGGCCTTGATGGTTCCTACATCGCGCCAATATCCTGTTTCTTTTTTGGTGAGATCGGGAATGCGGTTTCGGCGAAAGTCATACGCGTAAACCCGGGATGTCTTGAAAATTTTCGGCAAAATATCTTTACCGAAATCATGTGAGGAGTTTTTGTCCTCCGCGTCTTTATATAGGATGTCGATTAGAAAATCTTTGTTGAAAATATAATTTCCCATCGAAGCAAAGGCTTCTTTATCCCGTCCTGGAATGGGTTTCGGCCTTTTGGGTTTTTCCTGGAAGCCGATGATACGGAATTTTTCCTGAACCTGTATGACTCCGAATGCGCTGGCATCCTTGATGGGTACGGGAATGGCTGAAACGGTCACATCGGCTTTCTTTTTTGTATGGAAATCGATCATTTGCTGGAGGTCCATCCGGTAAATATGGTCCGCCCCGAAAACGGCAATGAGATCAAAATCACCATCCTCAATCAGGTTGATATTTTGATAAATGGCATCTGCGGTGCCCTGATACCAGGTATCGCCCGTGCGTTTTTGTGCGGGCACGGGAAGGATAAAGTGGTTGTGGATCAGGGAACCAAAACGCCAGCTTTCATTGATATGCTCGGTCAGGGATTGCGATTTGAACTGGGTGAGTACATAGACGGAATAAACACTGGAGTTGATGAAATTGCTCAGGACAAAATCGATCAACCGGTATTTTCCGCCGAAAGGAACCGCGGGCTTGGCTCTATGCTGGGTCAGAGGATAAAGGCGATTGCCTTCGCCACCGGCGAGAATCATTCCTAAAACATTTTTTGAGGTGCCGGCCATATTGTTCTTTCCCGAAGAATGCAATTATGGGAACGGGAACCCTGTTTGAACTGAAGTTCAGATCCCGAACGTTTTCATACTAATGTTTGTACTGTATCCTGTCAACAGCACGCACAGAGCCGATGAAGCAACGATACTGCCATAAAAAAAATATTGGCCGTTCCAGTTTTTGTCAAAAAAAAACCCCGATCCCGTTTCTACGGGACCGGGGTTTGGAGGTTTATAGGTTAAGGGGGTAACTTACATCATTCCGGGCATACCGCCCATTCCACCCATACCGCCCATTCCACCCATGCCACCGCCAGCAGGACCGTGGTTATGTTCTTCCTTTTCTTCAGGAAGATCGGTGATCATCGCTTCCGTGGTCAACAGCAACCCTGAAATACTGGATGCGTTTTGCAGCGCAGTACGGGTTACTTTTGCAGGATCGATGATGCCGGCTTTGATCATGTCGGTGTATTCGCCGTTTTTAGCATCAAAACCCATATTGCCTTTCAGGGTTTTGACTTTTTCACAAATAACGGTACCTTCTTCTCCCGCGTTTGAAGCGATTTGGCGAAGGGGTTCCTCAAGGGCCCGGCGAATAATCTGGACGCCAAGTTTGAAATCATGGTCTCCCTTCATTTTATCAAGGGAGCCCAGGGCGCGAATAAATGCCACGCCACCTCCCGGGATGATTCCTTCCTCAACGGCTGCACGGGTTGCATGCAGGGCGTCCTCCACACGGGCTTTCTTTTCTTTCATTTCCGTTTCAGTCGCGGCACCCACTTTAATGATGGCTACGCCACCAACCAGTTTGGCAAGCCGCTCTTGAAGTTTTTCACGGTCGTAATCGGAAGAGGTCTCTTCAATCTGGTTGCGGATCTGTTTGACCCGTGCCTGAATGTCAGAGGCTTTTCCTTTTCCATCTACGATTACCGTGTTGTCTTTGTCGATGGTGATGCGTTTTGCGCGACCCAGATCGGCCAGCTCAACACTGTCGAGGGAAACACCAATGTCTTCGGTGATGACCTTTCCTCCGGTGAGAATGGCGATATCGTTCAGCATGTCTTTTCGGCGGTCACCAAAGCCAGGGGCTTTAACCGCTGAAACATTCAGGGTACCGCGAAGCTTGTTGACCACCAAAGTTGCAAGAGCTTCACCTTCAATGTCCTCTGCAAGGATGAGTAGAGGTTTGCCGCCTTTTGCAACTTTTTCAAGCAGGGGGAGCAGGTCTTTCATGCTGGAGATTTTCTTCTCGTGAAGGAGAATGTAAGCATCTTCAAGAACCGCTTCCATTCGTTCTGCATCGGTTACGAAGTAGGGGGAGAGGTAACCGCGGTCAAACTGCATACCTTCTACGATTTCCAAAGAGGTATCCATACTTTTTGCTTCTTCAACGGTGATAACGCCGTCTTTACCCACTTTGTCCATAGCCTCAGAAATGATCTGGCCAATGGCTTTGTCCTGGTTCGCAGAAATCGTTCCGACCTGGGCAATTTCCTTTTTATCCTTGGTCGGTTTTGCCATTTTCTGTACTTCAGGGATAACCGCGTTGACGGCAGCTTCAATGCCGCGTTTGATATCCATGGGATTCGCGCCGGCGGTCACATTTTTCATTCCTTCGCGGAATATAGCCTGTGCCAGTACGGTAGCTGTCGTGGTTCCATCCCCTGCGTTGTCACTGGTTTTACTGGCCACTTCGTTTACCATCTGCGCGCCCATATTTTCAAATGGGTCTTCCAGTTCAATTTCCTTTGCTACGGTCACGCCATCCTTGGTGATGGTGGGAGAACCGAATTTCTTGTCTATAACCACGTTTCGGCCTTTTGGTCCGAGGGTGATTTTTACAGTGTTAGCAAGTTGGTTGACACCGGCCAGAATTTTATGTCTAGCGGTTTCATCATATACAATTTGTTTAGCCATAAACTTGAATCTCCTTCTCTTTTATAGAGATATGAATTGTTTGAATAATTATTTTATTGGAAAATCTAACCTACTATTGCCAAGACATCGTCTTCACGCATGAGCAGGAAATCATCTCCGTCAAATTTGATTTCGGTTCCGCCATACTTGCTGTAGAGGACTTTGTCACCCACTTTTACTTCGAGTTTGACCGGTTTTCCGTCATCGCCAATTTTGCCTTTTCCAACTGCTTTCACTCGGCCTTCGATGGGCTTTTCTTTCGCTGAATCAGGAATGATGATACCGCCCTTGCGGACCTCTTTTTCCAGGATGGGTTGAACTAAAATTCGATCGTGTAACGGTCGGATTTTCATAAAGACTCCTTAAAAAAATGTTAAACTTGCAAAAAGTTGATAAAAATACAAAATTCCTTCTGGAATTCAGTTAAGATATTGTTTTTAAAGGATTTTTTTCCTGTTTTAGGTATTTTAGCACTCCTTGCTTTAGAGTGCTTACTATAAATAAAACCCAAAATTTGAAAAGCAAGGTGGGAATTAAAAAAAAACCATTTTTTTTAAAAAATTATGAAAAAGACTGAAAAAAAAGAGATTTTAGAGATTGAAACTTTCCCGAACCCGTTTCCGGGAAGGGATTACACCATAGATATGGAATGTCCGGAATTCACCTGTTTATGTCCCAAAACCGGCCAGCCGGATTTTGCCACTCTTTTCATCAGCTATGTGCCGGATAAGATTTGTATCGAATTGAAATCATTGAAAATCTACCTTACCTCTTACCGAAATGAAGGGGGTTTTCATGAAAAAGTAGTGAACATTATCCTCGATGACCTGGTTTCGGCCTGTAAACCCCGAAAAATGACCATCGTGGGTGATTTTAATGTACGTGGAGGGATTCACACCACGGTAACGGTGGAGCATATTGGGAAAAAATCCCCGGCAAAAAAAAGAAAAAAATAATCATCAAAATGAAAGTGTGAAAAATGAATCGACCCATGGAAAGGATAGGAGAATGTCATTCCTGCGGTGAATGCTGCCAGACCCTCAACATAACGGTAGTAAGAGATGTAACTTTGCAACAACATGGAAGCCTGGAAGAGTTGAAACGATATTTGTCCTATCGCGGAATTCGGGTAGTGGGCTCGGATGAAAAACGCAATCAACTTTATTACTCTATGGATCTTCCTTGCGGTGAGTTGACGGAAGACAATCGCTGCCGCGTGCATGACAGCCCGGAAAAACCGCTTATTTGCCATCGGTTTCCTGAATCACCAGAGTCTGTTGAAGACATAAAAAATTGTGGTTTTCAATTTGTCCCGGCTTTGCCGGGCCAGCTCGGGGAACGGTAGACTCAAGGTTTTTTATGGGGTCCTCATTTCCGGGAGGGTGAATTCAACGCGCTTCGGGTTTTTCAATTTGAAAGTATTAAAACCCCTAACCTTTTGTTATTATTGTGGTGTCATCCTTTGATATTTTGTGTGTTCCGCTTTTTGGTATGATTCCGGTTTAAATATGTCAACCCGTTTTATAGATAATGATGATCAGACCATATCAGATTCCTTGACGGGTTTGATGTGGCAGGCAAGTTATGCTTATGTGGAAACGGGAAATAATATCAGCTGGTATGATGCCCAGGGATATATTGAAAAGCTGAATAACCTAAAGCTGGGCGGTTATTGTGATTGGCGATTGCCTGAGAGGTTGGAAATACAGAGCTTGTACGAAATTGCGCTGCCATTTCAATCTCGGGGAAAAACTTTTATCCTGCACATTGATCCCATTTTCGAATTCAGTTATGGAAGTTGTTTCTGGACTTCGAATACACGGCTGTCGGCAGCTCTTGGGTTTGAGTTTGATGTGGGGGATATTCATTGGTATCCAAAAGGAAGTTTGACGGGTACCGTTCGTGCTGTTAGAAACAGCTGGTCGCCTCAGCTGATGATTCAGCCGGTCTGGGCCGGGAAAAGGTTGGAAGCCTGATTGAGCTTATGAAAGAAAATAATTTTAAGATCGAGAAAGCCAAAGCAAGAAAACTCCGGCAGTCACAATGGTGGAAACAAAAGATCGAGTCCGGGGTCTGCCATTATTGCGGGGGGCAATTTCCCAGTGAAACTCTGACAATGGACCATATTGTACCCATTTCCCGAGGAGGCAAGAGCACCCGGGGAAACCTGGTTCCATCCTGTAAAAAATGCAATTCAAACAAAAAATATTACACGCCGGCCGAGATCATCCTGCGAGAAGAACTGGATCAGGATGTCTGTTTTTAATTTCTTAATATCTCCTCATTAATAACTAAAAAATGGAAATACTTTTGCATCACGATTATTTGGCTCAGGCCCTATCTCGAGAACCGAATGCTACCGATCTCTGTATTACAAAAAATTGTAAAAGCTGGGTCGCGTCCACCACGGTTTCATCCGTAATGCAAAAATTATCGCAAGAGCACCGGAAAAAGGTTAAGAGCCTGTTAGCCAGTTTGAGTGTGGTAACCCCGACTGCGGGTGACCTGACGGAAGCCTTGAAGGATGACCGTTTTGAGGAAAATCTGACATCGATCCTTGCCCGAAACTGCGGCTTTGATGCGGTGATTTCCATGAACCCGGAAAAATTTTCATCCGATGATGTGCCGGTGATCACTCCTGAGGAACTTCAGGAAAAAATAAACGGGTCGGCGGATGCGGTAACCGGGGTGAAACTTCTCGATATACCCGCGTCTTACCACCAGATTTTAAACGATGTTGAAATTGAAATGGCGGACACGGTAAGGAGTGGCATGTTTATCCTGGGCTCCAAGGTTTCCGAGATGGAAGAAAAAATTGCGGAATACTGCCAAACGAAATTTGCGGTAGGTGTTTCTTCGGGTACGGATGCTTTATTGATTTCATTGATGGCAGCCGGAATAGGTGAAGGAGATGAAGTGATTACTTCTCCTTATACTTTTTTTGCGACAGCGGGATCTATTATAAGGGCAGGGGCAAAACCGGTATTTGTGGATATCAATGATGTGACTTTTAATTTAAAAGCGGAGCACATTGAAAGGTGTATCACTTCACGGACCCGCGCTATCATGCCTGTCCATTTGTATGGTCAATGTGCTGATATGGACCCGATTGTGGAATTGGGTAAAAAACATAATCTTACGGTGATTGAGGATGCGGCCCAGTCCATTGGTTCCGAATATAAAAATAATAGATCCGGGTCTCTGGGAGACATGGGTTGCTTTTCCTTCTTTCCTGCCAAAAACCTGGGTGCCTTTGGAGACGGGGGTGTCGTGACAACTTCTTCGGAGGAACTTTATGAAAAATTAAAGATTCTTCGAGTGCATGGGTCGGCGCCCAAGTATTACCATAAAATCATAGGTGGAAACTTCCGGCTGGATGCCTTGCAGGCAGGTGTGATTAAGGCAAAGTTAAACTATCTTGAAAGCTGGACCGGAAAAAGGCGCCAAAACGCGACAACGTATAACCAGTTATTCCAGCAAAACGCTTTGACGCAATATATCCAGTTGCCCCCGGAGGTTTTCCTGAGACATGTTTATAACCAATACGTCATCCGCGCGGGAAACCGTCGGGATGAATTGCGTTCTTTTCTAAATGAAAAAAAGATCGGGTGTGAAATTTATTACCCGCTTTCACTTCATGTTCAGGAATGTTTTAAATCCCTTGGCTATAAAAAAGGAGATTTTCCTGAGTCTGAAAAAGCAGCGGATGAAACTTTAGCCCTTCCCGTTTCTCATGAAATTACCCGGTCGCAACAGGAATATGTTGTGGAAAACATCCGTCATTTTTTCCTGGGTAATTAAGCACATCGCCACCGGCTAAAAAAGCGGTCGGCTCTCTTTTTCTTCTGGTTTATCCCTTGGAGTATGAATCTGGCTTTCACATATCATCAGGATATGAAAACCCAGGTTGCTTTTAACGGGATCGGGGATAATAAACTTTTCCAGTTTCATTATTTCTTCCAGAAGTTCCTTTGTCATTATTTGGTCAGGAAGCGTCATGCCCTTGTAGACCCAGCCTAAATCGCCGCCCAGTTTTTTGCTTTGGCAGATACTGTATTTTTTGGCGAGACGCGAAAAAAACTTTTCAACTTTTTCCCAGTCGTGAAAAGGCTTGTCTGGATCATCCATCTCGGCTTTGGCCAGGTCGTTTTGAAAATCCACCAGTATATCAAAGATCATTTTGGCGGATTCCAAAGAGGTGAGCCGAATATTTCTCACCCGGTGTTCCATGGGTTTGTCCGTGGTGAAAGTGGTTTTTTTAGGAACGAAAACCTTTTTTATTTTTGGTTTCGGCTTGGCGGGAGATTTCGGGGCGTCAGCAAGAGGTTTAGGTTCCTTTGCTGTCTTGTCCCGCTGGTAGACGGTTTTTTCCGGTTCTTGGGGTTGTTCAGCCATTTTATATTCAAATAAAGTTTGTTTTGGGTTTTTATTATACTGGTTTTGCCATCGTTTATTGCAATAGTTTATGGGTTTTTCCAGATAGACTCAAGAAAATCCAGCACCGCACCCTGGTGGTTATGGCCAATTATTTGATGGGCCGATTCTTTAACTTCCGGCAAGGCATTTCCCATGGCGACTGAATGCCCGGCGACTCGAAACATATCAAGGTCATTCAGATAATCACCAAAAACCAGGGTTTTGTTAATGGAAAAGTTCATTCTTTCAACCAGTTTCTCTAACATGTTTCCCTTGTTTGCCTGCTGATGAAAAGATTGCAGCCAATAATATCCTTTCATTGAGACATCTTCAGCGAAATATAAATTAAGATGGTCAAAATGTTTTTCCTTAAGGCTATCATAAATCGATTGCAGGCTTTCAAAGGTTCCTATTAACAAAAATCCTGAAATATGTTCCTCTTCCTGAAAAACAAATTCGGAGACCTGCTTGACCCTTCCATCCTTTTCAAGGCTGTTTAAATAGGCTGTCGAACCTGCGTTGGTGGCTTTGCGATAATACACCTGGTGTTGATTCCCAAATGTGTAAATAAAGGGTTCTATATTGCTCAATTTTGCCAGATCCAGCATGCTGTCGATTACAATTTTATCAATAAACTGGGTGTGCTCCAGTATTTCCCCACTGTGAAAATCGGCAAGGTAGACTCCGTTGAATAAAACGACTGGGAAATTGATATTCAATCCTTTTAAAATAGGGTGAGCGGAGTCATAATTTCTTGCTGTAGCAATGGTGAACTGCATTCCATCATCAATAAGGCGGTTCAGACGCTTTTTGGATTCTTCAGGCAGGGTTCCATCGGGAAGGAGGAGAGTTCCATCCAGATCGGAAACAAATAAAAAGTCTCTCGCATGGACGGGATTGAATTGTTTTGATTTGTTCATGAGGAAGATTTTGTAAATTTATAATAATCAAGATCAGGTAGGGTATTATAAGCTTAATTAATTTGTAAGGAAAACTCTCTTAAAATTACTAAAATTCAGTCGGGTTGAATTTTAGATATTTTGGAAGGGATGATGGAAATGCCAAACAATAATAAAAGAATGAATGGGAAAAAAAGGAGATTGAGAATTTTTGTCCTTTCATTATTTTTCGGTTTGTTGGCCATGCCGGCAGCAGCCTTTGATTTTTCGGGATGGGATGCCTTAGTCAAAAAGCATGTCAGGCCGAAAACGGTGGATGGAATATTAATCAATGCTGTGGATTACAAAAGCCTGAAGGACGATCCTGGTTTTAACAATTTGATTGCCGGTTTGAATTCGGCCAGATTAAATTCCTTAAAAACAAAGCAGGATAAACTGGTTTTCTGGATTAACACCTATAATATTTTTGCGGCCAAAATGGTAACAGACCATTACCCGATAAAAAGTATAAAAGATGCGGGTAGCCTTTTCAGTCGGGTTTGGAAAAAGCCCGCCGGTTTGGTAGGAGGAAAGGAAAGGACTTTGAATGAAATTGAGCATGAAATTCTAAGGAAGATGGATGAGCCAAGAATCCATGTTGCCATTGTTTGTGCTTCCGTCAGTTGTCCTGACCTCAGGCTGGAGGCATACCGTGTTGACAGGCTAAATGAACAATTGGATGACCAGATGAAAAAGTTTTTAAAGTCCTCAAAAAAGGGAATGAGAATTGAAGGTAGGGGAAACCGGGTCTATCTTTCTGCAATTTTTAAATGGTTTGAGGAGGATTTTGAAAGCAGGGGAGGGGTACTGAAATTTATCGGTAATTACGTATCTCCCGAGATCGCAAAAGAATTGCGGCGTTCGGGAATAAAAATTTCCTACCTGGATTACAACTGGGGATTAAATAGCTAAGCTCTTTTCCAAATATCAATAATGCCACCCCGAAATGGCGGGAGAGCCCGCCAGTTTCGTGGATTAGATGGCATTAGTCAGCGTGTTTGCGCAGGAATGTAGGAATGTCAAAGTTGGCATTCAGGTTGCCTGAATCCTGATTATCATCCTTTATAGAAGACGCAAGGGACTTAAGGTGCTTAAAAGAGGATGAAGAGTCTTCACTTTCCACTTGAGGAACACCTCCGACCACTTTTTTCAACGCAGGCCTTTCTTCTATAGGCGAGGCTACTGCCTGCTCGAATCCTGTGGCTATAACCGTTACACGCATTTCACCTTCCATTTTATGGTCTATGACAGCCCCAAAAATAATATGGGCATCATCGTGTGCATTTTTCTGAATCATCATGGAGGCCTCATTGATTTCCATGAGGGTCAAGTCTTCTCCGCCAGTGATATTGATCAGGATGCCTTGAGCCCCATCCACGGTTGCTTCATCGAGTAATGGGCTGGATATGGCTTTCTGTGCTGCTTCCACAGCCCTGTTCTCTCCACTGGCTGTTCCGCTTCCCATCAGTGCTTTGCCCATGCTTCCCATGATGCATTTTACATCTGCAAAGTCGAGATTGATGAGACCGGGGACGACTATCAAGTCGGAGATACTGCAAACTGCCTGCTTGAGAATATCATCTACCATTGAAAAGGCGCTGGTAAATGAAGTTTGTTTTCCCACATAACTTAAAAGTTTTTGATTAGGGATCACGATCAAAGTATCGACAGCTTCCTTTAACTCCATAATTCCTTCTTCTGCCTGTCGCATTCTCCGCTTACCTTCAAAGGCGAAGGGCTTGGTGACTACTCCCACCGTAAGAGCTCCCGTTTCTTTGGCAATTCGGGATATTACGGGTGCTGCACCGGTTCCGGTTCCTCCGCCCATTCCGGCGGTGATAAAGACCATATCTGCACCCTCAAGCATATCTCGAATAATATTTTCGCTTTCCTGGGCAGCATCTCTTCCTATTTCCGGATTGGAACCTGCGCCCAGTCCGCGAGTCAGTTCACCGCCGATTTGAATCTTCCCCGGGCATTCTGATTTTTCCAGGGACTGCAAATCCGTATTGGCGATGATAAACTCTACGCCACAGAGATTGTCCCGAACCATGGAGTTTACGGCGTTAGTGCCCCCACCTCCGACGCCAACAACCTTTATAGTTGCTGTGTAATCATTTTCATTTTCAAATTCGATTAAACTCATGTTGTCCTCCATTTTTTAAAAAAATTCATCTGCCCAATCTTTCATACGTGAAAAAATTTTATCGAATAAATTACGGCCCTGAAGTTCTCTCACAGGTCCGGTTTTGACTCTTTTAGAACCATATTGAATCAGGCCTGTACAAGTGGCGTACATGGGATTGTTGACCACATCAATCAGTCCTCCCAGACCAATGGGTGTTCCCACTCTTACCGGAGATTGAAAAACATCTTCGGCCAATTCGGCCATTCCATGCATGCTTGCAGCGCCACCTGTCAGCACAATTCCCGATGAGATTATTTCTCGGAATCCTGATTCACTTATTTCATGGTCGAGCAACTCGAACATTTCGCGGGTTCGCGCTTCGATTATTTCGCTTAATATTTGACGAGGTACGGTTCTCGCCTCTCTTCCCCCGACACTGGGAACTTCAATGTTGTCTCCCTCAGCGATAAGAGCGGAGTAGGCACAGCCGAATGAGTGTTTGATTTTTTCTGCTTCGGCATTGGGAGTACGGAGGCCAATGGCTATGTCGTTGGTCATTTGTGCTCCCGCGATAGTCAAAACGGAAGTATGTTTGATGGAGCCCTGATAAAAAATAGCCAGGTCCGAGGTACCTCCGCCAATGTCAACCATGGCCACCCCCAACTCTCTTTCATCTTGTGATAAGACCGATTCGCTGGAAGCGAGTTGTTCCAAAACGATATCCGAAACACCCAAACCCGCTTTGTTTACGCATTTGACAATGTTTTGGGCCGAGGTAACCGCCGCAGTTACGATATGGACTTTTGCTTCCAGGCGTACTCCCGCCATCCCCAGAGGAGTTTTTATTCCATCCTGGTTGTCAACGATGTATTCCTGGGGAAGGACGTGGATTACTTCGCGGTCGAGGGGAATAGCAATAGCTTTAGCCGCTTCAATAACCCTTTCCACATCCTTCTGGGTAATTTCCCTGCCTTTTGCGGCAATGATTCCGTGACTGTTGAGACTGTTGATGTGACCACCCGCTATGCCGACATAAACCGAATCAATTTCACAACCCGCCATTAGTTCGGCTTCTTCAACAGCATTCTTGATGGATTCCACCGTACTGTCGATGTTGACAACAACCCCTTTTCTGAGGCCTTTTGATGGATACTGACCGAGACCTATAATATCTATTTTTTCATCATCAATTATTTCTCCGATGATGCAACAGATTTTAGTGGTCCCAATATCTAACCCGACAATGTAATTGCTTTTTTTGGACATGCGTCCTATCCCCTTCTAGTTGGTTTGACTCTCTGTCGAAATTAATATTTCATTCAGTTTTAATTTTTCCCGGACTACAACCTGGTTCTTAAAAGACAAGTCGATCATCTTTGTTCTTAGATTGTCTCCCTCAAGTGAATCCAGGATAATCATAAAATTTTTGAATCCTTCGTTTAAATCGTCCATTGACATTTGAATTTGAACGTCCTTATTCCTGGTGACAAACAAAACTCTTGAGTGGCCTATCAGTTTTGCCGCTTCTATAGGATTATTTTCAAAAAAGGAAAGTTTGTTGAAGTAGTGCATTGTTTTCAGGCTGTGTAATACTTTTCCATTCAATAAATCTTTTTCCTTGTTGTCCGGCAGAATGACAAGAGGCAAATCCCGGTATTCAGGTTTTTCGGGAGACAGGATGACTCCAAAATTATCCATCAGGTAGACTTTGTCTTTTTTGATTCTTGCGTAAGGAACTCTTTCTATAAGCTCAAATTTCAACCCTTGCGGAAAAACACGTTGGATGGTTGCGGTTTGAACCCAGGGATGTTCGGAAAGTCTCCTGTTTAATTCAACTAAATCTAATGAAATCAGGTTTTCACCTTTTACCGGTCCCAGCCATTCAAGGATTTGTGAGTCGCTCAACACATGATTCCCCCGAAAGGAAACATTCTGGATCTGGAATCGAGGTGTTGAAATCATAAAATTATATCCCGCATAAAAAAGATACCCAATGACACCTGCCAGGAAAAGTTTTGAAGCAAGCTCCGCAAGAATGCGTACCCATGTCCCGATTTTCAAATTGACGGGATTCTTTTTTCTTATACTGCTTCCGCGTTTGCGTTTTTTATTCCTCGCGGAACGCAAATCGTCCCATGTGGCAGCAGGTCCTTTTAGTTTGACCAGAGCAAAGCTCATGACAGAACTCCATGGTCCAATTGAGCTGTTTTTAAAATTTCTATAATAAGGTCGTCAAAACCCATGCCTGTTTCCTGTGCAGCCATCGGTAAAAGGCTGGTAGGAGTCAAGCCGGGTACGGTATTCATTTCCAGGACATAGGGAGTTCCTTTCTCGTCAAGAATGATGTCGACCCGGGGTAATCCTCTCCCTCTTAGAACCTTGAAAACTTTTTTTGCCACCTCCTGGCAGTTTTTGGTTTCGCTTTCGCTCAAATCTGCGGGGCAGATATACTCGGTCTTTCCAGAGGTGTATTTGGCTTCATAGTCATAGAACCCTGATTTAGGGCAGATATGAACGATCGGCATGGGAGTTTCACCATTCATTCCCACAGCCAGAAGTTTTCCTGCTATAAAGTTTTCCACAATAATTTCATCAGAATATTTAAAAGCGTTATCCAATGCCTCGTTCCATTGATCTTCTTTTTCAACGATGCTCACACCAAAGCTGGACCCTTGATTGGTGGGTTTGACAACAACGGGTAACTCCATATTTCTCGTGATAGGCTCGTCCTGGTTTCGATAAAAGACCTCGTAATCCGCCGTCGGTATGTCATGGAGCTTTAAAATTTCCTTGGTTTTTAATTTGTCGTATGCCAGGGCGCTTCCTGTAACCCCCGACCCCGTATAAGGGATTTTTAAATATTCAAGCAATCCTTGAATGCAGCCATCTTCTCCATAGGTTCCGTGCAGGGCGTTAAATGCAAGATCGATCCCTTTCAGGTTGCTGGCAATGTTTCGATCAACATCGATTGGAAATACTTTCAACCCTTTTCTTTTCATTGCTACCACCACCGAATTTCCGGTTGAAAGGGAAACTTCCCGTTCTGATGATAAGCCACCCATTAAGACACCTATTTTCTTTTCTTCAAAATTTTCCAAAAATCTTTTCAACTTATAAAAAGGCAGATCCGCCCCGGCCCTTGGCCAAAAGGGCCGGGAGCAAAGGAAGGAGGGGGCACCTTTGCGCGGACCTTAAAATAAAATTTCCTCCGAAACTAATCTCCGATAATCACAATTTCCGTTTGCAGATCAATATTGGTTTTTTCTTTCACCTCTTTTTGAATATGCTTGATCAATTCAGTGACCTCTTTAGCTGTAGCCCCGCCTTTGTTTACAATAAAATTTGCATGCCTGATTGATACGCCCGCTTTTCCGATGGAATAGCCTTTCAGGCCTAACGACTCTATAATTCTTCCGGCCGCATCTCCTTCAGGATTTTTAAATATTGAACCCGAGTTGGGGATGGTAAGGGGCTGGGTTTGTGATCGTCTGGATAGATGGCGATCCATGGTAGCTGCTATTTCAGAACGATCACCTTCTTTTAATTCGATTTCTGCTTCAATTATTATTCCAGCCTCATCCGGGAAAACCGTTTTCCGGTATTGGAATGACAGGTCTTCGGGCTTTAAAGTTTCTATTTCCCCATTTCGGGTAATACGCGTTACGCTGCGGATAACGGATCCAATTTCTGTGCCTTCAGCCCCGGCGTTCATGATTATCGCGCCTCCTAAAGAGCCCGGTATTCCAACAAGATGTTCAATGCCGGTCAGGGAAAACCGTGCCGCATGTTTTGCGAGGTAAGACATTTTGGCTCCCGCCCCTACTTTTATAACCGCACGCCTTTCTGTTTCTTCTTTTTTAAAGAAAAGCGGCCGTTTGATTTCTTTAAAGCATTCTTTTAAAGATATGACGACACCTCTTATTCCGCGATCACTGACCAGCAAATTAGTTCCTTCACCCAGAATGTATATGGGTGTTTTTCCCCTGTTTTTAAGGATAGTCTGAATATCCTGGGTATCTTCAGGGAATATTAAAAAATCGGCAGGACCTCCAATTTGAATCGAAGTATGATTGGCAAGCAATTCGTCTTGCAAAACCTTACCTTTAATTTTGTGTAACCAGGGGAATGTTTGGCTCATAGTTTTACTCTGATGAATTTTTTGTCCCAGAACGGTTTTCGGAAACGCCATTCGGGTTTTGAGATTAAATTCTTTCCCAGTCCCTGAATGCGCAATGTGAATCAATCTTCGTTTCCATGCTTCGTTCAACATAAATGAAAGTCCTCTCTTCTTTGGGGCTATCAATCATGGAATTGGGCGACGAACTTGTGCGCCAATTCCCCGATATTTCCTGCGCCCAGAGTCAAAAGTACGTCTCCGGGTTGCAGGGAGTTTTTTAATTGTGGAACTAAAGTATCCGCCTTTTCCCTGTAGTCCACGTGTTTGTGTCCAAACTCCCGAATACCTTGGGCTATTTTCCGAGAGTCTATTCCTTCAATGGGTTTTTCTCCCGCGCCATAGATGTCCAAAAGGATCAACTGATCCGCATCGTTAAACGATGAATAAAAGCTTTCCAGCAGGTTTAAAGTCCGTGAATAACGATGTGGCTGGAAAACCACGACTAATCTCCGGTCAGGCCAGACCGTTTTGGCAGTGGCTAAAGTGGCCTGGATTTCCGCCGGGTGATGCCCGTAATCATCAACTATGATCAGGTCGTCCGATTGTTTCAGAATTTCAAATCGTCTTTGAACTCCAGAGAAATTTTTTAATGCCTCCACGATCACGGGGAATTCCATGTTTAACTCCATTCCCACCGCAACGGCTGCCAATGTGTTGCACACATTATGATTTCCCAGGGTTTCAGATGTTATGCGTCCCAGCTTCTTTCCCTGGTGGAAGACGGTAAAACTTGTTTTTAATCCATTCACAGATATTTCCCGGGCTGTATAGTCGGCCTGTGTTTTGAGTCCATAAGTGATGGTTCTTTTTTCAATTCTGGGAAGGAGCGATTGCAGGTTCGGATCGTCCATGCAAATCACCGCGCTTCCATAAAAAGGAACCTTGTTCAGGAACTCCAGGAAAGCGGATTTCATATTCTGCATATTCTGGTAATAGTCCATATGTTCTTCATCCAGCGTGGTCACCACTGCAAGGGTAGGGGAAAGTTTTAAAAACGACCCGTCACTTTCATCCGCTTCGGCAACAAGAAATTTGCTTTGCCCCAGTTTTGCATGCCCTCCCATATTCTTGAGTTTTCCTCCAACGATTACGGTTGGGTCCAGATGCCCGAGAACCGTTGCCATCAGAGAAGTCGTTGTGGTTTTTCCATGGGTGCCGGCGATGGCAATTCCATGTTTCATTCTCATCAGTTCCGCCAGCATTTCCGCTCTTGGTATTACCGGTATCATTTGTTCTCTTGCGGCTTTTACTTCCGGGTTGTCATTTTTTATTGCACTGGAGACCACAACCACATGTTTGCCGTAGACATTTTCGGGTTTATGATTGAATTGAATTTCAGCACCCAAAGATTCCAAATGGTCTGTTACGGAAGATTTAGATTGATCCGAGCCGCTGACATCGTAATCCTGGTTGATCAATACTTCAGCGATTCCGCTCATTCCCGAACCTCCGATTCCAATGAAATGAATCCGTTGTGTTTTTCCTAAAAACATGACAAAACATAATTTCCTTGCATTTTTTTTGTTCTTCCGGATTTTCTATAAGTTTCATCCAGCAATTCCATGCAAAGTCGTCTTACTTTTTCCGTTGCGTCTCTATTTCCAAGTTTGTAGCTGTTTCCTTCCATGGTTTCCAAACGTTCCGGATCTTCCATCGCCTGAATAATGGACTTCGCGATTCGCGGACCAGAAAGTTCTTCATCCAATACCAATTCCCCGGCATTTGCTGCTTCGAGAATGCGTGCGTTTTTTTCCTGGTGGTTGTGTGCGGCATGTGGAAAGGGAATCAGAATAGACATTTTGCCGCAGGCAGTGACTTCCGCAAGGGTTGTGGCACCGGCACGGCAAATAACCAATGATGCTTTTCTATACTGTTCACCCATGTCATCAATGAACGGGCGTATGTCGGAAGAAAAGTTGTTTTCCTTATATTCCTTGCTCACCTTTTCAAAATCAGCTTCTCCTGTCTGGTGGGTGATATGCATATCTTCCTTTTTCTCCGAGAGGGATTGCAATGCTTCGACCATAGCCATGTTTATGGAATGCGCACCCTGGCTCCCGCCAAGAACCAGAACCCGAAAGGGGCCTTCCGGTTTGGGTGAAACTTCTTCTTTTGGCTGACAAAACTCATCGCGAATCATATTTCCCGTGACTTCTACTTTTTCTTTTGGAAATGATTTGGATGATTCTTTAAATGAAACAGCGATCTTGTCGGCAATTTTCCCCAACCACTTGTTTGTCATTCCCGGAATGGAATTCTGCTCGTGAATTAAAATAGGAATTCGAAGGATCCAGGCAGAAAGAACAAGGGGACCCGATGCGTATCCGCCGACTCCAACTACCAGCCCCGGGCGTTTTCTAATTAAAAAACACATAGATTGAGCAGTGCCAATAGGGAGTTTGAACCAGGACACCCAACGGGCAATTTTCTTTTTACCAAGCAAACCTGCTGAAAGGATGGTTTTTAAATCGAATCCTTCGCGTGGCAAAACTTTTGCTTCGAGACCTTTCTGGGTTCCTACGAATGATATTTCAATGTCCATATCGTGCCTCATGAGTGCTCTCGCTAGAGCAATTCCGGGATAAAGGTGGCCGCCTGTCCCACCACCCGCTATAACAACTCGCTTTCTCATTAATTCATCATTAACGTTTTGCAGCTTGCTCTGAAATATTTAGTATTACGCCTACGGAAAGCATCGTCACCAGCATCGACGACCCTCCCATGCTTATAAAAGGCAAGGTCAACCCCTTTGTAGGGAGGAGACCCGAAGCTACTCCCAGGTTTATAAAAGCCTGTAATCCGATCAGCAGGGTCAACCCTGTGGCCAAGTGTGTCCCAAAGGGATCCTTCGCCCGGTAAGCGGTCAAAAAACCTCTCCAGATGAAAATTGAGAACAGGAGAACAATCCCCGTAGTTCCGACAAAACCCAACTCTTCTCCGATGACGGAAAAGATAAAATCCGTGTGAGCTTCTGGAAGACGAAAAAGTTTTTGTGAACTTTCTCCCAAACCCGTGCCCCAGAAACCGCCTCTTCCAAAAGCGTAAAAAGACTGTATGACTTGAAACCCTATTCCCGAAGGGTCTTCCCACGGATTCAGGAAGGCAATGATTCTTCGAGTCCGGTATTCGGCGGTTAAAATCGCTGAGGCAATAAAAGGGACTATTGCCAGGATTGAAAGAACCAGAAATTTTTTCCTGAGCCCGGCTATAAAAAGCATGGTGAAAGTGACCGCAAAAATAACCATTGCGGTTCCAAAATCGGGCTGAAACAAAATGGGAATGAAAAAGAAACCCAGGACAATCAGGTTGGGCAAATAACCGTAAGCAAAATTTCTCAACTTGTCGGCTCGTTTCACAAGCGACTTTGCAATAAACAGGACCAGAGTGAACTTTGCCAGCTCTGAAGGCTGGAAGGAGAAACCTCCAAAGGTCAACCACCGGCGAGCCCCGCCTACCTTTTTGCTGAATTCGGGGAACATGACTATTATCAATAACAGGAAAGTAAAGATCATGATCGGGTAGGTGTACTGGTGGAGTTTGTGGTAGTCCAGACTTTTTGTGATTAACAACAAACCTGTCCCCAGCAGACACCATAGAACCTGCCGTTTGAGAAAATAATAAGAGTCGTTGTGCTCTTTCACGGTATAAGCCGCGCTTGAGCTGAATACCATTACAATGCCTATCAGGACCAGGATGGCCACTGTTACGCATAGAATTGAATCGCAACCGGAATGTTTTTGACGTGTTTCTTTCAATGTTCATCATTCCTAAAGATTGTTCACGATAGACTTAAACTGGTTCCCGCGATCAATAAAGTCTTTAAACATGTCAAAGCTGGCGCAGGCCGGAGAAAAAAGGACAACATCTCCCTTTTCAGCTTTTCCCTTTGCCTTGCGGACCGCATCTTCCAGGGAATCCGACTCTTCATATCCAAAAGACCCATTTAACACACTTCTAAACTTTGGCCTGGTTTCACCAATTAAAACCAAATGCTTCACCTTTTCCTTCAATATTTTTTTTAATGGGGAAAAGTCAGCGTTTTTATCCTTGCCTCCCGCAATCAGAATGATTGGACGGTCAAAAGTGTTTAATGATTTGCACGCTGAGCCTACGTTGGTTCCCTTTGAATCGTTGATGTAGTCCACCCCGTCCCGGCTGCATACCCATTCCAGCCTATGTTCCAGTCCCTTGAAATTTTCCAAAACCTTTTTAATGGATGGCAAAGGAATTTCAAGCAGCAGGGCAGTGGCCACAGCGGGTAAAACATTTTCAACCTGCCAGCGCAACCCACGCGAGAGAGAGCTTAGGGGGAAAACTTCACCCTCAAAATTATTTATGCGTGCAAATATTTTTTCCTGTTTAATATAGGATCCGGTTTCCAATTCACTTTCCAGGCTAAAGAAGATTTTTCTGGCCGGACAGTTTGTTCCCAAAGAGCTTGTTTTGGGATCATCGTGATTTAGAATAAGAAAATCTTTTTCGGTCTGGTTTGCGTAAATTTTCTCTTTCAAGCCTGCGTATTGCTCAAAACTTTTATGCCTGTCTAAATGATCCGGAGTAATGTTTAGGATAATAGCGATCCGGGGATGAAAGCTGTGAGTGGCTTCCATTTGAAAACTGGAAATTTCAAGCACCCGGTATTGAGGGGTTCCCTGGTCGAAAAGGGAAATGAAAGGTGTTCCCAGGTTTCCTCCAGCTTGAACATTTTTTCCGCTTTCAACCAGAATTTCCTCAATCAATCGGGTGCAGGTGGATTTTCCATTAGTGCCCGTAACGCCGATGAGGGCGGCACTGTTGACTCTGCTTGCCAGTTCAATTTCACTGATAATTTCAGTTCCTTTTTGACGGGATTTCTCAAGAAAACCCGATCCAATATCCACCCCGGGACTGATCACCACCAGGTCTGAATCGGCAAGAGGTTCACAGTTTTCATATACGGCTTCCACCTCAGGCAATACCTGGTTTGCAAGTCCAGATAACTGGTCGCCGGGCTTGCTGTCCATTATGGAAACCCTGGCACCTCGGCGGGAAAGAAAGTTGGCTGTCGCAACACCTGTTTTTCCCATTCCAATTACCGATATTATTTTATTTTTTAAGTCCATAATCATCTGAGTTTCAATGTGCTCAAACTGATCATTGCCAAAACGACGGCGACAATCCAAAACCGAACAATGACCTTTGGTTCTGACCAGCCTAATTCTTCAAAATGATGATGAAGGGGCGCCATTTTAAAAAACCGTTTACCCCCTGTGTATTTGAAGTAGGCTACTTGAATAATTACCGACAAAGCTTCGATAACAAAAATCCCGCCAATGAGGATTAAAAGTAACTCATGCTTTGAAATAACCGCGATGGTTCCTATCATTCCTCCAAGTGACAATGATCCGACATCTCCCATGAAAACCTGCGCGGGGTAGGAGTTGTACCAGAGAAAACCCAGGCTTGCCCCCAGAACAGCCGAACTGGCAACGGCGATTTCTCCTGCGTCTTTTATGTATTGAATTCGGAGATACTCGGCAAACTTGACATGACCGCAGATGTAGACGATGCCGGTATAAGTCAGGGTGGCGATTATAATTGGGCCGATTGCCAGACCATCCAGACCATCTGTCAGGTTCACAGCGTTAGATGTCCCGACCATGATAAAAACAATGAAGAAAAGATATAAAAACCCCAGGTCAGGTTGAAACTCTTTAAAAAAAGGAACGGACAACAGCGTGGCGTAATCTGTCCGTGCCGGATCAAAGTAGAGCAAATAAATCCCAACTGAAAAACTTACTAATATCTGGAGGAAGAGTTTTTCTTTGGCGGAAATCCCCTCTCCTTTTTTTAGTTTTAAAATATCGTCTCTAAACCCAATTGCTCCAAAACCAAGGGTCGCAAAAATGATAAGCCAGATATAATTGTTTCCCAGATTTGCCCACAATAAGGTTGAGACCAAAAATGTCACCAGTATCAGAAGTCCGCCCATGGTTGGGGTGCCTGACTTTGAGGCATGATGCTCCGGGCCGTCATCTCTAATTTTTTCTCCGATCTGAAATTTCTGCAGCATTTGTATCATCAGGTTACCAAGGATCAAACTCAGCGCCAGTGCTGTAACACCAGAGTAAGCAGAGCGAAAAGTAATGTATTTGAATACATTTAAAATCGAGTATTCTGAGCTGAGTGGGTAGAACAAGTGGTAAAACATAATTTAAAAATTTCGCTCTTTAGGTTTTTAAAAATTCCTGGATAACATTTTCCATTTTTGCTCCACGCGAACCTTTGATGAGCAGGCAATCGCCTTTTTTAGCTTTTCTTAAAAGATATTTCACGGCTTCAGAATGCGTATTGAATTTTCCTGTTTGCAATTGCCCCGCCTCTTTTGCGGTTTTAGCCGCCAACGACGCAAGCGGGCCAACCGTTACCAGGTGGTCCACGTTTGACCGGGCGATTGCTTGTCCCAACTCATGATGGGCAGATTCGGACAAGGGGCCAAGCTCCAACATGTCACCAATGATAAAAAACCGTTTTCCCGGCGTATTGAATTCTGACAAGGTTTTTAAGGCCTCTTTCATGGATTGAGGATTCGCGTTATACGCATCATTGATAAGGGTTATCCCCTGAAAATGTATTTGCTCATTTCTTTGAGGAATCTGGTGGTAGTTTTCCAGTCCTCGATTCATGTCTTTTCCGGATATGCCTAACGAATGACCTGTTGCCAATGCCGCGAGGGCGTTGTAAATATTGCAATATCCAATTTGCGAAAGCTTGACGGGAAGGGTTTGGTTAAAAACTTTTGCGGTAAAGGTGAACCCTTTGCTTCCTTGATTTTGAATATCGCTGGCCCGGACATCAGCCGGCTGCTCTATTCCGTACGTAATTTTTTTTACCCGAAGCGACTTTGAAAGTTCCAGAACCAAAGGATCGTCGGCATTGACAATGGCTGTCGCGTCACCTTGGAGAGAGTCAAACAATTCTCCCTTGGCAGCCTGAACCTCTTTTACAGTTTTAAGCTGGTCTAAATGGCCTGCTGAAATATTTGTGATAACACCTATATCGGGTTTCGCTATTTCAGCGAGCCGTTTGATTTCCCCGGCCGCGCTCATGCCCATTTCAAGGACACCCACTTCATGTTCCGGTTCTCGTGCCAATAAAGTAAGCGGGAGGCCAATATGGTTATTGAGGTTGCCCTGGGTCTTAAGGGTTTTATATTTTGCTTCAATGATCGAGGCGATCATTTCCTTGGTCGTCGATTTTCCATTCGTGCCTGTTACCGCGACGACTCGAAAAGGGAAAAGCGATCTCTGATAGCTCGCCAGGTCCTGCAATGCCTTTAAAGTGCTTGAAGACTGGATTACAAAAGGCGAATCTTCGTTCATGTTTGCCGAAAGGCTTTTGGTGTCAGACAGGATAATCCCGGCAGCACCTTTACTGATGGCATCTTCAATGAAATCATGGCCGTCAAAATTTTCACCTTTAATGCACACAAATAATTCTCCTTGTTTGATAGTTCGGGAGTTTATGGATACTCCTCGAAATACCGCTGTTTCACTGCCGTGCAATAGTTTTCCGTTTACCGCATCCAGGCAGTCTTTTGCCTTGCCTGTAATCAATGCACTCGTTTCCTTAAAAGCTCTCTAGCAACTTCCCGATCATCAAAATGCTCTTTTTTTGTCCCGACAATCTGATAATCTTCATGACCTTTTCCCGCAATTAAGACGAGATCATTTTCTTCTGCCCGGTTTAGGGCGTATTCAATGGCTTCTCGCCGATTTGTGATCGCTGTATAGGACCCCGTTGAGGGAAACCTTTTTTGGATATCATTAATGATTTGTTCCGGATCTTCTGTGCGGGGATTGTCTGATGTGACAACAGAGAAATCGGCATTCTGCAGGGCAGCCTGTCCCATTTTTTCCCTTTTTCCACGGTCACGGTCTCCTCCACAACCGAAAACAACAATCACCTTTCCTCTGGTAAAAGTTTTGGCCGCAATGATTGCTTTTGAAAGCGCATCTTCCGTGTGAGCATAATCTACAAGTACGGAAAATCTCTGACCCATGCCCACGGTTTCGAATCTTCCGGGAATGATCGGAATTTTCTGGAATACATTCTGAATGATGTCTAAAGAAATCCCCTGTGAGGAAGCAGCAGCTGCAGCAGAAAGGAGATTATAAATATTATGTTCTCCAAGGAGATTGGTGCGAATTTCAATGGAACCATCAGGTGTTTTCAAATTAAACCGGCTTCCTTTGGATTCAAGAACAATATCCTCCGCACAAAAATCGGCAGCACTTTTTATTCCGGTGGAAACAGCATTTTGATTGAATTCTTCAGCAAATTCCTGACCCACTGGATCATCTATGTTTGTGATGGGAACTTTAACCCTGTTTTCTCTGAACAATTTCGCTTTGGCATTTTTGTATCTCTCCATATCGCCATGGAAATCGAGGTGGTCCCGGCTCAGGTTTGTGAAAATACCTGTTTCGAAGCTCATATCGTAAACACGTTTCTGGGCCAGGGCATGAGAAGACACTTCAAGAAAACAATCTGAAACTCCCTCATCCGCCATTTGCCGGATACGTTGATTGAGGTCGAGAGATTCAGGCGTGGTCATTTCAGCAGGAATAATGGTTTCGCCAAAATGGCAATCTATGGTTCCAATTATTCCTGCCTGTCTACCGTCAGCTTTTGACAGAGCTTCTAAAATATAGGTTAATGTTGTCTTCCCGTTGGTTCCGGTTATCCCTGTCAAGTTCAACTGTTCAGATGGCTGGTCAAAGAAATTTGCGCTAATTTTTGACAAGGCTTTTCGAGAATCTCCGACACAGAAAACGGTAACCTTTTCCGCATCTATTGAGATGGAGCCAAGAGAATCAAGAGGGGACTGCGTGATGATCGCAACCGCCCCCCTATCCAGAGCGTCTCTTATAAAGGTTTCTCCGTTGAATTTTTCTCCGGGAATCGCCACAAAAAGTCCTCCCCGGCGAACTTTTCTGGAGTCGAAAGCGATGTGATTGATTTGGCGGTTAACATCTCCCATAGAATCGGTTGACTCAACCCCGGCCATCAAATTTTTTAGATTTTTTTCAGGCATATTATTTCCGTTGGAGAAATCCTTTTCCGAAAACAGAAACCATTTTGTTGATACAGTTTGTCTCATTAGGCGCGATCAAGAATAAACACACGTTCTTTGCTTGAAGGAACATTTAAATAGCGTAATGATTTTTTAGCAATTTCCCGAAATACCGGAGCCGCGACCACCCCTCCCCAATGAAGTTTTTTCGGGTTGTCGATCATCACCAGAATCACCAGCCTGGGAGCATCTGCGGGCGCGTAACCGATAAAAGAAGAAATAAACTCTGTTTTAGAATAAGACCGTGTTTCGGTATTGTATTTTTGCGCGGTCCCGGTTTTACCTGCGATATCAAAACCATCTACGGCGGCTTTTTTACCTGTCCCATCTTTAACTACAAACTTTAATATCTCCATCATCTGCCGGCTTGTTTTTTCGGAAACAACACGTCGGATTTTCTTTGGCTTGATTTCTTTCACTACTTTTCCATCTCGCATCAATGCTTTTGTTATATGGGGTTCCATAAGAGTCCCGCCGTTAGCGATAGCGCTCAGAGCGACGACCATTTGCAATGGTGTGACAGCGATTTCATGCCCAAAGGATATGGATGCCAGGGAGAACTCATTCCAATCCTGTTTTTTTCCTAACAGTCCTGAAGATGCTCCAGGGAGCCGGACGCCGGTCTTTTGCCCAAAGCCAAACTTCCTGATGTATTCATAAAATGATTCCTTTCCCAGTTTCTGGGCAATTTTTATGGCGCCAATGTTGCTCGATTTGGAAATTATTTCCCGCATGGTGAGATAACCGAACCTGTGATCGGAAGCTTCGCCAATCTGCTTTCCCCCAATTTTGAAATTTCCATTTTCACAGAAGAATTTATCGTGAGGCTGGGCAATACCTTTGTCCAAAGCTGCCGCAGCAACAATGGGCTTGAAAATGGAACCCGGTTCGTAAGAACTTACAACAGTATTATTTTTTCGAGTTTCAGGAGTAAATTCATTGAAATTGTTTGGATTGAATTGCGGAACGTTGGCCATGGCGTAAATTTCCCCGGAATTGGGATCCATCACAACAGCCATTCCCGAATCCGCCCTGTATCTTTCCACCTGATTTTTTAAATGGTATTCCGCGGTGAATTGAATTACCTCATCCAGCGTGAGCATCAAGTCGTAATTGCCAAGATTGGAGCGGGTTAAATTTCCCAGGTTTTGAATTTTCCTTCCCTTGCCATCCTGCTCTATGGGTTGTGAATAGACGATTCCTTTCAGTTTTTCCTGATAGGTATGCTCGATGCCAGCCAGGCCCAGGTCATCTGTGCCCACAAACCCGATAACATTTGCCGCCAATTCACGTTTCGGGTAGAACCTTTTTTGCTCCGAACGAAACCCCACACCTGAAAGCGCCAGTTTTTTCAGATGGGCTATTTCATCTGCGGAAGCCTTCCTTTTGATCCATGCGAATTTTTTATTTGAAGATACTTCTCTGTAGACCCGGTTGTAGTTTTGCTTCAAGGCAAAAGCGAGAACCTTTGAGGTATACTTTCTATCCCGCACTTCTTGAGGCACCACGAACACAGATTCAACTTTAAGGTTGGTCGCCAATTCATTTCCATTGCGATCAAAAATACTTCCCCGACCCAGATACGTTTTCAGGCTGCCATGATGCGGTTGTTTTTCGGATTTCGCCAGAAGGGCTTCGTGTTGAACGATTTGCAAGTCCGCAAGCCGCGCTATCAAAGAAACCGCGAAAAGGAATAGCAGGACAGATACAAAAATCAATCGGGTCTTAACTATATTTCTAAAGGAGCCCTGGTTTTTATTGTTTGACATAGCCTTACTTTAAAAAAATAGTGGTTATTTGCCCTTTTTCGGGTTCGATCATCCCGACTTCATTTTTGGCAAGTTCCTGAATTCGATAAAGCGATTGAAGACTTTCTCTTTCAAGACGCAGGAGATGGTTTTCGCTTAAAAGCTCCTCCCGCTCGGCAGCAAGAGTTTGATAGTCGTAGGAAAGCTTTACCTTCCTGACGTTGGGCCAAACGATCGCCAGTGCCGCGAGCATCATTAGGACGGAGACCAGAAAAATCATCCGGAAACCTTTCGGAGAAATATAAAACCGCCCTTCAATCAATTGACGAGGTTTTTCAAACATAGACCCTTTCCGCAACCCTTAATTTTGCGCTGACCGACCTGGGGTTTAAAGCAACCTCTTCTTCAGACGGGCAGACAGGACGGCGCGTAAGAATTTTTAAAGTTTGTTTTTTGCCGCAAATACAGATTGGAGTTTTAGGCGGGCAAACACAGCCCTTTTCTTCTTCCCTGAAAAATGTTTTAACAATGCGATCTTCCAGTGAATGAAATGAGATAGCCACAATGCGCGCAGAATTATCGAGAAGATGAATTGCGCTTTTTAAAGCGGTTTTAATTTGTTCCAGTTCATTGTTCACTGCAATGCGCAATGCCTGAAAGGTCTTTGTCGCAGGATGAATCCTGGATTGCTTTTTACTTTTAACCACACCCGAAATGATTTTTGATAATTGAGAGGTCGTGGTGACAGGTCTTTCTTCCTGTTCTTTGCGAATGGCGCGAACAATTTTCTTCGCGAAGCGTTCTTCCCCAAAATTTTTTATTATGGAAGCCAATTCCTCGTCCTTAAGTTTTTCAAGAAGGTTTGCCGCTGTTGTTGTTTGCGAGCTGTCCATTCTCATGTCGAGAGGCCCATCATTTTGAATGCTGAACCCGCGTTCAGGAGTGTCAAGCTGGGGGGAGGAGACACCAAAGTCGAACAGCAATCCGCTTATTTTTGTTACGCCGGATCTCTCTGCAAGCTCTTGCAGGTTTTCCATTGAACCGTGAACCAGGGTCACCCTGCCTTTGAAAGGTCGAAGCCTTTCCGTAGCCCGTTCAATGGCAGACCTGTCACGGTCAATACCGAGTATGGTGGTTTTTGGCCCTGTGTTTTTGAGGATGAATTCCGCATGTCCTCCATCCCCTAATGTGCCATCCACGATTACACCCTCCATGTGAATATTCAGATAATGAAGAACTTCATTTTTCATTATCGATTCGTGGTACTTTGGCATGATTTTGTCGAGACGATCCGGTTATGAATGGATTCTATGTTGTCTCGTTTTTTTTCAGCCTCCCTGTTTTTCCCATCTTTCGGGAGACCAGATTTCAAAAGTTTTGGACATTCCTACAAGCACGGCTTCTTTCTTGAGTCCGGCGATTTCTCTCAAGTTAAGAGGTAATAAAATTTTTCCGGACTTCATTTCACAATCTGTTGCACGGGAATAAAATTCCCGCAGTCGGGTGCGGTCTTCTATGTCAAACGCATTCAGAGAGCTTAACTTTTCTTCATTTTCAGCCCATTCTTTCTGCGGGAAGACAACGAGAAAGGGTTCCATGGCACACACCACCAATTGTGGACCCGACTGCTCCAATGTTCCTCTGAATTTAGCGGGAACATTAAATCGGCCTTTTTCATCCAAACTGATATTGTAGGTTCCTAAAAAACTGCTCATTTGCCGTGCCTACGGGTTTATCGGAAAGTGACAAAAAATTACATTTTAAGACACTTTAGTACACAATCCTAACACAACCCGACAAACTGTCAACCCAAAATGCGGTAAAAACGGCTAATTTCACGGCGGGAAAAATCGTATAAACTTTTATTAAAACAGGGTTTTCTCAAATCAATTAGGAGATTGTCAGCAGATCCGGGGTGTTTATCCGGGGAATTTTATTTGACACTTTCAGGTAAGGGGGGGTGCTGAATGAGCGGGTATGGCGGAGATTCGAAAATACGGAGTTCAGGCCCGGAACTTTTGAGTTTGTTCATTATATATAGTATATATTGTGCATGTGCTTTCCGGATTCTACGGGCAAGAATCTGCTTAATATCCCTTTCGATTTCAATGGATTTGCTTTGACAAGCCCAAATTTCTGATGCTACTATGAAAAAAGCCTTAAATGATTATGAATATTACCTTTTTCCAAAGGATTACAACCTATTATGAAGCAGAAAAAAGTGAGATTTTTGGTGGGCAGCTTGTTGATTGTTGGCGCGATTGGGTATTTGATCACAATGGGAATCAGCAATACCTCGCAGTATTTTTTTACCGTTGATGAATTACTCAGCCAGAAAGTATCCTACGCAGGCTCCGGGTTAAAGGTTAAAGGTAATGTGGTAAACGGCTCCATTCAAAGGGACCCCAATGATTATTTAAATGTGAGTTTTTCTATTGAGGAAAAGGATTCCTCTTTAAAAGTAGCCTATAAAGGGGTCACACCTGACATGTTTGCCGATGGCCGGGAGGTGGTTGTGGAAGGTACATTGGGGGAGGATGGTGTCTTTCATGCCAACACTCTGCTGACCAGTTGCCCTTCAAAATATGAGGCAGAAAAAGAGGCAGGAAAAATGCATCCAGGAACCCTGGGTACCGATAAATATAAAGAGCCCGGCCTGAAGAAAGCCGGCTCCTTGCCGAAGACAACCATTTGACCTTCCATTTAATTTCTAGATAAGATATTTCCATAAGCCAGGGGATATCAACTTTCGTTTTTTCTCATGAATGATATTGGTGAATTTACATTACTTGTGGCATTGGCAACGGCTATTTACGGTTGTGTTTCTTATGTCATGGCGGTACGTGGAAACCGGATAGACCTCTACCTGAGTGCGGATAAAACTCCACTGATTGTATGGGGTTGTGTTTTAATTTCTTCCATTTGTTTGTGGAAGGCATTTCTTACCAATGATTTCAGCCTCCAGTATGTGTGGGCTTATTCGAATATAGAGCTAGACACGTTTTATAAAATAGCGTCATTCTGGGGAGGCCAAAAAGGTTCCCTTTTGTTTTGGACATTACTCCTCACGACCTATACGGTTGTGGTGCATTTTCAAAACCGTAAAACCAACCTTCGCGTTGTTCCCTATGCGATGGCCGTATTGCTGGTCATCATTGTTTTTTTTCTTTTCCTGATTAATTTCTCGACCAACCCATTTGAGCGCATCCCTTTGCCTCCTGAAGATGGCCGTGGTTTGAACCCGCTTCTACAGAATTACTGGATGGTTATTCATCCCCCAACTTTATATTTAGGTTACGTTGGCTTCACCGTTCCTTTTGCTTTTGCGGTGGCGGCATTGATCAGCAAAAACCTGGATGATGGATGGATTCGACTGACCAGAAAGTGGACGCTGATCTCCTGGTTTTTCCTTTGCATGGGAAATTTATTTGGAGCTTCCTGGGCCTATGTCGAATTAGGATGGGGTGGCTACTGGGCCTGGGATCCGGTGGAAAATGCCGCTTTCATGCCCCTGCTGATTGCAACCGCGTTTTTGCATTCCATAATGATCCAGGAAAAAAAGGACATGATGAAAGTCTGGAATATGTCTTTGATTCTCCTTACTTTTGTGATGACTATTTTTGGAACCTTCATTACCCGGAGTGGTCTTATCCAGTCTGTGCATACTTTTGATGAAGCTACCTTGGGTTATTATTTTCTCGCATTTCTTTTCGTTATACTTTTGGCCTGTATAGCTTTGATCATCAGTCGTCTCCCTCTGTTGAAAAGTAAAAATCAACTGGACTCATTTTTATCGCGTGAGAGCAGTTTTCTTTTTAACAATCTGGTTTTGCTGGGGATTGCTTTTGCAACTTTCTGGGGAACTATTTTTCCAATTATTTCGGAAGCCGTGCGTGGGATAAAAATTACAGTAGGCCCGCCATTCTATAATCAGGTCAATGTTCCGATTGGCCTCGCCTTATTGGCGCTCATCGGTATTGGGCCGGTCATCGCCTGGCGTCGGGCGACTCTGTCAAACTTGAAGAAAAACTTTTTAAAACCCCTGGCCGCGGCCTTTGTCGCAGCGATTGCCCTGTTACCTGTTATTCCTTTAGGAAGCAGGACTGAAATTTACACCTATGCCACCTTTGTTTTATGTGTGTTTGTTATGGCCTGCATCATTATAGAATTTTATAAAGGGACCGCTTCCAGAATGGGGTTGCATGAGGAGTCGGTCCTGGGGGCATTAACAACGGTTACATGGCGTAATAAAAGACGGTATGGGGGTTATATTGTTCATATCGGGGTGGTTCTGATTTTTGCGGGTATCGCCGGGTCACAGGCATATGGAACCCATATTGAAAAGCATCTTAACCCGGGAGAAAGCTTTAAAATCAGGGGATACGATATCACGTATGAAAAACTGGTTGCAATAGAAGCGACGAATGTCAAAACACGAATCATTGCCCAGCTTCAAGTTGAAAGAAACGGCAGCCATTACTGGACAGCGAAACCGGAAAAAGAATTTTATAAAGGACAGAATCAACCGGTATCGGAGGTGGATGTGCTTTCCACATGGAAAGAAGATTTGTACATGATTCTCGCGGACTTCCGGGAAGATGAGTCGGCAACTATAAAAGTTTATGTGAATCCCATGGTGAGTTGGATGTGGACAGGGGGATGGATCATTGCGTTTGGTACGATGATTTCCATGTGGCCTGACCGGCTTGAGCAAAGGCGCCGCCTGGAACGTTTTCGCAGAGAGGAGTTGCTGTTTCCCTCTCCCGCACAGGAGTAAAAATGTCTTTATCGAGATCCATTTTCAGCATTGTAATTGCAGGATGGTTAATAGCCTGTTCTCCTGCCGTTACGTTTGCGGGTTCCCTGCTGCAGGATTTAGAGAATGCTCTAATGTGTAAATGCGATGACAAGTGCGGCAAGGTGTTAATAAACTGTACCTGCTCCACCTCCGACAAAACCCGGGCTAAATTTACCAAAATGCTGGAATCGGGATTGACGGTTGAACAGATTATAAAATCCCAGGTTGATGAATATGGCGAAACCGTTTTGTCAGCTCCAACCAAATTTGGTTTCAACCTTACAGCCTGGGTCATGCCGTTTGTTGCTCTGATTGCAGGGGGTGTTGGCGTTAAAAAAATTATTAACTCCTGGGTTGGGAAAAAACAGATGACAGATACCCGGGATGAAGATGAAATAGAATCTGCAACACCTGGAAAATATTCCAAAAGACTGCAGGATGAATTAGATGGGATTGAGTTATAGGAATGGAGTTTGTCCACTTCTTAGAACTGATTTTCGTGGTAGCTGTCCTGCTTCTTGTGGGAATACCTCTATTTGGCAAGTTCCAGTATAAAAAGCTGGTGGAGGTTGTTAATCCCGAAAACGATGAATATAAACATCTGTTGGTACGGAAAGAGGAGACCCTGATTTCAATAAAGGAACTTGAGTTTGATCTCAGTGCTGAAAAAATTTCAAACTCGGATTACCAGGACCTTCGAAAAAAACTTGAAGCGGAAGCCAACGAGATAATTGAACGGTTGGACCAGTTAGAACAGGGTCGAAAAAAAGCCAAGTCCGCCCGATGATTTCCCCCTCCCAGGCCAGCTAAATGGAATCCCATGAAAATGCATTGGAGGTCCGGCACTTACGAAAAGCCTTTGGCGTGATAAAGGCTGTCGATGGAATTGATCTTGAATTGAAGCAAGGTGAGTTCTTAACCATATTTGGTCCGAATGGTGCGGGAAAAACGACCCTGATTAAAATCCTTTCCGGGCTGACAAAACCAACCTCTGGGACCGCTAAAGTGGCGGGGTTTGATGTTTCTGAAGGCAACCCCGAAATGCGCAAGGAGATAGGGGTGATTTCCCATTCAACCTGCCTGTACGCCGACCTGACTCCCCTGGAAAACCTGATGTTTCTGGCAAAAATGCATGGCCTAGAAGAGCCTCAAGACAGGTCTTTAAAAGCCATTGATGAAGTAGGGTTGAGTCAGAGGAGAAATGACCGGGTAAGAACTTTCTCCCGTGGCATGCTCCAGCGTTTGTCTATAGCCAGGGCCATTCTTCATGATCCAAAAATTCTATTTTTGGATGAGCCTTTTACAGGCCTGGATCTTCATGCTTCGAATGTGCTGAAAGAGCATCTTAAAAAACTGCATGACCGGCATCGAACCATTTTAATGACCACTCACGATATTTCATGTGGATTGGAAATGTGCAACAAGGTTGCGTTGCAGGTGAAAGGAAAATTTGCATTTCTTGAGAGCATCGAAGACGTTGACAGGGACCAGTTTGAGATAATGTATTTCGATGCGGTTCGAAATAACCAGTTTGTGATGGGTATCGGTACCAGGGGATAAATTTTATAAAGATTCCACCATGAATTTATATTTCAATCAGATCTCAGCCATTGTCTGGAAGGATTTTGTTACGGAGCTGAAAACCCGGGAGCTATTCAGTTCCATGTTTATTTTCGCGTTGCTTGTGATCCTGATTTTTATTTTTTCAATAAACCTGAGTATTGTAAAAGCCAGTGAAGTAGGACCCGGAGTTTTGTGGGTGGCATTCCTTTTCGCAGGAACAATTGGTCTGAACCGTTCCTTCATGTTGGAAAAAGAAAACGGCTGTTTGACGGGGCTCATGCTGGTCCCGGCTGATAGGACAGCGATTTATTTTGGAAAGTTAATCAGCAATTTTATTTTTTTGTTGATCATGGAATTTTTTATACTTCCACTTTTTATGATATTTTTTAACGTGGATCTTTTGGCTCACATTGGTTCGTTGGCAACGGTGGTGTTATTGGGAACCTTGGGGTTTTGTGCATTGGGGACGCTCTTGTCATCTCTTTCCTCTAACCTTAAAACGCGTGAAATCATGTTACCCATTTTACTTTATCCCTTACTGATTCCCATCGTGATAGGGGTGGTGAGAATGACGGGCCAGATTCTTGAAGGGATCCCTCTTTCGGACATGATGAAGTGGATTGGTTTGACGGCTTCCTTCGATATCATTTATATTGGGGTTTCCATAATGACAATAGACCATATTTTGGAGGAATGACTGGATGGATAACTTTGGGTTCCTGTTTGCTGCGAACGCGTTTGTATGGGGAGGCATAATTTATTATGTGTTCACTCTTAAGCAACGCAGTCGAAATCTTGAAAAAGACCTGGAATTATTAAAAGAAACCATTGATAAGGAATCGCAGTAATGGATCAGGATTTGGAAAAAGAGCCGGATGAAGAGAGCACGGTTTTAATCTGGCTGACAGGAATCGTTTTTTTTGCCGCCATAGCCGCCATTTTCATTATTGTTCCCACTGAGAAAACCGAGGGACCGATCCAGAGAATAATGTATCTGCACATTCCTTCTGCCTGGCTTGCTTTCTTTGCATTTTTCATCGTGTTTATTTCCTCCATTCTGTTTTTATGGAAAAAGGAAAGGGAATGGGATATCTACGCACATGCTTCTGCGGAGATAGGGGTTGTTTTCTGTTCACTGGTGTTGATTACCGGTCCCATTTGGGCAAAACCTATCTGGGGTACCTGGTGGGTCTGGGATGCCCGATTGACTTCCACATTGATTCTTTGGTTGATATATGTTGCTTATTTAATGCTGCGCTCGCAGACCGATGCGGGATCCATGCGTGCACGTTATGCCGCGGTTTTGGGAATAGTTGGTTTTCTGAATATTCCGTTCATCCATTTTTCGGTTCTATGGTGGCGCACTTTTCATCCGCAGCCAAAAGTGATCTCCTCCGAAGGCTTTGGAAAAGGAATGGACACAAGTATGCTTGCGACCCTGGGGGTTTCACTGTGTGCTTTTACGCTGCTTTATTTTCTGCTTATGGGTCAGCGCATCCGGCTGGAAAGACTGAAAGATGAAGTCGACCGTCTTAAAAGACAAAAGCTTTACTCATCTTAGCAAACATGGATTGCTCTATTTTCTGATAGTTGTTGCTGGGATCCTGTTTGTCCTCCGAATGCAGTTTCCTGTTTTTTCTAAAATAGAAATTACCGAGGGCACTGAGATAGGAGAGAGGGCACCCGGTTTCAAGCTGAGAAACCTGAGTGGGAACCTGGAAGGCCTGGATGATTATAAGGATAAAGTCATAGTATTAAATTTCTGGGCTACCTGGTGCGCACCCTGCCTTGAGGAAATGCCGACTTTTGAAAAACTTTACCGCCGATATCGTTCACAAGGGCTAACGGTGCTTGCGGTAAGCCTGGATAAAGGAAACAGCGATAGGGTTAAAAAATTTACCGAGGAGAATAATTTCACTTTCCCTGTCCTTATAGATACAGAGGGAATTGCGGAAAAGCGTTATCCTTCCTTTTCAATCCCGTTTACCTATGTGATAGATAAAAAAGGCAGGATAGCCGCGCGGGTGGATGGAACCAAAAACTGGGCAACAAATGAAACCTTTGAAGCCCTGGAAATATTAGTAAAGGGTTGACGAGCCTAACTTCTCTAAATAAGAAGGCACTAAATGATAAATGAAAAAAAGGCGGTGGAAGCGAATGAAAATTTTTATAAAGCTTTCAATGCCCGTGACCTGGATGCTATGAAGAATGTCTGGAGTTCCAGGGAAAATGTAACTTGTGTCCATCCTGGCTGGAATCCTCTAAATGGATTTGAACCCATTATGAAAAGCTGGGAGGGAATTTTTAAGAACTCCGGGAATATGAATATCGAAGCTTCGGATGTTTCTGTAATCGCTTCTGAGGATTTGGCCTGGGTGTCTTGCGTTGAAAAACTATATACGATCGCTACCAACGGTGTTCTGGCATCCCAGGTCTTTTCGACCAACCTGTTTAAGCTGGACGATGGAAACTGGAAAATGGTCATGCACCATGCATCGCCGATAGCTTCCTTAAAGGAAAGCGGTGAGGGTTAATAAGTTAGAGTAATTATTTTAAAAGGCATGCAACATAATGGCCTTTTCCCAATTCCTTGAGTGCCGGTTCCCTTTCTTCACATTGTTTTTCTTTTATAGGACAACGGGTATGGAAAGCACAGCCCGGGGGAGGGTTTGACGGGTCAGGGATGTCCCCAGCCACTTTTAGCTTATGCTTTTTTTCACTAAATTCCAAACCAGGAACTGCATTTAAAAGTGCTTCGGTATAAGGGTGCCCCGGATTTTTATAGATTTCTTCGCTGCTTGCCATTTCGACAATTTTACCAAGATACATCACCGCAACCCGATCACAAAAATATTCGACGATACCCATGTCGTGAGAAATGAAAATATAGGATATGCCCAGTTTTTCTTTTAAATCCCCCATCAGGTTTACGACCTGGGCTTGTACTGAAACATCCAGTGCGGAAACCGGCTCGTCGGCAACCACCAAACTCGGGCTTAATGCAATGGCTCTGGCTAACCCCACGCGCTGCAACTGGCCCCCGCTCATCTCATGGGGGTATCGATGGGCATATCCAGGCGACAGGCCAACCTGATTTAGCAGCTCTTTTACGGATTCACTGATGTTTTCTTTAATGTCGTGAATTTCAAAAGGTTCGCTCAAGACTTCCCCTATTTTTCGTCTGGGGTTAATGGATGAAAAGGGGTCTTGAAAAATCATCTGCATCTCTTTTCTCAGATTTCGAATTTCAGTTTCTGGAAGATCTGCCAGGTTTTTTTGCTTGAAATGGACGGAGCCGGAAGTAGGAACTTCCAGCCGGAGCAGGGTTCGGGCCGCTGTGGACTTCCCGCTTCCACTTTCTCCAACAAGGCCTAAAGTTTCCCCTTCGTTAAGGGTGAATGAAATTCCATCAACCGCTTTTATGAACCTGGTATCTTCACCTAAAAATCCATTGTTGGAAGGAAAATATTTTTTAAGTTCAATGACCTCTAGAAAAGAATTATAGTTCGTCATATTGTTCCGGGATCCAGATGGCAACTGAATTTGAAATTTTGATCTAATTGTTTGGAGACAGGTTTTTGCGTTTTGCATGGATCGAACACCCATTTGCAGCGGGGGTGAAAGGAGCAACCCGGAGGCCGTTGATTCAAGTTGGGTACGCTTCCTGGGATCTCTGAAAGCCGCTGCACCTTGTTTCCGGTCATCTCAATTTGGGGGCGAGAGGATATAAGCCCTTTTGTATAGGGGTGGTTTGGGTTCTTTAAAATGCTTTTTGTCGGACCCGTTTCGACTTCATCTCCTGCATACATAACCATGATTCGTTCCGCAATTTCTGTAACGACCCCAAGGTCATGGGTAATGAGAAGTATTGACATTCCAAATTCTTTCTTGAGGCTTTCCAGAAGATCAAGAATCTGGGCCTGAATCAGAACATCCAGTGCGGTGGTGGGTTCGTCCGCAATTAGAATTTTGGGTTCGCAGGCTAAAGCCATGGCGATCATGACTCGTTGCCGCATTCCACCGCTCAACTGATGAGGATATTGTTTTAATTTTTCTTCGGGAGAAGAAAGCTCCACACGGCCAAGCAATTGGGCGGATTTTGATAATGCTTCTTTCTTATTAAGACTTTTGTGTTGCAAAAGGGTTTCGACCAACTGGTCTCCAAGGGTCAAGACAGGATTTAGAGAAGTCATGGGGTCCTGGAATATCATTGATATTTCCTCTCCCCTGATCTTTCTCATTTCTTTGGGATTCAGAGAAAGTAAATTTTTTCCTGAAAAAATAATTTCACCGTTTGTTATTTTTGCGGCGGGTTCGGGAAGAAGTCTTAATATGGAAAGCGCAGTAACGGTTTTTCCACAGCCTGACTCGCCAACCAACGCCAATGTTTCTCCTCTATGGAGTTGGAAGCTGATTCCATTGACGGCCGATATATTTCCTTGGGGAGTAGAGAAGGAAACTTTTAAATTTCGGACATCCAGTTCGACGGGGCCCATTTTGGATAGAAAAAAAGGGCGGTCCTTTTGGACCCCCCTTTTTAAATTGATTTAAAACCGTTACTTGGATTTTTCAAGACATTCCTTTTCAAGCTCGCTACTTACAATGTTGTCACATTTCTTTGGATCACCCGTAACAACGGCATAGCAAAAAGCCTGGCTGTCTCGATTTAAAATCAGAGTGCAGTAATAGTTGCTGTGATCTTTATGTTTGTAGCGGGATTCAGGGTTCTTAATGGGAGACAATGCCAGACATAAGTGCCGCTTATCTTCTTTCGATACCTTTCCGGAAGATTTAGCGGCGGCAGAATATATCCCATCGTGAACTAATTCCTTGGTGGGGCCAACACCATCTCTTACCGGCACGGATGCGATTCCTGGGCGACCCTTTCGAACCGTTGCGCCATCTTGGTCACAAGCTGTTGGATCGGGAACTTCAGCCGCCATGGTAGATGGCACCAGGGTAAATAAAAAGAATGCCATCATCAAAACAGTCAGTGCCGCTCGATTATATTGCCACATCCATTTATCCTCCCTAAGATAACTTTGTTTTCTGTTTTTTTAAGTAATGAGAATTTAAATCCAAACGAGAAATCCAAGGATACCTTATTTTTGAATTAAAAACCATGGCTTAAAATTAAAAACCCGGACCCAGTATAAACAATTGAAAACAAAAGGGTTTCAGGTTAATTTTCAGGCCTGTGGATTGCCCTGTTTTTTTTTCAAATATGAAAATATTTAAGGTTAAAACGAAGATCGCGTGCGGCTTTTTTTCGTTTTAATAGACTGCTATTATAACCGACTAGTTTCAATGGATGATTGATTTTAAGTTGATCGGGATGGAACAGAAAACGCCAAAAACGGAATGGAGTAAAAGAAAAATTCGCAAGGTTCTTGGACCCGCTCTTGTGATTATGGGTCTCGGCTACACATACCATTCTCATCTGTCCGGATGTCCGAGGCAGGTGATTTTAGGGGGGTGGGCCATGGGACCTCCGATATGGTTCATTATAGAGTATTGGTTTTTTTTCGATGCAAAGGAAGAAGACCTGCAGCTTTTTAAACATTACCAATCGTTGGGCCGAAATTTGTGGGTTGGTTTTTTGACTTTTCTTGCGGCATTTTACCTGGGTGACTGGAATTGATTTCTCTGTATTTAAAGGTTCTTTTCCTTAAAAATTGATTATACTAACCCGATTTAAAAACCAGATCCTGTTTTGTTGAATCTTTTAAATTTCCGGGTGAAATTTGAAATAATGCGGTTAGATCGAGCTTCATGAGAATTTTTAGTTGGAATGTAAATGGCCTGCGTGCTGTCGTCAAAAAAGGCTTTTTTGACTGGTTGAATTTAGAAGCCCCGGATGTGGTTTGCTTGCAGGAAATCAAGGCGAGGGTCGAAGATTTGGATGAAAATCTACTGAACCCCAAAGGATATCATGCGACATGGAACCCCGCAGAGCGAAAGGGGTATAGTGGAGTTGCTGTTTTTACGAAGAAAAAACAGGCTGCAGTTCATAGGGGGATGGGAATTGAACGTTTTGATTGCGAAGGGAGAATAATCCGGATTGAGTTTAAGGATTTCGATCTTTTCAACGTGTATTTCCCGAATGGAACGAGTGGCTCAGAGAGATTGCAATATAAAATGGATTTTTATGATGCTTTTCTGGACCATTGCGAAGACTTGAGAGGTAAGGGCAAGGAGCTGGTAATTACGGGTGATGTAAATACGGCCCATAAACCGATTGATTTAAAAAACCCCAAGGCAAATGAAAAGAACTCGGGTTTTTTACCCGAAGAACGGGAATGGGTCGACAAGTTTATTAAACATGGATATGTTGACAGTTTTCGAGCTTTTAACCAGGAGCCCGATCAATATACCTGGTGGAGTTATCGTTTTAACGTGCGCGCAAAGAATATCGGCTGGCGTATCGACTATTTCTTTGTGACGGAAGGTTTGATGAAAAAGGTAAAAGACTCTTTTATTACCCCGGAAGTCATGGGTTCCGATCACTGTCCCATTGGTCTTGAAATTAAGGCCAGGTAAAAAAAGATCGTTCCCGGACTGAAAGCATCTAAAACAGAGAGGGGCCGATCAGACAATTTTAGGTTTCACATTTTTTGAAATTGGAGATAACAATTCATGGGATTTGAGCTCGACAAAAGTTACCACGGCTTCAAGCTCATTAAAAAAGAGGAGATCGCCGAGTTAAATTCACTCGGACTTTTTTTTGAGCATGAAGGAACAGGTGCGGAAGTGCTTGTGTTGGAAAATGATGATGATAATAAGGTTTTTAGCGCGACTTTTAGAACGCCGCCTACGAACGATGCCGGCGTGGCCCATATTCTCGAACACAGCGTTCTTTGCGGGTCAAAAAACTTCCCCGTTAAAGAACCTTTTGTTGAATTGATGAAAGGAAGTTTGCAGACCTTCCTGAATGCAATGACTTTTCCCGACAAGACCATGTATCCCGTCGCTAGCAGGAACAGAAAAGATTTTTTTAACTTGATGAATGTATACATGGATGCGGTGTTTTATCCCGTAATTTCGGAAGATACATTTAAACAGGAAGGGTGGCATTACGAGCTTTCCAACCCGGATGACAAAATTGTTTATAAAGGGGTTGTTTTCAATGAAATGAAGGGAGTATTTTCCGATCCCGAAAGTTGTGTTGACAGGCAACTTGCCCATTCCCTGTTCCCTTCCACGACCTATGGGTACGAATCAGGAGGGGATCCAAATCGAATTCCCGATCTCACCTACGAGGATTTCAGGGAATTTCACAAAAAACATTACCATCCCTCTAACAGCAGAATTTTCCTTTACGGGGATGGAGATACCAATGAATACCTTTCGTTTCTGCATGAAAAATATTTAAAGGACTTCAACCGCATTGAAGTGGATACCTCCATCAAGCACCAGCGGTCTTTCAGGAAGCCCAAAAGAAAAATCTTTAACTACCCGGTTTCCAGCGATGAATCGCTGGATAAAAAAACCTATGTTGTTATTGGGTACAAACTGGACAGGGCGGTCAATTATGAACATTGCCTGGGATTCAGTATTTTGAGCCATCTTTTGCTCGGGACTTCTGCGTCCCCGCTGCGCAAGGCCCTGATTGACTCACAGCTGGGAAGTGAAATTTTTGGAGGAGGGTTTGACGATAATAGGGCCGACACCCTCTTTGCAGTGGGGTTAAAGGGTACGGAGGCGGAACATGAAGATAAAATTCTGGGGATTATTGACTCGACTTTGACAGATCTGGTTGAAAATGGAATTGAGGAAGATATGGTCCGTTCTGCTGTCAATTCCGTAGACTTCCGGTTGCGGGAAGCAAATTTTGGAGGTTTCGCAAAGGGCATTGTTTACAATATTCAGACTTTAGGATCCTGGCTATACGACCAGGATCCATTTTCACACCTGAAATTTGAAAAAATAATGCGAAAAATCAAAAGGAAATCCAGCCAGGGATATTTTGAAAAGTTGATAAAGAGATATCTGATAGAAAATTCTCATAAAAGTATTCTTGTTGCCACCCCGCAGGCGGGGCTTGGAAAAAAACAGGAAGCGCGTGAAAGGAAAAAGCTGAGGGAAATAAAAAAGAGTTTGAGTCAAAAAGAAATTAATTCTTTGATAGAAGAAACAGGAAGACTCCAGGAAAACCAGTTGAAACCAGATAATCCGGAAGCGTTGGCGACTCTCCCCTCCCTGGAAATCAAAGATGTCCCTGATAGCATTGAAAATTATCCGTTGGAAGTAAGAGGCTCCGGGAAAAGAACGGTTTTATTTCATAATTTGTTTACTAATAACATTGGCTATACCCAGATTGGTTTCAATATCCAAGCCGTGCCCCAGGAAATGCTCCAGTATGTTCCACTGATGGGTTCCCTGATCTTGGGTATGGGAACGGAGCGAAACTCTTATACTGAGATTTCAAAAAAGATCGGCATTAACACAGGGGGGATACGCAGTTCCCATTTTTCGTCGGCAACAGTTCAAGATCACCAATCCATAATTTCTTATATCTTTTTTAATGGAAAAGCCCTTATGGAGAAAATTGGGGACCTGTTCGATCTTTTCGATGAATTATTTGCCGAATACAGTTTAAAAAACCACAAGCGGTTGTTGGAAATCATTCGAAGTGCCAAGGCGGATATGGAAGATTCGATTGTTCCCAACGGCAACCACTTCGTCCTGGCGAGATTGCAGTCTTATAACTCGCGGCTTGGGAAATTCGATGAGTTGACCGATGGAATAACTTATTACAGGTTTTTGGAAAACCTTCTCGAGCAGGTCGAAAAGGACCCCCAGGAGGTGGCTGGACAATTCCAGAAGGTGGCCGAACGGGTATTTACAAAACAAAATGTCCTTTTCAATATCACTTGTGAAGAAAAAGATTATAAGAAAATCGAAAAACGGGTTAACCGTCTTTATGACCTGCTTCCTGAATCAGAATTTGAGTCGGTAGAATGGAATTTTCAGGCTGTCCCCTCCAACGAAGGATTTTTAACAGCAAGCAACATACAGCATGTTGGCAAGGGAGCCAATTTATACGAATTGGGTTTCCAGTATTCCGGCCAGTTTGAGGCGCTGAAGGGGCTTCTTCGAACGGGCTATTTATGGGACAAGGTTCGAGTGCATGGCGGGGCTTATGGAAGCAGCAACTCCTTTGATTTTTTCTCAGGGGATTATGGCCTCGTTTCTTACCGCGACCCCAACCTGTCAGAAACTTTGGGGATCTATGATGAAATTGCCGATTTTCTGTCCCAACTGGATATCCCCTCTGAAGAGCTAAAGAAAATCATTATTGGCTGTGTCGGTAAAATGGATCCTCCTTTGACGCCGGATAGAAAAGGGTCTGCTTCCATGATCGATTACCTTACAGGAAGAACCTATGAGATGAAGTTGAAGTTTCGCCGGGAACTGTTGGCAACCCGGCTGGAAGATCTGAAAAAATATTCGGAACTATTCCTGAAAATTCGAGAGCAGGGAAAAGTATGTGTTCTCGGAAATGAAAATAAGCTGAAAAAAGAAAAAACAGTTTTCAGCGAGTTGGTCCAGGTTTTTAATTAATCGGGTTTGGAGGCTGAGGTTCTTAACAGGAGGGGCGTTATGACGAAAGCAAAAAACGAAGTGGTTTTTGCAGGGCCTTCTTCTTCTCCCCAATTTAATCTGAAAGGAATTCAGATTCATCAACTGCTCGATAGAGACGCCTGCAACAATTTTTCGGCCTATCTTGTAAAGCTAGAACCCCATCAGACCAAAAAGGCCAGTTTCCATAAAAAAGGCGAAGAGTTATATTATGTTTTGTCCGGCTCAGGGCAGGCAAAACTTGGGAAAACCTTTTATTCTCTTGAGGCAGGCTGTTTTTTCCGAGTCCCTCCCAACACGGTTCATGAGTTCACCACTGAGGAAGATCCGCTCGATCTTTTAAATTTTCACAGTCCACCCGTTTTTCCCGACCACGACACCTATTTTGTAGAGTAGCCCATTTATTTTTGCTGGAACAAAATTTCCTGTTTAGCCATAAAGTTGAAAACTCTCTTTGTCGATAAAAAATAAAGTCCGGTATCCCGGACTGAGAAATTAAAGCGATCGGGCGAATTCCATTGCCCTTTCCATATTTGGAAGTTTAGCCAGTTCAGATACGATTTCCAAATAGCGAATGATTCCATTCTGGTCTAAAACGAATATAGCCCTGGCCAGCAGACGGTTTTCTTCGATCAATAATCCGGTCGATTTCCCGAACTCGGCATCACGGTAATCCGAAAGGAACGTTATGTTGTTTATCCTGGCTTCCCTGGCGAACCTTTTTTGCGCGAAGGGCAAGTCGCGGCTTACCGTAATGAGGTTGGCGGTCTTATCGAGACCTTTGTTTTCTTCGCTGAGAATATGAGTTTGTTTGTCGCAGGTGGGCGTATCCAGGGAGGGAACGACGCTCAGAATCGTCACCTTGCCTTTGAACGATTGCAGGTCAATCATGTTCAGTCCCAGGTCAGGGAGGCGGACGGTCGGGAGTGTTTTCCCCACCTGCGATTTTTCTCCTAAAAGGGTCAACGGTTTTCCCCGTAATGTAACCGTTTGTACCTCTCCACCCCAGGATAATCCCGCATAAGTTAACAGCCCCAGCAGATATAAAAACAAGACAGGTGTTATTTTCCTGTTCATAATGTTTCTCCTTCTAATAAAATACGAGTATGAACCAAACTAGCACAATTGCCGTCCTTAAGAAAAATATTAAAGCCTGCACCCTTTGCGCCGACCATCTTCCATATCCACCCAAACCGGTTTTCTCGTTTTCCATGAAGTCAAAAATCCTGGTTGTGGGTCAGGCTCCGGGTATCAAGGTGCATGAATCGGGAATTCCCTGGAACGATGCGAGTGGAGACCGGTTACGGGAATGGATGCAGGTATCCAAAGAGCAATTCTATGACACCCGGTATTTTTCTATTGTCCCCATGGCATTTTGCTACCCGGGTAAAGGTAAGTCGGGCGATTTGCCCCCCCGCAGGGAATGTGCCGAAAAATGGATGCAGCCCATCCTTGAAAAGGTGCCTCAAATTAAGCTCACCCTTTTAATAGGTCAATATTCACAGGGCTGGTTTTTAAACGAGGCAAAAAAAAATACCCTCACCGAAACCGTAAAAAGCTGGGAAGAGTATCAACCGAAATACTTTGTTTTGCCGCATCCTTCCCCTCGCAACAATATCTGGCTTAAGAAGAATCCGTGGTTTGAAAAAAAGCTGGTGCCCCGATTAAAGAAAAAGGTTAAAGAGTTGATATCCTGAAAAATCAAAACTCCACAATGGTAACCCCGCTTCCACCTTCTTCACGCCTGCCGGAGGAGAATTGTTTGCAGATTCCTGTTTTTTCAAGGTAATTCCGGACGAGTGCTTTGATGGTCCCCATTCCATGGCCGTGAATAATGGTTACCCTGGGAACTTTGGTTACGATTGCGTGGCTGATAAAAGCTTCCATTTTTGTTTCCGCCTCTTCAGAGTTCATTCCCCTGAGATCACAAGATGACCCGCCTTGCGATTCGGCTTCGATGTTCATTGATATTTTGGATTTTTCTTTTTTTGGAATGTTTTTCTGCTGCGGATTGCCGCGTATGGAGGATATCTCCACCGTGGTGTTGATATTACCCATGCGAACCTGAACTTTTTTCTTTCCTTTAGCGGGCTCCAGGAGTGTTGCCGTTGTTCCTAAATTTAAAAGAAGTACCGTATCCCCGTACTTCAATTCATCCCCCCCCAGGCTCCATTCCTCAAGGTTGTAGTCGGATGCAGGCTGGCTCTTTCCGATCGCCTGAATTTTCTTTTCTACCTTTCGGATTTTGGGTAAGGACTTTTCTCCCTTGATCTCCTGAATCATTTTATGGATCGCTTCTTTCCCGGCACGGACTTCAGCTTGCAGCTTTTTGTTCTTATTTTTCTGAAGTTCTTTTTCTTCTTTGCGCAGCCTTTCGGTCAGCTGATTTTGTTCTCGATTCAACTGTTCCAGTTCTGCTTTTAAAATTTTTACCTTTTCCTGATCCTGGTGCATCTGAAGACGTTGCCGCGTCAGGTCTTCTAAAAGGTTCTCCGCGCGCTTATCCTTTGCCTGGTATAAATTTCGTGCGTGTTCAATGATGTTTTTTTGTAACCCCAGGCGTTCTGCTGTATCGAGGGCGGCACTTTGGCCGGGAGCCCCGAATATCAGGCGGTAGGTAGGACTGATGGTATCCAGGTCGAACTCCGTACACGCATTCAAAAAACCTTCCTGGGTCTGGGCCAGGATTTTCAGGGAAAAATAATGGGTGGATACCAGGGTCATTACATTTTTTCGCTTTAACTCCAGAAGGATGGACTCCGCCAGGGCGGCACCTTCGTTGGGGTCGGTCGCTATTCCCAGCTCATCCAAAAGCACCAGGGAACCTGAAGTTGCATGGTCAAGGATGCGGATGATTTTTTCTAGATGACCGGAAAAGGTGGACAGCTTCAACTGGATATTCTGATCATCTCCAATATCTGAAAATATTTCGGGGAAAAAGGGAATCTGGGAGTTTTTTTCCACGGGAAGAAACAGGCCCGATCTCACCATTAAAGCCAGCAACCCCAATGTTTTCAGGGTGACTGTTTTTCCCCCCGTATTGGGTCCGGATATAATAACCACTTTGGTGGACTCTTCCCATTCAATGCTGTTGGGTATGACCTTTTCCCCATCCAATATCAGCTCCGGGTTCCTCGCGTTTTTTAAATGCATTTTGGATTCCTGGTTCAGAGGGCATTTTACTGCGTCCATGGTTTTTGCCAGACGGGCTTTTGCGTAAATGCGATCTAAAACCGCCAGGCACTCCAGGTTTGTCAGCAATGATTCTCTGTTCTGATCTGTCTGCAAGGCAAGGGATTGCAATACCCGCGCTTTTTCCTGGGCCACTTTCAATCTTGCGATTTTCAGTTGGTTGTTTAGCGGCACTATGGATGCGGGTTCTATAAAGAGAGTCTGCCCCGTTCCCGAAATGTCGTGGACAATCCCGTCTACCTTCGACTTGAATTCGGCGCGGACGGGAATCACCATCCTTTCCTCCCGCTCGGTAATGTAGGAATCCTGCAGAGCTTCTTTGATGCTTGCGCTGGAAAAAAGTTTGCGGATTTTTTCTTCCAGCTTGTTGCGGGCTGTTTCTGTTTCGCGTAAAGCCTGTTTTAATTCAGGGGACGCATTTACTTTTATATTGCCTTCATCATCGATGCACCGGGCCAGTTCATTGAAAAACTCTTTCAGTGGATCCAGTTGGGACAGCCAGCGGTGGATATTTGGAAAGGCGTTTTTTTTCTCCAGATCTTTGCAGAGATTTCGACAAAGTCGCAGAAGTTTAATTAAAATGAGACATTGTTTGGTCTCGATAATTTGCTGTTCGTCGACCTCTTTTAAGATGGGGCGGATGTCTTCAAACCGATCCATGGGAAACTCTTCCAGGGAATCCAGCAGGGCCATCATTTCCGCCGTTTCGTCTAACTGGTTTTTTGCATTTCCAAAATCTGTTTCGGGTTTTAAATTCAGGCAAAGACCCTGAGTGTGAGGGGAGCAGGTATGGTTTGCCAGGGCTGCGGTTATCCGCTCCCAACCCAGGAGCTTCATGGATTTACCTAAAAGGGAATCAGGGGATTCGGAAAAGGATGCCCCGCTCATGACAAAGATTGGACCAGGGTGGTTTCCAAAAGAATGTTGACCTTCGCATCGTAAAGCCTGTGTGGGTCTCTGAATCGCTTGTAGCCGTATAGTAAAACCGCAAGGTCTTTTTTTACTTTGTTTTGATAGCTGATTTTCTTTTCGCCCGCCACCAGTTTGTTGTTCTGGTTCTGGATTTTCTGGGTTGTTATAGTAACGGTCTTGTCAAAATCTACGGTTTCCGTGTTGAAAAAAAGATCATATTCAACCAGGTTTTCCCCCATCACTTCAAACCGGTTTTCCCCTTTCCTTTCTACGAACAGGGTCGCGATTTTCCCGTTCCTGTTATTGGGTTTGGGGCTCTCCGGCCCGGGGAGTTCAAGGGAAGCAAGGTTTTTCCCCTTGTTCAGGCGGGCCCAGTGAATCGCGCCCAGGTGGTTATTTTCACGGGTCATTCTTACGATGGGCGGATTCAAATTTCGTTTCTGTTTTTTTATCCATTCCAATAGACCGGGGATTTCTTTTTCTGGAAGAAAATGTCCTCCATGCGCCATTCCTTTTTCACCATGTTCGCGGTAGACCGCCGGGTATCTCATGTCGGAGAGTATCTGGTTTATGCGGCGACTGAGCTGAATGGGGAAAATGGGATCATGCGCTCCCTGAATCATATAGATCGGGGTATTCCTCAGGTTGACAAGAAAATTCATAAAACGCGGGGTGATGCTCCCTGCAATGGGTATCAGGCCCGCAAACCGGTCCGGGTAAAACATTCCAATCGTGTAGACCCCGATGGCCCCATTAGACAGCCCAGCAAGAAATACCCGGTTGTCGTCCACATTGTAGAGGGACCGGATATGGTCCATTAAAGCCATTACCATATCTTCCGCCGGGCGGGCCCACCACGCGCCCATGGGATAAGAGGGACACACAACAATGAATTCCTTGTTTAATCTCTCAGCCCATTTTGCAACCGTGTTATCACCGCTTCCTCCCATTCCGTGCAGGACAATGGCCATGGGTAAAGGGGTACCGGGGGATGCCGTTTCGGGATGATAAAGGGCATAAGAATAATCTTTTCCATTGCTGTTAAACTTCAATCCGGTCTGCAGCCCCCGTTTTTCGCCGGCGGGTTTTGGCTGTTGCCTTAGAATCGTCTTGATTGCTTCGTGGGAGACCTTTTGCTTTTTAAGTCGATTGAGTACCTGAACTTCTACATCGGTATCCGTAGTCGATAAGAACAGATCAATATCCGTCTTGAGATCATAAGCGGCCTGTATTCGACCCGATTCCACTCCTGTAGAGCAGGATACGGAAAGAAAGAGTATCAAAAATATTTTTGTAAGTTTCATAGATACCACAGTATCGAATATTAAAAAATTTGTAAAGGTTTTAGGTCTTCCCTAAACAACTAATTTTATTGGATATTTTTTTTTCCCTGAGGTAATATTTCTTTCGGTTTCGTTGTTTTGAATTTTCTTAACTCTTCTTATGGCCCTCCTAATGAATCAAGCAAAAATACCTGTTCAAAACCTTTTAAAATCCTTAAGTTTAGGCACTTTGTCTCTGGGTGCAAGCCGCAAAGACGCACAGGATTCCCTGGCAAGGATGTTCATCCTTAAAAAAAATGGAATGGAATATGTCGGGCAATTGCGGATCAGTCCCGAAGAACCCATAGTAAAAATTGAAGTATTCAACGCAAATTATTTTGATGAATTCGAACAGCCCGAATCTGCGGTGCTGGAAAACCTGACCCAAAAAGTTTTGGGCAAGGTGAAAAAGGAAAATGAGGTTTCGGACTCCATAAAAGCGTTGATTAAAGATTTCAATGAACGTCAGGAACTTGAAGATAGTCAGGCTGAAATAATCGAACCCATTTCAGAAGAAGGGGGCAGGGATATCAACGCGATCTTTGACCGGCTTAACGGTGAATATTTCAATGGAAAGATTAAAGCGACTGTAAAATGGGGCCGTGATGTCAAAACCAAAAATAAGAGCGGTTTTCGTTATGGGTCTTATGACGAGAACAAAAAGCTCATCCGGGTGCATCCTCGATTGAAGCAGGAGTTCGTTCCTCTTCATGTTCTTGAATTGACCATCTATCATGAAATGTGCCACCAGTTTGCACCCTCTTATAAGAAAAACGGGTCCTGGCAAAGTCATCATCCTGAATTTAAAAAGAAGGAAAAGGAATATAAAAACTTTAAGGAAGCCCGTAACTGGGAGAAGAATAACTGGCATAAACTCCTGCTTCCTGCCAACGAAGAGTCCGAGGTATTAAAAAACTAAAGGTTCCTCCTTGCTAATGATTGAGAATAGGTCTACATTGATAATCAGCCATGAAAATGATCAAATGTTTTATAAAGTATGAAAAACTGGAAGCGGTTCGGGAAAAGCTTTTCGAACTGGGGGTGCCGGGTTTGTCTGTAGTGGATGTAAAAGGCATTGGAAAACCAATGGGCCAGATGAAATCGGATACGAATACCGTTGTCCCGCAATTCCACCCCTGTGTAGAAATTTGTATCGTTCTTGAAAACGAAGCGGTTGAGGAAGTGATCGATATGCTGGTCAAGACGGTACAAACCGGTAACCTTGGAGATGGAAAAATCTTCGTTCTACCGGTAGAAGACGCCATACGGGTAAGGACCGGCGAACGGGGAACGCAAGCACTTTACTGATTCCACCCAGACCATTGATAAGTGATAATCTCGCATTAGTGAGACATCAAATTGGTGAAGCCGCCGAAAAAGCAGGCCGAAATCCGGATTCCATCCGCCTGGTTGTCGTCTCCAAGCAGAACCCTCCCGAAAAAGTTTTAGAAGCTTATCAGGCCGGAGCAAGATGCTTTGGTGAAAACAAAATTCAGGAAGCGGTTCCCAAAATAGATGAGGTTCACCTCCCCGACATAAGCTGGCATTTCATCGGGCACTTGCAGAAAAACAAGATCAAGTATCTCGATTCTCGTTTTGAATTAATCCACTCTGTTGACAGCCTTTCTTTGGCAGAAAAAATCAGCGCTCATTGCGAAAGCCAGGAAAGGGTCCAGGCTGTTTTGCTCCAGGTTAATGTTTCAGGAGAAGATGCCAAGTTTGGAATGACCCCGACCGAGTTGAAAAATCACCTGAAAGGTTTTGGGCATTTAAATGGGATACAAGTGCGGGGCCTGATGACAATCCCGCCTCAAAGTGATGACCCGGATGATTCGCGCCCGTTTTTTAGTGGATTGCGGGAATTACGTGACGAATGCCAGGCTTTAAAGATTCAGGGGATCCAACTCAATGAGTTGTCAATGGGCATGACCAACGATTTTAAAACTGCCGTGGAAGAGGGAGCCACTCTGGTTCGCGTGGGTACGGCTATAATGGGGAAAAGAAACCCTGAATAAATTAAAAAATAAAAATGGAGAAAAGCCCGGTGCTAAAAAATAAAAAAATAGGATTTATTGGTGGCGGCAATATGGCCGAAGCCATCATAAAAGGGTTGCTTTCATCTTCCATAATAAAAGCATCCAATATTTTTGTTTCAGAACCCAATAAAAGACGCCAGACTTTTTTAACATCGGAGTATAAGATCAAGGTATTAAAAAACAATCTTGACCTCTCCAAAAAATCCGATGTTTTGATCGTCGCGGTAAAGCCGCAAATCATGTGGGAGGTATTGAGTGATATTGCCGATCATGTGGATTCCAAAAAACTGGTGGTTTCCGTTGCCGCGGGGTATCCGATATCTCAAATAGAAAAAGCCCTGAAAAAAGGGAAAAAGAAAAAACTTTGCGTGGTGAGAACCATGCCCAATACCCCCTCCGTGGTTCTGGAAGGAGTCACCGCAATCACAGCGGGGAAGGGGGTCAGTAAACCCGATTTGAAAATTTCACATGAGATTTTTCAGGCAGTGGGTCGAACGGTGGAAGTGCCCGAAGAGCAAATCGATGCCGTTACCGGGCTGAGTGGCAGCGGTCCCGCCTACATCTTTATGATCATCGAAGCACTTTCCGATGCGGGAGTGAAAATGGGTCTGTCACGGGATGTAGCTAATGAGCTGACCATTCAAACGGTTCTGGGTTCAGCACTGCTGGTTCGGGAAACGGGAACCTCCCCGGGTGAATTGAAGAACCGTGTAACTTCCCCGGGAGGAACGACCATTGCCGGACTGCACGCACTGGAAAAAGGCAGTCTGCGCGCTACCCTCATGAACGCCGTAGAAAAAGCCACCCTCCGCTCTAAAGAACTGGCTGAGTAACGTTATTGGGATTGTGCTTGTCATTGCGAACGCAGTGAAGCAATCCAGAGATACTGGATCGCCGCGCCGCTTTTAGCGGCTCGCGATGACGAGTACAAAGAGTTTGCTTATTGTTAAAGACCCATTGGACCCACGCCGAGTGGTTATTTGCAGCGGGCTTTTTTGATTTCTCCCCAGGCGACAATGCTCAGGCCGATGAACAAAATCCAGGTAGGATGGAGTACATGCTCCGGTTTGTTGAAGTACAGGATCAACATCATCACCACTCCTGCCATGGTGATAGTGAGACCGGTGTAAACCAGACCCAGTCCGCTGGCAAACCCGTCCGGATCCTTCAGCTGTTTTCTTACTTCAGGTCTTAGTTGTACGTTAAACATAATCGGTTTTTTCCTTTAGCGCTTCATTGAGGCTTCCCATTCGATACCCTTTTGGATCCAGGTAGACCGATTGGAATCCCAGTTCCCGGAATTTTTCTTTCACGACCTCTTCTATATTTGAAGTGAATCGGGGCAATTCATTTTGTCCCAGTTCAATTTTAGCGGTTTCGCCCAGATGACGCACTCGCAGCTGTTTGAATCCCATAGCAAGAAGAAGGTCTTCGGCTTTTTCTATCCTTTCGAGTTTTTCGTGGGTCACCTGCTCGCCATAGGGAATGCGTGACGACAGGCAGGCCATAGCGGGTTTGTCCCATATTGAAAGTTCCATTTGCCTTGCCAGATCGCGGATGTTTTGTTTGTTGAATCCCGCTTCCACTAAAGGACTCCTCACCGCGTTTTCTCTTGCCGCATCGATCCCGGGTCGATAGTCGCCCAAATCGTCCGTATTGATTCCGTTTAAAATGAAAGGGAACTGCTTTTCCAGGGCCACTTTTTTAAGGCAGGCATACAACTCCGTTTTGCAATGGTAACAACGGTTTGCAGGGTTGGCCTGATAACTCGGGTTTTCCATTTCATGGGTCTGGACAAAAATATGGTTTGCGCCGATTTCTTCCGTTAGCTGGCGGCAGGCTTCCCTTTCCCGGCCGGGTACGCTGTCGGATTCGGCGGTTACCGCAAGAACATTTTTGCCAAGCACCTCGTGAGCGATGGCCAAAACCAGGGTGCTGTCGACTCCACCCGAAAAAGCCACGATTACCCGGTCCATTTTCCGGATCAATGATTTCAGTTTTTCAGTTTTTTCTTTCAGGAGCATGGGCGAAGGCTAATGATTAGATCTGCTAAAGAGTATCACAAAGGGGGGGCAAAAAAAATCCGGAAGCAGGGGGGAACGCCCCGCTTCCGGAAACCGAGGAGGAGATGTTCTTTGAGAGGAGTAAGACACCTCGCTAAAAATAGTTTAACGAAAGCTCAAGGACGTGTCGTGGATATTCGGATAAAACTTCCATTCTGGAATTCCCGAACCCGGTCCAAAAAGAGAGCGGCCCTAAAGAGGCGGTCTAATCAGGGGATTCGAATAAGATAATCAGGAGTTCACAATGGAGTGGGACAAAATTTACAGTTTACGCCCCACTGGGAGATGGAAATCAACTCAGGTCAGCTTTCAGCTTGAGTTCCTTTAACTGTTTTTTGTCCACTTCAGAGGGTGCCTGGGTCATCAGGCAAGTGGCTTTCTGGGTTTTAGGAAAGGCAATGACATCGCGAATGGAATCTGCACCTGTCAACAACATGGCAACGCGGTCGAGACCCATGGCAATACCGCAATGAGGGGGTGCGCCGAATTGCAGTGCATCCAGTAGAAATCCGAATTTCGCTTCGGCTTCTTCTTTGCCGATACCGAGAAGCTTGAACATCTTTTCCTGTACTTCTTTTTGATGGATACGAATACTTCCTCCGCCGATTTCATTTCCGTTTAAAACCAGGTCGTAGGCGCGGGCCTTGATAGCGCCGGGATCAGACTCAAATTTATCCAGATCTTCCTCACGGGGAGCGGTGAAGGGATGGTGCATGGCATTGTGCCTTTTTTCTGCTTCGTCATATTCCACCAGAGGAAACTCCGTCACCCAGATAAATTCATTTTTAGATTCATCGACCCGGTTCAAAAGCTTGGCAATTGCCAGGCGCAGATGGGCCAGGGCGTCGGCAACGATTTTAGGCGTGTCGGCAATGAACACCACCGTATCGCCGGGTTTGCTGCCCAGTTTTTCCAGCATCCGGTCAAGCATTTCCTGCTCAAAAAACTTGATGATGGGGGACTGCAATTCATTTTCCTGAACTTTGATCCATGCCATTCCTTTGGCACCATAGGTTTTGGCGATTTCCGTCAAATCATCCAAAGCTTTTCTGGATAAGGAGTCTGCGCTATTGGGGATGTTCAATGCCCGAATCTGTCCTCCGGTTTCCAATACCTGCGCGAATACCTTGAACTTGGTTCCACGGACAATTTCCGCAAGGTCAACGATTTCCATATCGATTCTCATATCCGGCTTGTCCGTACCAAACCGGTCTATCGCATCCTGGTATTTCAATACCGGGAAGGGAGTGGCAATTTCTTCGTTCAATACTTCCTTGTAGATTGCGGCCATAATCTCTTCGATCATTTGGAAAAGGATCTTTTCGTTGCCGAAAGACATTTCGATATCGATCTGGGTGAACTCAGGTTGCCGGTCCTGCCGTAAGTCTTCATCGCGAAAACATTTTACGATCTGGAAATATTTATCCATCCCCGAGACCATGAGAATCTGTTTGAATAATTGAGGGGACTGCGGCAGCGCATAAAATTTCTGTTGGTTCAATCGACTGGGTACCAGGTAGTCCCGGGCTCCTTCGGGAGTGCTTTTCGTCAGCATGGGGGTTTCCACTTCCATGAAACCCTGCCGGTGCAGTTCGTTTCTGGCAACCCGCGTGATGTCGTAGCGGATCTGCAGATTTCGCTGCAGTTCCTGGCCGCGTAAATCCAGAAAGCGGTATTTCAAACGCAAGGCTTCAGAAGTGTCTTGAGGTTCCCAGGGAGAGATGGGGGGAGTTTCAGATCGATTCAATATACTCAACTCATCGACATAGACTTCAATCTTTCCGGTTTTCAATTTGGGGTTGATCATGTCCTCAGGCCGGGCACGGACTTTTCCCACAACGCCGATAACAAAATTACCCCGAATGGATTGCGCGTGCTCGTGAGCCAATTGATCGATCTGGGGATTCAACACCACCTGGGTGATTCCGTATTTGTCCCAAAGATCGACGAATATCAATCCGCCATGGTCACGGCGGGTGTGGACC
>WAIB01000019.1 GCA_009873655.1 Nitrospinota bacterium | reverse complement strand
CTTTTAAGGAGGTGCAGGGGTAGCATCTCAGTTCAGAACAAATATTAGATATATTTTTTGACCCTGAGGGCAAGCAAATCAAAATCCATTACCAGGGTGCGTGCGGAAGTTGCCCCAGTTCCACCACCGGAACTTTGCAATACATAGAACAATTCCTCAAAGAAGCCATCAGCCCCGACCTCGAAGTCCACGCCAACTAACCGGCGAACCGCCGGTGGCAAATGGGACTTTATCCCAAACACGAATTGTAATGCTTTTTCCCCTTTAACTATAGGGCAAGCCACTAACAGATCTCGGTCTGGGCCGGTCCTGTCAATAATTTCCTTTCTGTAATCTCTTATAAATAAAAACCATGTCTGCAAATGTGATCAATAAATGTCTGCTATCGACCCAAAGCGGACATTAAGCCTATTAATGAAATAGGGACAGCTTAATTTCTCCAGCTGGCTCTACCTTAAATTATAATGGGTTCCCGAATGTTTTTAACTGGGCATACATAAAGTTTGAAACAATTCGCGTCTCTTCTGAGAAAGAGGGTGTCATATCTATTTCTTTTTTGACTTTTTTAAAGGCATGGGCAATTCTTCCTATCTCACCTCGTTCTTCGGAAACTTTTATATTCATTTCGGAAACTCTTCGAAAAAGGACTTTTATAAACTCGATATTAAACTTGTTAATGACAATAGGATTAAGAGCATCCAACATAGGCCGATCTACTCGAAGAATATGACTGTTATCTATGGCAATTACGTTTTTATTGCGAGGAGCAACAGGTAGGGCGGGCAAAGTTCCAAAGATAGAGTTAGGCAAGAGAGTCGAGATAATTACATCCGGTTGGTGGTTCTTTTTTAATACCACTTTCCCATCAAGGAGGATATAAAGTGATGGGTCGTTGGAATCTTGTTTAACGATTAAACTCTCTTTTCGATACTGGACAAAGTTTTGGGCGACACTTGCAACTTCCACTTTTTCTTCTGAACGGAAGCCGTCAAAAAAAGCTAAATTTTCGATTAACATCAAGCCTTTTAAATTGTCCATAAGTTAAACACTCTCGCCTTAGTATTAACTTAATTTTTCTTTGTATTATAACCGGCGTCTTTAAAATTAAAAAGTAAATAAATATAAATTTTAAGAAAGTTGATACTAGTTTTTAGCAGTAATCTGACCTCTTAAAATTTAAGGATCAGGTTGGCATATGATCAAAACCAAAAGAAAAAAATATAACCTATTAAGAATAACGTCCGCTATTGGCCGATAGCGGTCGGCTTGCGAAACTGCTAAGGGGAATTGAAGATATATTCCAATGCGCTCTTGGGGTCGGGGGTAATACCGAACATCTTCCGGATGTTTTCTTTGGCGAAGTTTTGTTCGATCATGGCCGAAAAGGTTTCGTTGAGCTTGTCATAGAATCCACCGGTGTTGATAAACACCAGCGGTTTGTCGGTCAGTTTCAGCTGCCGCATGGAAAGGATTTCCATCGCTTCCTCCAGGGTGCCCACTCCACCAGGTAAAACGATGAAGGCATCACTCCGCTCATCAATATTTGCCTTTCTTTCCCGCATATCCCGGGTGACGATCAACTCATCGGCGTCGAGGTACCCGATATCTTTTGTATAGAAAAATTCGGGAAGGATGCCAATGACTTTTCCTTTTTCTTCGTGCACGCCGCGGGCGACACAACCCATCAGGCCGATGGACGCCCCGCCATAGACGAGGTCGACCCCCCTCTTCCCGATTTTCTGCCCCAACTCGGTCGCGATTTTTTTATAGCGTTCGTCCGCGGATTGACTTGATCCGCAAAAAACGCAAATGGATTTGATGTTGTTCATATTCTATTTTGAGTCACCCTCACCTCAATCCTCTCCCATCAAGGGAGGGGAAATTATAAATTCCTTCTCCCCTGGAGGGAGACGTTATATTTCACCTAAGCTCTCGTGCCCGGCACGGGTAAGGTTAGGATGAGGGGCGTTAATAAATATTTCCCTCAACTCTCTTCATCTGAAGAGTAAAGGTTTTTATGTTCGTTGAGGGCATAGCGGTCGGTCATTCCTGAAACATAATCGCAGATTCTACGTTCCAATGGACCGTGAGATTCATTCTTCAGTACCGATTCAGGGAGGAGCCCCGGCATTTTGGTATAGGCGGCGAAAAGCCCTTCCAACGTCAGGTCCGCTTTAAACTCCATGCGCAATACCCTTCGATGGGAATACATGTTCTTATGTAAAAACTTTTTCAGTTCCTTGTTTTTTTCCGCCACCTCTTTTCCAAAAGCAGCAATTCGAGATGGTGCTTGCCGAACCTCATCGGCACTTTTCACATTGTATTTTTCTATATTTTTTAAAGTTGCTTCACGAAGGTCGGTGATCATTTCGTTAATAATACTGCGCACCACCTGATATTTTTTTAATTTAAAATCCAGTCCTGAATATTTTTCATCGAAGCGGTCTTCATTCTCTCTCCACAACGCGACTTGTCGGAGTTGACTGAGATCGAGCAGGTCTGAAGTGATGCCGTCATCCAGGTCGTGCGCGTTGTAGGCGATGCCATCCGCCAGGTCGGCAATCTGCGCTTCCAATGAAGGGTATCTCACCCCTTCGGTGGAAGTAATGGGGTTTTCTTCATCTTTAGTGTGCTTGCTTATTCCTTCAAGGACTTCCCAGGTCAGATTGAGGCCATCAAACTCCGGATACCTTTTTTCAAGCAGCTTTACGATTCGCAGGCTTTGCTTGTTGTGTTCGAATCCCCCGTGCTCTTTCATCAATCGATTTAACACATCCTGTCCCGTGTGGCCGAAGGGCGGGTGGCCCAGGTCGTGGGAAAGGGCCACCGATTCCGCCAGGTCTTCATTCAATTGCAGCGACTTGCAAATAGAGCGGGCGATTTGCGCCACTTCCAGGGAATGGGTGAGCCGGGTGCGGTAATAATCGCCTTCATGATAGACGAATACCTGCGTTTTATACTCCAACCTTCTGAAAGCCGAGGTGTGGATGATGCGATCGCGATCTCTCTGGAACCGGGTGCGGTATTGATGCTCTTCTTCCGGATGTTGCCGGCCCTGGCTCTCTCCACTTTTCATGGCATAGGGTGCCAGTGAGGAAGATTCCAGTTTTTCCAGATCAATCCGTTTGATCACTTTTTTTCCAATAGAGGGTTAATAACGGCGAGAGATAAAGGGAAGAAAATTCCCGATTACGAGTTGAGGTCATCCATGAGTAAATCCCAATCGGTTTCCTCAATTTCCTGTTGGGAGATAGGGCCGAGAGCTTCAAATTTTTCCTTTTCTTCCGGAGTCAGAGCAAGATCCTGAGGCAGGACGTCATCCGTTTCTGTGAGGGACAGATATTCCTGGAATTCCTGACCTGCTTCAGCTTCCAAATCCTTCACACCTGAAATCAAATGCATGGTATCAAAAACATCATCAAACTTTTCAATGATCGTTCCGCCTTGTCCCCCGAATTCGTTGTTCACCGACTTGAAATATTCCCGGTAAAGGTCGTAATGGATGAACCGGTACTGGCTGATGCGGTTTGCTTCCAAATAGTCTTCTGAAGCCAGTCGATATTGTCCCTCTTTTACATAGATTCGGCCTCTGAAAACCCGGGCAAGGAAATGGTTGGGTTTGAGGCTTAAAACCATATTCAAATTGAGAAGGGCAATGGTTTGTTTTCTTTCACTCAGGCTCATTAATGCCTGGTTGAAATGCCTTCGCACCTCGGGGTTTTTATTTTCAGCGAGTTTCAGCACGGGCTCAAATATCGGGAATATGGTTTCCCCCATTTTGAAGCAGAGAAGATTGAAAAAATGGCTGATTTTTTTCACCCCTGATCCTCCTCGCAAAACAAAGCCATCCCAAAAGAGCCCCGTCGGATGGTGAAACATAAATAACTAATTGGATTTCTTGATTCTAACCAAAAGCGACTTTATCGTCAACCGGTGACCTCTATTTCCCAATATTTAATGACTTTTCGAGGATGGCCCATGAGCGCCTATATGCTGTAATTATTTATTTTTCTTGACGTTACGGCATTTTTGAGATACTTTTTTTACATGCAATGTCCTGAATGCAGTTATATTTCCTTCAAAATAGAAAAAACCTGCGGAGCCTGTGGTTTCAAGTTTAAAAAAGACCAAAAGGGACCCTCTCTGACAGGAAAGGAATCTTTCTCCATTTTTAACGCCCCGACGGTGGAAGAAGGTCAAAAAGTACAGGAAGAAAAGGATAATAATGCTGAAAGTGTGAGTGTTCTGGAAGCTCCTGAACCTGAGTCTTTCATAGATTCTGAAACGGGCGATTTTAGTTTAGACCTTCCTGAGATTGAGGAAGATGAAATAGAAGACGCTCAAGCGGCATCGGGTTCAGTTAAAGAGATATCCGAATATGAACCCCTGGAGTTTGACCCGAATGCGGATATCGACCTTGGAGAAATGGAGGTAGAAGGTCTGGGGCTTGAACCTTTCCAGACTGTCGAAGAAGAAAATACAGAGGAAAAGCAAAGCCCGGAAACAGAACCGGCGGTTATTGAAGAATCCCAAAATACTGACGAACTTCCTTCTTTGGAATCCGCCCTGGAGGTCACACAATCCGAAGAAGAACCTGTTATCTCAACCGAACCGGTGCTGGAAATTCCTGAACCTGAAGGGCAAATGGATCTCTCAACCGAACCGGAACTGGAAATTCCTGAACCCGAAGGGGAACAGGAAACCCCCGAACTGGATTTGGGCGACAATGAGACCAAACTTGATCTAAGTTACGAACCACCCTCGCCAAGTGAACCCGACCCCGCGGTCAATCTATCAGATGTGCCGGACTTGAATCTCGAAATTGACGATTCAGAGGGTCCCCTGATCACTCAAAACAACGAAATACCCGATCTCGAAATAGAAGACCTGGGTTTGGAGTTAGAATCTCCGGACGAGCCTGAAAACGATAAAACCTGATTCCCACACATTGGGATCTTTCCTTCCTTACCCGTTTCAGCAAAAAACCAGCAATAAACCTCTGTTTTAAGGCCTTTTTTCAAAAAAGATTGGATTTTAAAGCCAAATTCGATTATAAAGGATGGCTCAGGATCGAACTTCGATCGGGATAATCATGGGTTTATCTCTTCAAAAAACCCGGAAATTCATAAAAATATCCCAACCTTCAATTTCCCCTAGATTGGATTTAATAGGCTCCAGGTCTCTTTGAGGTTTAAGGGAAAATTTATTTTAATTTAATAGGCCATGGAGAGTTTCTGTCTCTCATGGCCCAAGCAGGAGATATATTGTAATGCCCAGAAAATATAATTTCAGTGCGGGCCCGGCGATGTTACCCGAAGCTGTGTTAAAGCAGGCGCAAGAAGAATTGCCGGATTGGCATGGTTGCGGTGCCTCGATCATGGAGATGAGTCACAGAGGCAAAGAATTCGTATCTGTGCACGCGGAGGCGGAAAAGGATGTCCGTGAACTGTTCAATGTACCCGAGAGTTATAAGGTTTTGTTTTTACAAGGGGGGGCGACTGCCCAATTTGCAACCATTCCCATGAATCTGCTGCGCGGGAAAACCCAGGCGGATTATATATGGACAGGTGCCTGGGGAAAAAAGGCAATTAGTGAAGCCAAAAAATATTGCGAGGTGAACGTTGCGGCTTCCTCTGAGGCAGATAATTTCACCACCATTCCTCCCTTTGAGAACTGGTCTTTGAATTCAGATGCTGCTTACGTGCACTATACTCCAAACGAAACAATAGGGGGTGTGGAATTTCACTGGATTCCTGAGACCGGGGATGTGCCGCTGGTTGGGGATTTTTCCTCGACGATTTTATCCCGTCCGTTGGATGTGAGTCGTTTTGGATTGATTTATGCGGGTGCGCAAAAAAATATTGGACCCGCGGGTGTCACGTTAGTCATTGTTCGCGATGATCTCATTGGGAATTCGTTACCCACGACCCCGAGCGTTTTCGATTACGCGAAACAAGCCGAAGCGGATTCGATGCTGAATACTCCTCCGACTTATACGCTCTATCTGGCGGGTTTGGTCTTCAAATGGGTGAAAAAACAAGGGGGGCTTTCCTCCATGGCAAAATTGAACGAAAACAAGGCCAATAAATTATATGCCGCGATTGACAATTCGAACTTCTACAGTAATCCCGTGGAAAAAGCTTCGCGGTCCTGGATGAATGTGCCATTTGTGCTGGCCAATGCCGACTTGGACAAGGAATTTTTAGCAGGTGCTGAGGATGCCGGGTTAACCACCCTGAAAGGGCATCGTTCAGTCGGAGGAATGCGAGCGAGTATCTATAACGCCATGCCTGAAGCGGGCGTTGATGCTCTGATTGATTATATGAATGATTTTGAAAAGCGTAAGGCCTAAGAGTTGTAATTGGATCCTCTGATTCAATTGAAAGCCTACCAGTGTGTTTAAGCTTTTTACTATTGGAGTTTATAAATGAAAGTTTTAGTTTCTGACAATCTCTCCGCAACCGGAGTTGAAATTTTAAAAAAAGAATCAGGCATCGAGGTTGATGTAAAAACAGGATTGTCCAAGGAGGAACTCATTGCAATCATTCCTGAATACGAGGGTTTGATTGTACGAAGCGCAACCAAAGTGGTCGCTGAGATAATTGAAGCTGCGGCTAAACTCAGGGTTATAGGAAGAGCCGGTATTGGAGTGGACAACATAGACCTGGATGCCGCTGGACAAAAAGGTGTCATTGTAATGAACGCACCGGAAGGAAATTTAATTACCACAGCAGAACATTCGATGGCCTTGTTGCTTTCCATGTCGCGCAATATTCCCCGGGCCAGTTGGAAGCTTAAAAATGAAAAATGGGCCCCTAAAGAGTTTATGGGTGTAGAACTTTTTGAAAAAACTCTGGGAATCATTGGTTTTGGTCGCATCGGATCTGTTGTCGCTGACCGGGCACGCGCATTCCAAATGAAGATACTCGTCCACGATCCATACATCTCACAGGAAAGGGCTGAAAAAGCCGGTGTAGAACTGGTTGAATTAAAAGATTTACTGGCAAGATCGGACTTCCTTTCCCTGCACACTCCAGGGCTTGCCGATGGCAAGGCTCTTTTGGGAAAAGAAGAATTTGACCAAATGAAACCCGGTATCCGAATTGTAAACTGCGCCCGGGGCAGTCTGATCGATGATGACGCTTTGATCGAAGCCATCAAAGAAAAGAAAGTGGCCCAGGCCGCACTGGATGTTTATTCAAAAGAGCCTCTTGACCTGGAAAGCCCGTTACTCAAGGTAGATGAAATTACCTGCACCCCGCATTTAGGCGCGTCAACGGGAGAAGCCCAGGAAAAAGTAGCTATTGCCATTTGTGACCAGATTATCGATTACTTGAAATATGGAAACATCCGAAACTCCGTCAACGTCCCATCCATTGATGCGGACACCCTGGCAAAAATCAAACCCTACCTGATATTGGGAGAAGATTTGGGCGGTTTTCTTTCGCAGGTAACAGAAGGAGCTTTTACAAGAATCGAAATCCAATATAACGGAGAAGTAGCTAACCTTTCAGTTGAACCTATTTCCATCGCGATTTTAAAAGGTTTGCTCAACCGATCCATTGAGGGAGTGAATATGGTTAATGCACCTTTCATTGCCAAGGAAAGAGGCGTCGAAGTGCAGGAATCAAAAAGCAGTGAAGTGCACGAATACACCAGTACCGTTCAAGTCCAGGTGAAAACACAAAATGGAACGCATCGGGTAACCGGAAGTATTTTTGGAAAAGGAGATTCCCGAATTGTTCAGTTCGAGGATTACAGTCTCGAAGCCGTACTCTCAAAAAACATGCTGGTACTCCATAACATGGATGTCCCCGGCGTGATTGGCAACCTGGGAAATATCCTTGGCAAACACAACCTAAACATTGCAGGATTTCATCTGGGAAGAATGGAAGACAGGGGAAAAGCGGTGGCAATTATCAACATCGACTCGCCTCCGACCACAGAAGCCCTGCGGGAAATGAGGAATACCGCCAATATCATTGACGTACACAGTGTGACCCTGTAAAAAGCACAACGAACAAAAAAAGCGTGACCCCCTGTTACAGGGAGCCACGCTTTTTTATTTTTCGAAATCTTAATTGGAAGTCTTTTCTTCCGACTCCGCGCCTTCAGACTTTTCAGCTTTCTGCCCAAAAACCTGGGCAATTATTTCGTTTATCACACCCTCGCCAAGAATATTATATACCGTGTTGGCAGACTTGAAATGCGGGCTTGTAAACAGGCTCAGCACCTTTTTGCTGGTATATCCGAGCATCATGAATTCATGCGCATAATTTTCCGCGACCAGCCGCAGAGTGTCTTCATCGGCATCTTCATCTCCCGTGGGCGGTCCGGCATCTGCATCGACGTCTTCCTGAATTTCGTAAACATAAATCAAATGCCAGCCAAATTCAGTGTGGACCGGGCCTACGACCTCCCCTTCCTGTGCGGTAAAAGCCGCAACTTCAAAAGGACGCACCATGGCCCCTTTACCAAACCAGCCAAGGTCACCCCCCCGTTTTTTGGAAGGACACTCACTGTGTTCTTCAGCTAATTTAGTAAAGTCTTCGCCTTCATCTATTTTCACCTTCAACTCTTCAGCAAGCTCTTTAGAGCCCACAAGAATATGTCGGGCTTGTACTTTTTTTACCCTTCTTTCTTTTTTTGCCATTATTCACTTTCCTAAAATGAGACAAAATTCCAATTTTTTAATAGATAATCAATTCAACATTAATGCACAACATTTTTTGTATTTTTTACCCGACCCGCATGGACAAGGTTCATTGGGTTTCACCTTTTCCTGCTTTACCTCTAAAGGATCCTGATTACTTAAAAGCTCTTTCCCCATCTTTTTGGCATTTTTATACCTTTTCTTCAACCGGTCGTTCAGGTCCGGTATAAACTGGTTCATTGCGACTAACATATCGTTGTTCTGGGGGGAAAGCTTTGCATCTTCCTGTTCCCTTAATTTTTCATCGAAATGATAAATCGTAGAAAATATGGGAGCCTGATCAGAATTGTCTAACTGGAATTTAAAGAAGGACAACTGCAAACACCGGTTATCATTTCGCGGATCAATGTCATAAGAGTCTTCAGCAAAATATTGATCGGTACCATGGTTAAAATCCAGCATTTCCTTGTTTCGCGGAAACAATTCGAAATAATTGAAATACCTCCCCGGTTCAAACTCCAGATAAGTTGCCGGGTTTTTTTCTCCGTAGGCTTTTGCTTCAATGGCCCTTTGCTTGAATAAGAGAATCAACTCATCCGCGGCATTCTTGGCAAATCCCTTGGCAATTTGAGTCTGCACCTCAGTGAGCTTGGGATGATCAGGAATGGTGTTAAAAGTTTTATTGAAATTTACCTGGAACGCGAAAGAGTTTGCCGGGTTATCCATGTCCCGCAGGTAAATCACGGCATAGTTATAATCGAAAAAAGGATTGGTATGGTAATAGTCTTCCAGAACATAGTTATGTTTGAAATCTTCCTCTTCGAACCGGTAGGTCATTACCGAGTTTTCGCTCTCTTGTTTGTTTATTACCCTGTAGCTTTCGATGACAATTTCCCTTCAAAAAATTTTTTAGCGAGGAAGCGGTGAATCTGAAAATCCGGGATACTTTTTAAATACCCCTCTTTCTACTTCCTTTTTCTCAATATCGCGAACCGCACGAACGGAATCTTTAGTAATATCTTCTTTATGGTTCGAATTCGCATGCCCATATCTATAGTAAAAAATGGCGGCTGTGGAATGCGGCATTTCATTTGAAGTCCACGTGGTAAACCCACCCCCTGGAGAAAATGCATCACTGATGAAGATATCCATTCTGTCCATGTCTTTGATGCAATGATTTTCATCATGAAGGCTTTCCGCCTCTTCCAGGGTCGGCATTCTCCAATCGGTATATCCAGCGAACTTTTGTATCCCCAGCGCACGGATATAATCATGGGCTTTGAACCAATTGGTCCACTGGCTTGTATCCTGGAACGAGTCGGTTTGTTTCCACATTAGGTTTGTTTCCCGGTCCGTTACCGTACCATCCCCGTTATCAATAAATCTTTTCTGCGATTCCACTGATGGCTCCTTAAATTCTTCCTAGATTAAATCATCCTCTTTTTCTATATCACGAACCAGTCGTGAGGACCCCCTGGATGTACGATAAATATCATCATACATCGTAACCCCTTTTCGAAAACTCAGGCGGACGCCCTGCACTTTGTGCCTGACATCGCTGGTCCAGCATAAAAACCCGCAACCGGAATCAAATATTTCCGACAGGAAAATAGCCTGCCCCTGGTTGTCAGAGTTTTTCCAGTTCTTATTAAAGAGACTTTTTGCTTCATTGGCTGTCGGCAATCTCCAATTAGAGAACCCGGCGAACCTTTTTCTATTCAAAGTTTCAGCGAATTCTTTAACCTGCAACTGGCTCATCCATTTTCCGGTTGCCTGCCAGGTATCCTTTTTCAGCCAGACCAGCCGTTTGACACAATCAATGACCGTGTCGCTATCTCCTTCAACAAAACGCGGTTTATTATTCTCACTCATAGATTTCTCAGGAGTCTTTTTTAAGTGTACGAACCGCGCGCACACCATGGCTTCTCAAACCCATTGGATTCCACTTATAATCCCCGTTATAAAAATGGAATCGAATCGCTGTCCCTCTTTCTGTCCTGTGCAGGGTTTTTGTCCAGGAAGTTTGTCCTCCTCCCGCCGGGAAACCTTTGATCAAAAATATTGTATCACCATAATTATCCGTCACAGGATTGGCGGGGTCGTAAATGGATTGAGCTTCTTTCCGTGTCGGCATTCTCCAGTCTTCGTATCCTGCAAATCGTTGCCGATTCAACTCAACAATGTAGGTTTTAGCTTCTTCCCATGTCACCCATTTATCCAAGTCCATATAGGAGTCATCCGCTTTCCACTGGAGCCCGGTTTTATGGTCAATGAGGGTGCCATCGCCTTTATTTTCGATCCGGATAAATTCAGGATCTTCTTCCTCTTCACTTTCACTTCTGACCAATCGAACCGCACTGGGAAAACCATCATTTTCTTTTGCAAGCCAGTATTCATAATCCGATCGAAAATCATAGGACATGGCCGCCTTCGCTCCACGGGTCTGGCTGGTCCATGTTGAAAACCCACAGCCGGGAGGAAAGATGGGGTCTATATGAATTTCACATCCTTCCACGTCGGTGTTGCTGGATTCGGCATCAAATAAATATTTGGCTTCAGAAGCGGATGGAATTCGCCAGTTGCTATGGCCTGCAAATTTTTCTTCGTTCTTTTTGCGAGCCAGCTCCAGGCTGTCATGCCAGGTGATGAGGCGTCCCAACTCCAGCCAGGTATCATTTTTCATCCACATGATACCGTGCCGGGTATCTGACACAGTTTCGTCGCCGTTATCAATGTATTTTAACTTTGTCGATTCTGTCATAGGCGTTTACTTTCTTCGAGGCGCAGATTGGTGTTTCGACACCACGTCTTTCCGGCAAATCCGGACGGAGCCGAAGCTATATTCCTCTACGCTGACCACTTTCCCTTCGCTGTAGTCGAACCGGGGTCTTCTTGTGGAAGTGTCGCCCGCGATCCATCCGGTTTTAAATGCTCCTTCCGGAAAAATCGGATCAAAGTGCAGAGAGGTTCCTCCCTTTCCCGGCACATCGAAGTTTTCGTCATAAAGGGAAGTGGCCTCATCCACATTGGGAAGACGCCAATCGTCAAAGCCGCCGATTTTCCTCATATTTTTTTTCGCGGCGAATTCGGTCGCCTCGTGCCAGTTATAGAATTTCCCTTTATCCTGCCAGGAATCTTTTTTTAACCAGTAAAGACGGGTTTTAGTATCAAATACGACATCGCGGCCTTTTTCGACGAACCTTTTCGGTTTATCGTCTTTTTTCTCCGCAAGTTGCTGGTCGGTTTTTGCCGGCAGTTGACTCTCTGCTTCAGGGGACGAACTTTCTTCCATAACAACATCCTTTAACCGGAATTTCACCCGGTGGTAATTAAAAAAATTATTCTCCGGTATAACCTATTTCCACGCTGTCTTCATCGACGTTGACAATGACCGGAACAACATATTGATCATTGGAATATTCCAATAATTTCTTTAACCCATGCGGGTCTTTATCGACATTAATATAAATAAACGAGCGGTGCTTCTCTTTAAAATCGGATATCGCTTTTTGCGTATGAGGGCAATCGTCTTTTCCGAATATCATGTAATGGCTCACAAAACTCCCATTCTGTCCTGTTTAATGCTGCAGACAAAAAATAATTATCGTTCGAATGATTTGGTCTCTTTTCTCCATTCGGGTTCCCACTCCTCCTGGATAACATCGCGGGTAACCCTGCAATGGGAATATTCGTTATCTTTATGTTCCCACATATCATTGCCGGTGATAAAACTGAATTTTTGAGCGTATTGCTCATAGTCCGGCTTTTCTTCATAGGTCCAGGTATTGTGCCCCCCTCCGGGTTCAAACAGTTCGGAGATATGCGTTTCTGCACCATCCTTGTCGGTATTGGATTGCGTGAAAGAGAAAACGCTCTTGGCTTCTTCTCCACTGGGCAATCTCCAGTCATCGTATCCGGCAAATTGTTTTTCGTTCAGCATTTCACAATAATCCTGTGCTTCAAACCAGTTGATTCCATAACCATATTCTTTATAGGAATCGTCTTTTTTCCACATCAGGTTTGAACGGGTGTCGCTGATGGTGCCATCTCCGTTATCAATGAAATTGGGGATTTCTTCTTCAACCAGGGCGACATTTTCTTCTTCTTCGTCGCCCCATTCTTCCTCACCTACCCATTCGGTTTCGGTTTCATCGTCCAGAAGCTCGGAATCGGAAACCTCTTCAAACTCATCCTCTTGGTCAGACATTTTTACCTCGTCTTAAGAATATTCAGTCTATATCGCGGACCATACGGACCGAAGTCCCTGTGGTCGATACCGATTGATCTACACAGACTTCCTTCAAATCGGGGAAATAACATTTCCATGCATAGGAGTCATAACGGGTTTCAGAGGTCCAGACACTGGTTTCACCGCCTGCCTGGTAATTGGAAACACGACGAGCAGGTTTTTTTGGCAGGTTCAGGAACATTTCCCGATAAGAATCCTTATTTTTAAAAAGGGAGCGCACCTCGCTTTTGCTCGGCAGACGCCAATCATTGTGGCCCAGGTAATTTTGGTCATTACACGCCTTCACATAGGCCATGCCCTCATCCCAATTGAGCCATTTACCCAGCTCCTGCCTTGAATCCCTCACAACCCACATCAAATCATTATCAAGATCTTCAATGGTTCCATTATCATTTTTTTTCCAGTTTGGCTGTGGCAAACTCATACCTCAAAATTGCAACAAAAAAAACACTCTTTTCATCCCGTCTATTCAAAGAGGCTTGGCTTTAAATTCCCCGGTCCCAAAAATAAGAGATTCAGGATAAGCACGAACCCTCCAAAATGTGACAACGAGATAGAGTGTTTAATCTCTTTGAATCTACTGAAACTTTGAATAGTTAATAGTACAAAATACCATTCGGCACTTGGATTTTCAACTCTAAACAGGCCTTTTTGAAGCCCGGAAACCTCTGATTTTTCGAGAATAGTTTTTATTCGGCCTGATATTGGCCCGGGATTTAAAAACCCCCATTCCTTTTTTTCAACGGGGAGGGAAAACTACCTCCAGCCTCCTCCCTGCGTGATTTTGTCTCTAACTTCCGGCACAAAGTTAATTTTGGCTTTTGAGTTATCAAATTCCCCCCGCACCAGCCTCACGCTGGAGTTCAAAGTATCTTCCGATTCCTTATGGCCTCCTGACCCACTGTTAAAAGAATAACAATAGGCGGTGATTTTTCCCCTCGTATTGCTGGTCCAGGTGTCATAACCGCATCCGGGGGTAAAGACCGGGTCAATATGGATGGACATATCGTATTTGTCTTTTACCTCTTTATCCGCATCAAAAAGAGAATGTGCTTCCCGCTTGTTTGGCAAACGCCAGTCGGTGTGACCCGCAAAAGTTTCTTCGTTTTTTTTATTCATATATTTTACGGCGCCACTATGTGTTACAAAACGCAATAAATCGAGATAAGAGTCCTTCTGCATCCACATTAGCTGGGTCAGAGTGTCCGTTACGGTACCGTCTCCATTGTCGACAAACCTGTTTTCGCTCATTTTTCCCTCGTCAAAAATTCTGTGTTTGGAGACCCTATTTTATAATTCCCCGCTTCAATATCCAAAAAAATTCCCAAAAAAAAAGCCGGGGGGCCAAAAGCCCCCCGGCTGGAATAACTCAAATTAAATCTTATCGCTCACCTTCACGGGTTTGTCCATTAACCTGGCTGAACAATCCACGCTCGGTACCTTCAGGCTGACCCATACCCGGCTCAATGTAAGTACCAGGAGTTACATGGTCCAGATGGTAGTTAGACTGATAGGTTTTATGAGAACCTGCATCCTTTTTCCACTCATGGCGGTTAGCATTTTCCATTCGTGAACGTTGACAGTTCAAGGTAATGGCAGCAGGGCCTTTGTTGGTGAATGTGGTTTTTTCTTCCAAGGAATTTGCCAGGAAGTCACCCGGAGGAAGAGTTCTGTCGAAATTCTTGGTCCAGGAATAAGCCATTTTTCCGATGTCAATATGAACAACGGTGTCTTTGGTTTCACTTTGATTCTCAATAACCCAACCGGCTCTTTCACATTGCGCTTTTCCACCTGCAGGAACTGTTGCAACATTTGCGCTGGCTACTGTTACAGAAAACACAAAAAATACTGCCAATAAAGCTACAACGGTCTTTCTCATTTTGCTCCCCCTTTCGAAGCTTGATTTAAAGTAACCTGAAACAACTTAAAATTTATAAATCTATCAACCTAATGGGTGATTCTTCGTATAACTTTAACAAGTTCCGTCTATTTTGATTACTGGAAAATGACAGAACCTACCCATCAAACCTTCTGGTCTGACTAGAGTGAAGCGAAAATAGCAAAACCCCCAGGGGAAGTCAAGCCTTTAATAACACTATAATTATTGACCCCAAAACCCCTGCAAATTCAATCGTTTCCAGCCTTCCCAAAAATCCTCTTTCAGAGGATATTTTTAGGGATTAAAAGCATCCTTTTTGGCCCGGATTTGCCCGTCAAACCCTGAACTTTAATGAGGTCAGGCTGGTCAAATCCGTGGAATTTCTTAATATTTTCTCACCTTCCTCAGAAATATCGTTCACAACCAGCTGCAGGCTGCGAAGTTTATTCAATTTTTTGGAGGTGGCCAAACATTTTGCGCCTTCGTCACTGATATTGTTGGAGGCCAAATTCAGGTTTCTCAAATTAGAAAAAACATTCGATTCAGCAATCGCTTTCACCCCTTCATCGCCAATCCCGTTTTGGGAGAGGTCCATAGCTCGAACGTTTTTTAATTCTTCTCTCTTAGCCAGCTCTTTCGCTCCGACTTCTCTCAAGAACTGGGCCTTGAGATTGAGCACTTGCCCATCACTACTCAACTTGTCACGAATCAAATCGTCTATATTGGGCATCATTACCTCCGGTTAAATATCGGGCTGTTATCCAGACCCCGGGATTATTTTTGCTTCAAAGCCATATTCATCGTAAATGCTGAAACCTTCCACCAGCATTTTCTTTCCATATTTGACCATCAGGTTGGCCTGCGCATGGTTTGGATCAATTTCTATCGTCTTTTTCAGGAATTTCAGGCCCTGCTTAATATCTTTGATTTCATCCCCGTAATGTTCAAGCTGCCGGGCCTTGTCAAACAAGTCTGAAGCCCACTTGTAATAAATAGTGGAGATTTGTTTTGGAGCATTTTTCCTGACGTAATCCACTATTTCTTCATCTGCATTCAGTGTGGGAAGAAACTGGATGGCTTTTTCAAACTCGTTGATGGGAATGGAATAATCATCGCCGCTGACAGAACTGATTGAATTCTGCTGTTTGTGTTGTGAGAGCATGCCCACCGAACTTTTTACAACGTTTGACTGGATGCCCGACATCAGCTGGTGATAATAAAGATTGCCGATACCCAGGTGAATGATCGAACTGAACTCCTGGTTCTTATCCAATTCCAAGGCCTGTTCAAAAGCCTCCCGGGCTTCCCCGGTTTGACCGAGCTCGGCCAGTGCCTCACCCAGATTATAAAAATTAACACAGTTATCGGGATCTTCTTCTATCAACCGGCGGAACTCTTCGACCTGCGCTTCGAGGTCGAACTCGATTTCCTCCTCGTCCTCATCCTCAAGCTCTTCTTCTTCCGACTCGGGGGCTTCTTCCTCTTTTAAATCTGTGGGAGGTTCTTCAGAAGGTGGAGATTCTTCCGGAGCTTCGATTTCTGAAGTTTCTTGTTTTTCTTCTTCACTCATATTTTTTGGCTCAATTTTAGAAACACTGAAAACTTCGCACCCGTACAGGGGTTGTGGACCCCGGGTTATTTCTTGGCAACCGTTCTTACAGGGCGAATGGTTGACAAGGAAAGGTGGTACTGACCCCCTCCCTTCATGCTCGGGTAATCTTTGCCGCCAATATAATTAAATCCCCAGGCATATTTATCTTTATAAAGTTCGCTTGACCAGAAACAACAATGCGAATAACCAAATATAGGGTCGATATGTACAAAGTTTTCAGTCCAGTAATATTTCCACGGAATTTTTTTGTCCTCTTCATAAAGAGTTTTCAGTTCCTTGCGAGTGGGTAGCCGCCAGTCCGAATAACTTGCATACTTTTCTTCATTAAATTTTTCCAGGAGTTCCTGAGATTCCTCCCAGCTGGCCCATACTTTTTTTTCCTGGTAGAAATCTATTTTCTTCCACATCAGACCTTCCTGCAAATCCGTCACGGTTCCATCATTATTGTCCTGGAACCTCGGGTCGTTAGAAGGAGAAAGAGGTGGCTTTTCTTCCGTCATGGATAATATCTGGCCACCAAAAACCTCGTCCTTGCCGCTCTCGGCCTGAGCTTCCTGAGGGCCTGAAAAAACAGCCAGCAGTACCAATATGATCCATTTATTTTTTAATCGCATATTTTATTTTCTGAGATAAGCAGGTTTAGGTTTCAAAAATCACTCTTCCTGAGGTGCCCAATCGGGTTCCCATGAAAGGCAAATTCCGGAAGGGTTATAAAATTGACCGGGTTCCTTGCCGACAATACCCCATTTGGCCATGAAATTGAGGTCCGGATCAAACTTCTGAATTCTTTGATTGATGGTATCGACGACAAAAACGTATCCATAGGGATCCTCTACCACAGAGCATGGGCAATTGAACTGGCCGTCTCGTTTGCCGCCTTCACCAATGACCCCGAGGGAGTGCCCTTCCCGGTCAAAAAGTTGCAGGCGGTTCTGGCTTTTTTCAGCAACGATGAGAGTTCCATCCCTGCGGACAGTGATCCCGGTAGGAAAGTTCAACCTTCCCGGCTCAAAACCATATTCCCCGAACTTGGACAAGAACTGCCCGTCTTCGTTGAAAATTTGAATACGCTGGTTGTCACGATCGGCCACGTAAATGTTGCCTTCCCTGTCTAAAGCCAGTCCAACCGGGAACTTCATAAAACCATCAAAGTTTCCGGCATAACCAAAACTCAGGATAAACTCTCCATCATCGTCATACCGTTTGACACAATGATTGGATGTGTCAGCGATAAGAACGGTCCCGGTAGGCTCTGCCACAATTTCTTCCGGCATATAAAACTTGTCCTGCCCCCACCCTTCGGTACCAAACTCCAAAAAGAAATCTCCATCCGGGTCAAATTTCTGAATTCGGTGGCAACCCGTGTCCACTACCCAGATATGTCCTTCCAAATCTACCGCGATACCGCTTGGAGTTTTAAACTCTCCAGGGACATAAGGGGGACGCGTCCCTCCCGAAGATCCAAACTGCATGAGCAGCTTTCCATTGCCGTCGAATTTTTGGATCCTGTCATTTCCGGAGTCCGCAACCCAGACATAAAGTTTACTGTGGTCGACTGTCGGCCGCTCTTCAGGAAGAGTTTCCTCGGTTGCTACGACCTCCAGGGCTTCTGAATTTTCGTCGCTGTTAGTTTCCTCAGCCAATTTTAAACCCTTTCCTATTCCATGTTCCCAATAAGACTCCAATAGGAAAGAGCCCCGTAAGGGGCTCCCCTGTGTCTGAAACCAGACTTTCAAACCAAAATTTTATTGCAACCTGCAGGGACTAAATCAATCACATGCCAATTGCATCGAGCCTTTTATTTTAACAGAAACCCTTTTACGTCCAGAATTTGATATTCAAAGTCACAGGTTTTCTGGAGTTCCTCGATCCGCTCATTCCAGTTCTTTTTGAAATTGTCCAGACTTTCCGATTTGGGTTTCTTTTTCATTAGGCCTACTTCCCTGTAAAGGGGTTTGACCATATTTTTATGAACCAGCTGAAGAATGTTTCTCAAATTTAAAATACATTGTTTAGTCACTTCCTCGCGGGTCACACCATCTACTTTTTCTAAAAGACGCAGAAAAGACTGGATGGTCGTCAGCTGAACGGTATAACTTTCAGCAAGACGATGGTCATACTTGAGTCCGCAATCAATGAATGAAGGCATCAGGTACATTCCAATATGATGGTCAAATTTAACCGAAAGGGTGATTAGCTTTTGAAGATAATCTACCTCTCTTAAATCTTCTTCTTCATCTTCACCTTCCGCTAGTTCCTGAGCTGCCTTCTCCTTTTCCTTTTGGAGCTCGGCTTTAATTTTCTCCAACTCGCTCAAATCTGAAAGGTGATCTACCTCCTTTTCTTCAGGGGCTTCCGAAGAATCGGGTGTTTCTTTAGTTTCAGTATCTTGGTCGCTCAACACAAATCTCCTTCCTAACAAGGGTAAAACAATAAACCAATATTTTTAAAAGATTTCTGGGAATCTCGTAAGTATAATCCTTTCCCGCAAACACTCTCAACCACTGCGCGTGGTGACAAAAAAGGCAACTCCGACTTTAAAAGCCTTAAAATATTTCCAGTCGAAAAAGAATTGGCTCAAACCCGATGCGTGGCCCGGGTTGACAGGGGTTTCGGGTTGGATATATGCTAATCTAATAAACTCCAATAATTCTTTTAGTTAAAGCTTGTGCGATTGCCGAACCTGCAAAAATCAACGGCCCTTAAAAAGGAGGAAAAATGAAAGTCGCTCTCCTTTTTCCGCCGCAGTGGTATCCCAGCCAACCCTATCTGGCCTTGCCCTCTTTAAAGGCCCATTTGGAGTCCCGGGGCCATGAGGTGGACCAGTTTGATTTAAATATAGAATGTTACGATGTTTTCCTTTCACGTAAATATCTGGAGCACTGTGTCCAGGTTATAAGGGAGCGCCTGGCTGATCCCGCGCGGTCTTTGGAAGACCAGGAAGTCCGGCCTGTTTATAAAGATATCCTCTCCGACACCGCTTTTTTGGAATCCGTCCTCAATGAGGTAGAAGATGCAAAAAATGTGCTTAGAGACGAAAACCGTTTTTTCCAGTTTGATATATACAGCAAAGCCTACACCAACCTGAAAATTGCGATGCAATTGATTTCCTACGCGCACCACCCGAGCCGTGTGGATCTCGACTCCTTTTTCATGCAGGGAAACCCCGAAGAAAACCTGTCCGGAATTTTGAGGGCCACGCAGGATACCGTAAGAAATCCTTTCGTGCACATGTTCGACGAGCATCTTACCCCCAAAATACCCTGGGAGGATTACGGTATTGTCGGGCTTTCCATCATCCATATCGGGCAGGTCATTCCCGGTCTCACATTGGCGCGGCAACTTCGACGGCGTTATCCGCATTTACATATCGTGGTAGGGGGCAGCGTCTTTAACCGTCATGCTGACTTGCTCGATGACAAACAGGAATTGTTTAAAGAGTTTTTTCATAGCCTGATCGTATCTGAAGGCGAGCTTCCCCTGGATCAACTGGTGTGTCATCTGAAAGAAAACAAGCCCCTGAATGCAGTCCCGAACCTGATTTACCTTGAAGGGGACCGGGTGATTCGAAATCCAAAAACCGAAGCACTGCCTTATGAGCAACTGAGCTGTCCGACCTTCGACCAATTGCCACTGGAAAAATACCTGATGCCTTACCCGGTTCTTCCCTATATGTCGAGCCGGGGATGTTACTGGGGTAAATGCACCTTCTGCACCCACAGTTTCATTTACGACTCGCATTATAGAAAAGAAAATGAAGTTAGGGTTGCCGAAGAATTGGACCACCTGTCAAAAAAATACAAAACCAAATACTTCACCTTCTCTGATGAGGCTATTTCTCCCAACGCTTTTAACCGAATGTCGAAAGAAATTCTCAAGCGTGGGGTGGAAATGCGCTCGCTGGGAATGCTCAAATTCGAATCGAGCGAAAAAGAATCCGCCGAACTCTTTGATGATATCTATCGCGCGGGATTCCTCATGCTCTTTTTCGGACTGGAAAGCGCTAATGACCGGATTCTGTCTGTTATTGACAAAGGCTGCGACCAGGAAACAGAAAGAGCGGTATTGAAACACAGTTCCGATGCGGGAATATGGAACCATCTCTACCTGTTTTTCGGGTTTCCCACGGAAAAGAGAGAAGAGGCAGAGGATACGATTCGATTCACCATTGAAAACTCAGAAGTGGAAAGCGGCATCATCCACTCTGTGGGGCAGTCCATTTTTGCATTGGAAAAAGACTCAGCCATCTATCACAACCCGGCCAAGTTCAAAATTGACCGGATCATTCAAGATCCGGACCGGGACATGGCTATTGTATTCGATTATGAAATAAAATCCGGTATGCAACGAGAGGAAGTAATGGATGTTTACGAAAATTTCGATTCCATCATCGAAGAACATTTCCCCTCCCGGAAAATCTGGAATTACCTGTCGCGAGAACATTTCCTTCTCTACCTCGACCATTACGGCAAGGAAGAAATATTAAACATGGCCTCCTCCAACGTGGCCCAGTAAAGTGAGCGAAAAAAATAACTCTGGAAGCTTGAGGATATTTCTAGTTGAAAAAGAATAGTCCTCTTTGCCTCCCACGTTAGTGTGCGCCGAGCGGTTGACAGGGAAAGAGGGATCGCCTAGAATTGAGTTTCTCAATATAAACAACTGAATTAAATAATTTTGGAGCGTGTGTTTTATGGCTAAAGCCGGCAAACCGACAGACTGGATCACCATGAAAATCGATCCGGAGATTTTTGAAGAACTGGGTGTCCGTGATCCTGAAGAAACCAAACGGGAAATGGCTATCAGTAAAAAAACCCGTCAGGTTAGTAAAGAATTAAAAGCCGACCCTGACAATATTGATTTACAACTGGAGTTGGCCACGCTCATGATCGATGGCTGTAATTACGATGAAGCCATCAAACAACTTCAGGTTATTCGCAATAAAGCCCCAAAGAACCCCCGGGTTTATAAACTGCTGGGAACCGCATACGTTCTTTTCAATCACGATGAAGAAGCATTATTGGAACTCAACCGTGCCCATGAACTGGACCGCGAGGACCCTGAAATTCTATTCAATTTAGGCGGCGTTTATCTTTTAAAGGATATGTACGAGAACGCGGCCGATGCTTTTGAAAAGGCCATCAAAATCGATCCGACCGATACCACCTGTTATGCCAACCTGGCAGCCGCCTATGGCATGCTCAAGGCTTACGACAAAGAAATCGTAGCGCTTAAAAAGGTTTTGATGTTTGATCCCGAAAACAAGGAATTGCGGGCTGCCTTATCGAATGCCTATTTTAACTCCGACCGTTTCGAAGAAGCCATTGATGCCGCGATATGTGTGGTTGAAATAGACGAAAAGGACACGCAGGCTTATTGTAATCTCGGCAGCTGTTATGCGGCCCAGAACATGGTAGACGATGCCATCCAGGCTTTTAATAAAGCCAGCGAACTGGCCCCGGACTATTCATTACCTCATACCAACCTGGGAACCCTTTACGCCAACATGGGTCGTTTTGAGGCCGCTATAAAAGAATTAAAATTAGCAGTCAGCCTCAACGGTCAGGATGCGGGAGCCTGGCTGAACCTTTACAGCTGCTACAAAGAAGTCGGCTTGATCGAAGAATCTCAAAATGCCTACAGCAAGTATGAATCCATAATGAATGAGCCGGAAGCGTCGGGTTCGGGAGGCGATAACCCTGCAAATATACCGGGAGGGGTTTCCCAAACAAGCAAGCTGGCAAGTGGCGCTGACCTGAGGGAGGATTCTGCCGGGCTGGAGTCTTTACGCGAAAGCAGCAACGAATAATTTCAGGCTTTCTTCCATGACACACCCCCCCGACCTGATGGCGCTTGGGGAATTCAAACCCTCAGACCAATGGCAGACCCATGTCAATTCCATTTTCTATGGAATAAAAGGACCGGAAATCCACAACCACTTCCAAACCTATGTCAGCCTTGACCACCGCTTGGCCCATGCACTCGCTGATGATTTCTACAAACAAACCGTAGGTAAAAAACCGGAAGGCAGGGTGTGGACCATCCAGGAATGGGGCGTGGGAAATGGAAACCTTGCCGGCTGTTTTCTCAGTCGCCTGAAAGAAATAGATTTTAACGAGCAAGTCTACCCCTTCATTCACTACATACTTTGCGATGAGTCTGAAGAAATTCTGAAAGGGGCCCGGGCGAATCAGCGACTTCAGCAACACGAAGGAAAATTTTCAACCGTCAGAATACACGCGGAACACCTGGACTGTTTCCGGCCCAGGTCGGTGACGAAAATAATTTCAAACGAAATCTGGGACGACCTGGCTACAAAGGTTTTGCTGAAAAGCGAAAACCAGTTTTACGAAGAATTTCTTTGCCCTCACCTTCCTCCTGATTTTCCGGGAATGGATGGCACCTCCTTTCTAAAACAATTCCAGGATAAAGATTTAAAGGAATTGGCCAAGCTGCCCCCCTTTCTGGATGCGATCCATTGGGACCGCGATTTCCAGCGGGTGGAACTGAGCGGTTGGCCTTTCGCAAATATTCTGGAAAAACACAGCCAGAATCTTAAAGATGAAATACCCACGCCCATAAATACAGGGGCATTCGCGGCCTTAAAAAAAGCAAAAGAACTCCTGGCACCTGACAGCCTGGGCTATACCGGTTTCGATTATGGAATGCTGGGATTCAAAGACCTGAACCAGGAAGGCCGACCTTATTTTAATTTATACGGCGGACAATATACTTTCATGGTGAATTTTCCCTTACTGGAAGAAGTCGGCCGCGAGATCGGTTTTTCCGAGGTGAAAAGGGAGTATCAAAACGAATTTGTAAAACGCAGTCTCGATGCAGAGGTCTCGGGGGTCGTCGAACTGGTTCAAAATCATCCCCAGGTTGCCAGCATGCCCGGCTGGGACAGGGACATTTTAATGCTTCGCACTTTACAGGCATTGAATGCGGTATACCACAGCCCCTACCCTGGAAAACTGGAATATCCCCCCATGCCTGGAACCCCAAAAAAACAACGAAAACAAATTTTACAACTTGCCAAAAACCTTAGCGCCCGCGGTGTTCCCGATACTGTCGCTTATGTAACAAAAGAAGAAGTTTTAGCTGCCCTGAAACCATTAAGAAAACTGGGTTACAGAGAAAAAGATATCGAAGCCGCCTTTCACTCGCCTCCCCCTCCGGTTTCGTTTATCCACATTCAATTCAAAGATTAATATCCTTTGTAAAATCTGATAGCCTAAGCAGATAAGAATAAATTTTTCCGGAGTTTTTTTTAGTGCTCAGCATCTTTGTCGAAACCAGCTGCAATCGCTACAACAGGGACGAGTGTATCTCATGCCACGTTTATGAGCCGTTGATGGAACACCCGGTATCCGAATGGCACCTGACGGTTGAACAGGCGAAAAGGATGGCTGAAAAAATAAAAAATGTAGAAGTGCTCAACAGCCTTGCCCAGCAGGAGATCAATCTCACAGGGGGAGAAGCAACGCAAAACCCGGATATTGTAGAGATTTGTAAAATCTTTCAAACCGTCACCCCTCATGTTTGCCTGCATACCAATCTAGACATCCTTTCAGAAAAATCAAAACGCTGGTCCCGACTGGTCGAAATTATGAAATTGAAAGCCAGGGTTGACATCACCCTTTACCCAACTGTGTGGGAAAGCTCACAAAAAATTTTTCTTGAAAAAATATTGGAACTGCAAAACAAACTGATCGTAAACGTGGTATACGAATCGTTGCCGGATTTAAAAAAGCAGATAAACCTGCTGCTCGATTTTTTCAGGGACAAAGGGATCACGCATGTCACTGAATTACTCCAGACCTACGCTCAAAAAATCGAAAATCTCGTAAACGAACATCCCCACTGCGATGAGAAACTGTTTACCACTCATATGGGAGACACAGAAGCGTTTGCCAGCAAACCAGATTTCATCTTCGGCATCAGCCTTTTGCCGGCTTTCGATGTAGACAAAAACGGTTACCGGGCCATGACTTCTCTGCCTTTCCCACGGGATAAGTATTTGATCGGCTGTCCCGCCGCGCGTGGTTCCATCGACATCATGACGATTCAACAAAATGGAGAGATGACACCCTGTTGTGATGTCGGGAACCTGAAATGTCAGCCAAAATTCGGCAACGTCTTACAGGACAGTCCCCAAAAAATAATGGAAACGATGGAAGCATCCATGAAACGACTGGCTTCTGGAGTCAGCAAAAACCACGAAAACATCAAAACCGGAAAACCCGGCATCCATGTTGAAGAAGGCATCCCTCCTTACTGTCAATAACCCCGGGTTTCAGGCCTTTAAAAGCCCGACAAGAACTTCTATCATTGCATTGAGTTTTTCGCGGACCTTTTGGCTTTCCAGCCTGCCGTCGCTAAAATCTTCATAACTGGAACAGACCACGGGTTGAATCGACAAAACACTGGATTCATAGGCAAGAATTTTCGCGAGATCCGCTGAGGCAAGATAAGACATGGAGCTTCCTGTGGTGCAAATAATACCCGCTACTTTTTCTTCCATCGCAGAAGAAGTGATGTCTATAAAGTTTTTCAAGGGGCCCGAAACCGAATAGCAATAAACCGGCATCCCAATAATCAATCCGTCAGCCTTATCAACCATCTCATATGCTTTTTGAGTATCAGAATTATATTCCTTAAGCTTGCGACCATCACAAAACTGCATCTCTAAAGACCTGAGGTCGAGAGTCTGAAATTCAATGCCATCGAAGCCATTTAGGACTTTCTCAGCTTCCCGGGTCACAACCGCTGTTTTGGATTTGGGATTCAGACTCCCCTGGATGACAAGAATTTTTCGCATATCCACCTATGAAAAAAAGAAACGGCTTACGCAATTGCTGCGCAAGCCGCTGACTTATAAAATTAATTTCGAAACTTTTCTAAAGGAAACAAATAACCATCAGGCAGAAGGAAGCTCCCCGGGGGGAACATCTTCTTCGTCCTCATCGTAGAAGTCGTCGTCATCATCATCCCCGATCAACATGTTTTCATCATCAACCTGGAGCTCTTCAAACTCTTCATCGGTCTCTTCTTCTTTAGGATACGGCAATTCGTTCCACATAACGATCCGTGAGTTTCCACGGTCGCAAATGAACAATTTGAAATCTGGCTGAGGCTCCTCTTCTTCTCCCTCTTCCGCTTTTTCCAGAGATGTTTCTTCATCATCGTCATCATCCGGCATGGGAATTTCCCGAAGACCCCCTTCTTCTTCCTCTTCCTCAATCAGCAGCAGCCCAAAGGGATCATCCAGAGAACTGGCTGAGGCTTCGCCTTCCACTCCACGATTTGTCTTATTTTCGTTGAAATTGGTTTGTCCGATTACCAGATCAGGGAGCTGGCCATTTTCAGTGGGTACTTCTTTCCAATATAAAACCCGGTTGTTACCCGTATCGGAAACGAACATCCCCATTTCTCCAACGACCACATCGGTAGGGAAATACAAACCTTCCTGGCAGGCCCGTTTTGCGCCTTTTCCGGAGTTCGGCTCCCTGCTTAAGAAATCTTTTTGTCCGACCACCACATCTGCGGCTACGCCAGTCTCTCGGGGCAGTTTATTCCAAATCAACACTCTGTGGTTACCCTGATCAACCACAAAAACTTTTTCTGTTTCCGCATCGAAAAAAACACCTGTCGGGAAACTAAGGGTATCCGAGCCCACATTATCGAACTCGCCTTGATTGGGCCATCGTTCATCCATTCCCCTTTGCCCCAGCGACACATCCGCATTCCAGCCGTCACTGAAAGGAATTTTATTCCATAAAAGCACTCGATGATTATCTTTATCGGCGACAAAAATATGTTGATCATCACTTGAATGAATTCCCATTGGGAAAAACAACGAACCGGAACCCACAAAACCCCGTCGGTTGGCTTCGTTGTCATCCAGGTTATCCTGCCCCAATACCAGACTGGGGGCTTCTCCATCTTCAGAGGGAATTCCCGACCAGCGAACCACACGATGGTTTCCGCTATCTACTACATAAAGTTTTCCATCGATCACCTGGAGCCCAGCGGGTTGCGACAAGGTATCTTCTTCTGCTTTACTGATAGTGAACCCATCCAGAGATTCGTCACCCAGGCCGGAGGTCATTTCATCCAGCGTTGTGGTCATTCCACGATTTTCCAGACAATCCGCAAAATCCTCCTGCCCTAAAACCAGAGAGCAGGGCTCTCCATTTTCTTCAGGAAATTGTTCCCATATCACAACACGGTGGTTACCGCGGTCGGATACAAACAGCATGTCTCCAAACTTTTCCACATACTGAGGCTCACTTAAAGTATTGTCGCCCGGATCATCAGCGCCTCTATTGGATTGCGCCATGGAAAAATCACCCTGTCCAATGACCAGGCTGGCTCCTACTTCCTTTACCTCTTCTTCAGGAGCTTCCTCCTCTTCGTCCATTTCATCCAGGTCCAGTTCATCATCTTCGGACACGGTAAGCGAGTCTTCCGATTCTGTCTCCTCCATTTCCTTTTCTTCTGACATGAAACCAATCTCCAAATTGTTTTAAAACGAGTCTTCCAAAAAAAATTAACCGCCCCTTAAAGGAACGCGGAAAACCATTGCCTCAAAAGTAAAACCAGGTAACGGCACTAAATGGTTCACCAATTTCTCTAAATTCAATCAGGGATATGTGGAACGTTCAATCGTTGCCACATCGAAATGACTTTGCGTCCATTTCGGTCCTGATGTTTTCCATCCCATACCGCAAAGGCGACCAGCACCGGGATCTCCCTTTGAAAACGGATATCCCATTTATTGATAGTATCCAGGGTACGGAAGAATACTACACTCCATTTGCCATCTTTCCAAACACCTTTTCCAAGAACATTCTGTTTTGTCTGCGGTTGAGGTGTCAGGGTTCCAAATCCCTCCGCATTCAATTCTTCCACAGGAACATCCCGGAACGGGTTCAGCGAATCCACCGGATTGACCTCGCCCCCAAAAATCATGGTATCCAGATCCATGCCCTTTGTGGCATATTCCAGTTCTTCTTTTGTTTCTATCTCTGTTTGCCAGTCTGCCCGCCACTGCCAGATATTCACCACCTTATTGCGGTTACCCATGCCAAAGAACGGCTCATTATGTCCGTGCTTGTGCAGCAAAACATCTCCCAGGGCAAACTGCATTCCGATCGCATCTTTAAAATCCTGGTGCCGGCTGGAAGTGCGATTTGGCACGGGATCTTCCCATTGCAGCCTGAAAGCAATTCCTTCCTCATTCATCACAGATTGAAACTGAATTTCGTCAATGGGGTCCCTGCGGGCATTGAGCGGAATCGTATGGATATTCTGCACTTCGATGCCATCCCACAAAGGATTTCCCGGATCCATATCAATTTCTTCATCTATGACATGGGTTTTCAGATCGGTTTCATATTTTGCCGGTTTATGCAGCTCCTTGTTGATTTTGGATTCGATAAATGAAGCCAGATCCCATCGTTCTTTATCATTCAGATGATTGTATGACTTCATGGGGGTTCCATCAATCCCCGTCGTCAGAATCATAAACAAATCTTTTTTATCAAAACCAAATTTATACGTATTGGGGTCTGTCAGGTCATAAATAAAAACCCGGTGATCCCAGACGTCATAAAGCTCATCCGCGATCGGTCCATCCCCTTTCAAATCGGTACCATGACATCGGGAGCAGCGCATTTCCTTGTAAATCCCATGTCCCCTTTTAATTGACTCCGCATCCGTAGCAGGCATATCACCCAGGACAATGGACTCTTTCGGCTTTTCCTTTTCAAACCGTTTTGCAAACGATTTAATATATTCAACGACGCCCCAGATTTCATCTTCCGTCAGTGCCCCACCCCATGCGGGCATGGAAGTACCCGGTACTCCTCTGCTTATGGTTCGATAAATATCCTTGTCCTGCGGAAGGGAACCGAAAGGGGTGGATCGGTATTTAAACACTCCTTTTCTAAAATCCCTTGGCCATGGATAGAGATACGCCATGGCCTTGCCGCCCCCGTTGCCATCGTGTCCGTGACAAAAGACGCACATATGTTTGTAAACGGTGGAACCCAGCCGCAACAAATCCTTTTTGCTTTTGGGAGAATTCCCGGGTTCATTTCCATATTGTGAATGGGAATAAGCAGGAAGTGGCCCCAAGACCCAAGCCATCAAAACCAAAAAGAAAAAAATGCGCTTTTTCTTGCTAACGAACCCCCAGGCTCGGCGTTGATAAAGTATAAAGTTCTTCATTGCCGTTTAAACCATCTTCCGCAATATCGACCCAGATGTCTCGGCAATTGCGTCTATAATCCACCCCCAAACAATAAAACAGTGGATTACGGTTTGTAAAATATACGACCGGATGCGAAAAAAATACGCTCAAACCATCAAACCTGGCAACTTCGATGGCTTTTTCAATCGTGGTTTCTTCAGCAGAAGCTTTTCGAATCACTTTGCGAATAACCATGTAGTCCAGCTGGCGGTCGAGATCCAGATCATAGAAAGTCGCGACCAAACCCGGAACGCTTAAGGATTCCCAGCCCCGATAGGAAGGATGCTTCCACCCCGGCTCCTTGGGAATATCCGCAGCACTCATGGGTTGCTTAAAACCTTCACTTTGATCTGATGCCAAACCCGGGCTTGAAGCCAGAATCGACATCAAAATAAAAGCCGCCAGGCCAACCAGCAGCAAATGCAATTTCATTTGAGGCCTCTATTTATTAGGAATCAGAAAAAACGTCCCGCCCTTTTCCTTCCCCCTGATTTTATAAGCCCACTAACCGGATTTGGAACTGAGTATCACCGATTTTCAAATAATATTAATAAGCTAACATATTTCAGGGGCCATTCAAACGAGTAATGTCTCAAGCAAGTCGGGAAAGAAAAGAAAAAAAACCTGTAAATTCAGGGGTGTTTCTCCATTGCAGCCGGAACATCCGGGAAGATCTCGAAAACATCGTGAAGCTTGGCCAACTCAAATACTTCCTTGGGAGCCCCATTCAAGCCTGCCAGATCAAACCGCCCCTCATCCTTAAGCCTTTGAAAACAATGAATAAAGGCGCTAATGGTGGAACTGTCAAGATAAGTTACTTTTTCCAGATTCAGGACAAATTTTTTGAAGCCCCTTTCGATATAAGCATCCACTAGCAGGCTTAAATCTTTTGAATTGTAAATATCCAGTTGACCGGCAAGGTCAATGATAATCGTTTCCTTCTCATCCCGGCAGTCGATATCAATTTTCCCCATCAATCCCAAAATTTCTTTATGAATGTTTTCCATACAAAATCCTTTTTGAATTAATGAGGAAAATTTCTAAAACTGTTTCTCATAACGTTTGGGGTCTGAATCACGAGGTTCGCAATCGAGCCAGTAAGTTTTCTTGTCCGGTTCGAGCTTTCTCCTTAAAGGGTCTTCCCTGAAAATCGAGGCAATAATCCGTATCGGGGTGAAAACGAAAAAATAGGCCAGGCTAAGAATGACCTTGGCGTTGAAGTTTCCTATCACTTCCGCAAACCGCATCCATTTCCTGAAAACGGGAAGAAGACCCCTGGGAGCTGCCAGCCCCATCCCCCCAAAAAACAATATCAAAACTCCGAGGACACCGGCGGCAATGATCCATTTTTTGTAAATGAAAACGGCTCCGAAAAAGGAGAACACTCCCGCCATCATCAAACCGAATTGTCTTAATTGTTTTTCTGTTGGGTCAATGGGATTCATTCAAGGGATTCCTTCAGTTATTAATCACCAAACCGATTGTACGCCAGCAAAGGTTTATTGTGAATCGTAAAAAGTGTGAAGTTCCGTTTCACTCAGATCGGTTGCGGGGCCGTCATAAACAACCCGTCCTTCGTTCAACGCGATAATTCGTGAGCCATATTCTCTCGCAAGGGACGGCAGGTGAAGATTACAGATCACGGCAACCCCGTCTTTTTGATTAAATTCTTTAAGCAAATTCATAATCTGTTTTGAGGTCAAGGGATCCAGGCTGGATACGGGTTCGTCCGCCAGAATCAACTGCGGTTCCTGCATCAAAGCCCGTGCAAGGCCAACTCGCTGTTGCTGCCCACCACTCAGTTTATCCGCACGCTCCTCTTCTTTGTCGGCAATTCCCAGGCGGTTCAATACATGCCGGGCTTTTTCAAAATCATCCCGGGGAAAAAAATTAAACAGAGAAGCCGGAGTGGATACCGAGGCCAGTTTTCCCGTTAACACGTTCGTTCGTACAGAACAACGGGACACCAGATTGTATTGCTGAAAAACCATCCCTATTTTTTTTCTCAGTTGTCGAAGTTGCCTGTTTGAAGCACCTGTTATTTCTTCATCGTTAAGAAAAATTCTGCCTGAGGTGGGTTCAACCAGTCGGTTGATACAACGCAACAGGGTCGATTTGCCCGATCCGCTTTTTCCCAGCACCACCACAAATTCCCCGGCCTCGACCTTAAGAGAAACATCCCGCAAGGCCTGATTCCCTTCCTGGTAACTCTTGCAAAGTTGTTCAATTCTTAACATCCGGTTTTTCCAGATTAAGGTTCAACATCCTTCCCGCTTCGCGTACCGGGTCGAACAATCCATCGAGATCCACCAGGCCACTGATGCCATACAGGCGTTTGAGAATCCTGCTTCCCCTGGGACTGCGCGATATTTTTTTCAGTCCGTTTCGAAGCTTTACTTTCAGCTTTTCCGGAAGGTCTTTACGGACGGACACGGTATCGTTGGGGATTTCTCTGGTATAGGCCAGCACTTTAATCTTTTCGAACACGTCGGGATAAGTATTGGCAACGGCTGCCCGCGAGCCATCATATGCCGCTCCCCCATCCACTTCCCCCTTATATATGGAAAGGACCACTGCATTATGCGATCCGGCGAACACGGATTTGCCAAAGAATGTTTTTGGATCCAGTCCTTTTGAAAGCAACAGGGTCTTGGGATACAAATGGCCGGAGGTAGACGCCGGGTCGACAAAGGCAAAACTTTTGCCTTTCAGGTCGTTCAACGAGTTTATCCCGGAACCCGCCCGCACCATGATCTGTCCCCGGTAAAAGGGACTGCCGAACCGCTGCACGATGAGCAACAGTTCGACGTCATACTTGTCTTTTGCCAAAACATAGCTGAATGTTGCCAGCCAGCCGACATCCACCTTACCCGCACCCATGGCTTCTATAACAGCCGCATAGCTGGTAGCCACTGAAGTTTTAAAATGCAGCCCTGTTTCCACGTGTAAAAGTTCGGCTACTTCTTCTCCCCCTTTGACTATGACCTGCGCATCTCCTGAAGGAACAAACATCATTCGAATGGGGTTTTTTGATGTGCCCAGTTCCTCCGCAAAGGCCCATTGCGGCATTCCAGCAGTCAGGAATGAGATGAAACAAAGGAAATATACTGAACGAAGAAGATGGAAAAATCCGGGGAAGTTCAAAGAAGGCTCCGCGAGTCAGAGTTCACTTGCAAGCATTATACAATGGAGCGGGGACAAAAATAGGGCATAAAAAAAGGGTAAGCCGCATTGCGGCCTACCCTTTTTAAAATGAACTGACTTATTTTACGAATGTAGATCGAATATATTTAATTACATCCCAGATTTCTTTATCTTTCAACGTTTTGCCATGAGCAGCCATTCCTGTTCCAGGAGAACCATTCTTGATGATATGGAACATTTGACCGGCAGAAACTTTTTTCATGGTTTCAGCACAGGTAAAATTTCTTGGCTTTGGTTTCAGAGCTTTACCCAGTTTTCCGCCACCGTCCCCTTTGTCACCATGACACATTTTACAAGCCATGGGCTTTGCGGTTTTGTGGTAGAGTTTTTTACCATTCGCCGCATCAGCACTACCTGTTTTATCTTTCTTGGCAACGCTGCCTGGTGCCGCCTTGGTTTTGCGAGGCTGTGGACATTTGCCGCCTGCAAAAGCGGAGCTGACCGCAAACAAGCTGAATACCAACATCACACTCAAAATTAAAGCCTTTTTCATTAAACAATCTCCTCTTTAAAAGTGAAATAAACCTTACTATATAAAACCTGAATTGCCGGTCTGTTGCTTATTCCAAAAAATAATATCTTGCTGCTTACGAAATAAATATCGACCCAAGCATTTTTATCCCCATATCGGGCAAATGCTTATCAGGGTTGATTTTGAGCATCGCATTATAGTCCATACTGTTTTTCTGTCAATAAAATTTCTTCCCTGCAAAACCCTCGTTTTAACAAAATAAATTTTGCCGAAAATTCAATTTTTTGAGGGGTGATTCCAAAGAAATAACCCGGGCACAGGCGAAAGATTCAGGAACTCGCTTGAACCATTTCAAATCAGCTTATGTCCTAAATTTCAATCGTTTGATAATTTTTTCAGGACCAATTCCCTTGAAATTCAGGCAATTTTGCTTGCGAGCCCAGCCTGAATCAAGTATGATCTATTTACAAGTCGAAACCCACACCGCATACCAAGCGGGTCAGACCCGGCTAGGTATGGAATAATCCTCTCCCAAGAATAAATAGCACTGTTTTCCTCATTTTTTGAGGAAGGGGATTGGTTTTGCTTGTTTGGGGATTTTGCGGGAGAAAACCCTAAAAAAATCAAACTGTTAACTTTAAATAAATGGAGGTGCTTGATGAATGTTTTGATAAAACACCTCAGCTCACAATTTAAAAAAATCAAATATCTGACCAAACTTGAGCAGATCCCCCAATTGACCGAATCCGAACGGGAGGAAATGCAGCAAGTTAATGATAAATTTGTTTTTAGAACCAACGACTACTACCAGTCCCTGATTGACTGGGATGACCCAAACGACCCCATCAAGCGCATTATCATGCCGGATGTGGAAGAGTTGAATGAGTGGGGCGAGCTCGATGCGTCCAACGAAGAAAAATACACCAAAGTCCACGGTTTAGAGCATAAATATACTTCTACTGCGTTGTTGCTGGTCAATGAAGTCTGCGCCGCCTATTGTCGATTCTGTTTTCGTAAACGATTGTTTATGAACGAGAATGACGAAGTCACCAAAGATATCAGCCCCGGTCTCGAATACATAAAAAATAACAAGGAAATCAATAATGTACTGCTAACAGGGGGCGATCCTTTGATCCTCTCTACAAGCAAGCTCGAGCCCATTATCCAACAGCTTCGTGAAATCGAACATGTGAAAATAATCCGCATTGGAACCAAGGTTCCGGCGTTCAATCCATTCCGGATAACCAACGATCCTTCACTGCTTGAAATGTTCCGCAAATACAGTACCGCTGAAAAGAAAATTTATGTAATGGCCCATTTCAACCACCCGCGGGAACTGACACCCCAGGCCATCGAGGGACTCAATGCCCTTATGGATGCAGGGGTTACCCTGGTTAACCAGACCCCAATGGTAAAAGGGGTTAATGACGACCCGGATGTGCTGGCGGAATTATTTTCCAAACTTTCTTTTATAGGCGTTCCTCCCTACTACGTTTTCCTGTGCCGCCCGACTTTGGGAAATGAAACTTATTCTGTCCCTGTGGAAAAAGGGTATGAAATCTTTGAAAAAGCACGCATACGGTGCTCGGGCCTCGCAAAAAGGGCGCGGCTGGTCATGTCGCATGAGTCAGGAAAAATTGAAGTGGTAGGTATGACGGAAGACCAAATTTTCTTCAAATATGCACGAGCCGCAAGCGATGAAGATAACGCCCGGTTTCTAGCCTTCTATCGAAACCCTGACGCAGCCTGGTTTGATGACTATGATGAGGCCAGTGAAGAGTTCTCGTTATTTTCCCAAAATGAAACCAGTGGAGTAGCCGGTTAAATATTGCCTGCTCAAACTCTTCTCTTTTAAAAAGGGTGATAATTCCAACCCCAAAAAAATCCATTTCTCAATTTCCTCAAATTAATGCTGATTGATTTCGCATTATTCCTTTTAATCTTTCTGGCCTTTCATAACTCCGGCCAACTCCTTACAAAAAAAATATCCGGATTGAATTTCTCAGGTCCCGCTGAGTCGATATTATTTTCCACCGCGATCGGCTCCCTGATTTTCTCCTGGATAATGACCGCGCTTGTTTTCTCCGGGTGGATTTATCCTGAAGTGTGTTGGGTCGTTTTGGGGATCTTCCTGGTCCTGGGGTGGAAAAATTTAGCTTATCTAAAACCACCCTTTTTTTCAGGTCTCACATCGCCACCGGATGAAGATGGAGAAATGAAAAATATGGCCCAATTCTTTCTCGGGCTCCTTGCTCTTTTATCTGTTGGGTTGGCACTGGCCCCCGCATCTTCCACGGATGCACTGGTTTATCACCTGGCTTCACCCAAGGCCTATCTCGAGGCCGGGGAATTGATCAACCTTCCCAACAATATTTATTCTTTCTTCCCACAACAAATAGAAATGCTTTATCTTTTTGCGCTGGCATTAAGCTCGGATTCACTGGCACAACTTACCGGCCTGGGAATTGTATTTCTACTATTACTCGCCCTATGGCTGTACACAAGACAAAACAGTGATGCAAACTTCGCCTGGCTTGCGCCATTGGTTTTAATTTCGACTCCCACTTTTTTTAATGTGGCCTCATCGGCTTATGTAGATCTGCAGGCGGCTGCCTACGTTTTTCTGGCTTTTTATTCATGGGAAAACGGTTGCAGTCGAAAACAACCGGCATGGTTTTTATTTATGACTTTGTTTGTCGGCGCCGCGGTGGCAACCAAACTAACCACGGTTATCATTTTACCCCTCGCTTTTCTGGGGATCGCTCTTTATGGCAGGTCCCATAAAAATTCAAAGCAGACCGCAGGCCAATGCCTGGTGCTGGTCATGGGTTCCCTGCTCATCCTTTCGCCCTGGTTAGCAAGAAATTATTTTTTTACAGGAAATCCCGTGGCCCCTTTTTTTATGAACCTGTTTGAAAGCGACAGCGGAATAAACTGGGATTTCATCCGCTCACAAATGCAGTTTCAATATTATTCTTCATTTGGAATGGGTCACGGCCTTGTGGATTTTTTGTCTCTTCCCGTCAACCTTACTTTTTTCAGCGAGCCCAATTCTCTCAAATTTGATGGCCAAATCGGGTTTCTTTATCTGGTGCTGGCACCCGCCATTTTGGGTTTGAATCGCAAATCCCTTCCGGCGATAACCGTTTTTTTCGTACTATTGGTTTTCTGGTTCATGCAGGCTCAATACATACGCCTGCTGGCCCCGGCATTGGCTTTCCTTTCGGTTCTCCTGGTAACCGGGCTCGCCGGGTTAATTCAAAAAAACAAAATCGGGAAAACAGGAAAACTCTTAGTGACAGGAATTCTGGCCGCCGGTCTTTTGTTCAGCGTTTCGACAGTAATGAAAAAATGGTCCCGGGTGGATCCCCTTTCCTATCTTATGAAAAAAGAATCCCGGGAGCAGTTTCTGGCGCGTCAAATTAAGGCTTACCCCTCCTACCTGGAGGCAAACAAGACGTTGACGGAAAAGGACAAGGTTATGCTGGTTTATATGAGGAACCTGGGATATTTAATGGATAAGCCGTTTTTCAGCGATACCTTTTTTGAAGCTCATACTTTGACCCAGATTATAGACCAGGGAGTATACGCGGCGGATATTCTAAACCGGCTGAAGGCCCGGGGCATCACCCATGTTCTTTTCAATTATAATTTTGTTTTCGGAAAAGATTCTGCCCTGACCAACGGTGAGAGGGCCATTTTTAAAAATTTGCTGATTCAAAATGCGGAGAAGCTCTATTCAAAAAACGGGTTTTTACTCTATCGCTTTATGCTAGACTCCGAAAACCAGACACGATCTATTCCCTTGAATCACGGACTTTGAGCCGGACCGACGGCCAAACCGGGTGGGAAGAAAACATTAATACCGGCCGCGGTGGTTTTGCCCGGCCTGAAGGATTTAAAGTTAAAGGATATTAAAATCATGGAACGTCTTGCAGGTAAAAATATACTGATCGTTATCCCCAAGGATTATTATATGGAAAGCGAATTCGAACCGGTTTTTGAAGCCATGAATTCGGAGGGAGCCCAGGTTCTCGTGGCTTCAGGCAAATTGAAGGAAGCCGTAGGAATGAAAACAGGTCGTACGACACCCGATGTGCTGATCGTGGATGCCATTGAAGGAATAACCGGGGACAGTTATGTTTCCGCTGCCAAGGGGGTTCGCCAAATCAAAGGAGTTTTTCACGGAGTGATCGTGATTGGAGGAAATGGTGCGAGAAGTTATTTATGGAAAGACGATTTACTGAGACTGCTTCTCAATGACCGCCACCGTTCAGGAATGGTTGTCGCCGCCATTGGAAGCGCGGTTCCCTGCCTGGGAAAAGCGGACCTGATCCAGAGCCTGGAGGTGACGACCGAGCCCGGAAATAAAAAGGCCATCAAAGAAATAGAAGCCGCAAAAGCCATTCTCGTGGATGACCCCATGACGGCGCACAACCGTATCTTTACGGTTCAAAACGCCGATGCCATTGAAGGCTTTCTAAACCCCTTCATTGAAGAAGTCGCAAAAACCTCTCTTAAATAGAATTTAAAAGAATGGTTTAAAGACCCTGCTGTTCCTCGCGTTCCCTTTGGGTCTGGATGATCTTCATTCGGAGTTTGACCGCGTCGTTCAGGCTTTTAACAATTCGGTCATTGGCATCGGGGAAATGCAGTTTTTGGTTGAACTGGTCCAGGGTGTAAACCTCCAGCAATTTAGCGAACGCCTCATCAACAAACGGCCGGGTCATTTGCACCACTCCTTCGAAATAGACCAGGATCTTTTCGTACTTTTCCCAGTTCTCCAACATGAGTTTTCTAATGGTGTCCCCGGCGGGTTCCCCATCCTCTGAGGTTCTACCGGCCGGGGTGGATGTTCCCATTATTTCGTAGACGTTGATTTTAAATTCGCTTTCCATTTTTTCCCTGGATAAAAAATGCGGGTCTTACCGGCTTACGATTTTCACCGACTTCATTTCAATACGTTCGTTAGGGTTATCTCTTGGATCACGCGGGGCGTTGACGATTTTATCCGCAACATCCATTCCGTTGATCACGCGGCCAAAAGCGGTGTATTGCCCATCCAGAAAATGAGAGTCTTTAACCACGATGAAAAACTGAGAACCGGCACTGTTCGGATCTTGAGACCGCGCCATTGAAAGAATACCCCGGTCATGAGGCGTATCATTGAATTCTGCCTTGATGCTATAGCCGGGTCCGCCCGTTCCATGCATCGACCGGTCTTCGCTTTTAGAATTTGGGTCCCCCCCTTGAATCATAAAGCCAGGGATAACCCGGTGAAAAATGGTTCCGTCATAGAATCCTTTATTGGCAAGGTCTTTGAAATTTTTAACGTGACCGGGGGCGACATCTTCCAGAAATTCCAGTTCGATATTTCCCATGGTGGTTTCTATAACGGCTATTTCTCCACCCTGCGCGGCAGTCCCGGTCATCAACACCCCCATTAAACTTGCGGCAATGCCTTTAAAAAAAATGTTCATGGAACCTCCAGATAAAATTAGCGATAATATTTAAATAAAAATCAGTCATCGGCTTTCGCCGACCAGGGTCTTAAAAAAGGAATCATTCTAGATAATAGGATTTCGATTGTCAAACTTCGCCCTAAACCTTCGTACAGCGTTCCTTGTCAGCAATTATCTACTTGCCGGACTGGCCCTGATCTGTTTAGCGCTGAGTGAAATTTTTTCCGGATTAACCGCGGGTATTCTGCTTGCGGGATTGGTCTATTGTTACATTCTGGAATACCGTTCTACGATTCCCGTTTTACCCTCAAACAACATAACCAGTTCGACCTGGGGCCTGCTGCTTGTAATATTCCTTTATCTCGGTTTTGATCTGTCCATCCTGAGTCTGGTATCCGGGTTTCTGGTTTACCTTATTTATACTCGTTTTATTTTTAAAACAGAATTCAACGATTACCTCTTCGGTTACCTCATCGCCATTGTCTGCCTTTTAATTGGGGCTTTATATATCCAGGGCCTTGCATTTGCCGGGGTCTTTCTCAGTTTTTATCTGGTGTTGAGCTGGTGCCTGATCTCCTACCATTTGATGGCCGAACAGGCAGGGGCTCGCAGTTCGCCCCATTCCTTCAATAACCGGGGCAGGAATGAAAAAATCAACAAAGCTTTTTTAGGGTGGTCTACCGGACTGGTTCTTTTGAGCCTGATATTGACTGCGGTCATCTTCATCACCTTTCCACGGTTAGGACTTGGCTTTATTGCTTTGAAAAGCTCCTCCAACCCGATCACCGGTTTTTCCGATGTAGTCACCCTTGGAGATGTGGGAAAAATCAAACAAAATTCATCCGTGGTGATGCGCGTCGAATATACCCGCCATGGCAAACCTTACAGACCCAAATCGCGAATTCTATGGCGTGGGGTGGTATTGGACCATTACAACGGAAAAACCTGGAACTCCACCCTGAACCGTGGAATCAGTCTTCCAAACCAACCGGGTAAAGGCCTGGGTCTGTTTCAAGTTACCCAACCCAAAGAAGTGGTTGAGCAAACGGTGTATATGGAATCCTTTGATATTCCTTATCTGTTTACACATGGTATCCCCATTTTCGCGGATGGAAATTTCAAAAGGCTGCACATAGACCAGGGTTTTGTTTTTAGAACGGACGGTTCAAAATCGCGTCCCAAAAGATACACTCTGGTTTCTGAAATTTCTGACCCCAATATGACTTACAGCCTAGAGGTTCCCCGCTATGATAAAAATGTATTTCCAAAACGATTTCTGCAGCTTCCAAAAATCAGCCAGGCCACAAAAAACCTGGCGGCAAACCTGACCCGAGGTTTGGATTCAATCGAGGAAAAAGCTTTTAGAATTCTCAATCATTTCAGCGATTTTGGTTATTCTCTGGATATGAAAAACGATCCGGACAAAACCGCATTGGAATATTTCCTTTTCGACAGGAAAGAAGGCCATTGCGAATATTTCGCTTCGGCTATGGTCATCTTGCTTCGGGAAGCCGGGATACCGGCAAGACTGGTCAACGGATTCGTGGGTGCGGAATGGCACGAATGGGGAAACTATCTCATCATAAGGCAAAGACACGCCCACTCCTGGGTGGAAGCCTATATTCAGGGTAACGGCTGGGTTGTGTTTGACCCCACCCCCCCGGACCCGAACCAGGCTGTCGCCTCCACCCCCGGTCCCCTTGCACGAACTCTTGATCTTTTACGGATGAATTGGCAACGCTATATCATTCGATACTCTTATAAAGACCAGGAAAGCATGATCCGGTTCTTCCGATCAGGAAGCCGGGAAGCCGTGGATTCATTGAAAAACCTGGCATCCCTGGAATGGGGGCAGATTAAAAAATGGGCGGGAAACCAGAAGTGGGTGGTTTTGCTGGTCATCCTTTTTCTTGTATTTATTTTTAAAAAAAGAAGGCTTTCGCCCCCCTTACCGCAAGCAGTTATGTTCTATAAAGAGTTACAGAAACGGCTGGAGAAAAAAGGAACCAGAATAAAACCCCATTGGACCGCGCGGGAACTTTTGAATTCCCAAATTCCTCCTGACCAATTCCAACAAGTAAAACAGATTACCGACTATTACGAAAAAGTGCGCTTCGGAAAACAGTTGGCTGATCCAGACATTGAAAAAGAAATCAAGGCTTCTTTAAATTCTTTTTAGCAAAAAACATTTTGGTCATGATTTTCATGACCCAGGCCTGAATCCTTTCCAACTCTTATCATTGCCTGTTGCCTGTTTTTTTATTTTCTAATCGTTCTAAATTTATCCTGGCCGAAGGATGGGATGGATTTAACCGGAGGGCCGATTCAAAAGCTTCCCCTGCCTTTTCCCACATTTTTTCCTGGGCATAAGCAATACCCAGCTTGTCATAAATATCCGCATTGTCCGGACCTAAAGACAACGCGGTTTCTAATTCTCTCTGGGCTGACCGCCAATTTTTTTCAGACATATACACCATTCCCAGATAATAATGCGTGTCGACACGATTCGGGTCCATGGTATTTGAAGATACCAGTAACTTAATCGCTTCCTTTTTTTTATTCATTTGAAGATATAGCATCCCCAAATTATTTTTTGCATCAATATGGTTTGGGTCCATCCCCAAAACCTTCTGAAAAATTTTTTCTGCTTCCGTAAATTTTTTTGTTTCGTAATAAAGCACACCCAGATTGTTGTAGGCACGCATCTTTTGTGGCCAGGCCTTTATAACCCGCAAATATTCTGTTTCAGCATCCTGAAACCTGCCAGTTTGATAATAGAGTGCCCCCAGGTTATTTCTGGCCCCTTCTGATTCAGCATCAAGTTCCAGGACCTTATTAAACTGTTCCTCCGCTTTTTGAATCTGCCCTGTTTTAGAATAAAGCTGGCCGAGTCGAAGTCTCACTGTCTCTAACTCAGGGTTTAACCCCAGGGCCTTTTGATATTCATTCTGCGCGAGATCTGCCTGTCCTGATTTTTCATGCAGCACCCCCAGGCGATAGAGCACTCTTTCATCTTCAGCATTTATCCTTAATGCTTTTTGCAAAACGTCTCTGGCTTCAGCGAGCCGACCCTGATCTGTGTAAATCATCCCCAGGTAAAATAAAGAATCGACCTCATCGGGTTGAATTTTTAATGCTATTTTCAGTTGACTTTCGGCCTTTTCAAGTTGTCCCTCCTGAAAGTGAAAGGTGGCCAGGTTTGCGTGTGCATGATGGACTTTCCCCGGAAATTTTTCCACGACGGGTAGCCATAAGGATTGTCCATCATGCCAGATTTTGATCTGTTTCATTGACAGGAAACTCAAGGCAAAAACCATAATGGTGGTCATCAAAATAATCCCCGAGCGCAATATATTCTTTCGCCACCCAATCATCAGCCCTGCCCCTGCCAGGAAGGCAGGACCCAATGTCGGGATATAGGTATACCGGTCAGCCATCGCCTGCGCACCCACTTTTATAATGCCAATAACCGGTGCCAGGGTAACCAGGTAGAACATCCATGCTATCAGCCACGCAGGGTTTCCCTTCCGCCACTGAAAAAAACCAAACAGGGCCACACCTGAAATTAAAATCAGACCGGGTAAAAATTTCGTACTAAGTAAAGAAGGGTTTTCCCAAAATGGATAAAAGGGCAACAGGTCCACAGGCCATATGGTTTTTTCCAGATACGACCAGAGTGCATGAAAAGAATTAATGATTCGGTCAGAAAATGAGGTCGCCTCCAGGCTTGTAATTGCTCCGGTGGATTTTTGAGCAACCAGTGTCAGCACCCCGCCCGTCAAGCTCAATGCAAAGAGAGGAATTTTTTCAATTAAAAGAGGTGGGAGTTCTTTTAATAAGCGCAAACGTTGCAGTGGAAAAACATCTATGAGCAAAAGTACAACAGGCAATGTCACCGCCATGGGCTTCGACATAATTGCCAGGGCAAACAGAAAAATCAGGATCCCGTACTTCCAACCTTTTTTCTCCCTCGCATAAAAGCAATAGGCAGCAAGGGTTGAAAAAAAAAAGAAGGCACAAAGTAAATCCTTGCGTTCCGAAACCCAGGCTACGGATTCAACACGCAAGGGATGCAACCCAAATAACAGGGCTGAAAAAATGCCTCCTGCATAAACATCATAATCGAAACTTTCCCTCCCATTTCCCGCCAATAGGATAAACAGGGCAAATACCCAGCAAGTGTTCAATCCATGCAGAACCAAACTGGTCAGATGATGCCCCCGGGGATTCAATCCATATAATTGATAATCCAGTGAGTGGGAAAACCAGGTTAGCGGATGCCAGTTGGCAGAGTGAAACGCCGTGAGTATTTCAAAAAAGTTTGTCCCTTTCTGAACCAATCTATTGTCAGTTACATACTCAAAATCATCCCAATTCAGTACAAACCCATTATCGAGAACGCCTTGAAACACAATAACCGTCAATAAAAACAGGCCCGCGAGTGACAATAGAAATCTGGAATTCAAAGAAATCATAAATCCTTGATTTTCATTTCCTCAAAACAAAAACCCTTACGATTGAGTTTTAAAATAGGGGATAAGTATTAATCGAGAACTCGAAATATCTCCGGGTCATCTTCCCCGGTAACGTTAAGGACAGCCACGGCTCCCTTATTGATTCGGAATATACTGTGATCCACCAGCAAATAATTTCCGGGAATGTCTACTTTGAATTCCAAAATGGCGGCACCTGCTGAAGGCACCAACGTGGTTTGAACATTTTTATTCGCGAGCCCATCCAGTGCTCCTTCCAGATATACCTGATCAAAAACCTCGCCGATAATGTGGAAAGAGGATGCAGCGTTGGGCCCTATATTGCCAAAATAGATTCTAATTTTTTCCCCCACTTTTGCCTGAAGGGCCCTGTCCCCTACCAAAGCTCCTGACTTACCGTTGAAAACAACATAATCCGGTTGTTCGGCCATTCCTTTTTCAAGAGAAAATTCCAGGACACCTTTCTCAGAAGGTTGGGTGAAAAATTCACTCTGGAAAACATAAAACTCATGATCCACCCTGGACAACCCATGCTTCGGTTCCACCAGAATCAAACCGTACATACCGTTTGCAATATGAGCTGGTATTCCGGGCACGGGCGATGCGCAATGGTAAATAAAGAGCCCGGGATGGAGCGTTTTAAACTGAAACACTTTCTCCTCACCCGGGGCTACCAGAGTAGCCTCCGCCCCTCCGCCGGGTCCGTTTACCGCATGGAGGTCTATATTGTGAGGGAATTGATTGGTATCATCATTAGAAAGATGAAACTCCACCGTATCTCCAAGACGGACTCGGATCATGGGTCCTGGAACGGTTCCATTGAAGCTCCAGAATTTGTAGTTTTTTCCAGGCTCAAGCGGACCAATAAACTCTTTGGCGGTAAAATGGATCACCACCGTTTCCGGCATGATTCGCGAGGTATGAGGGGGAACATGGGGGGCCAGGCTTGTGTTGATTTCTTCCGCAAAAGTGAGCCCCTTAAGCAGTAATAAAAAGATTCCCGCTGGTACCAAAATGTTTTTTAAATTTTGCATGGGCATCAGGCAATTTGTCCTTCTTTTAATAAACACAAACAACCCCACTAATAAACCCCGCTCTACACTTGAAAACCTGCAGACGAAAAGGGTTGACAGCACAAGATGGCTGCGAAATAATAGTCTAATTCACTTATTTTTAATGACTTACCTGCCGAACCTGCAACCATGCCTGTTCGGCCTTCATTATACAGGGTTGGATGCTCCATATGGATGTTTATTGGGAACAATTTAAAACCCCGTTTTTATGCTTTGCGGGTTTTTCAGGGGTAGGCAAAACCACCCTTCTCGAAAAATTAATCAAACGGTTTACCGATGAGGAAATCCGCGCCGGTTACTATAAGCACGATTCCCATCGATTTGAAATTGATCGAGATGGAAAAGATACGGCCCGCGCCACCCAGGCAGGAGCGGGTATTGTTACCATTAATGATCCCCGGCATTTTGCCATTGTTGCCGACAACGCTTTCAAAAAAAGGTCGGTCATTCATGCCCTGGAACAATGCGATTGTATCTTAATCGAAGGATATAAAAAATCTCCTTTCGATAAAATCGTTTTTCTGGATCATGAGGGTAAAATGCCGATACCCAATGAAACCCCCGGAATCAAGGCAATGATCCATCAGGGTGTTAAGTCAAAAGACCTGCCCGATGTCCCGGATTTTCATCGTGACGAAATTGAGCAAATCTATAAATTCGTTCGCGACCATTTTGTCAGCCGCAAAAGTGAATTGTTTGGGGCTGTATTTGTAGGCGGGCAAAGCAAAAGAATGGGACAACCTAAATTTTCGCTGTCTTACAATGGCATTTCAGAAACAGAACGGTTGGTCCGGGTATTGAAAAAATCATGCAGCAGGGTATTCCTTTCTTCGCGAAGCAATCTTGATATGGGACCTTTAGGCGAGATGGAAGGAGTGGAGAGAATCAACGATGAGCACATTGGTCTGGGTCCCGTTGGAGGACTGGCAACGTTGATGGGAAGGTTTCCCCAGAATGCCTGGATGGTAACCGCATGCGACATGCCCTTTATCAGCGAAAAAAATATACAAACCATCGTCCAGGCAAGGGACCCCTTGCGTTACGGCACCTGCTATATCCAGAAAGGCGGCCTGGGTGTGGAACCCATGTGCGCTATCTATGAACCCAAATTTGTTTTACCGCTTTATGAAGCCATGTCGAGGAGGGAACTGTCCCCCACGCGAATCATCAGCGAACTGCCTTTCAAGCAGGTTAAAATCAGTGATTCCGACCGGCACCATTTTATGAACGTAAACACCCCCGAAGAGTACGAGATTGCGCGTGCCAAGCGGGAACAGGAGAAGATATGAGTTTGATTCCCGTCCATGAAGCCAGACAGAAAATTCTGGAAAAAATCCATTTCAAAGGGGTGGAAAAAGTTTCCCTGGGCGGGGCCCTGGGGCGTGTGCTTGCCGAGGATATCGTAGCGGGTCTGAACAATCCTCCCCTCGACAACTCGGCCATGGACGGTTACGCCCTGATCGCGGAAGACATCGCATCGGCCACCCCCGAGTCTCCGGTAAAACTCGAAGTGGTTGAAGAAATTGCCGCTGGTTACGCGGCAAAAGGAACTTTGAAGCCGGGCCAGGCCATGCGGATCATGACCGGCGCTCCCATTCCCCCCGGAGCCAACGCGGTACTGATGCAGGAAGATACCGATAAAGAGGGAAATTTCATACTCGCCAAAGACCGGGCTGATGGGGAAGAGAACATTCGCAAAGCCGGTGAAGATGTGCAAAAGGGAGAAACCGTGATTAAAAAAGGCGTGACCCTGAGCCCCGCTCATATTGGCATGATGGCTGTGGTGGGTCGGTCGCAGGTTGCGGTGGGCCAGCGGCCTACGGTTTCCATCCTTTCAACCGGGGATGAGATTCTCGAACTCGACCAGAAGCCGGAAGGGCCCCAAATCTACAACAGCAATGGTCATATGCTGGCAGCACAAATACGCTCCGCAGGGGGCATCCCGGTATATCTGGGGATCGCCAAGGATACGGAAAAAGACTTGATGGAAAAATTCGAATGGGCTTTGCAATCAGATATTGTGGTTTCTTCCGGGGGTGTGTCTGTGGGAGATTATGACCTGGTCAAAGCGAGCCTTGAAAAAATGGGACAGGAAATGCTTTTCTGGAAAGTCGCGATGAAACCGGGGAAACCTCTCGCGTTCGGCCGCATTGGCGAAACGCCCATTTTCGGGCTTCCCGGCAATCCCGTGTCTTCATTTGTTTCTTTTGAACAATTTGTCCGCCCGTCCCTGAAAAAAGTGATGGGTTGCTCGGATTTAATGCACCCCACCGTGCAAGCCAAACTGACCCGGACCATTCATAAAAAACCCGGACGTCTGCATTTTTTAAGCGCGATTGTTACCTCCAGCGATGGAGAATATACTGTCACTCCGGCAGGAGAGCAGGGATCTGGAGTATTGAAATCCGCCGCCAATGCCAATGGCCTGCTGATTTTCCCCCTGGAAGAAGCGGAAATTAAAGAAGGCGAGCAAGTTGCCGTTCAACTGTTGGATGTATAATAAATCCGCAACCGCTGGATAATAGACACTATCAATCTTACCGGTTTACTATGCAAAAATTGAATCACAAGGTTTTTGGATTAATTATATTCGCGGCCCTTCTGTTGGTGATAACGAATCCTCGCCCTTCTCCTGCCCAGTCAGATGCCACCCTGGACCGAATTGTTTCGCAGATCGAATCGCTTTATCCGCCGTTGGAAGGCTATGTCATCGCGGTGGAGGGAAACGGACTGACCCTGGACCTCAAACGCGGTATGCCCGTCAAAAAAGGCGACCGCCTGAAACTCATTCGATATGGCAGGGACCTTTTTCACCCCGTCACCAAAAAGAAGGTGGGCCGTAAAGAAACGGATTTGGGAGAGGTTGAAATACTGGAAGTCCGGAAAGATTTTTCGCACGCGCGGTCCCTCAATCCCACAGCCCTGCCCAAAGAAGGTGATGGGGTGAGAAGTCCGTTCCAGAAGTTGAGTTTTCTTGTAGCACCGCCCAATATCAAATCGCGAAAGAAATTAGATGCGGATCGACTTCGCCTCAACCTGGAAAAGAAGCTCAACCAGCATCCACGATTTGAAGTCCCTGCCTTCGATCTTGGTTTGTGGATGGCAGATGAAAAACTCAGCGAAACCTCCGCCTTAAAACCCAAAAACCTGAGAAGGTTAAAGCGTAAAGTCGATGCCGACCTCATTTTGTTTCCCCAGGTTCGTACGATTAAGGGAAAGATGGCCTTGAGTTACAAACTGGTTTCAGCAAAAGACGGTTCGCTGCAAAAGCAGGCCCGGGTCCTCTCTGACGACCTGCCTGCCAGACAAGCACGCAGGGAAAGGGGAAGCGGCCCGCAAACCAGTTTTGAAGCAAAGAAAAAGTCTTTTAAGTTCATCGGCAAGGAGCTGTTTCCTTATGAAATTGTGGACTTCGATGTCGGGGACCTGAACGGCGATGGCAAAAAAGAGTACGTTCTCATCGACCACTACCGGGTCATGGTCTTTAAGCTGAAGAAAGGCAAGTTAAGAAAAATTGGCCAGATGAAAATGAGAAAAGGATTCGACCAGTTCTTAGGGGTTGATGTGGGGGACATCAACGGCAATGGGCGTGATGAAATTTTTGTCACCAATAAGAAAGGAGATAAACTGGAATCTTTCGCATTGGAACGACAACCCGGGAAAAAAGGGTTCAAACAGGTATGGAAAAATGCCAACCTATATTTCCGAATCATTCGGCCCTTTGGGGCAAAACCGATTCTGTTATCGCAAAGCCCCGGTTTTCAATATGCATTTCAGGGGCCCATAAAAAGGGTCCTGTTTAAAAGCCGGCGCTACATCCAGGGCCCCAAA
>WAIB01000018.1:16814-47877 GCA_009873655.1 Nitrospinota bacterium | reverse complement strand
CTTCTATTAAAAGTAGAACAATTAAATTTTGCCTACGATTCTGATCCCATATTAAATGACATTACCTTTTCGATAAGTGATATGGAATTTGTGGGTCTGATTGGCCCCAATGGTTCGGGAAAGTCCACTCTTCTAAAACTCGTCGGCGGAATACTCCATAACAAGAATGGCCAAATCGACTTCAAAGGAAATCCGATTGGATCCATCCCAAAAAAGGAACTTGCAAAATCCATCACCTGGATTCCGCAGGATTACCCGATGGTTTTCCCCTTCACCGTCCAGGAAATTGTCTTGATGGGGCGGCACCCGTATCTGACACCCCTGTCCTTTGAAGGGGAGGAAGATTATCAGATAGCGCAACGGGCTATGGATATCACCCAAACCCTGCAATTTGCCGAGCGATACTTTAACGAGATAAGCGGGGGAGAAAAACAACGTGTGATGCTTGCCAGCGCCATCGCCCAGGAACCTGAAATAATGCTTTTGGACGAACCCACCTCTGCCCTTGATTTGAAATACCAGATTCAGATACTCAATATTCTAAAACGCTTAAATGAGCAAAAAAAGATAACCTTGATCCTTGCCATGCACGATCTCAACCTGGCATCGAGATATTGCCAGCGCCTCATACTTTTAAAAGAGGGCGCCATTGTTTGTGATGGGCCTCCAAAAGATGTTCTGCAAAAGGAGGTCATCGAAAAAGTGTATGGGGTCGAAGTTGAACTGCATAGCCAGAATGGAGACATTCTTGTGCAACCTGTTAAGGAATTATAGCGGTCACAAAAGGAATGGGATTAAATTCTTATAAAATACCCCTGGGAATATTTTTTCTGATTTTCGCGGGGACTTTGTGCGCAACGCCTTTGATCGGGTCAACTAATATCAACTTTATGAAGGCCCTTGAAGGAGGAGTCAATGCTCCGAACAATCTGGATGCCAATATCCTTTTTCAAGTTCGCCTGCCAAGAATTCTTCTAGGGGCATTAACGGGCGCCGCCCTTTCTGTCGCCGGGGGTGTTTTCCAGGCCCTTTTACGAAACGATCTGGCCGCACCGTTTACCCTCGGCGTTTCCAGTGGCGCCGCTCTGGGTGCAGTCATTGCTATTGTTCTCAATCTGAATATTTCCTTTTTAGGATTTCCCATAGTCTCTCTTTTTTCATTTCTGGGGGCACTTGGGGCGATTATTCTTGTGTTCAGTCTGGTACGTACCCGTCACGGAGATTTCCCAACAGGTATCCTTTTGCTTGCCGGAGTAACGGCAAATTTCTTTTTCGCGGCAATGGTTATGTTTCTTCATTACATGGCCGACTTCAGCCAGTCGTTTAGAATCATACGCTGGCTCATGGGCGGTCTCGATATCACCGATTACGCAACCATTTTCTCAATCGCACCCATGGTTTTTATCGGAATCGGTTTACTGGTTTATGTAAGCCGAGACCTTAATTTGATCAGCACCGGTGTTCATTCGGCAACCAGTCGTGGAGTTAATGTTTCCAGGATTCAGAAAATCGGTTTTGTCACCGCATCCCTGATCACGGGTACGGTGGTATCCATCACCGGTCCGATTGGTTTTGTGGGATTGATCGTTCCCCATATCGTCCGATTATTTGTGGGACCCGACCTCCGGGTATTGATTCCTGCATCCATGCTATTCGGGGCCAGCTTTTTAGTCCTTTGCGATACCGTCGCAAGAACCATCATAGCTCCGACAGAAATTCCTGTGGGAATCATTACCGCCATGCTGGGAGGACCTTTCTTCGTATGGCTTCTAAAACGCAAAAGACACGTATGAGCAAATGACAGCTAAAACTTTAATGATTCAAGGGACAGGCTCAGGTGTGGGGAAAAGCATTTTAACCGCCGCGATTTGCAGATATTTTTACAAATCGGGTTTAAAAGTAGCCCCTTTCAAAGCCCAGAACATGGCGCTCAATTCTTTTGTGACTGAAAACGGTGCCGAGATGGGACGTGCCCAGGCCTTCCAGGCGGAGGCATGCGGTATCAAGCCCGATGTCTTGATGAACCCGATATTATTAAAACCTTCAGGAGATAATAACTCCCAGGTTATTTTAATGGGAGAACCCGGTGAATCCCGTAACGCAAAAAACTATTACTCCCTGCATGAGAAACACAAGGAAGTTGTTCTTTCTGCCCTGCAAAAATTAAGAGAGCAATACGACCTGGTAATAATCGAAGGAGCGGGCAGCCCGGCGGAAATCAATTTAAAAAAATGGGACCTGGTCAATATGTTTATCGCAGAAAAATCCGGGACCCCGGTTCTTCTTATCGGTGATATTGACCGTGGCGGTGTTTTCGCATGGATGAAAGGAACCTATGACCTTTTAACCTCAAGTGAAAAAAACCACGTGAAAGGATTCATAATAAACAAATTCAGGGGAGATATAGAATTATTGAAACCAGGCATTAAACAATTCGAAGAATGGGTTCAAAAACCTGTCCTCGGAGTTGTTCCCTACTGTAAAAACCTGGTGGTAGATGAAGAAGACTCGATTCCTCAACGGTCCTATCCTGCGGAACCGGGTGTTGAAGGGGTTTTGGACGTGGCGGTAATCTGGACACCAAGAATATCGAACTTCACCGACCTGTCCCCTCTTGCTTACGATCCTTCCATTTCAGTCCGCTATATCAATCACTCATCCCAATTGGGTAATCCGGATTTAATCATTTTCCCGGGAAGTAAAAATACGATTGATGATCTGATTTACCTAAAAGAACAGGGAATGATAGAAAAAGTGATGAAATGCCATGGCGAGGGATCGTTAATAATGGGCATTTGTGGAGGATTTCAAATGCTTGGCAATATCATCCGCGATCCCGATAATCTGGAAAGCAGAAATAAGGAATCGACGGGCCTTGGGTTATTTGATTTGGAAACAACATTCGAATCAGAAAAGCTAACACGTCAGGTTGAACTGAAGACTGTGAAAAGCAGGGTTTTCAGTGAAGGCTTGAAATGTCAAGGTTATGAGATCCACATGGGTCGAACCCGGTTCAATTCAACCTATCCTACGCTCTTTTCAGGAGAAAACAGCGAAAACCCTATGAATTTTGGCATCATCAATGAGAATGGCACCGTCCTGGGAACTTACCTCCACGGTTTTCTGGACGAAAATTCCTTTCGCCAGGAGTTACTTTGTTATATAAGAGTTCAGCGAAAGATTCGTAATCCATTACACCTGTTCAATTTTACCCGGTTCAAGCAACACGAATTGGACAAGCTTTGTGATTTGCTAACCGAATCTGTAAACATGAAAGAGGTTTCTAAAATAATAAAAATTTAGCTTTAAGCATTTCCGGTCAAGGGAAGCTTGGTGAAAATCCAACACTGCCCCGCAACTGTATCGGGTACGAAATTCGCTTTATGCCACTGTTATTATTGATGGGAAGGCGCGAAAAGTAGAAAGCCCCAAGTCAGGAGACCTGCCGGAAAATTATCTCGAGGGAGAACATTAGTGAAACACTACCACCTATTATTCCTTTACTGCTTCATCCTATCCTTATCAATTGCTATACCACCCACCTTTGCGGAAGAAGCAATTGAATTACAACCTATAGATGTTAAATCTAGCCGATTAAAAATAACAAAGAAAAAATTTCCCGGCTCGGTCACCATCATTACCGAGGAGGATATCAAAAAATCGGGTTCTCCTCTCGTTGAAAATATTCTAAGAGACCAGCTCAGCATTGGAGTTTTCAAGCAAGGAGCTGTAGGGGGAGAATCCACAATTCGCATGCGAGGTGCAAGTCAAGACAGCACGCTAGTTTTCATTGATGGCGCAAGGGTTAACAGTACTACAACGGGTCGATTTGACTTCCGAAATCTCAACACTAAAAATATTGAGCGGATTGAAATATTGAGAGGGCCTCAAACCGTAATGTGGGGGGGTAATGCCGTTGGAGGTGTAATAAATATTATTACCAAAAAGGGTCGAAGCAAACCCAGTCATTATATGACTTTTGAAGGGGGAAGTTTTGGTACCTTCGAGGAAAGCCTGGGCAGTTCCGGAACCTTAAATGACATGGACTATTCGCTTTCCGCTTCCCGGACCGATATCAACGGTTTTTCTGACTTTAATGAAAAGCGCGGAGCAACTGAAAAAGACAGTTTTGAAAACACAATGTTTTCCGGCAAACTCGGATCAAAATTTTGGGAAGACGGGCGCGTGGAATTTGTTGGTAATTATGCCCGATCCTATTCCGACGTTGACACAACAACCGGTGATCGTGAATTTCGTGATACCACCTCAGAACGTTTTAACATTGCAATTCCAATTTCCAAAAACATCACTCGATGGTGGCGAGGAAAACTAACTCCCAGTGTAGCATACAACCATAGTAATGTGGACGCAGAGACCAACAACGATAACATATTCAGCAGAACCTATATTGCCGACCTGCAAAACAATATTGAGATTAGCGAAACTTACTCTGCTGTATTCGGTGTCGAATACAGAGCTCAAAACGGAGAGAACGTGCGCCGGGATTTCACCCGAAACACCTTTACTCAGGGCTATTTTTTCCAAGGACAATTTGACTGGAAAGATAGAATATTACTTACTGGAGGTTTTAGAAAGGACCTCAACGACATTTTTGAGGATCCTTTAACCTATAAGTTTGAAGGTGCATATAATTTTAAACAATGGGATTTTAGAATTCGAGGAGTCTACGCAACAGGCTTCCGGGCTCCTACCTTTAACGAACTCACTTTTCCCGGATTTGGAGACCCGGAAATTAAGCCCGAAAAATCAAAATCCTTTGAAATAGGAATGGACAAAGATTTATTTAGCAAGAAGGTTAGGTTGGAACTAACTTATTTTAATATAGAGTTTGAAGATCTTATTTCAGGGAGTCCTGTAGAAAACGTGGGTAACGTAAGGTCTAGAGGGATTGAATTTCATGCAGGAATTGAACTCCCATTTAACATTTACCTCTCTAATAACTACACCTGGACAGAAGCCGTAGATGAAATTGCTGATCGCCCATTAAACCGACGTCCCAAACATCAATATTCTGCAATGCTGTCACACACTTGGCATAATAAGTTATACACACAACTTGGAGTAAGAGCCAGAAGTGGTGTCTTGGACAATGCTTCTGGTAGCAGAACGGTGCCAGGGTTTATAACAGCAAGAATTTCAATGAGTTATAAAATAAATGATCACCTTGAGTTAAATGCCCGGGGAGAGAATATATTGAATAAAGAATATGAAGAAATTGCGAGGAGAGGAACTTCCGGTGCCGCCGGTTACGCAGGACTGCGGTATACCTTTAACTAAATGAGAAAAATCCCTCATCTAACGGCACAAATAAAAAGCAATGCATACCTCTGCAAAGAAATTATTTATTCCAATCGGGTTTATATGCTTTTTTATTCCTTTTTTTCTCCTTATCAATAATCATCAAGCCTGCGCAAAGACCCTGTTTGCCATTGTTTCGGATAGGTCTTCAACTGCTCTTGCCGCTGGAGCCGACTATTTTTTTGAGCGCAACCCCGGGCACAAGCTCAATTTTCGTTCAACCTCGCAATTGGCTCAAATGGCCGACACCGAAGTGCTTTCTCTTTGGAACAATTCCGATGTGGTTCTGGCCATAGGTGTTTTTGGTGACACAGCGGTGCGCTTACAATCACTATTGGATAAAAATAAGAATGCACAACCTTTCCTTGCAATCAGCTCAACGATCTCTCTCATAAAACGTTCACAAAACCATCAAGGGCTTCTTTTCAAGGGATTCGACAAGGATAAAATGAAACGGATTGGAAAATCTCCTGGCAGTAAAGAAAGCCTGTCAGAATGGGTTTTCAGACTTAGCAAGGAATTTCCCCAGCAAAAATACTGGATCCATGCAAAAGGATATTGGCAAGCACGAGGACAGCATAATTTGGCAAACCTGATTTCTTTAAGTCTTCAACTAGGAGGAGCGACCCTTCAACCAGATGATATTCGCCCACAGAAAAAAATTCGATTCTATAGAAATCGCTCCTTCATTGACGAAAAAAGTATCACCTTAAACGGACGCCCGTGGATTGCATTGATCGACCATGATACGGGTGACCGAAAAGGCAATATAGATTTAATAGATCAATTGTGCTCTTTTGCCAAAAAGGAAGGATTGGATTGTCTTGCCATTTTCGCAGCCTGGGGAAAAAGTAGCACCTTCGCTTTAAAATCTATTAAAACCTTTGCAAAACAGGCTCCCTTGACGGGAGTCATTTCTCTTCAAGATTTTGTAATTGGTGGAGGTGGGGGACGTGCTGAAACCATCCAGATTTTAAAGCAATTAAACGTTCCAGTATTAAAAGGAATTCGCCTTGTAGATCGATCTCGCCAGCAATGGACATTATCGGAAGATGGTCTTCCATGGAATTCGGTTCATTACCGCGTTGCCATGCCTGAAATTCAAGGGGTTTCCCAATCCCTTGTTTTAGCAACTGCGGCCAAGGCTTGGATGCACAATAAAACCGGGTTGCGCCTCAGCATTACCGAACCTTTACCAAACCAGGTAAGCCGTATCATCCGACGGGCAACTGGCTGGTATAATCTCCGTTCCAAAAACAACTCTGATAAAAAAGTTGCGGTAATCTATTATAACCATCCACCAGGAAGACATAATATTGGCGCCGACAATCTTGATGTACCTGCAAGCCTCTGGAAAATTTTAAACCTGATGAAAGATGAAGGTTATGATACGGGTTCATTTCCCAAAGACTCAACAGCCCTTTTAGACCTTATTCAGGAAAAAGGGGTAAACCTTCCTGAACACGCAAATGATTTAAAAAGCATGGCTGAATCGGGTATCACCGTCTCTCCCAAAAAATATCGGGAATGGTTAGGGAAACTCCCCTCTTCCCTTCGTGCTGAATTAGAGCAGGGCCCTTTGGGTTTTTTACATGAAAACATTAAATTGGCATTAAAAAGCAATGAACCCGTACTTATTGAAAGGCTTATGAGTCGAGTCATGAGCGATGTAAAATTTGTCTTGGAGGGTACCGATCATCCGGCTCGATCCAGGGCGCAATCATTATTGAAGCAATTAGAAGCGGAGTACCAAAAACTTTTTAAAAATTCGGGAGACTGGGAAAAGGCGCAAAATTTAAGCGAGGCTATACGCGAAACGAATATAGAAGGTATACAAGGTTGGGGAAAAGCTCCAGGAAAGGTCATGGTCCATAATGAGAAGATCCTGATTCCAGGAATTCAATTTGGCAATATTTTCATGGGCCCCCAACCTCCCAGAGGTTGGGAACTAAATGAAGAACTCTTACACGCAAATACCACCTTTCCCCCAACACATCAGTATCTGGCATTTTATTTTTGGTTGCGTTACGTATTTAAGGCAGACGCCGTCATTCATGTGGGTCGACACTCAACCTACGAGTTTTTACCTCGGCATAGTACGGGTGTCGGTTCCCTGGACTATTCCTGGCATATAGCCGGAGAAATCCCCGGGATCTATCCTTATATAGTGGATGGTGTGGGTGAAGGAATCCAGGCTAAGCGCCGCGGACTGGCTGTCATGATCGATCATTTAACTCCTCCGTTGAGCACCACAGAGCTCTATGACGATCTTTTGGGCTTAAGACAACTGATTGAAAGTTTTGAAGCGGCGGATCCAGACCCAACTTCTCCAGCCCGAATCCGCGCCGTTAGTGCAATCCGTGAAAGAATAGACACTCTAAATTTGAAAGATGAACTGGCCTCAAGCATGGCTGCAGAACTAAAGGTTCGAGGGATCCGGTTTGAAGAGGTTGACGATGATTTACTGGTTCATGAAACGGGACACTACCTGACTCAATTACAGGAAAATTTTATGCCTCTTGGGCTTCATATCTTCGGCCAGGATTGGAATAAAAATGCCATTGATATAATGCTGAAGTCCATGCTGAGTGACGAAAAGAACGCCAACAAAAAGAAAAAAATATCCTTCAATCTTATGAAGTCACCTGGAGAAGAACGTCGAAGTTTTTTTAACGCATTGTCGGGAGGATTTGTTGAGCCCGGAAAAGGAAATGACCCCGTTCGCACTCCTGAATCATTGCCCACAGGAAGAAATTTTCATGCTCTTGATGGCAGTCTCCTGCCTACCCGCCTGGGTTACAACCTGGGCAAAGAACTCTCTGCCAAAGCCCGCAAGGACACATTACCAAAAAAGGATGAAAAAGAAGCTGTCATCCTTTGGGCTTCAGATGCTGTGCGCGATGAAGGTGCAATGATCGCTTTTGGTTTCGACCTGCTTGGCCTTGAACCCGTTTGGAACAGTCGAGGTATTTTGACAGGCATTCAGCGGATACCTTTAAAGAACTCTCGGAAAAGACGCGATGTTGTATTTGTAACATCGGGTTTATTCAGGGACTTGTACGGGGCTCAACTTGATTGGCTGGACAAATCCGTCCTTCTCGCATTGGATGGAGCCAGTGTAACCATTAAAACCAAATATCCGGAATTGGCATCACCCCTTGCAGAAGCACTGAAGCCTTTAGAAAAACTTGCCACCGGTGGAACTGAAAGTCTGGAAGAAAATCAAGTAGCCAGACAATGGGTTAAAGAGACAAAAAAACTTCTTTCTGAGGGACTAACCAGTAGTCAGGCCGGGCGCGAAGCAAGTCTTCGCATATTTGGTACGGCCCCAGGCTCATATGGTGCTGGGGTTAACCGGCTGACAGAAAGATCAGGGTCATGGCAAACTCGGATGGAAGTTGCAAAGGCTTACCTCAATCGTATGGGACATGCCTATGGAATTGGGTACCGTGGCGAAAGAATGAACAAACAATTTGCTGCAAATCTGGCAAACGTAAAAAACACCTACCTGGGAAGGGCTAGCAACCTTTATGGATTAATGGATAATAATGATGCCTTTGATTATATGGGTGGCCTGAGCCTTGCCGTAGAAAGCCTGGCGGGAAAACCTCCTTCGGCAAAAGTCATACATCATGCAGACCCTAAAAATGCCACCCTCACGCCTCTGGATCAGGCTCTTATGGCAGAACTTCGAGGGCAATTCTTGAATCCGGCCTGGTTGAAACCTCTTATGGAACACAATTACTCAGGAGCCCGAACCATGGGCAGTGAGTTTCTCGAATACCTTTGGGGGTGGCAAGTCACCAATCCGGACATAATCAAAAGCTGGATGTGGGATGAAGTAAAATCAGTCTATGTCGAAGACAAACACCAGTTAGGGTTGGATGAGTTTCTTGAAAAAGGTCATAACGCACATGTAAAAACCAATATGTTGGCTATCATGCTGGTCGCTGCCCAAAAAGGTTTTTGGCAGACCGATGAAGAAACCCTGAAAAGTTTAAGCAAAAAGTTTGTCAATTTAATCTTTAAGAATGGTTTACCAGGAAGTGGACATACCCATCCCAATCACCCTGTTTATGATTGGATAAGCCCTTATCTCACTGCAGAGCAATTAAAAGATCTCAAAACAATTTTAGAAAACGCACGAATTTTGGAAGATCCTGAAAATCCCCAAGTGACAACCATAGCAGAAGTTAAATACAATGAAACCAGGGAAAAAGAGGAACAAAAAAATGCTTCTGAACTGTCAGGAATAAAAACAAAACTATCCAACCATCAGTGGGTTGTTTGGAGCACTATTCTTGGTTTTATATTTGGCGGGATCTACCAAGGAAGAAAAAAGCCCTGGGAGAGGATATAATGCTTAATAATTGGGCTGTCACCCTAATGCACAATTTCGTCTCTTCCCTTCTTTATCCAATAATAATTGGATTGGGGTTAATGCTTTTGCTCGCCCTTTGGGAAATAGGAACGGCTATTGGTGAAAGATTCTGGGTTTTAAAAGAAGTACCCTTATCAGGTAACATAGCTGATTTTGAAAACATGGCCCGAGAAAGAATCGAAAGAACAGATATTTTGACCCGAGTATCACCCATGCTTGGTTTAATGGGAACGCTGATCCCACTTGGCCCCGGTCTATCAGGATTGGGTAAAGGCGATCTTTCAATACTTACAAATTCCGTAACAATAGCTTTTGACACAACCGTTTTAGGGCTACTCACCGGCATAATTGGATTCATTCTCGGACGTTTGCGTCGTCGCTGGTATGATGAAGCCCTTCGCACCGCAACTCAAAAATTAAAAAATGAAAACGCCCCCCTGGAGAAGTAGCCGGTTCGACAGTCAAGATGAGGACCCTTTGGGCCCCCTGGCTAATTTTATAGATATAATGCTTGTTTTTGCATGTGGTTTAATTGCAGCATTGGCCGCGTTGAGTCCAGACCTGATAAATCATTTAACCGCTGCTAAAAATATTGAAAAAGGACGAGAACTTTCAAAAATACCTCCGGGTCTAAAAAACCTTCAAGGCAGTGGAGAAGGTTACGAATCGCTTGGAAATGTTTTTAGAGATCCAAAAACCGGAAAACTATATTTAATTAATAAAACCAAACCCCAGCAAAATGAATTCAAAATCAAACAATAAACAATCACAAAAACATCGCGGTTTGGTCATCGCCGGAACCCACAGTTCTGTGGGAAAGTCATCTATTTCGGTAGGGCTCATGCACTTACTAAAGAAAAATGGGTATTCAATAAAACCCTTCAAAGTTGGACCTGATTATATTGACCCTGGACATCACAAGAAAGCATGTGGCCTGCCGAGCTACAATCTCGATACAGTAATGTGCAGCAAAAATTACGTCACAAATTTATTCAACGATATTATGCTCGAAGGTGATTTTGCAATCTTAGAGGGAGTAATGGGGCTTCACGATGGTTCTTCTTCAACCTCTGAAAAAGGTTCTACCGCTGCGATTGCCAAACACTTGGGATTGCCCGTATTACTGGTTATTGACGGTAAGGCCATGGCCCGGTCATCAGCCGCAATGGTACTGGGTTATATGCACCTCGACTCAAAAGTAAACCTGGTCGGTGTCATTGCCAACAATATAAATAGCGCACGCCATGCTCAAATAATTAAGGACTCGATTGAACACCATACACCCGCCAGGCTTCTGGGCTGCCTACCAACCTCCCCGGAACTGAGCATCCCAAACCGATACCTGGGATTGCACCAGAGTATTGAAGGCAGCGATACTATCTATGAAAAGTGGGCAAACCATATCGAGTCTCACCTTGACATGAAATTATTTAAAAAACTTTTTAATCTAAGAAAAGCTTCAAAACAAAAATTAAATATCAAGCGAATGCCGCAGAGGTGGAAAACAAAAGCTCGACCCCATTCATTTAATATTGCGATAGCCAAAGACGAAGCATTTCAATTTGTCTATCAGGACACATTGGATTTCCTCAATCATCAGGGTTTCAATATTTCCTTTTTTTCACCCATTCATGACTCCAACCTTCCAGAAAACATGGATGGATTTTATTTTCCCGGAGGTTACCCCGAACTGCACGCAGAATCTTTAAGCAAAAATAAATCAATGTTACGGGATATACTAAAAGCAGGAAAGGCCGGTCAAATGATTATCGGGGAATGTGGTGGGTTAATGTATTTGGGCAAACATATTATTAATGCCACCAACAAGAAGGTGGCAATGGTCGGACTTTTTGACTACTCGACATCTATCAAAACAAGAAAGCTCACACTTGGCTATCGCAAACTACAACCTGCAAGAACTTCCAAAGAAAACAGGAACCTGCTACTTCACGGCCATGAATTCCATAATTCCACTTTTACTATAAATAATGAACGCCCTTGCTGGAAAAATATCCACTCAAAAAAAGGAAGGGGGCAAAAAGATGGCTTTACAACCCAGAATTGCCATTCTTTTTACACGCATATTTACTGGGCTTCCAATCGGAAGTGGTTAAACCATATAACAGGTTCGACAAAATGAAACCAAACAAACAAAACGAATTATGATTTATGCATTGGGAATTGGACCCGGGGATCCAAAGCTGTTACCTATAAAGAGCTTAGAAATCCTTCAAAGGGCGGATGTCATATCTGGCTTTGAAACAGTTTTGAACTATGCGAAATCCAATCTACCAGGCACCGCAGAGCTGATCTCACTAAATTACAAGAATCAAAAAGAAAAACTGGAAGAGATAGGTACTATTTCTCGTTCAGGAAAAATTTGTGTTTTTTGCTTTATGGGAGACCTGAATTTCTCAGGAAATGACTTTCTCAGCAATATCAAAACCTATTGCGATGACCCTGACCCTGTAAAGATCCCTGGAATCAGTTCAGCACAAATGGCAGCAACCAGGGCCTCCGTACCTTTTGAAGAATCCATATTCATGACTTTCCATAAAGCAGGAGACATTGAAAACGATAAAGAGTTCCTAATCCATGCATTAAAACTGGGAAAATCTGCGATAATCATTCCACGACCCTGGGATTTTATGCCCCAGGAAATTTGTCAATACCTCGCAGAAAACGAAATCTCTACAGATATCCCAGTCCAAATTTATGAGCATATGACACTTGAAAATGAAAAACATTATAAAACCACAATAGGAAAGTGCACGGGCAGTTATAGTGATATGTCAATTATTGTCCTGCAAAACAACTTATGAGAAAAAAATCAGGGGCAGACCCAAGAAAACGCAAAGGATTGATAATCGTTAACACCGGTGATGGAAAAGGAAAATCAACTGCCGCATTTGGCCTTGCCGTAAGAGCCGCAGGCAATAAGATGAAAGTTTTCATCATGCAATTTATGAAGGGACAATGGAAAGCCGGGGAAAGAAAGTCTTTTGACAAACTGGCCCCTTATATTGAAGTCATTCCAATGGGAGATGGTTTCACATGGGACACGAACAATATCGAACAGGACAAAGCCACTGCAAGAAAAGCTTTCGAGATCGTAAAAGAAAAATTAAACAGTGGTAATTATGATATGGTCATTTTTGAAGAAATAAACTATGTGCTGGACTATAAATTTCTCCCGGAAGATGAGGTCCTGGAAACCATAAAAAACAAACCTGAAATGACCCATGTTGTATGCACAGGAAGAAATGCATCTGAAAAACTGATCGAAATGGCTGACCTGGTAACCGAAATGAAAATGATCAAACACCCTTTTGCAGAGCAGGGAATACCGGCACAAAAGGGCATCGAATTTTAATGGGAATGTCCGTTGAACTTTTTATCTGCGATAGGTTTTTTAACAATTTTACCGGTGCCTTCCTCGGCAAGGAATTTCGATGGGCGGCAGGTGATTTATTTCCCCCTGGTAGGATTAATGATAGGGGGAATGCTTTGGTCGGTGGATTGCACTCTATCACGCTTTGCCTACGAAGAAATCAGGATCGTTGGTGATGTTCTTTTTCTGGCAGTAATTACGGGGGCGTTCCACCTGGATGGTCTGGCAGATACGGCAGACGGTTTTTTTTCCCACCGCCCAAAAGAACGGATCCTGGAGATAATGAAAGATTCCCGAATCGGGGTTATGGGAGTTCTGGCTTTAATATTTTGTTTAATAATGAAAATGTCGGGAATAGCCGGGATAAAACACCCGGTATCATCTTTATGGTTCATTATTGTTCCGGGACTTGCCAGAACCGCACAGGTAGTGGGATTAACTTTAGTGGAACATGTTAATTCACAAAATGCGTTAGCCGGGAATTTTTACCAAAGGAATAACTGGACAGCTTTGCTTTTTTGCCCTCTTCCTGTCGCCTTGATACTTTTTCTGGATATTGCAACTGGAGTAATTGCAATTCTATTGTTTTCCCTTCTCGTTTTTGGGTTATTTTATTTTTCAAAGAAAATTATCGGGGGAATCACAGGCGATACGTTAGGTGCAACTACCGAGATGGTTGAAGCTTTTTTCTTTATTTTTGCAGGATTGACCATTTTTTTTTAAAAACCACACAAGTAATACTATTCTCATTAAAAACGGAACAAACATGGCAAACAAAACAACTTTATTGACGGGGGGCAGTCGCAGTGGAAAAAGCCGGCACGCTCTACAACTATCCAAAGCCTTTGGCAAAAAAATCTTCCTGGCCACGGCAGAACCTCTCGACGAGGAAATGCGGAAGCGGATAGAAATTCACCAGGCGGAGCGGGGAAAAGACTGGATAACGCGGGAAGAACCACTGGATATAACGAACGTGGTAAAAAATGAAGCGGAAAAGTATGAAGTGCTGGTTTTAGATTGCATTACCCTCTGGTTGAGCAATTTATTTATGAATAATGAAAACCGCGATACTATCCTTTCCAAACTGCATCATTTCATAGCGGAATGTAAAAAAACCAAAATCCATGTCATCGTCATTACAAACGAACTTGGTTCAGGGATCATCCCCATGGACCCTTCGGCCCGCGCTTTTCGCGATGTAGCCGGTGAAGCCAATCAAATTCTGGCAGCAGAATTTGATGAAGTGATAAATATGGTTTCGGGAATCCCAGTGGTCATCAAAAGTTCAAAAAATGAAAATGAAGACCAGGTAGACTCCACCAATTCCAGGCATGAGTTTTCTCCCCAGAAAAAAGAAGGATTGTACGAGGCCATTTATAAAAGGAGAGACATCCGCCATTTCAATTCAAAAAAAATTGACCCTGAAACTTTGGGACGGGTTCTTAATGCCGCACATCATGCAGGCTCGGTGGGATACATGCAACCCTGGAACTTCGTAATCATCGATGATCCCCAAATAAAAAACAGGGTAGCTGAAAATTTTAAAAAAGCGAATGATGAAGCAGCGCTAAAATTCAGTGACGAACGCCAGGATCTTTATAACTCACTAAAACTTGAGGGAATAGAAGAAGCCGCCATAAACATTTGCGTGACCTGCGAACGAACCCGGTTTGGGCCCAATGTTTTGGGAAGAAATACTGTTTTCGATACGGATATCTTCAGCACCTGCTGCGCGGTCCAGAATTTATGGCTTGCAGCAAGGGCAGAAGGCCTGGCGGTTGGGTGGGTAAGTATCTTATCTTACGAAAAATTGAAAGAAGACCTGGATATTCCGGATCATGTGCAACCCGTAGCTTATTTATGCATAGGTCATACCGAAGCATTTTATCGAAAACCCATGCTGGAATCTAAAGGATGGGCAAAACGCCTCCCGGTTGAAGAGTTAATTTACTACAACAAATGGCAGGGCGATCCAGGCAATTTTAAAGTTTCTTTTATAAATAAACCTTCGAAATAAACCATTTTCATTTTATGATTAAAAATGATCAACATTTAACCAATTCGCCATACCCAGAACATGGAGGAAATGCGCAAGCTATGGCAAAGAAAGCTGGAATTGATCTTGAATCGATTCTAGGTTTCAGTGCCAGCATCAATCCCCTGGGACCTCCCCCATGCGTCTCCCAGTTATTAATGGAAACCCCGCGCTTGTTAAATGAATACCCGGATCCTGATCACACAAATATTAAAAAATTAATTGCATCATCAGAAAATGTCCCGGAAAACTGGATCAGCGTCACCAATGGTTCCACAGAGTTGATTTACCTTCTTCCCTTTCTGGTTTCTCCAGAACATGAAATACTTGTAGTTGACCCTTTATTTTCAGAGTATGAAAAATCTTTTTCCAGATTTAACATCAAGGTTCATTCACATACCTTATCCTCTGAACATGGTTTCCAAATTCAGATTCCAGAGCTTTTCCAGCAGCTGGAATCGATCGACAACCTTGGAGCCGTGATAATTGGCCATCCCAATAGCCCCACAGGAAATTTACAAACCCATGGTTTAAAAGATCTGGCTGAATATTGCGTTTCAAGGGAAGTTAGCCTGTTTATTGATGAAACGTTTATAGATTTTTTATTACCCAACACTTCCATCTGGAATGCATATCAGGAAAATCCTCATATCGTTATTATCAGATCTCTAACCAAATTTTACTCCCTTCCGGGATTGCGGATAGGTTATGGAATTCTTTCTCCTGAAAAACTGGAAACTATTTCACTCCATCAAAATACATGGTCGGTAAACGCGCTGGCTCAATTCGTTGGGTCAGAAGTGTTAATGGATAAAGATTTTAAAGACCAAACGCGCGCATGGCTTGATACCGAAAAAAAATTCATGTTGGAAGAATTAAATCAATTTTCCGAGGTTAAAACTTTTCCTTCTGAAACAAATTTTATTTTGTTTAAACTCCACAACAGCAATCCTGATTTGGCTTATAAATTGTTCAACCATTTGCTTTTGGGAGGGATTCTTATAAGGAATTGCGGGACTTTCACCGGACTTGACGAAAGCTACTTCAGGGTTTCAATTAGAAATCGGAAGGACAATCAGAAATTCATCCACTCATTCAAGGATTTTTTCAATAAAACAAATCCATGACCCTGGTATTTCAAGTTATCGCCGCATTCGTTTTGGATCTGATACTGGGGGACCCCCGGCCCTACCCACACCCTGTAAAAATAATTTCCAAAATTGCCCGCACAGGAGAAAGTTTTACGCGGCGGCTGTTTCGAAATCAAAAACTGGCAGGGATCATAACAACTCTTTCAGTTATCATTATTAGTTATTTCGGAATATTTTTTATTATTGATTTACTGGGCAAGCTGCATCCCTTTGCGGGTATTGCAAGTTCCATATTTTTCATATATTCGACCCTTTCAATTAGAAGCCTGTTTGATGAGAGTCTTCCCGTATTTAAATTTTTAAAAGAAGAAAATTTGCCGGAAGCCCGAAAAAGCCTTTCAAATATTGTGGGCCGGGATACCGAAAACCTTGATGAAGAAGGAATCGTCCGGGCTACTGTGGAGACGGTTGCAGAAAGTACTGTAGACGGTATCATTTCCCCTTTGTTTTATGCTGTTATCGGAGGGGCTCCCATGGCTATGGCTTATAAAGCCGCCAATACCATGGACTCTTTATTTGGATATAAAAACGAAAAGTATATTGAATTTGGCTGGGGTTCGGCACGCCTGGACGATCTGGCCAACTGGCTTCCGGCAAGGCTTTCAGTTCCCTTAATGACCGTTGCGGCCGCCGTCTGCGGGTTAAATGGATCCAAAGCATGGACTATTGCCAATCGGGATGGGAGAAAACATCCCAGTCCCAATGCAGGTTTTCCTGAAGCCGCCATGGCTGGCGCTTTAGGAATACAACTCGGGGGAATAAACCATTATTCCGGAATTGAAAATCATAAACCCTTGCTGGGCGATTCGGGTCAGAAGCTGGAAATCAAATATATCATCCAAAGCCAGAAATTAATGTTTATATCTTCCTTTTTAGCAATGTTGGTTTTATTGGCCTACGGGAGCATATAGCTTATTAAAGATTAAAAATGAAATTTAAAGATGCAAGATTTTGAAAATCCCGACTACACAGTATGTCTGGTCGGCCATGGGACAAGGGACCAGGCCGGCATCAATGAGTTTTGGGCTCTTTCTTCAAAATTCAAAGAGCGAAATCCAAACAGGATAGTAGAATGCGGTTTTCTGGAATATGCGGAGCCTGACATCGATAAAGCCATTTCAAATTGTGTGCGCAGAGGAGCTAAAAGCATAGTGGTTGTTCCGGGGCTTTTAACACAGGCGCGTCATGCTAAAAAAGATATACCGGAAAAGGTCATTGAGTTTTCAAAAAAGTATCCCTCTTTGAATTTTAAATGCGGTGGCCCTTTAGGCTTCCACCCGAATATTATAAAAGTTTGTGCTAAACGCATTGAATCCGCTGAAACTCATTCAAAACCAGGTATTAAACGAAACGAAACATTGCTCTTAACTGTCGGCCGAGGCAGCAGTGACCCTGAAGCGAATTCAGTTGCAGATAAAACCTCTCAAAGTCTTTACGAGATTATGGGATTTGGAGGATCTGAAACCGGTTTTATAGGGACAAGCGAGCCGTTGTTCGAAGATGTATTGGAAACATCAGTCGGGTTAGGGTTTAAGCGAATTATCATTTTCCCATACTTTCTTTTTACGGGAGTATTAGTAAAAAAAATCTTTTCCATGACTGATAATACCCAGAAAAAGTATCCTGAGATTGAATTCCTGAAGGCTCAATATTTAAACCATGACGAATTGATCATTGATGTTTTTATGGAAAGGGTTCAAGAGGCCCAGGCCAACATATAAGGAAGTTTTTATTCTATTGGCATCGAACTACCGTTATACATTATACTTATTGAGCTATGAGCAAACTGTACCTTCCCACATTCGTTTATTTATTCTACCTGTTAACCCTTCCCCTTTCCGCCGAGGTAATTCAGATAGATGGGAATTCAGATGGCAAGTTGGATCAATGGCATCATAAAGCAGAGGACGGAAAACTGTTAAAAATTGAGTATGACAAAAACGGAGATGGCAAAGTAGACCAGGTGGATAAATACAATCGCAATGAAAAGCCCGTCCAGGTAGAACTCGACAAGAACTATGACGGCACGCTAGACCAGATACAATACTATGATAAGGAATTCAATCTTACTCACATCGAAAAAGACTCCAGAAATACCGGCCTGATAGACTGGCGTGAATTTTACTCCAAAGGCAATGTAATTATACGACTTGAAACCGATGAGAACAGGGATGGCAAGCTCGATGTTTTCCAGTTTTTCTCCAGCGAAGGCCAATTGAAAAAGGCCCGCTACGATACAACCGGCAACGGAAAAATAGACCGTTGGGAAACTTACAAAGGAAACGAACAATTAGAGACTGCGGCATTTGACACAAATAATGATGGCGATCCTGACCAGTGGCAATATTTTCAAAATTCCACACAACTTGTAAAAATAGAGTATGACTCCAATTTTAACGGGAAAATAGACCGCTGGGTTCATTACGATTCATCGGGGCAATTGTCTCGCGTAGAAGCAGACAGCAACCATGATGGAATTATAGATATTGTAAAAAAGAAAGGTTAATCCGTACTTATGAATTTTTTTTCCCTTATAGTTTTAGTCGCCATTGCATTGTTGGGTATGAATTCCTGTGCACCCCAGCCCACAAAAGAGGTGCCTGAACCTTATAAAAAGGGGCAAAAGGCTTTCCACAAAATTTGTTCAAACTGCCATGGTTCCGATGCCATGGGCAAGCACACCCAAGCTCCTCGGCTGATTGATGAGGAATATCTTGCCCCCAATTTTACCGACGACGATATCCGGGAAACCGCCCTCAATGGAACCGACAAAATGCCGTCTCAAAGGAAAAATGTCACCAAAGAGGAACTTACTGAGATCATTAAATACCTTCGTTATTCACAAAAAGCCGCCGGATTGGAGCCTGAGGAGGAGGAAGAGGACGAAGGTTAAAATATTCCCTGCCTCTATTTTAACAAGTAACCGGCCCTTCATTTCTCAGATGTCCGAATAATAATTTATGTCTGAAATCATTCCCCAAACTCTTGAAAAAATAGAACCCGTTTCTTCAGCGCTCCAGAAAAAAGCCCAGTCCCGCCTGGACTCCCTCACCAAACCCCTGGGAAGTCTCGGCAAGCTGGAAGAACTCGCCAAAAGATATGTTTCCATACGAAATAATGAATTGGCCTCTATCAAAAAAATATCTACTGTGGTTTTCGTCGCCGATCACGGTGTGACAGAAGAAGGTATCAGCGCGTACCCATCAGAAGTGACTCCGCAAATGGTATTTAATTTTTTAAATCAAGGTGCCGCGGTAAATGTCCTGGCTAACCACATCAACGCTGAAGTAACCATTGTCGACATTGGGGTCAAATTTAATTTCAAAGACCATCCCGATTTACTCCATCGAAAAATTTCCGCAGGCACAAAAAACTTCACCAGGGAACCCAGCATGACACGCTCCCAGGCTGAGCTGGCCATTTCAACCGGGATTCAAATCGCGGAGGAGTCTGCCAAAAATGGAGTCGATATCTTGACAACAGGGGAAATGGGAATAGGCAATACCACTTCCAGCTCAGCAATCTATTCCATCCTCGGAAACACCCCGGTTGAAGCTGTGACAGGCAGGGGAACAGGAATAGATGACTTGACCCTGCAAAAAAAGATTTCTGTCATAACAAAAGCGATCCAACTGCACCAGCCGGATGCCGATGACCCGATGGATATTCTTGCCAAGGTTGGCGGATTCGAAATTGGAGGGATTGCGGGTTTAATCCTAGGCGCGGCCGCTAAAAAAATTCCGGTTGTAGCAGATGGGTTCATTTCAGGTGCAGGAGCTTTACTGGCTTTTAAAATGAACCCAACTGTGAAGGATTTCGTTTTCCCTTCCCACAGGTCTTCTGAACCCGGGCATAAAATATTTTTCGATCAATTGGGATATCCCCCTCTTCTGGATTTGAACATGCGACTGGGCGAAGGAACCGGGGCCCTTCTCGCGGTCAACCTCATCGAATCCGCAGTTAAAATATATAACGAGATGGCCACTTTCCAAAGTGCGGGTGTTTCCACCCAAAAATAATTAAAGCAGATTTTAGCAGCGTACAGAACCCCTTGACAGGACTGGGGATTTTGGCTAGATTGAGCCCTTCTTTTGCGTAGTCAACTTCCTCTCTATCTAACTTCGGAGTTTCAGAATGTCAGACGAAAGTTATATCCAATCCTTATTTTCCGATCGTATCGGCGGAAGCCAGTTCGGAAAGGATACAAAAATTTATAAATTTGAAAAAATTAAAAGGGCCAAGCGCGCTGCCCTCGACGCCAATCCCGGTAAAGAACTATTCGACCTGGGGGTAGGAGAACCGGATGAAATGGCAGACCCCGGGGTTGTCAAAACTTTGCAGTTAGAAGCCGAGAAACCGGAAAACCGGGGATATACAGATAACGGTATTGATGAGTTTAAAGTCGCCGCATGCAAGTATATGGATAATATTTTTGGAGTTCAGGGGTTGGATCCGGCAAAACATGTCAACCATCTTATAGGTTCCAAGCCGGGACTGGCTATGACTCCGGCTGTTTTTATCAACCCGGGGGATGTTATCCTGATGACGGTGCCGGGCTATCCTGTAATGGGAACTCATGCACAATACCTGGGAGGAGAAGTAGTCAACCTTCCATTAACCGAAGCCAATGGTTTTCTGCCTGACTTAAAAAGTGTTGATTCCGGCACCCTCGACCGGACTAAAATTTTATATCTAAATTATCCAAACAATCCAACGGGGGCAAATGCCACAAGGGAATTTTACGAAGAAGTGATTCAAATTGCCAAAAAGCATAAAATAACTGTCATGCAGGATGCCGCTTATGCAGCCTTGACCTACGATGGAAAATCTGAAAGTTTCCTTTCCATTCCCGGAGCCATGGATGTGGGAGTAGAATTTCACTCACTCTCAAAAGCTTATAATATGACAGGCTGGCGTATGGCCTTTGTTGTTGGAAATGAATTGATCGTAAAAGGAATAGCCTCGGTAAAAGACAATATTGACTCCGGCCAGTTTGCCGGAATTCAAAAAGCCGGGATCTATGCCCTGGAGCACCCTGAAATCACCGACAAAACGGTGGCGAAGTATAAAAGGCGATTGGGCCTTTTGGTCGAAGCTCTGAACTCGGTGGGATTCAGCGCTAAAATGCCCGGCGGCTCCTTCTTTTTATATGTTGGCGCGCCCAAGGGAATCAAGGGAGGAAGAAAGTTCGAAAATGGCGAAGAGTTTTCCCAATACCTGATTACTGAAATGCTGATCTCCACGGTTCCCTGGGATGATGTGGGCCATTACGTCCGTTTTTCCGCAACGTTTGCCGCAAAAGGAGAAGAGGAAGAAAAAAGAATCATAGGTGAAATTAAAAACCGGCTTTCCAAGGTCGAATTTGAATTTTAAAAACCGATCGAGTTTTATTCTCGAATAAAATGACTCATAGAGCTTTAATTGGTGTCGGATCTAATTTAGGCTTGCCTGCCGAAAACTGCGAGAAAGCCTTTTCTCTGATTGACCAATCCGCCTCCATAAAAGTAACAGCGCGTTCGTCCCTGTACCATGCGGAACCGGTTGGAAAAACAGATCAACCCTGGTTTGTAAACGCGGCCGTAGAAGTTCAAACCTCCCTCACACCTGAAGAACTTCTCCAAACACTATTGGATATTGAGCGGCAATTTGGCAGGATTCGGGAGGAAAAATGGGGGGCAAGGGTCATTGACCTGGATATTCTGGATTACGATGGGAAAGTTATTGATTCAGACTTTCTCACCCTGCCCCATCCTGAAATGGTCCATCGGCGTTTTGTGCTTGAACCCCTCAGCGAAATTGCAGGCTCAACCATTCACCCTTTGGAAAACAAAACGATTTTGGATTTGTTAAACAATCTTCCCAATAAACAGGTGGTGAAAAAATTTCAAACATCATAAATCATCTAAATAAATCGTTTCGATATTCGCAATCGCTTCTACCTGCAGTTTTTCCAGAAGAATCTTTTCTTCATCCCTTTCTAATACAGGAATTTTACTCCGTGTCACAGGACGTGTCGGCATGAAAACAGAACAGCAATCGGGCTGAGGTTCAATGCTCACCTCATAAGTCCCGATTTTTTTCGCTTCCTTTATGATTCCTTCCTTATTCATACCTATTAAGGGCCGAAAAATATTCATGGAAGTGACACAAGTCACCGCGGCTAAATTTTCCAACGTCTGCGATGCCACCTGCCCCAGCGATTCACCCGTAACCAGTCCCTGCAATTGGTACTGCCTGGAAATCGCATCCGCTATCCTGTACATCATTCGACGATAGAGAACAACGCGGTTTTCTTCCTTACAATGGTCCCTGATCGCTACTTGAACATCCTGAAAAGGAACAACAAACAGTTTTGCTCGGCCTTGATAGCGGTTGATAATTTTTGAAAGCTTTAAAACTTTTTCATATCCCCCTCTTCCCAAAAAGGGTTGGTTGTCATAAAAAACAAAATGAACCCTGCACCCGCGGCAGGCCATCAAATATGCGGCAACGGGGCTGTCGATACCTCCCGACAGCATACATAAAATATCACCCGAGCTTCCCACGGGTAACCCACATAAACCCGGGTGCCGATTATCAAACATTATTATTTCATTGTTGCCCACTTCGATTTCCAAAGTGAAATCAGAATTCTTAATATCCACAACCAGTCCCTTTTCACCCAGCCGGGACATAATTCGGGAACCCACTTCAAAATTTATTTCGGGAGAGGTTGCCGGAAAAGTTTTCGCGGACCGACGTGCTCTCACGCAAAATCTCAGAGTCTCCCCCGGTTTGAGCAAAGGTTCAATCCATTGAACCCCCAGCGCTGCCATTTCATCAAAGTCCGGGTTCACAGAAGTTCCGACACTGTAGGAGGCAATACCCGGAATAAAACTCAGTTGATCGGCACAGGCCGTCGCAACGGACTCTGAAAGGTCCAGCATTATTCGGCCTCTGGGAATTCGATATACAATTCCTTTATCCCCTGGCAAGGCCCGTTTTATATTTTTCAGCAATATTTTTTCGAAATATTTCCTGTTTTGGCCTTTCAATCCGATCTCATCATAGCGGATCAATATCGTTCTTTGATCATTCATTCATCCACCGCTCTTTTCTTGAAAGTCGGCAAAAGCTTCTGATATGCTTTTTCAAAAGCATGAAGGAAAATATTTATTTCATCCAGTTTATTATCTTTTGAAAACGATACCCTTAAGCTGCAACGCGCCTGCTCTTCCGTCAACCCCATGCCCGTTAATATTTTTGAAGGCTCTTTGGAATGGGCGCTGCAAGCACTTCCCATACCTACAAATATTTCTTCCTTTTCCAAATGGTGCACCATCACCTCCCCTTCCACCGGGGGAAAACTGAAATTCACCATGGCAGGAGACTGGAATTCGCCATAGGAAGAATTAAACACGATGGGTATTTCCCGTTTTTTTAATCCCTCAATCAAATGTTCTTGCAGTTTTTTGAAATGTTCCTGTGTTTCCTGCTGTCTGGCAACGGCCCGTTCCACTGTTTTTGCCAGAGCCATAATCAGGGGAGTTGGCAAGGTCCCGGCACGCACACCAAATTGCTGTTTTCCTCCGTGGAGTTGCGGATTCAGTGTTAATTTCGAATCATAAATCAATAATCCGATTCCTTTTGGCCCATGAATTTTATGACCGGATATGGAATACCCTGCTAACCCGGTCCACATGGATTTATTTATTTTAATTTTCCCAACGGCCTGGACACCATCTAAAAACAAACGGGTTTGAGGCGATTCCTTTTCCAAACCGGAAATTATTGGAGAAGGATCATTTATCGTTCCCAATTCATTATTCACATGTGAAAGACAGAGGAGTTTGATTCGTTTTTCTTTCAACAAGGGGAGGCAGGACAAATCGAGCCGCCCTTCTCTATTAAATTCCAATAACGAAAAGGGCTCATTGCCGAAATTCTTAAAAGAATGAAGGGTTTCAATAATACTGGGGTGCTCTAAACCCAAATAAGCGTTTTTTTTATCGGGAAAACACAGCCCCTTTATAAAAAGGTTGTTGGATTCTGTTCCACCACTTGTAAAAACCACGTTGTGGGATGGGGGAACCCCTAAAGCAGAAGCGATCCTTTCTGCGGCCTCTTCGATCTTCTTTTTAGCATCCAGCCCAATTCCATAAACCGCCCCGCTGTTGGCGAACTGATCGCGCATATATTCCTGCAACGAAGAAATGATTTCCGGATCCATTGGCGTGGTTGCGGCACTATCCAGATAAATCATTTCAATTTACCCCAGCCTTTCATGCATCGTAAGGAGGCATCAAGTCCTGTTCGACCCCCAAATGATCTAAAATTCTTGCAACAACAAAGTCCACAAGAGCTTCCACGGTATTCTGCCCCTGATAAAATCCTGGAGAAGCGGGCAGTATCAGGGCGCCGGCCTGATCGAGAGCCAACAGGTTTTTCAGATGAATCGTACTAAGAGGAGCCTCACGGGGAACAATAATTAATTTACGCTTTTCCTTAAGCATGACGTCCGCTGCCCTCTCAATCAGATTTCCGGAGATGCCGGCAGCGATTCTCCCGATGGTGCCCATGCTGGCAGGCACAATCGCCATGCCATCAACCCGAAACGAACCACTGGCAATAGAAGAGTTGATCCTGGTGGTCTTGTGCAACTTAACATGCTTCCCTTTAAAATAAGCAGGCTTGAGCCCCAATTCTACATTCAACAGTTCCGCGCCACGTTCAGAAACGATCACATGAATTTCCGCTTGTCCCTTAAGGCAGTCGAACAACCTCTTCCCATAACAAACACCGCTCGCCCCTGTTACAGCCAACACAAATCGTTTCATAGTTTTAACTCAAAAAGATCTTTTACAGCGCGAACCACCTTTTCATGCACATTCTCTAAAGTATCATCACTTAAAATGAAACGAATGTTTGATCCGCTAAAGTTTTTAAAAATATTCTGCACATCAATTAAATATTCCCGTTTTTCAAAAGAACTCTTTTCTTCACGGGAAGATTCAATTCTTTCCAGGCTTTTCTCAGGAGGATTGTGAAAAATCAGCACCCGGTCAGGCACCGGAGCGAATTTTTCGTTTTCTCTTTTAATTTCATGCGGGTCGAATCCTAAAGCACCCTGATACGCGGCTGTTGAGAAATAATAACGATCCATCAACACCACTTTTCCATCCTCCAATGCCGGTTTGATATTGAGCTCAACATCTTCCTTCCTGTCATTTAAGAACCATTCCAGCTCTTCCTCGGCACTCACTCCATTCCTCCCCTCGGACAAGAGTCGGCGGATTTTCTGTCCCCATTTCCCTTTCGTGGGTTCGGCAAATGAAATATTCGCAATTCCTTTTTCGGTTAAAAGTTCACCCAGCATCCGACAATGCGTACTCTTCCCTGTACCGTCAATTCCTTCAAAAACAATCAATATTCCACGACTCAATTCAAAGGGCTCCTGTTTTTTTTAATGTAAGGCCTTTCATGATATTACCCTCTCAAATTTCCAGTTATAGATTGCAAAGCTGATTGCACCACCCAGCTCGCCCAGCTTACTACCCTCTTTTTTACCACCCGTTATATCTTTGGAGCCTTTGGGTTCACCGTGGCAATTCAGGCAGGCCTGTTTGTAATACTCTGGAAGGATCAACCGAAATGCGTCTTTGCCTTTATGTTTCACATTTTCGGTAAAAACTTTGTTTTTCTCATAACCCGTATCTTTAAACTTGGATTCTATGACATCGGCCTCCCATTTGTCCGGCCGGTTGGCACGATTTCGAACATATTTTTTTGGAAATTTTCATTAGACTTTTACCTCCAGAAAAGATTTTAGCGTGTCCATCAATAAAAATTCTTTTTCTCCATGCTCCCTGACCCAGAACAAAGAAACAAAAAAGAGGAAACACCCCAAAATATCTCAGGATTATTTTTATACCTATTGTATTGCCATTGACACTAAATTCAAAATGTTCGCGCAAATAAATATACATTGATTTGGCATTATAATTTCAATTTATTATGGATTTAATACCCACATTATAGAAAGGACAAAAAAAACCCTGGTTCCAGGGTAAAAACAAAACCTAAAAACCAGGGTCGATTGAAAATGTATTCAGCTACTATTTTTAAATTTTAAACCTTTTCACAAGACCCTGAAGGTCCGTGGAAAGCTTCGACAACTCATTTGCGGCATCCCTTGTCTGGCTGGACCCCTGTGTTGTTTCTTCAGCGGCAGATGAAACTCCCGAGATGTTTTCTGCTATCTCGGAAACCCCTTTTGCAGCATCGGAAACATTACGGGTCATCTCGCTGGTTGTCGCGCTTTGCTCTTCCACCGCACTTGCTATGGAGCTGGAAATATCATTGATCTGGTTGATTATTTCACTGATCGCTTCAATCGCATCCACCGCGTTTCCAGTGTCAGATTGAATCGCCTGAACCTTACTACTGATCTCCTCGGTGGCTTTTGCTGTCTGGTTAGCCAGCTCTTTTACCTCGTTTGCAACAACCGCAAATCCCTTTCCGGCTTCACCTGCACGGGCAGCTTCGATTGTTGCATTCAGCGCTAAAAGATTGGTTTGTTCAGCAATGGATGTGATCACCTTAACCACTTCACCAATCTCCTGTGAGCTTTCACCCAGGGTGCTGATTGTTTCGTTGGTTCTTTTTGCGACTTCCACGGCTTCAGTCGAAATCTTCGCAGCCTTGGAAGAATTCTCTGAAATCTCCCGAATGCTTGCACCCATTTCTTCGGACCCGGTAGCCACTGTCTGGACATTGGTACCCACTTCTGCACTTGCCGTAGCAACCACCCCTGCTTGTGCCGAAGTCTCTTCCGCGTTTGCAGACATGGTGGTACTGGTCGCGGTGAGTTCTTCAGCCGCGGCACTGACAGACTCTGCAGTCTGGCTGATGTCGCCAATATCATTTCGCAGGTTCTTAAAGAACTTTGCAAGACTCTCACCCATTTTGCCAATTGCGTCACTTCCTGAGACAGGAATATCCTGAGTAAGGTCCCCTTCTGCGGCAGAGTTAACCACAGAAAGCATGGAATTGACTTTTTCCTGCAATTCCTTTGCTTGTCTTTGTTCTTTCTCTGCCTGCTCTTTTTCTCGCGCTGCCTTTTCTTCTACCGCTTTTCTTTCCTTCTCGGCCTGTTCCATTCTGAGAGCTTCCTGCTCTTTGGCCGCACGCTCTTTATCCTCTTCAGCTTTCAGTTTCTCGGTAATAATTTCCCAGGAAAGCATAGGCCCCAGATAATTATTGTTTTGATCCATCACCGCACTCACAACCAGACTAACCGTATCTGACCCCAACTGTATCGTTGATTCCATAGGCAGGTTCCTGGGGTCAGATATAATTTTTCTTTGATGCTGTGGGTTTTTATGAAATAAATCTATAGATTTTCCAATAACTTCATCCGGTCTAACCGGTAATGTATCCTGGATTGTTCTAAAAATTTTCATGGATTCAGGATTGGAAAACTCTATATTTCCATCGACTCCCGCAAACACTGTTGCCGTTGGGGTATTTTCCATCATGGAGACGATTTTTGCCGTTTCCAGTTCTGATTTCCTCATTGATTTGAGGAAAAGCTGGATGCCCACCACCATCAGGACAACCAGGACAACTACAAATACGGAAATGCCAATAACCTTGTTTAGCATGGAGCCATTGCTGGCCAGCTGTGCGTCAATGGGGGAAATGACTTCCAAAACTCCTCGAACATCGTTCAGCTTCCAGTCATTTTTTGGAGTATCGTGACGGCTGTTGTGACAGTTCACACAGGCCTGGGCCACCATTTTGTCGGCGACCGCGACTCGCACCACATCGCTCCCCCCCCATATTTTCCTGTTTAACAAAAACCTGGTTGGGATCCTTATCAAAAAAAGCCATGGCCTCCTTACCAAAAGTGTCGATGGTCCTTCCAGCCCGGTTTGGGAAAGGATAAGCGCTGTAAAGCCTCAACTTCACATTTTCACTGCTTTTTTTACTTAGCAGCTCACTCATATCGTGAATCAGCGTAGCCGGCAAAGGAATACCATCCTTCATCTTTTTATGATCGTAGGAAATCTTTAAACCCGTATCATTTCCCTTAACCTTTTTAATTACACTTTTTACATAATAACCACGAAGAGTTTTGTATTGATCGATGATAGAAACCGCATTGAGCTTGCTTGCTTCCACCGTATTCTCGAGACTCGCCCGGGAAATGTAAATAATCAAAAAAACGATACTGACAGCGAGGATTCCAACGATGGAGAACATGACTCTCCCCAGGTTTTGTTTTAAAAATTCTTCATTCATCGAATACCCCCTAAATTAAAAAATTTGGTAGCAGCGAACTACGGACTGCATAGATAAAACCTAAGTAACTATATAAAAAAGTTTCTCCAGTATAGTTTCGGCACCACAACATTTTTGTCCCACTTTAAAAATTTAAAAATAAAAAATCTTGGCAGGGACAAAAGGCCGGCAAAAAAATATGCGAATCTTCAAAAATTAAAAGGAAACAAGAGGTTATTGTAAGATTGTATTCAGGATAGTCAAACCTTTTTTAAAACCACAGAAACATTTAGATTATGAAACTTTATTTAGAGTAGAAATTTGATTAAAAAAAACAAAGGTCTAGGTTTGTTTTGCCGCAAAAATACGGGTTAAAATTGACCGGACTTTTAGAACAAACCAAGACTGCCTCCCTTAAAAAGGAAGGGAAAGGGGTTAGATACAAGATTAAAATTTGAACTGCCCGACCCGTTGTTTCAGGTCATCTGCCATTTGCGGTAATTGCTCCGCCGCACCCTGGGTTTTGCTGACTCCCTGCGAAGTGTTTTCTGCAGCCTGGGCAATACCTGAAATATTCTGATTGATCTCCGTATCGCCTTTTGCAGCTTCGTTCACATTTCGACCTATTTCGGATGTTGTTGCGGTTTGCTCTTCAACAGCACTTGCAAATGAATAACTTGTTACAATTTGGTCACTAAATTTACCCTTTATTTGAAAATCATTATTTATTAAAGTAAACCTATATTGAGGTCATGCAAAATAAACAGCCGGGCTTTGGAACAAATTGCATTTGCTGTTGAATAATTTGATAAAATTTTCAAGGTTGAAATTTATAAGAATCAAGACTTTTAAAGGAGCGAGGAAATATTTGTGAAGAAATTCTGGAGGGTTTTCGGTTGGGTGTTTCTGGGAATCTTTTTGCAGTTCAAGTTCAATGTACTTTATGGAATTGTATTTCTTGAAAACCTGAATTTCCATGACCGGACCTACTGGGTTGAAATGAAAATGATCCCCACGGATGAAAATCTCAGGGTTTTGAAGGTCAAAACCACCGTACACCATTCACTTGGGCCCGATTATTTTGCCAATGTTTATATTCCCGACAAATATAAAGTTCTGAACCAGAAACCCTATGCAGGAGTTGAAAAAATCGAAGGCTACGAAGCCTATAAAATGAACATGAAGCGAAAGTACCGAGATGTCTTGGCAGAAACAAATTTCCTTCTCATTCCCCAGGAAAATGAAATTGCTTCTCTGCCAATGAAAGTACATTTTGAAAATTTAAAGCAACGTCTGCATACAGACGAGACTTTTAAAATTTCTACCCAAAACAAAAAAACCCAAATAGAAGGCCCGGAAAAAGCAGAGGCAATTTATCCCCAAAAGCTGGGCATGTAATCTACCTCCAAATGGCGCATATAAAAGAATTCAAGGATTACTACAAAATTCTCCACTTATCAGAATCAGCGAGTCAAGAAGAGATAAAAAAATCGTTCAGAAAACTGGCCCTGGAATTGCACCCCGACCATAACCCCAACGACCCTGAAAGTGAAAATAAGTTTAAGGAAATCACCGAAGCTTACGGTGTTTTAAGCGACACGCAAAAAAAACAGGAATACGACCGCTTCCGTTCGGATTATCTTTCGGGCCGAAGCTCTTCAAGGTTTCATTATTCGCAGGAAGATATCTTCTCAAGTATGTTTCAAGGTCAAAATGCTCAGGAGATATTTGAAGAGCTCAATCGTGAATTCAGCCGCTCGGGATATCGGTCCGGAAACAGTTTTTTTCAAACTCTGTTTTTTGGAGGGGCTGTAGGGGGTCTGGGGCGCATACTCCGCATGGTACCTGGACCCATTGGAAGGATAGGAATGGGACTAAAACTTGCGCAGGTGGTGGGGACTTCCCTTTACACCCTGCATAAAATGAAAAAAGCAAAGGAAGCATCACAGCCAGGTAAAGATCAGAAACAAGAAAACCCGATAGTCAGCAACCTGAAAGGAATATTTGGAAAGTCAGCCGCCGAAGAAAAATCTCCTTTGGATATGGATTTCTCAATTACCATTCCTGCCGGGGAAGCCTTGAATGGAACACGCAAAAAAATTTCTTATACAGTGGACGGGATGAATGAGCAATTGATGGTGCGCATTCCTCCTAAATTTCCATCCGGAGGGAAGCTCCGAATACGCAATAAGGGTCGAACCCAAAATAATAAACGCGGGGACCTGATTCTATCCATTAACATCGATTCAAACGTATCACCGTAGAACGTACCGGTGTATCCCATACGCGGGATCACATTAAGCCATCCAAAGTGCCGGGTGGGAAATAGTACGGTATTTTCGGTATGCACACGCTGGGTATCGTAGCCAACCCGGCCAAAGCGCTCTTTATCGGAGTCGCTGAACGTGGCTTCCAACTGTCCTGCTGAATGGAACCCTTCATAATAGAATGGAGACGCCATAATACGCAACCGCTGCACATTCAAGTAAGCCTCCGGCAGGCGGTTCACCCCACTGAAAAATTCT
>WAIB01000018.1:0-16804 GCA_009873655.1 Nitrospinota bacterium | reverse complement strand
ATGGGGCTGGGAATTTTAACGGCCATCGCCTTCGACTCACAGGTACTTGATGTGGCCGACTGGAGCCATTGGCTCGAAACCTTGATCCTCTTTATTGTATCAATCTGGTACCTGGGTTTCGGCGTATTCCATGGCTGGGTCGCCTGCGCTTTGAAAGTGATGATCCAAAAAATTCGAGAAGCGCTTGAAGGCCTGCAACAGTTATTGGATTGGATAACCCGTGAGGTAATTGGCCGAATTCCAAAGTTTCAGAAAAACATCCCCCGGTCCGAGCTGGAGGGAAAATACGATCAAGTCGGGGGAGAGCTCCTCACCACATTAAAACAAAAAGGGGGGCTCATCGGTTTTTTTTCGGGGATCCTTTTCAGCGTTATCCTGAAAGCAATAAAATTTTTCTTTCTCGACCAGGTCGTGGAAGAACTGCAAAAAAAAGAAACGGGTGAAATAACTTCTGCCGATATCGAACACGCTGTCCGCCGCGCGGGGACCGAAGTCATGATCTCTCCAATCACAGACAATTTATTTTTGATTCATATTATAAACATAGCATTGGGCATTCTATTCTTTGGCCTTCCTTTCAGCCTGCTCTGGTTTTTATAAAATCCCCTTCTCAATTCAATCTTTTCCTGTTATTTAAGCGTTTTCAATCGAAATGCACTATACTAACCAGTCGTTATTTGTGATTTAAGAGTTAAATAGTTCTCAAACAATTTTTTTATTAGATAAGATGATCCGATTTGGCAAGCATATATTATTTCTGTTTATCGCTTTTACCCTGGCGCAATTTCCAAAATATTCCTACGCAGGCTCCATACCGGTTTTTGTGAGCATTGCACCGCAAAAATATTTTGTCGAACGAATTGGTGGTGAGGAAGTCAGGGTTGAAGTTATGGTAAAACCCGGTGAGAGTCCGGCGACTTTTAATCCCAATCCTAAAAAAATGAGCCGGCTGGCAAGCGCCAGACTGTATTTCACCATTGGGGTCCCTTTCGAAAAAATCTGGATATCCCGAATTCAAGCCATTCAACCTGAACTTAAAATTATTCCGACAAACATCAATGGGTTGGAGGAAAACAAATTGCGGCCCAGGGATCATGCGCATGACGAAGAAGACCCGCATATCTGGACCAGCCCGCCGCTCGCCAAAAAAATGGCCGCAAGCATAGAGGATGCCTTATCGAAAGAATTACCTGAAAAAAAAATTATTTTTCAACAGAACTACAAGGCTCTTATCCAGGACCTGGATAATTTGAACCAGGAAATTCGTGAAATTCTTACAAGAGGAAAAATCACCAGTTTTATGGTATTTCATCCCGCCTGGTCTTATTTCGCTGAAGCTTATGGGCTTGAGCAGATTTCCATTGAACGGCAGGGAAAAGAACCGGGACCCCGGGCACTGCAGGAAATAATCAATAAAGGGAAGAACCTAAATATAAAGGTGATTTTTGTACAAAAACAATTCGGTCTTTCGGTAGCGCAAAAAGTCGCTAAAATGATAGGAGCCACCGTTCAGGAACTGGACCCTTTGGCAGAAAACTATTTGGAGAATATGCGGCAGACAGCAATCGCAATTTCGGGAGCAAATCATTGAGCGAAAATTCAGTCATAAAAATCCGCGATCTTGTTTTCAGTTATGGTGGCCCCACTATCCTTGAAAATATCCAATTGGATATAGAAGCCCAAGAATTCGTAGGCATGGTTGGCCCCAACGGGAGCGGTAAAACCACCCTGCTCAAGATTATTCTCGGCCTTCTAAAACCTGATAAAGGATCGGTAGAAGTTTTGGGGAAACCCCCAAATCAGGCGGTCAAGGAAATCGGTTACATGCCGCAATTCACTCCCTTCTCAAGAAACTTCCCTATTACGGTGGAAGAAACCGTGCTCATGGGACGATTGGGAAAGACATCGAGAATTGGCCTCTTCGGTAAGACAGACAAAGAGCTGGCAGCAGAATCCATGGAGGCGGTTGAAATAATCAATTTAAGGAAGCGCCCCATCGGTTCCCTTTCCGGCGGCCAATTACAGCGGGTGTTGATTGCCCGGGCCCTCACTTGCAATCCTGAAATCATGATTCTCGATGAACCCACCGCAAACGTCGACATGAAAGTAGAAAAAGATATTTTTGACCTCTTAAAAAAATTGAACGAAAAAATAACCATCATCGTTGTAACCCACGATATTGGTTTCATATCCCAGTACATTACAAAAGTTGCCTGTATCAACCGCACCCTGGTTTGCCATCCCACTTCCCAGCTTACTGGAGAAACCATTGAAAACCTTTACGGGACCCATGTGCACATGGTCCACCATCACCATGAAGGGGAGAGCCACCATTGAGTAATTTTCTAGAGGCCGTCTCAACGCAACCTTTCATGCAAAACGCTCTGGCAGGTGGAATCCTCGCCAGTGTTGCCTGTGGTGCCATCGGCTCTTATGTTGTTGTAAAGCGAATTGGCTACCTCGCTGGAGGCATCGCCCATGCGGTCCTCGGCGGAATGGGAATCGCCTATTACCTAGGACGTTCACCCATTGAAGGTGCTTTGGTTTCGGCACTTGTATTTGCTTTCATCCTTGGCTGGGTCAGCCTTCGCATGCATCAGCATGAAGATACTGTCATCGGGGCTTTATGGGCCGGTGGTATGGCAGTGGGTATTTTATTCATCTCGCAGACACCGGGTTACAACGTGGACCTGATGAGCTTTTTGTTCGGAAATATCCTAATGATCGCACCGGAAGATCTTTACTGGATTTCCGGACTCGATGCGCTCATCCTGGTTATCGTTTTCCTGTTTTACAAACAGTTTATAGCTGTCTCCTTTGATGAAGAGTTTGCCCGCCTTCGAGGCATTCCCGTTGAAAGGTTCTACCTGCTTTTCCTTTCACTGGTGGCTCTTACCGTTGTGATTTTAATTCAGATTGTAGGATTGATTCTGGTCATCGCCCTGTTAACCTTGCCAGCAGCAATTGCCGGACAGTACGTTCGCTCCCTCAACCTGATGATGGTCCTCGCAACCCTGTTTGGAATGACCTTTACAGCAGGGGGACTTGCGTTGTCCTATCAACCCGACCTGCCGCCGGGACCTACTATCATTCTTCTGGCAGGGGCTTTTTACCTCTTATCGCTTGTTCTGAATCGATTCAAAAAAAAAACCCCGGCCCTGAGTGACTGCTGCAACAGTCTTGAAAAAGAATTGACCAAGGTCCAGGATGACAAGAGAAATATCCTCGTTTGGGTTCTGGTGATAAACGGGATCATGTTTTTTGTTGAGGCCATTTATGGATGGTTCGCGCAATCGAGCGCATTGATGGCCGATGCGCTCGACATGCTTGGAGACGCAGCTATCTTTGGGTTCTCTCTTTATGTAATTCGACTGGACTCCATCTGGCAAAGCCGTGCGGGATATATAAAAGGAATAATCATGGCCCTCTTCTCAATCAGCGTCTTGGCGGGGGCGCTTTATCGAACCTTTAACCCGGTGATTCCTGAAGCTGAAACCATGGGGGTAGTGGGTTTACTGGCCCTGGCGGCAAATCTCCTCTGCGCCGTTCTTTTACTGGGCTTCAGGGATTCTGATATCAATATGCGCTCGGCGTGGCTCTGCTCAAGAAATGATGTATTGGCAAACCTTGGAGTATTGCTGGCCGCGGGGGGTGTGGCCTGGACCCATTCTCCCTGGCCTGACCTGGTTGTGGGAGTGAGCATTTCGGTCTTAATATTAAAATCTGCCATAGAAGTCCTCAGGGATGCGAAGTTGGAAATAATAAATCATCAAAGCACATGATCCTGGGTTTAGAAGACATTCCCGGCGGAACTGGTTTTGTCTCGTTTATTGTCTGGCTGGGTTTGACCGGGCTGTATTATCTCGTTTGTTACCTGGCCGCATTAAATGTTTTGGATGATGTCACCCGAAACAGCTGGCTGAAAATTCCTGCAATGCTATGCGCAACCATTCCAGCGGCGGGCCTCATGGCTGTTTTTCATTACAAGCCTTTCGTTTTTACCATTCTGGTTTCCATAGCAAATTATTTTCGAGTCCAGAAAAAATTGAAGGCCCATGATCCAAAATGGGATGGCATAAAAATAAATCTCCCGTTGTTTTATTTAGCCAGTTATGGGTATATCGCCATGCTGACTGCCCTGGCATTGTATTTCCCCACACTGGATCTGGGGCAATAAAGACTCACTTCTAATAAATCATTTCCAGTTTAAAAAAGGCAACCACATGGGGGTTTTCGAACGGTAGGTTTCATATTCATCTCCAAATTGTTCCTTGAGAGCCAGTTCCTCAAAATGAATTCGGTACTGAAAACCGAAAAGAGCGGAAAGAGTCCCGATAGTTCCGGCAATCCAGGAATGGGTGGTCACCGCATAAGCTAAAACGACAAGCATCATAGCGGTGTAGGTGGGATGCCTCACGTAGCCATGCAATTGATCCGTTTTAAGGGTTTGGCGTTCGCGAAAGGCAATATTGAATTTAAAACGCAAAACGCCCAGTTGGGAAATGGCTAAAATTCGCAGGATGGATCCGAAAACAAAAAGAACGACAATCAGGAACAATTCTACCTTGCCAACCGGAACCAGGGTGGCGCGCGAAACAAAGGACATTCCAATCAAAGCCGCTACTATGGGCAAAACATGTCCGAATAATTGTTGCAAATAGGTTTTATCGAACTTTATGTCTTCGGGCCGTTCGGTAAGCGTGAAAAAAACAACCTCAATGATTCCAAATACAAGGTTGGAATAGGAAACAATTAAAACACGTTCGGCCGGATCACTGCCCAGGCCGAGAGGAACCATGGGCAATATATAAGTGAGACCGACGAGAATAATATTAAAATTGAAGTTTCTGAACAGACAAAACAAAAAGATCGCTGCAAACAGAGTGAAGTTGATTTGAAGAAGCAAATAGTAGGACACAAAACCCTCTAATACACATTAAAATACAAATAATTAGTTAAGATCCGAAACTCGAAAAAAAATAGAGATTAATTCCTGTTAAGCAGGTATTCTACTGTTTTTCATAGCCGTTTTATTATAAAATAGATGACACTGAATACTTCTTTCGCATTTTGACGTTTGAAATGTGAAAATGGCAACCAAATACGCATAATTGGGGCAGGCCAATGGGTGGAATCATCTCAATAAATTCCTTCCCTGAAAAGACCAAACTCCCAGAATTTATAGAATAGAGGAAAGTAATGGATGCAAAAACGTTAAATATCCCTGAAGAGGTCAAACGCGAAATCGAAACTTTCGCAGCAGAAGTCGAGCGCTTGAACCGGGGTGAAGTAGGTGATGAAGATTTTAAAAGGTTCCGTTTGCAGCAGGGAATCTATGGACAAAGGCAGGATGGCGAACAAATGGTTCGCACCAAACTCCCTGCAGGAAAAATTACCAGTGAGCAAATGCAATGCCTGGCGGATTTTGCCGAAAAATATTCGCATGGCATTTTACACATAACCACCCGGCAGGATATCCAGCTACATTACGTTAAAATCAACGATGTGCCACAGGGTCTAGAAGACCTTGCTCAGGCGGGTATTACCACACGTGAAGCTTGTGGCAACACGGTAAGAAATGTAACGGCCTGTCATAAAGCCGGAACCTGCTCCACAGAGGTTTTTGACGTTGCTCCTTATGCACTGGCGGTTTCAAAATATCTTTTGCGCAAAGAATTAACCCAAAACCTCCCCAGGAAATTCAAAATCAGTTTTGGAGGTTGTAACGGATGTGGCCTGGCCCCCATTCATGACATCGGCCTAAAGGCGGTTTTGAAAGATGACAAGCGTGGGTTTCGAGTTTTGATTGGCGGAGGTCTCGGTTCCTTTCCCCATGGCGCATTGCCGTTAACCGATTTCATCCCCGAGGACCAGTTACTCAGAATGTGCGAAGCACTGGTCGCGGTATTCGACAAACACGGAGACAAGAAAAACCGCAACAAAGCCCGATTCAAGTTTGTGCTGGATAAGCTGGGACTGGAAAAAGTAAAAGAACTCTATGACCATGAATTCGCCGCTTTAGAAGGCAGGGACTTTGATCCAATAAAAACAGAGGAAGAAGCCATTCCTGATAAGCCGGAATATCAACCGGCAGATTGCAGTTCAGATCCGGAGTTTCAGTTGTGGAAAAGCCGGAATATTGAAGCGCAAAAACAAGACGGCTTTCACAATGTGCAAATCAAATTAATTCTGGGCGACTTTTCCATTCCTCAAGCCAGGGCTCTGGCGGACATGGCCGAAAATTTTGCAGGCAGCAAGATGGTCGCCACCGTCAACCAGAACCTGATGATTCCATGGGTACGGGAAGATGCATTTGGCAACCTGTTCACGGAACTCAAGAAAATAGGTCTCCATAAAGCCGGCACGGAGGAAATTCGTGATATCACATGTTGCCCCGGCTCGGAAACCTGTAATCTCGGGATCACCGCATCCCGCGGGTTGGTGGACACGTTACACATGGAAATGGAAAATGGTTTTGAGACATCGAAAGACCTGGACCATATTTCCATTAAGGCAAGTGGTTGTCCAAATTCTTGCGGACAGCACCATATTGCCTCAATCGGGTTTCACGGCGGTGCTAAAAAGTTAAATGGCATTCTGACTCCGCATTACGAAGTCTTGCTGGGCGGCAGAATATCAGAAGACAAAGTCGTGTTTGGAACTTCAGTAATAAAAATTCCTGCCAAAAACGCACCCGAAGCGATGAAAAGATCTATCAATGATTACAAAAACAACAAGCAGGAAAACGAAACCTTTGGCGAGTACTTTGACCGGATGGGTAAAAGCCATTTCCGCGATTTGCTGGATCACCTAAAGGAACTGCCTGATATCGAGCAATCTCCCGAATCCTATATTGACTACGGTTCGACTGAGAAATTCAGCCTCGAGGACCGGGGCCAGGGAGAATGTGCCGGGGCGGTCACCGATATGATCACCGACCGGATAACAGAAGCGGAGCGAGCCCACTTTCAAGGCAAACTTTCTCTGGAAAAACAATCTTTAAAAGAAGCGGGTGACCATGCAAGAAGGAGTGTTATCGCATCAGCCCGTGCGTTACTGGTTACAGAGGGAATGGACTTTAACGATGACTGGGAATGTCTTAAAAAATTCCAGTCTCTCGTGATTGATATGGAAATTGTTTCCGCCAACTTCGCCAGGCTGATAGACAATTTTGAGGAAAACAACGAAGCCACCGACATAAAAACGGCAAGCTGGTGGGTCTCGGAAGCCGGCCTTTTGGTCGAGGAGTGCAAAGGGGTCCAGGAAAAAATGCAGTCGGACAAATCACTCCGGATACGCGTTGGAGGAAACGATCCAAAGGAAAAATCGAATGGGTCTGCAAAAGCAAGCATCGATCTTTTGGGGGTCAAATGCCCATTCAATTACGTAAAAACAAAAATCAAACTGGAAACCATGGCTCCAGGAAGCATCCTGGAAGTATTACTGGACGATGGGGAACCGTCTGAAAATGTACCGAAGAGCATCCAAAACGATGGTCATAAGGTTGTTTCACTTGTTGAAGAACAAGGTCATTATAAATTGACCATCGAAAAGGCTTAATACTTAATGCTCATCAGCATGACCGGGTTTGGCCGGGCCGAATGCCAGAAAGATGACTACACCTATCAAGCTGAAGTAAGGTCGGTCAACAACCGTTTTATCGAAATCAACACCCGCCTTCCCAAAGCTTATATGGAACTGGAGCAGCCTTTAAAAAAGCTCATTAAGTCATACTGTTCCCGAGGTTCCATCAACCTTACCATCAGCATAGGTAATTCCAATGAAAATACTGGAGAGTGGGATGTCAAACCCAACCTGCCGCTTGCCACGCAATATGTAACGGCTTTAAATCAAATTCGAGATACTTTGAAGCTGGAAGGAGAAATCGATTTAAAGTCCATAGCGGGTATACGGGACATTATTAAAATCGAACCCCTGGCTGTGGACCCGGCTAAACATGAACTGATTATCAATATAGCAACAGAGGCCCTGACCTCTCTTCAAAAGATGAGGGAAGAAGAAGGGGATAACCTGCAAAAGGATTTAGCTCAGCGCATTGATACCATAGAAAACTACGCCGCAGAGATTGAATCGAGACACCCTGAGGTAATTAAGGAATATCAGGCAAGGCTCAAAGAAAAAATAAAAAATCTGAACGAAGGCTTGGATCCCGATGAGACCAGACTCGCTCAGGAAGTGGCTCTTTTTGCTGATCGATGTGATGTGACAGAAGAAATAACCCGGCTGAAAAGCCACTTGAACCAATTCAGGAATTTTTTCAATGCCAATGAACCCATTGGCCGGAAACTGGAATTCATCACTCAGGAAATAAACAGGGAAATCAACACCACGGGATCAAAATCCAGTGATATTACCATTTCCAACAAGGTCATCGAGATAAAAAGCGAGCTCGAAAAAATCAGGGAGCAGGTTCAGAATATTGAATAAGGTACTGATTAAGGCTGAAAAGAACAGGATTCACAGCAAATGAGTAAAAAAGGACTGCCCATAATAATTTCCGCACCATCCGGGACCGGGAAAACCACAACCTGCAAACGATTAATAGAAAGACTTCCCAACCTTAAAATAGCGACTTCCCACACGACCCGAAAAATTCGCGAGGGAGAGAGTGAGGGGATTGATTACTATTTTGTATCCCAGGAAGAATTCGAAGCTAAAAGGGAAAAAAATGATTTTTTAGAATGGGCCCAAGTCCATACGGAATACTATGGAACTTCTTTTGAATCCATAGAAAAACATCGTCAAAAAGGGTTTGATATTCTTTTAGAGCTCGATGTCCAGGGAGTAGGTAGCCTCCGCAAAATGGATTTCGAGGGTATTTATATTCTGATCCTTCCCCCATCAATAGAAGAAATGACAAAACGCCTAAAAAAAAGAGGAACGGAAACCGAAGAAAGCATCGAAAGACGCATCAAAACAGGAAAAGAAGAAATAAAAAGTTATAAAAATTATGATTACGTAATTACCAATTTTGAAGTTGAAGAAACAGTAGAATCTATCCTTGCGATTGTTCGTGCGGAAAAATCAAGTGTCAGCCGCTACGTTCCCACTTCAGAAGACATAAAAGAAATACTGGACTGAAAATAATGTCTCACATCGACCTCAGCGACCTGATCTGCGAAAAAGTTAAAAACCTGAAAGCCTATCAGGTTGAAACAGTGGAGGAAGGCATTAAACTTCACGCCAATGAAAACCCCTATCCTCCCTCCCCCGAGCTAAAAAATTTAATTCGTGCGCACCTGGAAAATCTGGACTTGAATCGATACCCCGACCCGGACTGCAAACGGTTGAAAGAAGCCATTTCAAGTCGCCTTGGGGTTCCCGGGAACCAGCTTGTGATTGGAAACGGATCGGATGAGTTGATCCAGCATTTAATGCAGGTTTTTTGTGATGACGGCGATACCGTCGCTTTTCCAGAACCCACTTTTGCCATGTACTCTATCCTGGCAAAAGGAATGGGATTGAAAACCCAAACCTTTGAGCTGGACGGCAAATGGGATTTTAAAGCGGAATCAACCATTGAAAAACTGACTTCCGGCCATACACGTATTGTGTTTATCAGCTACCCAAACAATCCGACGGGAAACTGTTTCTCCAGAACTGAAATTCAAAAGCTAATAGAAAATTTTGAGGGGATTGTGGTGTTAGACGAGGCCTATTACGATTTCTCAGGTCAAACATTTCTCGATCAAATGAAAGATCACAACAATCTCGTAATATTGAGGAGTTTATCCAAAATCGGTCTTGCGGGTTTACGGGTGGGGTATGGGATCTTTCCGAAAATCCTGGTGGACGAAATCAACAAGATCCGCCTTCCCTATAACTCGAATTCGGTAACGCAACTTGCCGCAACAGAGTTATTGAATAATTTTTCATTAGTGCAAAAGCAAATCGATTCTATCAAAAAAGAAAGAATACGATTACTTGATGAATTAGCAAAAATTAAATCCATTAATACCTACCCGTCAGATGCCAATTTTATTTTATTTCAGGCTTCTGAAAATGGAGAAAAAATATTTAGAAATTTAATGGAAAACGGTATTCTTGTCCGGAATCTGGGGTCCCATCCCATGCTAAAAAACTGTTTGCGTGTTACAATAGGAACCAGGGATGAAAATGATCAATTTCTGGATCGGTTGGAAAAAGCTATTTAACATACCATCCGAAAAAAGATAAATGCGCACTGTCCTTATCTCTGGTTTCTGGGGTTTATTAGCCCTCATCTGGATTTTTGTGGGCTCGCTTTATTTTCTGGGCTCGCGCCCAATGAGCGATGACACGAATCTCCAGGTGTTTGAAGTTGAACCGGGAATGACTCTAAAACGGGTTTCCCAGAAACTTTCCAGCCAAAACCTAATCCGCAGCGCCAGCGCATTTCAGGCCATTGGCCTGATTCAAAACAAGCAGAAATTAATAATGGCCGGGGAATACCATGTTTCACCCTCCATGCTTCCTTTAGAAATAATGGAGAGAATTACCTCCGGGAAAACGGTTTTGCACCCTGTCACCATTCCAGAAGGATATCGCATTACAGAAATCGCCGCCTTGTTGGAAGAACAGGGTCTTGCGGATAAAGAAGTTTTTCTAAAGCAGGTCAAAAATTTCAAACTGGTCGAGGGGGTTCCAACAGGTTCCCTTGAGGGCTACCTTTTTCCCGAGACCTATCATTTCGGAAAATCCACCAGTGAAACCACAATTGTAAAAAAAATGGTGGCTACGTTTAAGGAACGGGCATGGAAAAAAGATTTTCTCAATCGCGCAAGAGAAATAGGGTTCTCGTTCCACGAAATCATTACCCTTGCTTCGTTGATCGAAAAGGAAACAGGAAAAGATTCGGAGCGCAAACAAATCTCATCGGTATTTCATAACCGTTTGAAAAAAAATATGCGGCTTCAAACCGACCCGACCGTAATCTACGCCATAGAAAATTTTGACGGGAACATTCGAAAACGCGACCTGAAAATTGATTCCCCTTACAACACCTATCGCTATAAAGGCCTGCCACCCGGTCCTATCGCAAGCCCGGGACTGAAATCCATCGTTGCAGCTCTTTATCCCGCTGATACTCCCAACCTTTATTTCGTTTCAAGGCAGGATGGCAGCCACCAGTTTTCGGCCACCCTCAACGAACATAACCGGGCCGTGCAAAAATACCAATTGCGAAGAGTCGGCGGTTAATTCCTCCCGGCTTCTTTGCCCTGGAATGAACGATTTGACTGTTTGATTAATGGCTCAAAGAGCGATAAAATTATCCCTATAAATTAACCACGCTCCTCTGGTTCATTAAATAACGCCTGGATAGCAAGGAGGATAGAATGGTCACGGAAAATCCCCAACAGCCTCGATTCAACCACGAAGAGTGGATTGACCAGTTATCCCAGTTTTGGGTTACTTTTAAGGAATTTATGACGGAATTTTTAAAGGTACTGAAAATCCTTTTTCAAAAGGGAAAAAAGGAAGCCTGGAAAGAAATTCGCTCCTCCGGTTCAAAACTTCAAAAAAAGGATTTTGTTTGCGCCGGCATACTTTTGTCTATTGGACTGTTTGGAGACCTGATCTTAATCCTGGGTTTGGGAGTTTTGGCTTACCAGTCTTTTCTTTGGTTACAGAACGGGATTTGGACCGAATATCATCTCTTCTCCGTATTTAATTATTTTTTTGAAAATACGGAAATTCATCAGTGGATGACCAACCCGGAGTCATGGATTGGAATGCAAAAACTGCTTTTATGGCTTTTGGAATCCATTCCTGTATCTTTAGCATTAATGGTACCGGGATTTTCAATAGCCGTTTCAGCGGCGGGAATATTTTTCGCCGCCCTTATATTCCGGTTCTATCAACTAAAGAAAATGTAATGACTGAAGAATCACTACCCCTGAAAGAGAAACTGGAAGCCTCCAAAAAATATCTCCAGAATGCGGATTTAAAGGGGGCCGACCTGGCTGGCGCGGAGCTGAAAGGGGCACTGCTGGGGGGAGCGGATCTGCGTGGCGCAAACCTGGAAAAAATTTTCCTGGGAGAAGCAGAGCTTAATAAGGCAAACCTTACCAAAGCCAATCTTGAAAACGCCAATTTGAGTTCTGCGGATGCAAACAAGGCAAACTTAAATGGAGCGAATATGCGTGGCCTTTATGCACGCCTGGCAGATTTTAGAGGTGCGAACCTAAGTAATGCCGATCTGACAAAATCCAATTTACGTCAATGCGCCCTGTTTAAAACCTGGATGAAAAATTCTGATTTCAGCGGAGCCAATTTGCAAAATATCAAAGGGGCTCAATCACAAATGCAGGAGTCAAAATTTCGAGGGGCAAAACTTGAGGGCGCTGATCTGTCCGGAGCTAGAATGGAAGAAACTGATTTCGAAGGAGCAAGCCTGCAAGTAGCCAATTTAAGCAGAGCCGTGTTAAAAAATTCAAACCTGAAGGGAGCTGACCTGAAGGGAGCCAATCTCAGGTATACCACCGGATTAACAAAAGACCAAATCGAGTCTGCCCTCATTGACAAGACGACCCTTTTGCCAAGCCACCTTAAAGTCAAATGGAAATCGGAAAAGGAGTTTGAATGTCATACGGTAGAGAAAAAAATTCAATAAAATTCACATTTCATTTCTTCGGTCAATTTCCCCCAGCAGTTCTCCAACCGTACGAACATTTATGAGATCTCGATAGCTGGATACCATACCAATAATGTTAATGCTTAGGGAAAAGGGTTCATCGCGGTCACGCAAAATAATTGTTCCTGTAATATCTTTTTCATTAAACTCAACCAGGTTTTCAGGTGATACTGGCAAATCAACCTGTTCTACCTCAATTGAAAAGGAATATTGTTTTTCCAGATATTCTTTCAACTCATCCACCTCAGGTTGAGACAAAAGATAGTTGGCCCGACGCTCAATCCACAACCTGGCTTTTCCGGTTTCAGGCAGGTTATGATAATTTTTTATCATCCTGTCAAAAGGCAGCAAGGGCTCATCTCTTAGATAACAGACCCAATCCACTTTTACATAATTATCCGGATTCTGCCCCGATAAGAGCCTGGCAGAATCTATCAAGGAAAATGCACGAAACAGATTCACCTGGTTTGCTCCCCCAGTTTCATTAGAGTGATTTTCATATAAATTCCCATGAACAACTTTTTAATGTCCCCTGCTGATTATAAAGAGTATGATTGTGTCTGCACAATTTTAATTTAAAAAAAGAATTTCTTGGACAAATAATGGAAACGGAAAGAAAAATAATCAAGTTTGGAGCCTCAACAGGCTTTACCGTGGTTTTGGAATTTGGTAGTGATGCGGAAATGCTGGAATACCGCAATAAAATTGAAAACGCAGGCTTGAAGTGTGAAGCTATCAACAGCTTTAATATGAATTTTGATGAAGCCGATTTATTTATGGATATGCGAAGTCTTGAATGCAGAGAGCAGTTCGATATAGAAGATTGGATCTAGCGGGAAAACGTATCAGGCAACAAACAGGGTAACACCAACAAACACCCGGGTGGATACAAGTTTTTATCCGTGTACGTCGGGAACCGTCTTTGGTAAATTTTACTTTTTCTCTTCCTCCAAAAGGCCTTTTAATGTTTCAACCCGCTCAGGAAGGGTCTGTTTTTTGCCTTTTCTGTTTTGCAAGAAGCGGGTGAACCAATCCAGCCCTTCCTCCAGTTTAGGGTCCATTTTCATGGCTCTTTCATAATCCTCAATCGCTTTGGCGTAAAGTCCCATCCGGTCTTCGAGGATCGCCCGGTTGGCGATTGATACCGCGGAATCAGGGTCGAGCGATAAGACTTCATTGAAGGCTTCCAGGGCCTGCTGGTCCCTCCCTAACTGCATGAGGCTTCTTGCCCTGCCCCTCTTGGCATGGACAAATTCCGGATATTCTGAAATGGCGATTTCGTAGAACTCCAGAGCTTCCTCAAATTTCCCATCGGTATAAAGGCCAACGGCTTTGGCAAACGAGGGTCGTCTTTCCGAAGGGGTTGAGCTTTTAAAAATAGCCCAACTCAGGGAAAGAAAAATCATACCGATGCCAAGAAACCGGATAACGCGATAAACTTTATCCAATTCCATGGCTGGAATAACTACTGGGAATATTTCCAATGGGCGAGACGAACACCCTCATTGGTCAATCGGCGGGTCAGTCTTTCAATTGAAACACCGTCAAAATTTTCGTTTTTAAACACCGCATTTACAAAATCTGCCACAACATCGGGTTGACCTTCCCCAAAAGAAGGAACTTTTTTCCCCACAAACTCATAGGTAGATTCATCGGAAGTGTAAAACCTAAAAAAAGTGGTGAGGTACAATATCATGCTGTTTCTCGCAACATGACCTCGCTTCCGCTTGCCATTCTTTTTTATACTGGTGACGGGAAACTGCATTCCGGCAATCCTTCTCCGGGAGTCCAGTGAGTGCTTGTCGGGCTCAAATTTTGAGGCTTGAAAACAGGCCTGAAGTACCGAGCTCTCCAGGTTTCCATATGGAAATTCATTTTCACCCCGGGGCAGGCTTTTCATTTTATCCATTGCCCGTTTACCCTTCGGGGAATAACAAAACTGGGCGCGCCATACTTTGAATTCCCTCACGGTTTTAATCATTTCGTTCGATGCCATAAGCCCCTACATAAAAATTGGAAATTTCTGGGTTGAAACTAGTTATGAATTGCAGGATCCGGTTGCAGGTTCCGCTCAGCAACGTACGTTTGATGTCCTTTTTGATGAACAAGAACATGGTACCAGGGTTCATCTTTCGGGGGTCGGGATTTTGCTACCGCTTCATACCATTCATCTGTAGATTTAAATTCCAAATCCACACTAAGAATGATTCCGCGATAATCGAATAGCTTATGCTGAATCAATTGACCAATACAATATTTTGCTTTAGCTTTCTCGCCCATATTCTATCCACTTATAACTGAATAAAAAGTCACCTTTAATATCAGACCCGTTCGCATTCATAGGTATCTTCTGATTTCCAGTTGACTTTTATATAATCGGGAACTTTGGTTTCATTGTCAATAAAAGCAGATTGAAGTTCTTCTGCAGAAATATTTTTTACAGAGCTCAAATCCACTCCCTGGAACTTTGCTTCGATCAGTTCGGCTCCGGAAAAATCACAGTCAATGAATTTCGCGCTCCGAAAGTCCGCATCTCCCAATTTCGCCTTGACGAAACAGGTCGACTGTAAGTTCGCATGCTTAAAGTTTGCTTCACTTAAATTTGCCCGGGTGAAATCGACATCGGTGCAATCCGTTTCCATCATTTCCGCCCCGGAAATGTCGGCGCCCCTCATTTTAGCTCCTATCAGCTTTCCCTTGGAAAGGTTGGCCCCTCTACTATAATAACCCTCCCGTTGATACCTGCCGGTGAGTTTCGCTTCACTGAAATCGGCTCCGGATAGATTGGCCCCCAAAAGATTGGCTTCTACAAGTTTTGCGCGGATAAAATCGGCTTTTTCCAAACTGCTCTCTGTGAGGTTGGCGCCCGTTAAATCGGAATCATTAAAAATTGACTCTTTTAGATTTGCACGAGTCAGGTTTGCCTTTAGAAGATTAGCTCCTGATAGATGGGCTTTCGAAAAATCGGCTCGCATCGCTTTCGCTGAAAACAAATTGGCTCCGACCAGGGAAGCTCCACTTAAATTTGTGGTGATCAGGTTTGCTGAAATCAGGTTCGCCTTGCTTAAGTCCAAACCTGAAAGGTCCAAACCTTTGAGTTCGGCTCCTTCAAGTTGTTTGTTTGAACCGGCGACTTTATCTCTATCCCAGGCTGTCATTTATTCTTTATCGCTTAATTTAAAAATGGGGCTGTTTGCATTGTAATTCGGGTTATTAATCTATTCAGGTAGAGCGGCAAAGTCAAATGGTAATCCAATAATTATAATGTTTTGTTGGATTTAGGGTACACTACAATGTAACGTTGACCGGAGAGGGAACTTAAACCGGATTCCGCGGAACCGCAACTCACAAGAATAGCGATACAGTATTTACCATCAACGCATCCGGTAACTTTTCTTAAGAAATTTTGTAAAAAAATTGCCTTAAAGCAGAGAAAATTTAGACCCAAAACTTATGGGCGTGAGACTAAATTCTCCTTCTTAAGGAATTAGGTGGTGCCCCCGAGGCGGTTCGAACGCCTGATCTACGGATATGATTCTGCCTTTTCGGGAGTATTTGAGGTTGTCTCTTGCAATAACCCACCCCATAATATAGGATAATTACCTAATTTCCTATAGGATAAATCACCATATGAATGCTAAAATTTATTATATGGATAAAACAACTCATTTTTGAGGTTACCTTCAAATGGAAAAGCCACCATTCTAGATAATTGGTTCCAAATGAACTAAATTCACTTTTAAATTTTCCCGGAATATAGGAGGTGTTCTTATGGGGTGGTTTATCTCTGTAATAATTATATCTACCATTCTTCTTTTGGTTTATTCATTTGTAGCTATATTGGGCTAGTAACTTAAAAAGTCGGTTCAATTTTCAAAGAAAACTTTACTTATAGAAAGTAAGAAAAAGCAAAGGGTTTGCTGATAAATCAGCAAACCCTTTTTTATTCCCATATGGATAACAAATTGCCAGGCACTCAAGAGAGCTCATAGAATTTCAATGGATCCTATTCAAAATCAATTCCTCAGTTTTTTACACTCCTCAAGAAATTAAAAAATCCATAAAGTATTTAAATAACCAGGTTAAAGTGGTGCCCCCGAGGCGATTCGAACGCCTGACCTACGGATTAGGAATCCGAATTTATAGCATTTCCCACCTTTTTCATTGCAT
>WAIB01000017.1 GCA_009873655.1 Nitrospinota bacterium | reverse complement strand
GGAAATTTATCAGGACAAAAATACCTAGGAGTTATGTATGCCGAAGGGAAAGGTGTTTCAAAAGACTATATTATTGCATATACGTGGTGGAACATATGCGGTTCTAATGGGGACAAAGAATGTTTAAAAAACATAAACTTATTAGAAAAGAAAATGACTCCATCACAAATAGAAAAAGCACAAGAGATGGCAAGGAACTGGAAACCAAAGAAATGAACGATTGGGAACCCAAAAAGTATAAGCAGGCAAAAATAAAATAGTCGTTCTGGTTGCTATTAACTATTTTTTGTTTTGGTATTTGGTTTGCTCATCAAAGCATCCACCAAATGCGATAAGTTTTAACCAATGTTCTTCTATTTATATGAAAATCCCACTCACATTCTTACTATCACTCACCTTCACTTTTCTGTTCTTTTTTGGGATTCTTAATATTAAGAGTGTTTTTGCAATAGATAAATGCACAACCGTGGAGAAAAACTTTAATAACCATATCGATATAATTTTTAAAAATATTAAATCTTTAGAAAATTGTATTAAACCAGCATCAAAGTATCGACTCAAATCCTGTATAAAAAGAAAGCAAGAAGGAAGTAAAGGTTTTAACTGTTTGCCCGAGTTATCTAAGTCAATAAATTCTAATAAAAAAAAGGATTGTGAATTTCGATTCAATGATTTAAAACGTTCATTGCAAAACCTTGCTTTATTAGATGAAGGTAATACTGTTTGTCAAAAGGATGTTTATTAAGACAATTATATTTAAGGTTGATGCTATGACTTACGAAAACTATAAAAATGGAATGTTTAGAGTTTTTATTGTTTTGTCTGTTCCATTAGAGTTAGTCACATATTTCCATTATGACTTGTCATTTGTGAATAAGTTTTTTTATAGTTTAGAAATCTTGTCTCAAACATTAGTTATTTTTGGGTGTATTTTTCTAATAAGTTTATTGATAGCAAAACCATTTATAGGTTTCCTAGGCAAGAGTTAGAAATCTCACCAGATACAAAAAAAGTGGAGTTATGTAAATGTTACGCAATAAAAACACCTCCTTTATTTAAAGTTGTTTATAGACAAAAAAACTATTGAATGGGGATAACCACGAAGCGTGGGGCCAATAGATCTATTCCCAAAAGGCCAGCCACCCTTGTTGATCTTTCAACTATATACTCCCAAATATTTCCTCCCTCGTAACAGGGCGAACCGCAACTGGCAAATAAAAGACCCGGTCTCCTGTTTTTGATGGCTATAATAGTGCCATGAAAATTCATGGCATTATTTTTATTTTCCTGACTGTTTTTCCGCTTATTTCTTTTGCTTCTGAGATGGTTGAAATACCCGCCGGGGAATTTGTGATGGGAGACGACCATGACCGTTACGCTACCCCTCGGCATACCATGCATCTCGATCGTTTTTCGATTGATCTCTACGAAGTCACCAATGAGGAATTTGCCAAACAATTTCCCGGCCATGCTTTCTGGAAAGGGGCGGGTTCTCATCCTGTGACGGATATCAACTGGCACGAAGCGCAAACTTATTGTGCAAAACGGGGTAAGCGGCTTCCAAAAGAAGAAGAGTGGGAGAAAGCCGCTCGCGGAGACAAGGCCCGCATCTACCCCTGGGGCGACAAGCTTCCCCGAAAAAAGGCACACACTTTTTACTCAGGGCTGATCAAACGCCGGGTGGGACTCAACAAAAAAGACACCTCCCCTTACGGGGTCCGGGATATGGCCGGTTCCGTTTGGGAATGGACCGGAAGCGAAGTCGAAGGTAAAAAAGTAACCCGTGGTGGACTCTGGAACTTTCACCTGGAATATGAATTCAGTAAAACTTTTGACCGCAACCCGGTTGCCTCGTCAGACAGGTTGCCATTTCTGGGATTTCGATGCGCACGCTAGAAAAATTATCGCGACGGCTTTTTCTTGAACGCGGGTTCTGGGCAACCGCCACCCTCTTATGGAGTCTGCTTCGCGGCTCTACCGTAGCCCAAGAACTGCATTCCTATGAAGGAACGGATTTCATAGGCAAAACCCGTGAAGGAAAATATAAATTTTTCTACATCAATTTCTGGAAACCGTTACGCCGAATCAATGGTGAAGCATGGAGGCTAAAAATAACCGGACTTTGCGAGTCCCCGCAATCGTTCACGCTGGAACAAATTAAATCGATCAACCCTAAAACACAATCTTCCCGGATGAAATGTGTGGAGTGCTGGTCGGCACGCGCAAGCTGGTCGGGGTTTGCGGTTCGTGAACTGGAAGAGATCGTAAAACCCCTGCCTGGAGCCAGGGGAATTCTCTTTCATTGCGGCGATGACTATAAAGAATATCTTTCAAGGAAAGATTTGAACCAGGACCAGGTTATTCTCGCCCACTCGATGAACGGACATCCGCTTTCCGACGGGCACGGATTTCCTCTCCGTTTGATCGCACCCTCCAAGTACGGTTACAAAAACCCGAAAGCGATTTTGGAAATGGAATACGTTTCAGAACATCAGGCGGGAACGTGGAGCAAGATCGGCCCTTACTCTCCAGACGGCACCATTCTTCCCGGCACCGATCATCCCCTTGAGCTTGGCAAAGAACCACGACGCATTTCAGGTGGGGAGATTACGAATTACTAATCGAAGTTTTTATTGAATCTGGATCGCCACACTCCCTTGGGTCGTTCGCGATGACGTGCAAAAGGGATCAGGTTTTAAACTGGCCCTTTCCTGGCTTCAGGAAAAAGCCACAAAAAGCCTGCCTGCTCTATGGGTATCGACCTGTTGCCCCCGGCGTCCAAGCCGACTAGCGGGGACTGGCGGCAATGTTGCCTCCATCAATAGTGAGGATACTGCCCGTTGTTTTTTCAGCGAGCGCGAGGTTGAGGAAACCCTGCGCCACATCGGTATCAAAAACCTCCTGCTGCAGCAGGTTGGACTTGAAATAATCGTCCGCGGAAAGGCCTCGCGCGGCAGCCCGTTCCGCGACCACCTCTTCTGAAAAAAGGGCGGTGCGAATGCGGTCGGCATTGATCGCATTGGAACGGATTCCAAACTGACCGTAATCGAGAGCGTATTGTTTGGTCAACGCTACCATAGCCGCTTTTGGCAGCGCGTATGGACCAAAATCCTTTCCCGGGTTGAAGGCCGCCTTGGAGGCATTGAACAAAAGCACTCCCCCGGTTTTCTGGATCAAAAACAGGCGGACCGCCTCAGAGGCCAATACCTGATGGGCAAAAAAGTTCAACTCGAAACTCTGTCTCAAATCTTTTAAATCAATCTGGCCAATTGCCCCTTGAACCGCGTTTCCGGCATTGGATATCAAGAAATCCACACCGCCGAAATTGGCAACCGCATCTGCAAATGATTCTCTGACAGCATCCTCATCGACCACGTTCAAAACCTGAGCAACGACACCTACCTTGTGTTTTTTGCGGATCACCTCTGCCGCTTCAACCAGTTTGTCTTCAGACAAGTCTGCCAGGTAAAGATTGGCTCCCTGCTCGGCAAACAGGTTGGCCGTCGCCAAACCAATGCCCGAAGCCGCTCCGGTAATATATGCCACCTTGCCCTGAAGAACCGGGGCTTTACTTTTTCCAAGTTTCGCCTGTTCTAAAGACCAATACTCCATATCGAACAAGTCATCCGATTTCAGGGGAACGTAATCCCCAACTGAAAAGGATTTATGGATTATATCTATCGTGTGTTGATAAATATCTGCGGCGATTTTTGTTTCTTTTACGGTTTTTCCTATGGTAACCAGCCCCAGGCCGGCAACCAGCAACACTCTGGGCAGAGGGTCCAGTTCCGTTTTATCCACGCCTTTAACTTCTTTATTCGATTCAAAATACTGGTGATAATTTTCGTAATAGGTTTCCAGGGCAGAAGCGACTTCATTTCTCAAAGCGTCTGCGTCCTGCCATTGTTTTAAATTCAGCAGAAGGGGTTTTTGCTTGGTACGAATGACATGATCGGGAGTGGCTGTCCCTATTTGTGACCAGGTAGCACATTCCTGACTGGAAGCAAACGCTTTGGCCTTCTCGCTTTTTCGATGATGAACCACCCAGGATTTGCCTGACTTTTCCCCATATAAACCACGAAGCACAGGAGCCAATGCGTTCAATAAAACTTTTTCGCCTGCGTTGATCGCGGGTCCCTCGAGAGGAGTCATTGCCTTGGGCTGTTTATTGGCAATATATTCTTCCGCCAGGGTCACCGCATGAATATGCCGATCATAGCTTTCCCTGGCTGTTGAACCAAAAGTGAACAGACCATGATTGATCAGCATCAGCCCTTCAACGTTTTTATTTTTTTCGTAAACTTCGGCCGCCGCCTTGGCCAGGGCAAACCCCGGCATGATGTATGAAACGATGCCAATGGTATCCCCATAAATTTCCCTGCATATTTTTTCCGCATCGGGTTGATTGGCAATAATCAGGCTTGCATCGGCATGAGAGTGGTCAATAAATTTATGCGGCAAAAAGGCATGCAAAAGGGTTTCCACCGAAGGGTTGGGAGAGGAAGCATCCAGCAGATGGGTTCTCTGCTCGTTGACCATGTCTTCATCGCTCAACGAATCCAAATCTCTCAACTTAATGAGGTGGTCCAGAAGAACACCGGGAAGCCCCGGGGGTTCCAGTGTATCCAGGTCCCATCCGCTTCCTTTGACATAAAGGACATCGACTTCCTCATTCACTTTATTTTTTGTTCGCGACTTGACCGATGTGTTTCCGCCTCCATGCAGTACCAGCGCGGGGTCAGCCCCTATCAAACGTGAAGTGTACACACGCAGGGCAATGTCTTCATCCACATCGCTGTATTTTTCAATGGCAGCCTGGGCCGAGGAATCATTCCATTTGTTTTCCATAGTTTTTCCTTAAATTATAGGACGCAAATCCTTTTCATCCACCCATACCCGCAATTTTCCTTAAACATTAAAGAAGGATTATAAGCGGAAGTCATTGTTTGGAGAAAAGAATTCTGGCAAGAAAAAAAGTTTCACACTTTCTAACTCCTTGTTTATCATAATTTTTCAGGTCGGTCAAAAAATGGCCCTTGTGTTTTTATAAATTCCTGCTACAAAGCCTGCTGAATTGAAACTTTTTCTGTGATAAAGTTCGCAAAATGCTTGCCCAAATACATGTAACATTCAAGGAAGGGGTACTTGATCCACAGGGGAAAACCGTTCACCATGCACTGAACGATCTGGGGTATGACGAAGTTCTGGATGTGCATATCGGGAAGTATCTGGAAATAAAACTCGATTCGGTTTCTGAAGAAGAAGCGGAAATTCGAGTACGGGAAATGTGCGAACGGCTTCTTGCAAACACGGTGATTGAATCCTTCCGTTTCAAACTGGTCTCCACTGAATAATACCTACTACTAAAATCGGTCAAACATGAAGTGCGGAATAGTTGTTTTTCCCGGATCAAATTGCGATCATGATTGTTACCACATCCTGAAAAAGGTCCTGAATCAGGAAACCCACTGGTTGTGGCATAAGGACAATGCTGATTTGAGTTCCTTTGACCTGGTGGTTCTTCCTGGCGGCTTTTCCTATGGAGATTATCTTCGAGCAGGCGCTATTTCCCGCTTTTCTCCTGTTATGAATTCCGTCATTTCATTTGCCAAAAAGGGTGGAAAGGTTCTTGGGATCTGTAATGGATTCCAAATCCTGGTGGAGTCGGGTCTCTTGCCCGGGGCATTGATGCAGAACCACACCCGGAAGTTTATCTGTAAAAATGTGTACGTTCGGGTGGAATCGACCCATACCCCTTTCACTCAGGAATGCAGTGACAAGTCCGTTTTACAAATCCCCATCGCCCATCATCAGGGGAGTTACTATATTGACCCCCACTCTTTAGGAGATCTGGAAGAAAAAGGGCAAATCCTTTTTCGTTATTGCGACGCGGAGGGGAATATCACCGATTCAAGCAATCCCAATGGTTCGGTCAGTTCGGTTGCCGGCCTTTGTAATGCGCAAAAAAACGTGATGGGTATGATGCCGCACCCGGAACGATGCGCTGATCCTTTGTGGCCCAATGTAGACGGACAAAGCATTTTTAAATCTCTTATCACTCAAAGCTGAAAATGGATAAAGAGCCTGAAATCACCTCACAACTTGTTAAAGACCACGGGCTGACGGGTGAAGAATATCGACGTATTCTGGATTTAATAGGACGCCAACCCAACTTTACAGAATTAGGTATTTTTTCTGTTATGTGGAGCGAGCACTGCAGCTACAAAAGTTCGCGACCTTTTTTAAAAAATCTGCCATCAGAAGGTCCCAACGTTTTACAAGGTCCCGGTGAAAATGCCGGGGCCATTGATATCGGGGATGGCTTCGCCGTGGTATTTAAGATTGAAAGCCACAACCATCCTTCCTTCATCGAACCTCACCAGGGTGCCGCCACGGGTGTGGGTGGAATCATGAGAGATGTTTTTACAATGGGGGCAAGACCCATAGCCCTACTCGATTCCCTGCGTTTTGGGGAATTGGATGATCCCCGAACCCGGTTTTTGCTTAATGGTGTGGTTGATGGAATTTCCAGCTACGGTAACTGCACCGGGGTTCCCACGGTGGGAGGAGAGGTATATTTTGATTCCTGTTATAACGGAAACATACTGGTCAATGCTTTTTGTCTGGGGCTCGCAAAATCAGACAAGATCTTTTTGGCAAAAGCGGGCGGGGTTGGGAACCGTATTCTGTATGTAGGATCCAAAACAGGCCGGGATGGAATTCATGGGGCCAGCCTTCTTGCCTCATCCGAGTTTGATGAGACCACAGAAGAAAAAAGACCCACCGTTCAGGTGGGGGATCCTTTCACTGAAAAACTGTTGATCGAGGCCTGTCTTGAATTGATGGAATTCGACTGGGTGGTGGGAGTTCAGGATATGGGAGCCGCGGGACTCACTTCATCTTCATTTGAAATGGCACACCGGTCGGAAGCCGGGGTAAGAATGGACTTGTCAAAAGTTCCATTGAGGGAAGCAGGGATGACCCCTTACGAAATCCTGTTGTCCGAGTCACAGGAAAGAATGCTGTTTGTCATTCAACCGGGACATGAAGAGGAGGCGGTCGCCATCCTCGAAAAATGGGGACTGGATGCGGCCATCATTGGAGAAGTGACAGATGAGTCCGGTGTCCGAATCCGGTTTAATGGAAAAGAAGTGGTCAACCTGCCCACTTTTCCCGTTGTGGATGGAGCCCTTGACCTGAAACGGGAAACCCAACGGCCGGAATACCTTGACCGGATTCATCAACTGAATTTAACCGAATTGCCCCACCCCCCCCGAGGCGATAAAGCTTTAATAAAATTACTCGGCAGCCCGAATATTGCCAGCAAAGAATGGGTCTATGAACAATATGACCATATGGTGCGTCTCAACACGCTGGTTTTGCCCGGTTCAGATGCCGCTGTTTTACGTATTAAAGGCACCAAAAAAGCGGTGGCCATATCGGTAGATTGCAACAGCCGGTTCTGTTATCTCGATCCTTACGAGGGGGCAGCCATCGCAGTGGCGGAATGTTGCCGAAACCTGGCCGCCACGGGTGCCACTCCCATTGGCCTGACCAATTGTCTTAATTTTGGAAACCCGGAAAGACCCGAAATCATGTGGCAGTTTGAGCAAGCCGTTCAGGGAATGGGCGATGCCTGTCTTTATTTCAACATTCCAGTAGTCAGTGGAAACGTCAGCCTCTATAATGAAACAAAAGGGGAGGCGATTTTCCCCACACCCACCGTGGCGGTGGTCGGTCTGATTGAAGATCAGACCAAGGTCATGACGCAGGGATTTAAAAAACCAGGTCACCGCATTGGGCTAATTGGCTTCACGATGGAAGAATTGGGGGGCAGCGAATACTTGAAAGTGTTGTTCGACAAAACGGAAGGCAAACCTCCTGTTCTAGACCGGAAACACGAAAAGCAGGTTCAGGATTTTTGCCTGGAACTGATACAAAAAGGACTGATCCAATCGGCGCACGACTGCTCTGAGGGAGGGCTTGCAATTGCCGTGGCGGAATCCTGCTTTGCCTCTCCCGCAGAGGGTATAGGGGCAACACTCGACCTGGAATCGACTCTTCGAGGGGACGCACTCTTATTTGGCGAATCTCAATCTCGAATCGTAATCTCTTTTCCTGAAGAGTTTACGGATAAAATTGAAGACCTGGCTTTATCCTATCCGGTGGATTTTATATTATTGGGGAAAACAGGAGGAAGCCATTTTACGGTCAACATCAATGGCAGGGAATATATTAAGCAGGAAATTGAATCCCTGAAAAAAATCTGGAAAACAACTCTGGGAAGTTATGCTGGACAAACTACATGAAGAATGTGGAGTAGTCGGGGTTTACGGCCACCCGGAAGCAGCTAATCTGGTTTATCTCGGGCTTTATGCTCTGCAGCACCGCGGGCAGGAAAGCGCCGGCATTGTTGCCAGCACCTATTCCAAAATGCATCTTGAACTGGGAATGGGATTAGTCGCTGACATATTTGATCCCGGAAAACTTCTTAAACTGCCCGGTCCACTGGCAATCGGGCATAACCGTTATTCTACAGCAGGGAAGAGCGAACTGGTAAATGCACAACCCTGCATGATCAACTATGCCGCAGGTTCCCTGGCCCTCGCCCACAACGGAAATTTAGTCAATGCCGGAGCCATTCGACAAGAATTGGGCAGCAAGGGGGCTATCTTCCAATCGACCAATGACAGTGAAGTTATCGTTCACCTTATGGCGCAAGCTAAAAGTGAAAGTTTTGTTGATCAGGCCGCAGAAGCACTGCGTCAGGTAACCGGAGCTTACTCACTGGTGCTGATGACAGAAAAAGAACTGCTTGCAGCCCGTGATCCGCACGGGTTCAGGCCCCTGTGTCTGGGCAAGCTGGATGACGCCTATATCGTTGCCTCGGAAACCTGTGTGATGGACCTCATTGAAGCGGAATTCATTCGCGAAGTGGAACCGGGCGAATTGATCCTCATAAATGAGAATGGGCTGCAATCCTTTTACCCTTTTAATAAAGTAGAAGCCAAACACTGTGTTTTTGAACATATTTATTTCGCACGGCCCGACAGTTTTTTATTCGGTGAACATGTTTACGCAGCCCGAAAGGAAATGGGCCGGGCAATGGCACAGGAAAGCCCTGCGGACGTGGACCTGGTTGTTCCCGTTCCTGACTCGGGAGTGGTCTCGGCAATGGGGTTTGCGGAAGAAAGCGGCATTCCCTTTGAAATGGGGTTGATCCGCAATCATTATGTCGGCCGGACTTTCATTGAACCCCAATCCCAAATTAGAAATTTCGGGGTGAAACTCAAGCTTAATGCCGTAAAGAAACTCATTGATGGGAAACGGCTGGCTATCATCGATGATTCAATTGTCCGTGGAACAACCAGTCGAAAAATAGTAAAGATGCTCCTTGAAGCGGGAGCTAAAGAAGTGCACCTTAGAATTTCAGCACCCCCTATATTACATTCCTGCTTTTACGGGATCGATACTCCCACCAAAGAAGAGTTGATAGCCCATACCCATTCTCTGGAAGAAACGCGAAAATATCTTGGCGCAAATTCCCTTCAATATCTGAGCATCACAAAAATGCTGGAAGTTCTACAGAATGGAAAGAATAAATTCTGCTCCGCATGCTTCGATGGGAACTACCCTGTGCCTGTAACAGACCATATTGCCTCCCCCGAGCAGTTAGACCTTTTCTCAGAATAATCTTAATTTTCCGCTTGCTTTAATGGTTCAAGGGTGACAGGGGTTTCCTGCAAAACCTCTCCCAGGGCTTTCAATTCATTTTTATACTGATTTAAAGACTGATCCAGTTTGTCTTGAGACTCTAAAACTTTTTTGTAAAGTTTTTGAATCTTGTCATAATCAGTCCTGCTAAAAATCAGGTTTCTCTGTTCTTTTTTGGAAACCTCAGGACGGGTACTCACAGGGGGTCCCGCAATGCTTGGAGAAATGCCCGACAGGCCGGGGAAAATTTTCTTTAAGGCTCCATCCAGAGTACGTTCCATGGCAATATTATCTTCATATCCCACGATGACCCTTTTCAACTCCGGAATTTTTCCTGCATCGGCCTTCAAATATAAAGGCCGGATATAAACCAAAGACTCTTCAATGGGTATTACGAGCAAGGTCCCTTGAATAACACTTGAACCGCGTTGATCCCACAAAGAAATCTGGCGTGAAATTTCCGCGTCTTGATTTATACGCGCGACAATTTGACTGGGACCATAGACCAGCTTTTGTTTCGGGAACATATAAACGTCGAGTTTCCCATAATTCTCCCCGTCACTTCGAGCCACCATCCATGCTGACAGATTGCTCTTACCCCTTGGTGTGTAGGGAACCATCAAGATGTATTCTTCCTTCACCTCTCCGGGAAGCTTCATTATCGTGTAATAAGGCTCCATAATCCGACCATCTATTTCAGGAATCTCCCACTGGTCTTCTTTATTGTAAAAAACCTGGGGACGCTTCATATGGTACGTCGCATAAATAAAAGTCTGTATCCTGAACAAGTCTGAGGGATAGCGAATATGGTTTCGCAAATCTTCCGGCATTTCAGCTAAATCCCTGAAAAGATCAGGAAAAATATTCTGATACGTTTTTATAATGGGGTCGGAATGATCGGCGATATAAAAACTCATAGACCCGTCATATGCATCAATAGAAATTTTGACCGAGTTCCTGACATAGTTCCCGAATCGGGGAATTTGCTGGGAATAAGGATATCGGTTGCTCACCGTATAGGCATCATACAGCCAGATCAAACGGCCTTCTGATATAACGAGGTAAGGGTCATTGTCCAACTTGAGGAAAGGCGCGACTTTCTGAACCCGCTCGGTTATATTCCGGTACATCAAGACTCGGCTTTCGTTTTCAATATCGTCTGAAAACAAAATTTTCAAAGTTTTAAACCGTGCAGCCAGGATCACCTTTTTAATAAAAGACCCGACGGGGAACCCACCCTTCCCTTCGTAGTTTTTATAAACATTTTTTTCTCCCTCCGGATAATCGAACTCCTTCGTTCCTGTATTTACAAAAACATGGTCATTTGCGAGCTCACCAAAATAAATTTCCGGCTGCTTGACCTTCAAATCCATATTGGACTGTGGAGGAATGTCTTTAATGAATAATACCGGCAACCCCTCGGGGCTCACCTGGTTTACAGGGCTCAGGGAAACACCGTAACCATGGGTAAAAGTCAGATGTTCATTTATCCAGGTTCGATTGGGCAGGTTGGATGACAACAACTCCCTGGGGGACAACAGAGTCTGCCGATATTTTCCATTGATGTGATAACGGTCGTTATCAACCGATTGAAACTGGTAGTAGGTGCGTATTTCTTGAATCTGCCCAAGTGTGTCTAACAGGGGTTCCTGGTCCCACAGTCGAATATTTTCTATTGTGGCGTTGTTCTTTCTTATGTTTTCGGCGGTTAAAGATTCGGAGCCTGAAATTCCGTGGGTTTTTGTATTCCCCAACCCATAAGCACTTAAAGTACCGGAAATGGTACGTTCTATATAAGGAGCTTCTTTAATCAGCTCATTTGGGGCGACAACAAATTTCTGCAGTATCTTCGGATAAATATTTCCTGCAAAATAGACCAGCGCTAAAGCAATTGCCGATAGGAAAATTTTCTTCATTCCCGGACGAAGGAGACCAAAAAAAGAAAACGCTGCCCCAACCAGGGAAACCAGGATCAAGATGTAAAGAATAGGGATTGAGCCATAATCATCGGCAAATCCGATTCCTGAAATCAATTCGTTTCCCCTGGTTAACAATTCATAGCGTTGGAAATAAAATTCACAGGCAAAAAGAAGAAAAAAACATCCGGCCAATACGGAAAGGGTTCTTCTTGCTTCCGGGAGAAGAACAACTCCGGTAGGACTGACATAAACGAAACGCTTGAAAAAATAAATCAGGCCCACTCCAATGGAAATCACGATCATGGTTTCCCAGACCAGTGATTTAACCATTAACCAGAAGGGAAGGGTAAAAACATAGAAGCCTGCGTCTTTACCAAAAACAGGGTCGGCTTGATTAAAAGAGGAAGCATTGAGATATTGAAGGACGATCTCCCATTGTTGCGACATTACCAGGCCTGTCATTACCGCCAAAACCAAAGGAGCCGCTACAATGAGGACCTTGAGGTTTTCCGCAAGGAGGTCCAATAAAGGAATTTCCCGCCGGACCTGATCTGACAGCAATATGGGAAGATGCGATGTTTTTCTGTAAACGCTTATCAGAAAACCGTATGTAACTGTAAAAAATATAACACCAACGAGGAACCCCAAACCGAATTGCGAGATCAAAACGGTCCAAAGTACGGAAGCTATGCCGTGGTTCTTGAACCAAAGCCAATCAATATAAAAAGAAAGGATTTTGTCGGCAAACATAGAGCCGACAAAAATTACCGCCGCAAGAATGAACAACCATTTTTTAAAGGCTTCCATAAATTATCCTAAGATACTTTCCACTTTATGGAGCACCCCATGGATGGGATTTGCTCCCCCGGAACGTCTTTCCCTGCAAGAATATGGTCGATTGCCTGTTTTAAATCTCTCCGGGTGACCTGTTCAGGTTTTTCCCAGTTATCATCGATTCTTCCGCGATAAAGTAATTTTCTTTCTTCTCCATAAACATAAATATCCGGTGTGCAAACGGCGTCATATTTTTTGGCAATCTCCTGGGACTCATCGAACAAATATGGAAAGTTCATTCCCCATTCCTTTGATCCGCTTTTCATATTTTCAAATGAATCGTCGGGATATTTTTCCGCATCGTTGCAGTTGATGCCAACCAGCCGGACTCCCTGCCCTGAAAACCCGGATTGCAGGTCAATGAGGCGTTGAATAACTGCCTTTACATAAGGGCAATGGTTGCACATGAAAATAATTACCAGTACCGGATCCTTCGAAAAGCTGGCCAGGGAATATTCCCTTCCATCAACCCCCGGCAAACTGAAATCAATCGCCTTGGTTCCCAATGGAACCATCGTGGAATGTAATAAGGGCATTTTTCTACCTTCTGATTTAAGGGGTGGATTTGCAGGTCATTCCGGTAACCCGGCACGTGTAACAAGCTGAATGGGCTAAAGGAAACGGCCGCATCGTCTGGCTGATGGTATTACCCATACGGGCAGCAGGGTTGTCCACCAAAATCGGGCAGACATAAACTCCATCGCCCGTTGCCATTCGCGAAGATGCACATTGTAATTGGGTGATATCAAAATTTTCGAAACATTTATCTGTTACAAATTCTTCTTGTGTATAATTTCTTTCATTTTCGGCTAACTGGCCCAACAGGAATCCGGGAAGAATTTTTATCTGAGGTTGCGCCACTCCATTTCTCTTTAGAAATTCTATGAACTGCGATTCCATTTCCAAATCAAGTTCCTCTTCCCAGGTTCGCGTCACCGTCAGGATGGGAGAAAATCCCGCTTCAGCAAGACAGACAATACCCGCTATCGCCTTCCAGTAAGAATTTTCACCCCTGATTTGATCGTTTTTGGATTCTTCAAAATGTTCCATGCTGACCCTAAACCGCAAAGGATGTCTTGAGCCATCCTGAATGGCTCCAAGCCTTTTCGCTTTTTCCGGGGTTATCTGGGTTCCATTCGTGAGCACATCCAGCGGACCATAACTCAAAATCGCTTCCAGGATTTCAAAAATTTCCGGATTAATAAAAACCTCACCCCCTGTAATATAGTAATCCTTAACTCCCAGTTCGCCTGCTTCCCTTAGCCTTTCTTTTACCTGAGCGAGAGTCATCATGGGAATGGTGTCATTTTTCGGCCCGCAACTGATAAAACAATGAGTGCACTCAAGGTTGCAAAGCGTACCCCCCACCTGGAGCCATAAAGTTTCCAGTTCTTTAAGTGGGACCTCCGGAATATTTTCCTGGGTTTTCGCTTTATCATCCATATTCACAGCCTAACAAAGGGCCTTTTGTTGCACCAGCAAAAACTGACTTTCAATTATCTGAAGTTTGGTCGCCTTGAGTCATCCTTCCTTTCATCTTCTTTTGAGTTATAAGCCGGCAGATTCAAAGGAATCACTCACATTGCGAATACGAAGTTTTCGCCGTATCGCCGCGAATCCTGCAGAAGTTCTTTTACCAAGACCGGAACGATAAACCGGCGTCACCGCCAACCTTGCCTTCAAGGGGTCTTCAGTAAAAAAGCGGGTGTCCAGAGGACTTAAAAACCGGCAGGCAGGATACAACCATTTAAGAGGAAGGCTATTCCGTTGAACCGCCTGATCCATCTGCTCTGCCAGCTCTACCAGGTCCCGGTAGCTGGGAGTCTCCGTTTTACTATCTCGTTGCAAAAGAATCAGCGGAATAATTCCCGAATCGGTCAAACGGTTAATTCCCTCTTTAAACCTGTCCTGGGACCCCGGGCTTATAATCAGGTCGGTCCAAACGGTTCCCGGGGAGAAAACACTCGATGCATACTCCAAAGCCTCATAGATTTTTTCCGCACCCATGATTTTTTTTGATTTAACCGTTCCATAAAATCCTCCGAGAGGAAAATTAACAATATCGAACCCGGAGGCATAAACATGGTCGATGGTGTTTTTATCCAATGGTGGAAACCCTTTCAAGGCTACGAATGTATTAAACCGCTTTTTGATGGCTTCCACCAATGGAGCCAGCCTCTGAAAACCCCTGTCATCTTCATTGCTGTAATCCATATTCAATTGGACCAGGTCTGCGGCCCCTTCTTCGAAGGCCGCCTGTATAACGGAAAGGATGGCTTCGACAGGCATGCTCAATTTTTTTCCCTTTCCGATCGCACGTAGAAAAACATTAAAGCAATAACCATCGAGACAAATATTTTCTGAAACCGGGGTGCGCTTTTTTAACTGCTGCTTGAGGAATTCCGGTACAGGAATAATATTCACATCCGTTTCACCCTCTTCCATAAATAACCGTAACCGGTCCTGCCGGGATATCAGTTTGGGGCCTTCTTTGTCAGTGGGATTCAGTGTGGTCTTGACTATGAAATCTTCGGCCAGGGCCAGGGTTATCTCCTGGCCCGGTTCTGCAGAGCAAAGTCCCTGCGAAACTTCCGCAAGCCCCTGCACCAGGTTGGGAATAGTCAGGCCCCTTTGAATAAGCCCCAGTTTTATTTGTCCGAAATATTTTTTATCCATATATTGAAGATTCAGGAAAAAATCTATAACCCTTCTAAAATCTTTTGGTGGATTCCACCAAAACCCCCGGAGGACATAATGAGAATCACATCGCCGGAGGTTGAATTTTTGATTATAAAATCTACTATATCATTTACCTGGGGAATATAGTCGGCTATTCCTCCTGATTCCCGGATGGAGGCGGTAACGCCTTCCACATTGAGACGTTCTTCTTCCTTTATCTTTTCAGGTGCAAACAATCCTGCAAAAACAACTCGATCGGCCTTTAAAAAGCTTTTCGGGAAGGCCTCCTCAAACACTTTTCTGCGCGAGGTCGCCGACCTGGGTTCAAAAACCGCCCAAACCCTTTGATTGGGGTAGGCCTTTTTAACCGCATCAATGGTTAAATCTATTGCGGTGGGATGATGGGCAAAATCGTCTATAACGACAATCCCCTTTTTCTCACCTGCAATTTCCTGCCTTCTTTTAATTCCCTTGAAGGTTTGGAACCCTTTATAAATTTCATCTTTGGTCAAACCCAGACTGAAACAAAGCCCCGCCACGGCAGCCGCATTTTCCACGTTATGCCGACCCATCATGGCCAATTGGAAATCACCCCGGTGTTGATTTTTATGTGACAGAGAAAAATGGCCGAATCCACTTTCAAATCGATAACTTGTAATCTGCCAATCCGCCCCTTCTTGGAACCCATAGGTTTCTACCTTGCATGAAGCCGATTCAATCACTTCCCGAATATTCAGGTCATCTGATTTAACCAGAATAACCCCTTCTGGCTTGATGAGCCCAACATAATCTCGAAAAACCTTTTTAATCTGGTCCAGGTCGCTGAAAATATCCGCGTGATCGAATTCAATGCTCGTCAAAATTGAGGCATCCGGCCTGTAGTGAAGGAATTTAGGTCCCTTATCAAAAAATGCGCTGTCATATTCATCTCCTTCCGTTACAAAATATTCACCCCGGGGGACCTGGTGATTGGTATCAAAATTTTTCAACCAACCTCCAACCATGAACCCCGGCTTCCTTTGGGCCGACTCAAGAACCCAGCTCAATAACGAGGTCGTTGTGGTCTTTCCATGGGTGCCTGTCACCACAAGGGATTTCCTGCCTTCCAGAAAGAACCTGGAAAGGGCGGAGGGAAAAGAGGTGTAGGGGATACCTGCTTCTAAAACCGCCTGCACTTCTTCATTGGTTTTAGAAACAGCATTACCAACAATGACGAGGTCGATATTCTTGGAAATATTTTCCTTTTTGTATCCAGGAAAAATTTCGATTCCCGCATCCTTCAACAGGGTGCTCATGGGAGGATAAATATTTGCATCGGACCCGGTTACCTCATACCCCGATTTTTTAAGCAATCCAGCCAGCGCGGCCATTCCGGTACCACAAATTGCTATAAGATAAATGTTTTTAATGTCTTTGGGTTCCATAGGAAGGGGGCATTGTAGGAACTACCTGCTATAAAGTCAACTGCTGCCTACCGGCAGGGGGAGGAAAAGGATGAGGCAGGATTTGGAATGTATCTACCTAACAAAACAGGTCTTTTAATTCAGAAAGGGAATCGATCGAGCAATCGGGGCCGGCTGCGGCTATTTCATCCGGAAACCCTAAACCAAAATTTACGATACAAGTGTACACCCCTGCCCTTCTTCCTGTTTCAACATCAACGGGACTGTCCCCAACCAGCACCGCCTCATCGGCTGAAATATTGAGTTGTTGTAATATGGTATTCAATCCTTCCGGGTCGGGCTTTTTAGTATTCACACTGTCCCCGCCAATGACCGCGTCAAAATAATGCAGTCCATCCAATGATTCCAATATACGGCGCACAAAACCTTCCGGCTTGTTGGAACAGATGGCCTGGCTTTTATCTTTAAAATAATGAAGGATTTCCCTTCCATGAGGATAAAAGTCCGTATGGTGGACCAGGTTTTGGGAATAATGTTTTTTAAAAAGCGACACTGCCGTGGGGATATCCGAATAAGAAGAACCTTCCAGGGTTTGAGACATCAAGCGCTCCACCCCCTTCCCCACATATTTTCGAATCGTTTCCCGCGGCAATTGAGGGAGCTTGAGTTCAGCTAAAGTCAGATTAACGGAGTCCGCGATGTCAAAAAGAGTGTCTACCAGAGTTCCATCAAAGTCGTAGACAACGAGAGAAATTTTTCGCATTTATTAACGTATGGAGGAAATGGAACGATTGGCCTAGTAGTTTGATTCGTAGCGGTAAGCTTTTACTTTATTTTTATCATCGAACAGAATGACCAGTCCCTTCGACTCTACTTCACCCATCTTCCATTTATCAATCTGGTAAGTCCACATGGTATAGCCGTTTTCAGTACCCTCTTTGAAAGGGACTCCAAACCATTCCAGAATTTCCAGTTGAGTTGTGACATTGTTTTCAATATTTTTCACTTTCTTACTGTCAAAATCTTTTCCCACAGAAGCGCAACCCATCCAAAACGGGAATACCAAAATCGTCAGCAGAAAAATACTCGTTTTTTTCATTACTGTCCTCCATTGGAATAGAGTTTTTTATATTCTGACAGGATTTTTTTTGCATCGGTATGGGAATGAACCGGAAGCCGCCCTCCCATGTGAGAAACCACTTGTGCGGCGCAATAAGAACCAATAACTGCGGACTCTTCAAGGGAGAAGTTTTTCAGAACTCCAAAAAGAGCTCCCGCCGCAAACAAATCTCCCGCCCCTGTTGTATCCACCGCCTTGACGGGAAAAGTATTTACCTGTACCGGCTCCTGACCGCTTTGACCCGCCAGAGAACCTTTTGAACCCAGTGTGAGAAATACCGTATCAACCATCGCCTGCAGTTTTTTAAATGCTTCCAGGGAATCTTCCTCGCCTGTCATTGCCTTGGCCTCCACTTCGTTGCAAAAAAGAATATCCACATTCCATTGAATGAAATCCAAAAGGCTTTCTTTATATGTATTGACAACAAAAGCATCGCTTAAAGTGAGGGAAACAGGGATCCCCTCTTTTTTCGCAAGTTGGGCCATATGGACTCCTGCTTCCCGGGTTTCATCTCCTGTCCACAAATACCCTTCGACATAAACCGCCCCGGCACTTTTAACTATTGTTTCATCCACATTTTCAGGATGGAGAGAGGAAGAAACACCCAGGTTGGTCAGCATGGTTCTTTCTGTATCCGGGGTGATGAGTATAACGCAGGTACCTGTTCCATGTTCGTCGGATCCTGGGCCGCAAAAGCCCACCCCGCAGTTTCTCATATCCTCGGTATAATGTTTTCCATGTGCATCATTGGCAACCCGACCGAGATAGTAGGATTTTGCTCCGAGCAAACTGGCACCATGCACTGTATTCGCGGCAGAACCTCCCGAAGAAATTTTTTTGGGTTTGGATTGCAAGGAATCCAGAATTCTTTTTTGGTCTTCAACAGAAGACAAGGTCATGCCGCCCTTAGTCACCGAAATCTCTTCGACAAAAGCATCTTCAACCTGGACTTCAATATCCACCAAAGCGTTGCCTATTCCTATCAGATCGTAATTCATATAATTTTAATTTTCTTCATTTAATTGTTTGACCACAAACATTCTATAAATCAAAATGCCGAAAACCAATACACCCGAGATAAAGAAGGAAGCGCCCGATACCTGGGCAATCAAACCAACCGATTCTTTTGCGGCTCCCGTAGACCCCATGCCGGGTGCCAGGTATCCTGAAAACATCCAGAACGAACCGTAGCCCAACGACCCCAGCCCGCTGAGAAGGGAAACAGCCAGTTGCGCTTTTGCAGGATACGCCAGCCAGGCAACCAGGAAAGAAAAGGCAATACTGATTACGCCCATAGTCTGGGAGTGCAGGTGGGCACGCTTCATATAAACCCAGGACTTTTTCACAATTTTATCCGCTTTGGCCTGGTCTCCATTATATTTAACCGAAATCACCTCTTGCGCGTTGCCATGCAAGGTTTTTTTAATACTTTCTTCACAACATCCAAACGACAGGCCCATCAGGCCTCCATAAAGAATGGCAATAATCGCCACCAGCACACCGTATTTGACATGTGAAAAATTAATCATGGAAGGATTCCTAAATTAAGATGGGTTATTAGGACTGGAACATAGGTTCCCTAATCCCGACTTAATTGTCAATTGTAAAATTTATTTTTCCAGAGTAGAATTTTCTACGATGACTAGACTTATTTCCATTTTCCAACCCATTTTCCTTTTTGTGGCTGTTGTCTTCCTTTTTCTTCCAACCAATTCTTTAGCCCTGGTTGACGAAATAGGCATAAGTTCGTTTCGGAGGGCCGTCACCAAAATACTTTCCAACTCCTGCCTTCGAAAAAATAATTATGGGATTAAAATCTATTCCCTGGACCGCGGTGAAACATTGTATGAAGTCCGTAGCGACAAATTATTTATCCCTGCTTCCAATGCCAAAATTATCACTACGGCCGTGGCGTTAAAATACCTGGGTTCCAATTATCGTTTCTCCACAAAGGTTTTCACCGATGGCATCCTTGAGAACCAGGTTCTCAAAGGGAATTTGTACATAAAAGGTTCTGGCGATCCCAAATTGGTTACCGAACAGCTGTGGCTTTTGGTAAATGACTTGAGGAATCTCCCCATAAAAAAAATTGAAGGAAATATTATTGGCGATGATTCTTTCTTTGACCGAAAAAAAAGAGTCAAGACATGGATAAAAAATCCAGGGGCGCAGGCATATGAAGCTCCCTTGGGCGCATTATCTTTTAATTTTAATACTGTCAAAGTCTATGTGGGCCCGGGAAAAAAGGTGGGTGACCGGCCGGATATTGTCATCGAGCCGGAAACCGAGTACATCAAACTGGAAAATAATGCAAAGACCTTGAAACCGGGAAGACGCAATCGGCTGATCGTCAACCGGATTGGAAAAGAAGACCATGACCTCGTTACTGTTACAGGAGGAATAAACATTGGACAACCCCGGGCGCATTATTTTTTAAATATTACCCATCCCACTCAATATGCGCTCAATGTCCTCAAATCCTATCTAAAACTTTCAGGAATAAAGTTTGAAGGAAAATTGATGGAGGGGATCGTCCCTGAAAATGCAGAGGAACTTTATACCCATGAAGGAGAACCCCTGGCACTGGCCCTTCGCGGATTGAACAAATTCAGTAATAACTTTGTCGCAGAACAGATCCTGAAAACCATTGGAGCCGAACATTTTGAACCGCCGGGTTCCACTAAAAAAGGACTGATGGTTTTTGAGGAATATATGAAACAACTGGGATATGAATCGGGTCAATACAAAATTTTTGATGGTTCCGGCTTATCCCGGCAAAACCAACTGTCTCCAGCCATCCTGGTGGATATTATGCGGAACATAAAAAACGACCTGAGTATTTACCCGGAATTTGTTACCGCACTGGGGGTAATGGGTGTGGATGGCAATGTAAAAGATAGAATGCGAAAAGTTGAAAGTTCCAGCAAGGCGCGAGTCAAGACAGGAACTTTGAATTTTGTCAGTTCGCTTTCGGGATTTTTTGAATCCAGGGAAGGGGAGTTATTCGCCTTTTCAATTTTGATGAACGATTTGAAATGTTCAAATGGGCGAGTTAAGAGAATTCAGGACCAGATTATTCAAAAAGGATTAAACTTTCGACGAGTGCCAACGGGAAGCGTGGTAACAGATGACAGGGTCAAACGTCTTCAATCCGATGCCTCAATTCCCTGAAGCAAAATAATTTATTAGACGCCGCCCATCCTAACCAAAGACTTTTCTATTCTCTTTGCGGTCTTCCTCGATTATTTTTTTCCAATCCCTTTTCACACTGGGTGCTTCCAGAAAATCTTCGTAAATGGATTTGGCAAGTTCCATTTTATCGATTCCCTCGGGCGCAACCTGTATATCCAACTGTGCCAGGGCCATATCAAAATCCCTGTCAAGCAGTGACGCGGAGTCCATGTTGCAATCTTTCAAGGCCTGCTTGACAACCCCCTGGTCTTGCCCGAATCGTCTTGCGATTTCATTTATATTTGTGGGCTTGTATTCTTTATTCGGCCCAATGCCCAAGTGGTAGGCACAAAACAAAGTGAACGCATCCAGTCCACCTGCTAATTTTTTCTCAGAACCCGAAGTGTTTCGAGTATTCTCGGAAGGAATATTCGCCTTGTTTCTATTTTCTTTTTGCTTGGGTTTTCCAAAATGATTCCTTGGCCTTGCCCCTCCATTGTTTCCATTTTCTCTTTGTTGACGAGAAGTATTTTTCCTTTTCTGTCCCTGCTGTTTATTACGATTATTCCCATTTCCCCCGGACTGGTTTTTGTTGACCATGGAAATATGCGAGGTCAGAGCCTGCGAGGACGCTTGGCTGGAAGACACCCAGGGGTGAAGTGCTTTTCTCTTTGAACCGGAATTTCTTGAGCCGGTATTCCCTGAAGCTGAATTACCCTGGTTGGAGTTTTGATTTGATTTTTTCGGGGAAGAATTTTCCTGACGGTTTTTGAGATTTTTTCTCTGCTTATTTCCGCCGTTTCTATTGAACTGTCCTGTTTTTCTCAAAACGGTTTTCCTTTACAAAAGGTTGGGAATAATATCGAGATGGTTTGCATCTTAAACATTTCTTTAAAATCCATTGAAATGGGTTAATAAAAATTAATTATTTAATGTCAAATTTTCCAGTTCATCCACCAGGGCAGAAAATTTGGAAAGCGCGGTATTTACCGGTTCCGGTGAGTTCATATCTACCCCCGCGCCCTTCAGCAAATCAATGGGGTATTTAGAGCCTCCGGATTTAAGAAAATTCAGATAGTCGTTAAGTTCCTTATTTCCGCCTGAAAGCACTCTGTCTGCCAATGCATATGCCGCTGAGATTCCTGTAGCGTACTTGTACACATAAAAGCTGAAATAAAAGTGGGGAATTCGAAAACACTCCAGCGAGAGGCAATCGTCCAACACTACACCCGAACCGAAATAGAGCTCTAATAAACCCTTATAAATTTCTTGAAAAGCTTCTAAAGTAAGAGGTTGGTTATTTTCTGCAGCATTGTATACTTTATGTTCAAATTCGGCAAACATTGTTTGCCTGTATAGCGTACCACGGAAATTGTCAATTTCACGACAAAGTAAATAAATTCTCATTTCCCTGTCAATATCCCCTGCAAGAAAATACTTGGTCAACAATGACTCATTAAATGTCGACGCGACTTCTGCAACAAATATGGTGTAGTCAGAATACAAGTAAGGCTGGTTTCTCCTTGAAAAAAGAGAGTGCATTGAATGTCCCGCCTCATGGGCCAGTGTATATACGCTGTTTATATTGTCTTCCTTGTAGTTCATCAGGATGAAGGGATTCGAATCATAACAACCTGAAGAATAGGCACCACTTCTTTTCCCTTTATTTTCGTAGCGATCCGTCCACCTATCCCGCAAAAGACCTGTCCCCATCAACTCAACGTATTCTTCCCCTAATGGTTTTAAAGCGATTTTAATTTTTTCCACGGCCTCTTCGTAGGGCATATGCCATTTGATATTTTTTACCAGCGGCACACTGCAATCATATACATGCAGGTTATCCAGGCCCAACAACCTTTTTCTTAAATCAAAATATTTATAAAGAGGTTTTAGATTCTGATGAACGGACTCAACAAGGTTATCATAGACTCCCTCATCAATATTTTCGGAAAACAATGCTTTGGCACGATGGCCCGAATAATTTCTGGCACGAGAGTAAAACAAATCTTTTTTCACGCTCGAGGAAAGAAGCGCCGAGTATGTGAAACGGTGCGACTCATAGGCTTTATAATAGGTATGAAAAGCGTCCTTCCTTAAACGGCGATTGTAATTTTGCATCAGGCTTTGAAAATTGCCATGTGTTAAGGGAAGCGAATCTCCATTTTCGTCTTCAATTTCGCCAAGCTGGAGATCTGCATTATCCAGCATATCGAACGAATCTCTTGCGGCCCGGCTCATTTCTCCCGACGCGGCAAGAAGTTTTTCTTCCTTATCCGACAAGGTATGATCCCGATATCGTAAAATCTGCTCCAGGTGAAAGCGGTAAAATTCCATTTCCTTTTCTTCAAGGAACTGGCTCATTTGTTCTTTGGGAACGGACATGATCTCAGGGCGAATGAAACTGGACGCACTTCCTGCTTCACTGAGAAGCCTCATCGCTTTTTCGAAATTTCCCTGATAATAATTGTTGGTTTTATCTTCATCGTTTTTAAGGTGGGCAAATGTATAAACCTTTTCAAGCTTTCTGGAAAAATTCATATCGAACTCCAGGCACTCTTTGAGCTGTGAAAAAGATTGTCCCAGTGTCCCCTGATAGCTGGCGTATTTGGACAAATCCTCTTCCAGGGTTTCGAAATCTTTTATCCAATCATCATTGGATGAATACAATCCCGACAAATCCCACCGGGATTGTTCAGAAATTTCATCGCGAGTAAGAGTACCTGCTTTAGCATCCATAAAAAAGTGAGGAGTTGGAAACAGAAAGTTCCCTCTTTTCGGTCAACATAAACCTTGTTCAATCGTTTTTAAATGAATTTCAAGCTTTGCCTGCTTTTCAGAAAGAGATGCCTTTCTAAGCTCGTCCTTTTCGATGACTTCCGCAGGGGCTTTCTTTACGAAATTCGGGTTGGAAAGTTTCTTATCTAAAAATATGAGGTCTTTTTCAATTTTTTTCAACTCTTTTTCTACCCGGTTACGTTCTTCCCGGAAATCCATCATGCCTTCAAGGGGCACGATCAGGTCCATTTCTCCGAGAACCGAAGATGCGGCCACTTTGGGTTTTTCGATATTGGATCCTGTTTCCAACTGTTCTACACGGGCCAATTCCCGAATATATTCCCCGTGTTCCTTTAAAGTTTTTTGTATTTCAGTATTCTGGGTTCTGATTAAGGCTTTGAGTTTCAATCCCGGATTTAAATTCATTTCCCCGCGTATATTTCTGATGCCGGTAATGATTTCCATTATCACTTCCATTTCTTTTTCAACCGCCTCATCGGTTTGTGATTCTCGGTATTCCGGAAACTCACTTACCATGATACTCTTTCCATCTTGAGGTAATTTTTGCCATATTTCTTCTGTAATAAATGGCATAAAGGGATGTAAAAGCTTGAGGGCAGAGTCAAGAACATGTATCAGGACATTTTGTGCCGCTTTCCTTTCGGGTCCTGAACCTGTCAGCTTGGATTTAGTAAGCTCTATGTACCAGTCGCAATACTCATTCCAGATAAATTTATAGACCGTCAAGGCAGCATCATTAAACCTGAATGCTTCCAAAGCCTCGTTGACTTCTTTTGATGCGCGATTCAACCGGCTCAATATCCAACGGTCTGCATTTGAAAGGTTTGATTTTTCTTCAAGAGCACAGGAACCTTTATAGTCCTCCAGGTTCATAAATACAAACCTGGAAGCATTCCAAAGCTTATTGCAAAAGTTGCGATAACCTTCGATGCGATCTTCCGCAAGTTTAATATCCCTTCCCTGAGCGGCAAATGCCGCAAGGGTAAACCGCAAAGCATCTGTACCATACTGTTCCATGACTTCCAGGGGATCGATCACATTCCCCTTGGTCTTGCTCATTTTCTGCCCTTCCGCATCGCGGATCAGGGCATGAATATAGACATCACGAAAGGGAACATCGCCCATGAACTTCAATCCCATCATGATCATCCGTGCGACCCAGAAAAAAAGGATATCGAACCCGGTACAAAGCACCGAGGTTGGATAGAAACGTTTGAGGGTCTCTGTTTTTTCCGGCCAGCCTAAAGTTGAAAACGGCCATAGTGCCGAACTGAACCAGGTATCCAAAACATCTGTTTCCTGAACCAGGTCGGTTGCAGAACAATCGGGACAGTTATCGGGAGTTTCTCTGGAAACAATCACTTTTCCACAGGCTTTGCAATTCCATGCTGGAATCTGATGTCCCCACCAGATCTGTCGCGAGATACACCAGTCGCGGATATTTTCCATCCATTCAAAATAGGTGTTTTCCCAAAACTTGGGAACTATTTTTATGCTGCCATCTCTAACCGCTTTCAATGCGGGTTCGGCAAGGGGTTTGGCTTTCACAAACCATTGCTTCGACAAATAAGGTTCTACCACCGTTCGGCAGCGGTAGCAGTGCCCCACAGAGTGGGTTAAATCTTCAATTTTTTCAAGGACACCCGAGTCTTTTAAATCATGCACCAGTTTTTTCCGGCACTCAAACCTGTCCAGCCCTTCATAATCAGGCCCTGCAAGGGAGTTCATGGTACCATCCGGATTCATTACATTTACTGTTTCCAGTTGATGTCGTTGCCCCAGTTCGAAATCGTTAGGATCGTGGGCAGGCGTCACTTTCAACGCCCCTGTACCGAAAGCAGTGTCTACGTATCCATCTTCGATCAACGGGATTTCTCGATTCAAAACAGGCAGAATCAGTTTCTTGCCCTTGTATCCCTGGTATCGTTCATCATCGGGATTGACTGCAACGGCCGTATCTCCCAGCATGGTTTCGGGTCTTGTGGTAGCTATGACCAAAAAACCATCGCTCTCTTTTATTGGATATTTTAAATGGTATAAATTTCCCTGTGTTTCCTGGTACTCCACTTCCAGGTCGGAAAGGGCTGTATGACAACGCGGGCACCAGTTGATGATGTAGTCCCCTTTATAAATGAGGCCTTCTTCATACAAAGTAACGAAAACTTCCCGCACTGCTTTCGACAAACCTTCGTCCATGGTGAAACGGTCGCGCTCCCAGTCCAGCGAACATCCAAGCTTTTTCAATTGACTGATTATGGTTCCGCCAGACTCACTACGCCATTTCCAAACTCGCTTGACAAAATTCTCCCTTCCTAAATCCTGTCGTGTGGTTCCTTCCTGGTGCAGCTGTTTTTCAACAACATTCTGGGTGGCGATTCCAGCATGGTCGGTTCCCGGCTGCCAAAGGGCATTGAACCCCTGCATTCTTTTCCATCGGGTAAGAATATCCTGGAGCGTGTTATTGAAGGCGTGACCGATATGCAATCGACCGGTTATGTTGGGTGGCGGTATAACAATTGAGAATGCAGACGACTCACTTGTTTCATCTGCGTGGAAAAAGTTTTTTTCCTCCCAAAACCGTCCCCAGCGTTTTTCAACCTCGCCGGGTTCGTATTGTTTATCTAGTTGAATCATTCAAAAATCAGCAGAAAATCTATAAACCCGCTCGGGTTTAGGAATACAAATCTGGAACAACCGAAATAGGCTCAATTTATTTGAAATGAGAGAGGGCTTTGTATCAAAAATTGCCCCATAAAGAAAGAAATTAAATCCCGGATGATCCCCTGACTGAGAAAACAATCAAAATTTCTTGATTTTTTCAATCTCTTCACGAATGACGGATCGGGCAATTTCTGGGGCTATTTCGCGGACTACTTCCCGAATCGTTTTTACAATAATATCTGACAGGCCGGACATTTCTTTCTGCAAAGAAGAGTCCAAAGATTTTTCAAGAAGATTTCTCACCTGCTCTCCTGTCACCTGAATGAAACGGTCATCCTTATCGCCATACTCCATTTCCTGAACGGGGGAGTCCTGATAATGAACGGAACCGAAGGAGGATGAGCCGGTGATGGCATTCAGGTTTTCATTAATTTCTTCCTGGGTATGTGGCCGTCTTTCAGATTCCGAGAATGCCCGGGGCGCCATTCTTTCCAGAAGATCCTCCGGTTCAGGAACGATGCCTCCTAATACAGACATCTCTGATTCTTTTGCTTCAGGTTTGGGTACCTGCTTTTGTTTTTTTTCACCCGCAACAATTTCTTTGAAGGCCGAGTCGAGATCATCGAGGTTCTCCATCTTTCTCGTTTGCACTTCGGCATAAACCTCATCCGAAAAGGTTTGATCTTCCAGCACCGGTTCTTCTATTTCAGGTTCGGGGGAGGGACTCTTTTCCTCTAATTCAGTTTCCACATCCTGAATCATTTCGCCTAAAACATCGTTTCCGCTGGCCGCAGCGGGTTCGGGTTCCTCGCCGATTTCATTTTTCACATCCTGAATCATTCCGCTTAATATTTCATCATCAATAACAGCTTCAGGAACCGGGTCTTGACTGATTTCCTCCTCCACTTCCTGAGTCATGTCACCTGAAATATCATTATCGCTGGTCGCCGCGGGTGCAGGTTCCTCGCTGATTTCATTTTTCACATCCTGAATCATTCCGCTTAAAATGTCGTCATCGATGACGGTAGACGGTTCTTCATTAAATTCTTCTTCCTCCTGTTGGAGCTCTTCTACAGGCTGAGGGATATCTTCAGGTTCTTCGGAGGGACTCTCAGCAATTTCTACAGGTTCGGTGGAAAGTTTTTCAACCGATTCTAAAAGCTCTTCCAGACTGGGTTCGTCATCCGCGCTTTTTTCTTCTTCCACAGAACTTTCCTGCAAAGAAGGTTCACCGGCAACCTCACTCGCCGTTTCCCCTTCCATAACCCGGGCCACCATTTGAATGATATCGTCGGATTTAAATGGTTTGGAAATATGATTTTCAGCCTGGCATTTTTTAAAGCGGTCTTCATCAAAATCTTCAAAGTCGCTGGCAAGAAGCAGTACTTTTATATTCGCCAGATCGGGGTTTTCTTTTATCTTCTTTGACAGTTGGAATCCATCAAGCCCAGGCATATCCACATCCGCAAGAACAATATCGGGTTTGAAGTCCGGAATTTTGTCAAATGCCTCCTGGCCATCTCCAATGCCTTCTACTTCCGCATCTTCATTTTCAAAAGCCATTCCAACAATTTTCTGAATGGTAACACTGTCATCTGCGACAAGAATTTTTAATGTCATAAAAATCTACCCATTAGGGTTATTAAATTGGCGAGCCCACCATGTGGGAAAAATCGGCATCGGATTCACAAACCGGTTGAGGTATTTCAATAAAATGATTGCCGGAAAATTGCTAGAAAGAGACCCGGTTTATTTTTTCCTTAATCCCCTCAGCCATAAAATTTAGCCAGCTAAGGGGTGCAATCTCAACCATTTAAGTATATCATACTTTCTGAGGACATAATAAAATTAAGGTTGAAAAATCGTTTTGTTATTCACGGTAAAAATACCTTGGGTAAAACCGGCTCAATTTTTGAACCTGAAATTTTAAAATTATCGCAGTTCTGGAGAAGACTTGGCCTTGGTTTTTTTTAATCCGAATAGACATTCATATTCGTTTCGCTGGGGTTCGATATTTATTTTTTGGTTTGCCCTGACCTTTCCCTCTTCCTCTTTTGCAATTTACATTCAACTTGATGGGATCGCTGATGTAAAAACCAATTTCAGCGACGGCTGTGCCTCCATTAAAGATATTGGAAATCAATCTGAAAGATTCGGAATTGATGCGGTTATTTTTGGAGACCTGGCCAGGAATTCATTTGAATTCGGTGCAAAACCTTTTGAACGCATCTTTAAAAATACAACAGAGAACCCTTCCGTACTGGGGCGGGGTGCAGCCGGTTACATTTCAGAAATCAAAGACAATGATAGACAGATAAAGGAAACCCTCCTGATTCCCGGAGTGGAAACCATTCCTCACTATTATTGGTCTGGAAGCCATTTTGACAAGAACCTCACCGCCCATAATTGGGACAAGCATATGCTGATAGTCGGCATGTCGCAGGCAGAGGAATACGAACAACTCCCTTTGCAACACAGCAATCTTTCTCTTAAATACACCGATCCCTTACTGAATAATTTCATAATTCTTTTTTTCTTGTTCATGGTGAGTGCGGGTGCCTTCTACAAGAGGTATATCAGAGTCCTCACGTTCCCTCTGATGGTTTTGTTCCTGTTATTAACAATCAATAACCACCCCTTTCAAAGCTCTCCCTTTGATGCCTACCATGGTAACCAGGGAATGAAGCCCTACCAGAACATGATTGACTATGCCAACTCGAAAGGAGCCATGGTTTTCTGGAACCACATGGAATCAAGTTCGGGAACGCGTCAAACTGGAAATGCGATGCTGGAAACTCTTCCCTATCCCGATGAGTTGCTGAAAACCAGAAACTATACTGGTTTTCAAGTGGTGGGGGACCGTCCCCTCCAACTGGCAGAAGCGGGTCAACAATGGGACCAGGTGCTTATGGAATACCTCCAGGGTCAGAGGAGCCAGCCTGTGTGGGGGTACGGCGGAAACGACTATCTTTGTGAAGACCAGAAGGGAGACAGGCTGGGATCGGTGCGAACGGTTTTCCTGGTTCGAGAAAAAAATCGCGACACCCTTTTAGACGCCATGAGAAAGGGTCGAATGTATGCGGTCCGACAGGCAGATGAGAATCGGCTCTCCCTGGATGAGTTCACCGTCGAAGACCAGAAAACGGGCCAGCAGGCAACGATTGGACAAGAACTGACCTCAACAGATTTTCCCGCGGTAAAAATTAAACTGAGGTCCATCAAGGGGGGAACGAAAACAGCGCAAATTCAAATCATCCGAAACGGGGTACTCGCGAAACAGGAATCCGTTTCTCTACCTTATGAATTGACCTGGAGAGATGTGGGAAACAAACAGGAGGGACGTGCGTATTACAGAATCAAAGCCTCGGTCAATGCAATGGACCATTTGGTTTCAAATCCCATTTTTGTAAAATTTTCAGACACTCCGGTTGTCGCTTCTTTACCGCCAACCGAGCAGCAACCTGCTCCCGCGCCCCCGACAAGAAAACCGCCGCCGCCTTCGCCGCCGGCAACAAAACTTCCAGTCCCCGCAGTGATGCCTGAAATTTCCGGGGCAAAAACCGAAGCCCCGGCACCGCAGGTTTCGATGCCGGAAGTTTCAACTCCGGTTGTCCAACCGCCTGCCTCTCCAACCAGGCCGGTTCCTCCGGCGGAAGTGAAGAAGAAAACGCCTCCTAAAATGGTTCGGCCTCCGGTGGATCCTCAGAGGATCTTAAAAGTGATGGTCGATGGAGTGGCTCTGCGCAAAGGACCTGGAACGGTTTTTCCAAAAATTATCAGTTTGAAAAAAGGATCCGAAGTGGAGTTTGTTCGCCGTACCAACATCGAGTTGAACAACAAAAACTGGCTGGTCGTCAAGCGGGGCAACCGGTCTGCCTATATCTGGGAGGGAGTGGTTAAGTGGGCAGAGGCTCGACCGGTTAAAATGGAAAAATAGAAATTGTTCAACCCCATCAAGTATAACTATTGATTTCCTTTCCCTTGCTGAGTTGATAAAGGAAAAGGGTTTTGTCAGCACTGACTTTTTCGGGGGTCATTCCGCGAATACAAAACCGGTAGGAAACAATCCGCACCGTAGGCTTGAGTTTTTTTAAAATCTCTGGAAACAACCTGTCCATAGCCTGGTGGGTCAAATACAAATAAACCACGTCCGCATCCTGAGGATCAAATTCGAAAATATTTCCCCGGATAATTTTTACCTGCTGGTCTACATTTTTAAATTTCGCGAGCATACGCGCCAGCCCAACTTTGATCGGATCTATTTCAATCCCCACCCCCCTGGCGGAATATTCTTTCGCGGCTGTGACTAAAACCCGCCCCTCGCCACAACCCAGGTCGCAAATCGTTTCCCCCTGTTTTATTTCCGCAAAATTCAAAATGCGACGGATCGTGCCGGGTAAAAGAGGGTGCCAGGGAGCGCCAGAGAAAATGGGCAACACCACCATGCCCGCCAGAATTATGAAAACTATCAGAAGAAAAAAAGTCCAATCCATAAAAATTTTACCCAATTAAAATCGATCTAAGCGCATATAAACAAAGGTTTTCAAGCACTATGAAAAACATTTACAGTATTTTTCTTTATATGGTATCCTATATCCAAATAAACAGTCACCGAACCCCGAACCCGTATAATGGGAGAAATCGAAATGGAATCTCTCGATGATTGCCGGCAAAATATCTTATCCCAAGAGATAAAGGGTGCAGGACACTCCGCCGACCAGACCTGGAACGACACCTTTAAAAAATTGATTCAATGCCAGAAAGAAATCAACGCATTAAATAATAAATTATTTACTTTATGCAAAAATAGTAAAGAACGGAATTGGCTTAAATCAAAAAGGTTGTTGTACTTTACCAGAAGTTAAGTTTTTTTAATTTGCTCAATTGAATGAGTCAGCTCATCCCATTCCTCCATTAAATTCTGTTCTTCCTCTTTCAGGTTTCGCTGTTGCTCCATGGTTTTCATCAAACGTTCTTTCTGTTCCGTTTCATAGATTCCCGAATCGGCAAGATCGGACTGAAGCTGCTGGTTTTCTTCCATCAAAACTTCCAAACGGTTTTCCACTTCTTCCAACCGGATCTCCAGCGGTTTTAATTGCTTATAACGTAAATTCCGTTCTTCGGCTTCTTTCCTCTTTCTTTCCTTCTCCAACACAGAGTTGGCGGGAACCATTTTTTCCACACCTTTTGTTGTCTTCCTTATTTCTGCAGGTTCTTCCTTGGATCTGGCGGCTTCATATTCACTGTAGTTTCCGTCATATTGCCTTACTTTTCCATCGGCCACCTCCCAAACCTTATTGACAAAACCATCCAGAAAAAAACGGTCGTGCGAGATGATCACCAGGCTGCCTTCATAGTCTGCCAGAACCGCCGCAAGGTGTTCCCTCGAGCGCATATCAAGATGGTTGGTCGGTTCGTCCAACAAAATAAATGAAGGCGGCAGGGAGGAACCCGGAGCTACCGGAACTTTTCCTTCTGCTCCCGCACTGCCGCAAAGCATTCGGGCCAGAGCCAGGCGAGATTTTTCCCCTCCAGATAATACCGAAACTTTTTTTTCAACATCATCGCCGGAGAACAAAAACGCACCTAAAATATTTCTTTGCTGGGTCCGCAATAGCCCCGGAGCCGACTCCTGCAACGATTCCAAAACGGTATGATTGAAATTTAATGATTCCCCTTGATGTTGAGCAAAGTAAGACCGGGATACTTTTACCCCCTGTCTCACCTCCCCGCTATCAGGTTGCAGCACCCCGGCCATCATTTTAAGCAGGGTCGATTTACCCGCCCCATTTTCACCTGCCAAAGCGACTTTCCATCCCCTTTCCAGGGTCACAGAAAAGTTTTCATACACTTTCAAATCGCCGTAATATTTGGCCACGTTTTCCATTTCAAGAACATTTCGTCCTGTTCTCAGAGGCTGTGGAAACCGAAAATGAATCGCCTTACTACTTCCGGTCGTTTTTATCCTTTCCATTTTATCCAGCATTTTGATTCGGCTTTGTACCTGCGTTGCCTTGGTGTTTTTTGCGCGGAATCTTTCTATAAACCTTTCCACCTCCGCTATTCGCCGACTCTGGTTTGCGGCCTCCGATTCGAGTTGCGCCCGTTGAGCCTCCTTTTGTTGTTCATAGTCATCATAATTTCCTGAATAGACCGTCAGGGCTGCACGATCCAATTCAAAAATCCGTGTAGCCAGGGTATTGAGGAATTTCCTGTCATGGGAAATGAGGAGAACGCTGCCTTCATAGGTTTGCAAGAAAGACTCCAGCCAGATCACCGACTGCAAATCGAGATGGTTGGAAGGCTCGTCCAGCAACAACACATCGGGTTGTTGAAGAAGGATCCGCGACAGTTCGACGCGCATACGCCAACCGCCTGAAAGCCGGTCCAGGGAATTCTCCCACTGCCCGGGCTTGAATCCCAACCCCTGCAATATTGTTTTGGCCCGGGCTTCGCGGTTATAACCTCCCAACCGTTCAAACTCGTGCTGCAGTTCACCGTAACGATCCTGGAACTTTTGATCGGCTTCCAGTTTTTCCATTTCATTTTTTACCTGCATGAAGTAAGGATCTCCCTGCACCACTCTTTCCAGCGCGGTTTCCTTTCCCCCTTCTTGATCCTGCTCCAGCAAACCGTACCTCAACCCCTTTCTCAATGTTACCTGACCGGAGTCCAAAGGTTCCTTACCCATGATGACTTTAAACAGCGTAGTTTTACCGGTTCCATTTTCGCCAACAAGGCCCACTTTTTCTTTAGGGCGCAAATGAAAACTCACGTCACGGAAAATGATCTTTGAACCAAACTGTTTATTTATTTTTTCAACAAATATCACGAGGGATCCTCTATGCAACAGGCCAAACCACTTTTTGCCAACAAACACCAATGCGCATACATTTCTTTTCCATTACAAATATCACGGTGGAATGCCTCCAAAGGCACAGATTTAAATTCAATATCAAGTTGTTGTTTTGAGTTTTGGATTGAATGCTTCGCGCAAACCTTCCCCGCACAGGTTAAACGCCAGCACTACCAGAAGAATTGTAAAACCCGGAATGAAAGTCAGCCAGGGCGCATCGAACAGAAAGTTTTTCCCATCCGAAAGAATGTTGCCCCAGGTTGCGTCTGGAGGTTGAACCCCAAAACCCAGGAAACTCAAGGCCGACTCGGTAAGAATTGCCGATGCCACACCCAGCGTGGCAGAAACCAGTACAGGAGCAATTGCGTTCGGGACCATATGAATAAAAATAATGCGCCATTCGGGGATGGCCTGGCTTCGGGCTGCGGCAACAAAATCCTGCTCGCGCAGGGACAAAAACTCGGCCCGCACAAAACGCGCTGTCCCCATCCAACTGGTCAAACCAATCACGATCATAATATTGTAAATGCTGGGAGGCAGCAAGGCTACCACGGTAAGTATCAGGAAAAAAGTGGGAAAGCACAGCATGATGTCCACAAACCGCATGACAATGGTATCCACAGTAACAAACCCCAGTTTCACCCGGCCATAATAACCCGCGATGCCGCCGAAAATGATTCCCACCGTCAGCATGATCCCTACCGCGACAAATCCCACACTGAGAGATACGGAAGTTCCCTCCAGCATCCGCGCAAAAACATCGCGGCCCAACTCATCGGTACCAAAAAAATAAATGCCAAAAGTGGGAGCGTCTTCCTTTGGAGTGATCAAGCTGGTAAACGGAGTCAAAGGCGGCAAAAACTTTTCTGACAGGCGGACTATTTTGGGATCGAAGATGACGATATACCGGGTCAGTAATTTCCCCAAAAACGCCAGGGCCAGCAGGAACATGAGAAACCAGAAACTGGCGTAGGCCATTCGATTCCGCTTGAGAATATCCCAGCGTTCCTGGAACAACCCCTTTGAAGGCGGCAAAACCTCTTCTTCAATAATTGCTACCGGTTCACTCATGCCCGTTCCTTTAAAATTTTATCCGTGGGTCCACCACGGCATAAAGAATGTCAGATACCAGCGTTCCCACAAGAACCAGCACGGCGGTCATGAAATTCAGTGTCAGAATGATCGGGAAATCTCTTGCCAGAATGGCTTCATAGCCCAGCCTTCCCATTCCCGGCCATGAAAATATCTGCTCGAATATAACCGAACCGCCAATCAGGCCGGGAATGGTCAAACCAAACATGGTGATAAAGGGTAATAACGCGTTGCGCAACCCATGCCGGTAAATGACCTGATCTTCCGGAAGCCCTTTTGCCCGGGCAGTTCGCATATAATCCTGATGAATCACTTCCAGCATTTGCGATCGGACGTATCGCGAAAGAACCGCCGTTCCCGCAATCGCGGACATCAGCGCAGGGATGGTCAAATGCCAGATACGGTCCATCGACTGGAATAAAAACGATGCCCCCTCCAGGCCAAAAGTCCGCATTCCCAAAACCGGGACATTGAAAGTTTTCACCATAAAAATGATTACCAGATAGGAAAGGAAAAACCCCGGTATAGAAATTAAAGCGTAAGAAATAAAAGTGCTCGATCGGTCAAAAGTCGAATCGCGGTGAATGGCCGCCCGAATTCCAACCGGGAACGCAAGGCACCAGGTGACCATAGTGGCTATTAAAAACAACGGAAGAGAATTCAGGAACCTTTCCCATATTTTTTCCATGACCGGTTGATTGTCCTTGAAGGATTTCAATTCACCCGTAAACAGGTCTCTAACCCAATAGGCGTATTGAATATGCAGAGGTTCATCCAGATGAAAGGCGGCCCGTATGCGGGCGATGTCCTCGGGTTTCATCCTGGGGTTGGAGGGATCCACCAAAGCGGGTTCGCCCGGAGCCAAATGTACGATCGCATGTGAAATAATTGAAATAAATATCAGCAGGATGATTCGCTGCCAGATATTGCGCAAAATAAAATTGACCACTATTGCCTCTGTTGTCGGTAAAAAGTTATACTTTCAAACATGGACATTCTACAGCTCAGCCACTATCTCGACAACCTTCTGGAAATAAATTCTATTCAGGACGCACCCCATGCCCTCAATGGTTTACAAATCCAAAATCGCGGGGACATAAAAAAAATTGGAGTCGCGGTGGACTTTTGCCAGGCAACGATTGATCTTGCAATTGAAAAACAGTGCCAGATGATGTTTGTCCATCATGGCGCGTTCTGGTCGGGGCTGGAACCCATTCGCGGGCAGCATTACGAAAAAGTGGAAGCCATGATCCAGGCAAATCTTGGGCTCTACTCCGCGCATATCCCCCTCGATCTGCACCCCGTTTTCGGCAACAACCGTTCCCTGGCAGATTTGATTGGACTGGAAAACCTGGAACCTTTTGGAGAATATGATGGCACTAAAATTGGTTTCAAAGGTTCTATCTCCCCCATACCGGCAGAAACCCTGGGTAAATTGCTTGAGGAAAAGCTGGGCTCACAGGTAAAAGTAATCGGGCAGGGTGAAGTAAAAACGGTCGGGCTGGTCACCGGGGGTGCCGCAGACATTGTCAGGCAAGCCATTCAGGAAGGACTTGACTGTTATATTACCGGGGAAGGCGCCAACCACCATTTTCATGAAGCCATCGAAGGAAACTGCATCCTCATATTCGCAGGTCACTATGGAACGGAGATGGGGGGCGTTAAGTCGATAGGCAAGCACCTTAAAGAAAAGTTCGATATCGACCACGAGTTTCTGCATTATCCCACCGGACTTTAATTCTCTGGTTTAAGGGATATAGACCTTTCCCTGCCGGGTGCGGCTTACATGGATTTAAAAATTGCGTCCAATCCGCTTTTATAATCGGGATACTTCAGTTTTACACCCAGCTCTTCTTTGATTTTTTTATTATCCACCCTTTTACAGGTTTTATAAAAACCCCGTGCAATTTCAGTTAACTCTGCGGACTCATAGGGAATCAAGGGAGGTGGCTCAACCTTCAAAAGTCGACAGGCATATTCAACCGTTTCGGAGGGGGGAGAGGGCCGGTCATCACTGACATTATAAATTTCTCCGGGTTTGGGATTTTTGATGGAGGCTTCAAGGACTTGCGCTAAATCTTCCACGTGGATGCGGGAAAAAACCAGCCCCGGTTTTTCAATCCGTCGAGCCCTTCCCTGTTTGACAGAGAGAAGCAGGTTTCTTCCCGGACCATAAATGGCGACACAGCGGAATAACATCACCGGGCAATCGTACCCGCTTTTTAACCATTCCTCTTCCGCTTTCACACGCAACACATGGAGCTCTGTTTCAGGCTGCAGAATTGAAGATTCATCCACCCATTCCCCCCGGGTATCCCCGTAGACACCGGTCGATGAAATGTATCCAATCCATTGCAGGTTTTTACAATCTTTTATTTTCGAGCCAAAATTTTGTAAAACCACATCCCCTGAAGGTTGAGGGGGAATGGTGACCAGCAGATGGGTCGCTTTGGAAAGAGCAACCTCAATATCGGGAGTGGCATTGTTTCCATCGAATGGCAGAAGGTTTGTACCTGGAAGGGAATCGTTTTTTCCTGAAAGTCGGAAAGTACCAGAAAAGTCCCACTCTGAATCGGGTAATCTTTGCACCAATGCTTTTGCGGTGAACCCCATACCGAAACAAAACAAGAATTTCTTTTTCTGTTTTTCTTTCACGAGCTTCCCTGAAATTTTTTCCTCTTTTCCAACCCTTTTTCCTGACAAAGGAAATGGCTGCTATTTACCAATGCAGAACTGGCCAAAAATTTTATCAAGCAAATCTTCTTCAAAACTTTTTCCTAAAACCGAACCCATGTGTTCCAGTGCAAGGTTTACGTCCACAGCAATCAACTCTTCAGAGCAGTCGGAACGGAGACTTTCATAAGCGGTGTCTAGAGCCGTTGCCGCCTTTTGCAAATGGTTGCGGTGGCGTTCACGGGTTATGAAGATGGATTCTCCCATTCGATCTCCTTTTACCGCAAAATCATAAATTGCATTTATTAAACCCTGCATCCCGGCCCCGGTTTTTGCCGAAACCGAAATGGGCTCCTCATCTTTTAAGAATTCCTTGATTTTTTCCTTTTCCCATTTTTGTTCAAGGTCCGATTTGTTAAACAGAATGCATCTTGGCTTGTCACCTAATTCCTTCATCAACAAATCGTCATTTTCATCGAGAGGCTGTGAGGGATCAAATACCACCAGGGCAAGGTCGGATTTTTCCAGGGCATTGCGAGTTCTCTGGATACCCTCTTCTTCAATAATTTCGGGCTTATTACGCAAACCTGCCGAATCGATGATAACAACATGAATGTCTTTAACCCGTATTTTCTCTTCCAGGGTATCCCGTGTTGTTCCGGGGATATCGGTAACGATTGCCCGTTCTTCCTGCATGAGCGCATTCAGCAGACTGGATTTTCCCGCATTGGGTTTTCCAACCAGAGTAATGCGCACACCTTCACGAATGATTTTGCCCTGGTGAAAAGAACCCACTAATGCGAGAACTTCTTTCTTCACATCTTCGATTTGTTGACCGGTTATTTCACGGGATTGAAAGGTGAGCCCTTCTTCAGAGAAATCAATAGCCGCTTCCAGTTGTGCCTGCACGGCCAATAATTGGTCGAACAAATTATTAATCCTCCGGGAAAGCCCTCCTTTAAGCTGCGAAACTGCAGAATTCAAGGCCCTATCCGATGCAGCTTCTATGAGGTCCACCACGGCTTCGGCCTGGGTAAGGTCCATTCGTCCATGAATGAAAGCCCGGCGTGTGAATTCTCCCGGCTCTGCCAACCTGGCCCCCTGTCTTAAAATGATTTCCAGTATTGTGGAAGTCACCAGGGTGCCTCCGTGGCCACTGATTTCAATTACATTTTCACCGGTATAGCTGTTGGGTTTTTCAAACCAGGTTAAAAGAACCTCGTCGATCACCCGTTTTGAATCGGGGTCACGAATCTCGCCAAATATAACCTTGTGGGAAGGAGGATTGTTTTTCGAAATATCAAAAGAGGAATGAAACAGTTTACCGGCAATGGAAAGGGCATTTTCCCCACTGATCCGAATCACGCTTATTCCACCTTCTCCAGGAGGTGTTGCTACAGCCACAATGGTATCGTTGGTTTCCATCTCAAAAATAAATTAGATTGGCACATTGAAATGTAAAGATACCACAGCTGGCAATCGCTGGCTTTTCTTTTACGCAAGTCAAACAGAAAGGGAAGGATTCATTACATCCTACACTGATAGGCTAGTGAACAGAAGCGGGGGCGTTTCTCATTTCTTCAGGAAGGAGATAATGGCGGGTGTCGTAGTCCATATTAGTGAGTACGAACTGTTTGGCAATCGCTTTTTCTTTATTGATTATCAGAGGGGCGATGAGGTTTGCAGTCATCTCAGCATAGTTTTCCGGGATAGTAACGATGGCACGGGTCAAGAAATGATCCTCACTGGATAACTCCACAATTTTTTTATCTTCTTCAGAAAGCTTTAACTTGTAGTCCGGTAAATACAAAAACGGGTCCGTAATGACAAAAGCCAGATGCGATGATTTCAGTGACTGCATCCATTCCATCGGACTTTCCACATTAGGATTGAAAGGAAGCAGGGTAAACTCTGTTTCCTTTTCAAATCCATATAAACCTTCCGGGAAACGGATGATTTCCTTTTCAGATATTTCTAGTGTACCGAACCGGCTGGTATCAACCCTCATTTTTTTAATTTGTCCTTCATCAATTGAGAAACTTTGCCAAGATCAAACTGCTGAGAAGCGGCAGATTTATTTTCCTCTTTTATTCGGAGAAAAACCTCTTCTCGATAAATTTTTGTTTCACGGGGGGCATCAATACCCAGACGAATATTCTTGCCCTTTACATCTATAACGGTTATTTTGACATCTTCATTAATTTTGATGCTTTCGCCAATTTTTCGGGTAAGAACCAGCATAGGGCGGAATCCATTCCTGACAAACTTGAGGCAAGGTTCAAAAGACTTTAACGCCGCCATTATAACAAAAAACTTCTGAAAAAATAATAATTTATGGACTTAATGGAAATTGACAGAAGTTAGGGATTATGATAGGTTTCGCTCTTTTAATCAGCCAATTCAGTGCTGGGACGGTAGCTCAGTCGGTAGAGCAGAGGACTGAAAATCCTCGTGTCGGCGGTTCGATTCCGTCCCGTCCCACCACTACTCCCCTTTCCGTCCTCTATTTCAGTATCCCGGTTTCCATTTTTATGGGACAAAATTAAATGAACCCGTTACAAATCAAGACTAAAATGGAACAAAATTGTGACACCGATATTCTAAAATTTTTCCTAAAATACGTTTGCAGATGATGGGGAAGACCCTGTTTATTTTTAATAGGTTATAATTCAAAAGTCCATTGACTCTTAAAAAATAATCCCACAGAGGCAAAATTGGCGGAAATTGAAGAAAACCGACCCGACCCTTGCTCCGGGGAAGATGACCAAAAACGAATTGCCGCGTTAGAAAAGGCTAATCAGGAACTTGCCGATGCAAATCGGGCAAAATCAACGTTTTTGGCTAATATGAGTCATGAGCTTCGCACCCCTCTCAATGCCATTCTTGGTTACAGCGAACTCCTGGGTGAAGTTGCAGGTGAATTAAACATTGAAGAGGAAATTGGGCCAGATATAAAAAAAATTCACTCCTCCGGGAAACATCTGCTGGCGATCATCAATGACATCCTTGACCTTTCCAAAATTGAGGCGGGGAAGATGGAATTTTACAGCCAAAATTGCAATTTAAAAACTTTGGCTGAGGAAGTTAACCAGACCGTTCAGCCAATCATTAACAAAAATTCCAACAAGCTAAAAGTCAACCTTGATAAGAATCTGGGTTCCATCTCTGTAGACATCACCCGGTTGCGGCAGGTTTTGCTTAATTTGCTGAGCAACGCCTGCAAGTTTACGGAGAAAGGGGAAATCGTTTTCACCATAAGGCGCAAAACCATCAATAAAGCCGATTGGATAAACTTCACTATTTCCGACACGGGAATCGGGATGAATGCTTCGCAACTAGAAAATCTTTTTCAAAGTTTTTCCTAGGTGCACTCATCCAACATCCAAAAATATGGCGGTATCGGTCTCGGCCTCGCCATAACAAAACGCATTTGCGAAATGATGGGTGGCGATATTTTTGTAGAAAGCCAACCCGGTGAAGGGTCGACATTCTCGGTACATCTTCCCGTTGTTATGACCGTTCAGGCAACCGCAGAAAAAGTTGCCCCGGGTCAAGAAAAACCTGAGAAAGTTCTGGAAGAACTAAAATCTGAAGCCAAGAAAAATATTATCCTCGTGATCGATGATGACCCGATGATGCACAGCCAAATGAAACGGGCTTTTGAAAAAGAAGATTATATTATTGTTTGCGCATCTGATGGGGAAGAGGGATTGACCCTGGCACGAAAACTTCACCCCACATTGATCACTCTGGATGTCTTGATGCCGGGGATGGATGGCTGGACAGTACTTACAAAATTGAAAGCCGACCCCGAGGTTGCGAATATCCCGGTTTTTGTGATCTCCATGGTGGATGAAGAAAACAAAGGTTTTACCCTCGGCGCATCAGAATACCTTACGAAGCCAATAGACCGAACCCGGTTACATATTCTCATGAAAAAATATCGATGGGACTCGGGTTCAGCATTGGTGGTAGAAGATGATCCAGAAACCCGCAAAATGCTCTGCTCCATACTTGAAGAATATGGCCTGAAGATTCAAGAAGCGGAAAACGGGGAAATTGCTCTTCAAAGAGTCCAGGAGAAAATTCCGGGAGTTATTTTTCTCGACCTGATGATGCCGGTGATGGATGGGTTCGAATTCATTGAAGAATTAAAGAAAAACCCCGAACATCGGCCCATTCCCATTGTGGTGGTCACGGCTAAAGACCTGACTTCCGCGGATCGCCTGCGCCTCAACGGTGGAATTGAAAAGCTGATCGAAAAGAAATCTCTTATCCAGGAAGACCTTCTCGAAGAAATCCGCCAAACCCTGGAATCCCATACCTCCTGATTGAATCCCTTTTTTCACTAAAACTTTTGGCAGGATATTGAATCTAACCTATTACCGGATAATATCCAATGGTTCAATATTTCAACAGCAATCATTTAAATACTAAATATGAATAAGAAAGAAGAAATTGAAGCCCTGGTGCAGGAAATCAACGAGGAAGCCACAAACTTTAAAAATGCGGAAGACCCCAACGAAGAAGTTGAAGCTCTGAAAGAAATGCTGGATGCCCTCATGCGTGGAAGCAAGCTGGTCGTAGAAAAAATCGACCAGTACAATGACCGCCGATACAGGTGATTTTTTTATCTAAAAAAATCTAAAATTGTTCCAGGTTCCCTAGAAAACTTCCAGTCGTCTTAAACTGGGCAGGGTCTGATTTTTTGCCAGGTCATCGGTTCGTTGTCCCGGATTAATTTCATTACGGACCAGTATTAGTAATTCCAGGCTTTTTAAAGTCTTTGAGTTTAACAAAGCCTCCATTCCTTTTTCCGTAATCTGGTTGTTATAAAGATCCAGGGTTTTCAAGTTTGACAAATGGGGTGAATTTGCGATTGCAATTGCCCCCCGATCGCTGATCTGGTTGGCGCTTAGATCCATAAACTCAATATTTTTTGAGTTTGCAGAATTCACAATTGCAACAATTCCTTCATCCCCTACTTTGTTGCGGGTTAATTTGAGTTCAGTCAGGTTTTTGAAGTTGGGAGATTCAGAAATCATTATGGCGCCTTTTTCTGAAACGTTATTTCCCCAGAGAGAAAGTTTTTCAACATGCTGAAAGGTATCTGACCCGCATAAAATTTTTACCCCTTCATCTCCCAGGTTGTTTGTCTGCAAGGCAAGAGAAACAACATTTTTCATTTCAGGAGTGTTTGCGAGAATTTCCATTCCCTTAACCCCAATCTGAGAACCATTGAGATTTATTTTAGTTCCATCCGGATCCAGCCTTTCTCGAATATGTGCGGGGATATCTTTTGGAGGACCTTTACGGCGACCATAACCATGCCCACCATGGCCTCCATGCTTTCCCTTGCCCCCATGACCTCCACTGTATCCTCCGTGTGAGGAACCATGGCCGCCACCCTGTTTACCCGGATGCCCGCTGGAATGCCCTCCATGCTCATTATGTTCACCTGACGCAAAAACCGGAAGGGACCAGACCAGCCATCCAAAAACCAGTAAAAACTGAACTATTTTTTTTCTCATTAACACAATAAAGTCCTCCAGAATTAATTTGTTGACGCGCAGCGAAAGCCAATATAATTTTTCTTTTGGTCTGGCAATGCTTTTCCTCGTACTGAACTGCGTGCCAGATCCAGGTTTGAATTCCAGGACCCTCCTTTTATAACCTTGAACCGTTCTCCATATAAATCATTGTCATATTGGTTTCCGGGATGCGGTTGATACCAGTCTTCCGTCCACTCCCAAACGTTTCCTGCTAAATCCATGACTCCAAAGGGGCTGATGTTTTCAGGAATCTCCCCAACCTTGTTTGTATATCTATAAATATCTCCTTTGCCCCTGATATTTGTATTGAGTGAATCGGGTTCATTACCCCAGGGATAGTACCTTCCATCTGTTCCTCTTGCGGCCTTTTCCCATTCTTTCTCAGTGGGCAAGCGTTTTTTAGCCCAATGGCAATAGTCGCGGGCTTCTTCCCAGGACAGCCCGACTATGGGTTGCCGCGGATGATTGAATCTCCCGTTGTCATGTTCGCGGGGAGCGGGCTTCCCTGTCGCTTCCCGGTAAATTTCGTAATCGCTGACCGTCACCAGGAACTTATCCATCTTAAAAGCCGGCAATGCCACTTCCTGCAGGGGGGTTTCATCCCTGTACCAATCCAGAGACTCGGAATGAAATTGTTTAGCCGCCCAAAGGATGTCCTCGTCGGAACTTCCCATTATGAAAGTCCCCTCGGGAATCAGAACCATATCCCCGGCAAATGCCTTCCTTTTACCTTCTGTACTGAAAACAAAAAAAACAGCAAGTATAAAAATGGGCAACCTGTATTTCCAATTTGAACCCATATACTCTCCGTGATTAAGAAGCAATCATTCCGGACTTCCTGGCATATTCAAAAATGTTTCCTGCTTCAATAATGTCTATGACTTCACCAAGTGATTTCAGGTCGTAGGTTTTCCCCCGGGTTTTATTGGTCAGGGTATTCGCGTTCAGATCAATCTTTAGATCGTCCCCTGTTTTTATATCTTCAACCAGTCGCGTATCACATTCAAAAGGGATGAAAAACCCGCCGTCCACAGAGTTGCGGTAAAAAATCCGGGCATACGACTGGGCGATCACAGCCTTGACTCCCGCGATTTCCATACAGGCCGGGGCGTGTTCGCGGGAGGAACCGCAACCAAAGTTTTTTCCACCTACAACTATAGAATATTTCGATTCAAAATTTTCACCTTCGGTAAAAGGCACATTGCCGTTTGGCAAACCTGCCTGATCACCGGGAACCCCGGAAAGCGCAAATCTTCCATAGTTCTTCTTTTCTTCCGGATCACTCAAACTATAAACCAGGTGCTCCGCGGGAATTATCTGATCGGTATCAATATCATTGCCCAGCACATAGGCAAGGCCTTCTATAATCTTTTCCATAATAAAAATTTAGTTGTTAACAAATTCAGCAGGGTTGGTAATATGCCCGGTTAAAGCGGAAGCCGCAGCGGTATAAGGGGATGCCAGATAGACGTAGGACTGCTTGGAACCCATCCGGCCGGGAAAATTCCGGTTGGTCGTCGAGATCACCACCTGATTATCATCCGTGCGTCCAAAAGTATCTTTGGGCCCACCCAGACAAGCGGCACAGGAAGGTTCCCCGAGATAAGCACCGGCATTTTTAAAAATATCAACCAAAGATTCTCCACCAATTTTTTCCTTATAAAGATCTTCTTCAACTTCGCGTGTCGCGGGAACGATGAAAGTATCAATCTGTACCTTTTTGCCTTTAAGCAACCTGGCGGCAGCTAAAAAGTCTGTCAATTTGCCGCCGGTGCAGGAGCCGATATAGGCACGGTCCAGCTTGACATCTTCACACTCGCTGACCTTGGCCTTGTTATCCGGTGAATGCGGTTTCGCGACGATGGGTTCCATTTCATCGGCGTTATAGGTTTTTTTGAAGAAATAGTTCGCGTCTTCATCTGAGTGATAAATTTTGTAAGGGGCGTCCGTGCGCTGCCTGACGTAATCGGTGGTTGTTTCATCCGCTTCGATGATGCCATTTTTTCCACCGGCTTCGATCGCCATATTGCAAAGGGTCATGCGTTCTTCCATGGAAAGCTTCATGACCGCATCGCCTCTCCACTCCATCGCCCTGTAAGTTGCGCCATCGACACCGATATCTCCAATCACATTCAAAATGACATCTTTTGCCATAATATGATCAGGGAAGGTTCCCGTGAATTCGAAACACATGGATTCCGGCACTTTTACCCAGAGCTTTCCGGTTCCCAGAATAAACGCGGCATCGGTATTGCCAATGCCCGTCGAGAACATGCCAAAAGCCCCTGATGTGGAAGTGTGGGAGTCCGTCCCGAACAAAACCTCTCCCGGTCGGTTGAACCCTTCCTGGGCCAGTGCAAGGTGGCAAACCCCTTTATAGTTATCTGTCCCCACATCGTAATAATGTGGCAGGTCCTGTTCTTTGACGAATTGCCTTAGAATATCTATATTTCGATTGGCGTGGGTATCTTTGGTAAAAATGAAATGGTCGGGAATAATAACTACCTTATCCCGGTCCCAAACCTTTGCGTTTTCACCGAACTGTTTTTTGAAAATAGCAAAAGTACCGGGGCCGCAAACATCGTGCGTCATCAAAACATCTACATCTACCCAGATATTGTCGCCAGGAGCGACAGAATCTTTCCCTGCGTGGGCCGCAAGAATTTTTTCTGTGATCGTCATACCCATTGAGTAAAGCCTTTCAAATTGGTAAGGGGTTTTCCCCAGAATTCATTGTTTTTTATTGATTCCAGCACCCTGCTAAAATCTACAGAACGCTTGAGTTTTCTCTTGGAAGTTCCGAAAAGAGTGTAAGTAAACAAAGATACCATTGAAAACACCGAAACCCAAAAAAATTTGTACTGCATTGATTTTTCTGAGGTAAAATATTTTTAAAAGGCTAAATATCCGCCTCATTTCTTAAATATTTTATGAATAATCCATTTCTGCTGGTCAAAGAAACCATCAACCGATTGAGGTATAAGATTCCCAATCGCCCCAAACAGGTGCAAATTGAAATCACCAACCGGTGCAATATGGACTGCCCCATGTGCCAACGGGAAGACCTGGGTATCGAGCTGGAGCATATGGAATGGGCCGATTTCACCACGGTCGTGGACAAACTCGATAACGGTGAGGATATTACCCTCACGGGCTGGGGTGAACCTTTCATCCACCCACGCGTGTTCGACATGATTTCATATTGCAAGGAACGCGGGCACCGGGTCATGATCACCTCCAATGGTCTGTTTACGAAATCCAGCATGGTTGAAGAAATCCTCAATTCCGGGTTGGACCTGGTCACCTTCTCCATAGACAGTGTGAATGGCAACGAAACGGTGGTGGAAGGCCATACCAGCACCAAAGTCTACGAAAATATCGAAGCAGTTGTGCGGGGACGACAAAACGATTCCCCCAGCGTCCGATTGCAGGCAACCATCCATGCGGGGTGCGAAAATGACCTTTACGATGTTATCCGTTATGGAGCACGAATTGGATGTGATGTGGTCAACGTGGGCCGGCTGGACCGCCAATTCCGTCCCAATTTGAAAAGACCCGATGCCAAAGAAGAGCGAATGATCTTCCTCAAGGCAGACGAAATCGCCCAGGCGGCTGGCATTCAACTGGATTGGCTGCAATACACCGTCTCCCAGGGAATCACCCGGTTCTTTTACAGACTCCTGCGAAAAAAACTGCACCGGTCAGGAAGCTATTGCCTGAAAACTTTTGACTACGCCTACGTCACACGCGAGGGCAATGTCACCCCCTGCTGCCTGCTCCCCAACTCCAAAATGGGGAACCTGCTGACCGATAACCTGAAAGGGATCTGGCAAAACGACAAGTTCGATCATTTCCGCAAGAACTACCGGGATACCTGTGGCGATTGCGATTTATGGACCATCGATCAGGTCGATACCCAACAGACTCAATGGCAACCTGAAGCAAAACCCGCATTAAATACCCACTAATAAAACGAAGCATATATTTTGTTTCGTAAATAATTCCTCAATTCGTAGTCTTGCCACCGGGCCTCCAGCGAGGCAGGCAAACAGAGGAAGAGCTTGAAATACCAACTACCTTTTTACTATATCCCTAAGGCGTGGCCTTGCCACCGGAAGGTTACCGGGTTATCATCGCAAGTCGATCTTTTCATATTAATTAACGCTTTTATTAAATCCGGATCTCATGGCAGAATCCCACTCACAACCCCAGCAAATTTTTGTCGACCGTCGTCCGCTATGGATTGTTCTGTTTGACCGATTACGGCGATACCTTTTTCTGGCCCTGTTCTTTGGGATTTTTTCTTTTATGTTACTCCAGGACAGGCCCGGCGACCTTTCCTATGAAGGTTACAAGGTCCTTTGCCTTTTCGTGCTTTGCGTATTGTTATGGTCGACCAATCTGATCCCGCTGTCCATAACCAGCCTGTTGGCCATCGCAGCCGTTCCTTTATTGGGAGTGATGGAAGCTTCCCAAGCCTATGCCTACTTTGGTAACAAGGCGGTCTTTTTTATTCTGGGTGTCTTCATCCTGTCCGCTTCCATGGTGGCTTGTGGACTCAGCACGAGGATATCCATCTGGGTGATGAAGAACTGGAGCAACACGCCATCCCAATTAATTACATCCATTTATTGTTTTGCCGGAATCAGTTCCTGTTTCATGTCCGAACACGCAGTGGCTGTGATTTTGTTTCCCATCATTCACGAAATCGCACAGTCGTTGAACCTGAAGAGGGAAAACTCCATCTTTGCTAAAAGCATGTACTTTGCCATGGCCTGGGGGTGCATCATTGGAGGAGCCATGACGGTCCTGGGAGGGGGAAGGGTTCCCCTTGCCGTCGAAATGCTGGAAAAGTCCACCTCCGGTGCTGAAACCATCGGCATTCTCCAATACACCCAATTGAGTTTTCCTCTGGTGCTGACCCTGTTTGCCGGGGGCTGGCTGGCCCTGAAATTTTTATTCCCCCCCGACGTTCAAGATATTGAAGCGGCAAAAAAAGCTTTAAAACATAAATCCCATGTCATGGGTCAATTAACCTTTCAGGAAAAAGGCATTGGCCTGGTTATGGTGATGACTCTTTTCTGCTGGTTTGTTTTCGGCGACCAGTTGGGAATCGCAAACATCGCCATCATTTCAATCGTCCTTTTATTTGTCCTGAATCTCATTACCTGGAAAATGGTGGAAGAACATATCAACTGGGCCATCGTTCTGATGTATGGCGGAGCCATCTGTCTGGGGGAAGTCATGGCAGAGACCGGGGCAGCGTTGTGGCTGGCAGAAAAACTGTTTTCGGGAGTAGTCGATTCTCCCATTACATTTCTTCTTGTCATCGCACTGTTGTCCACCCTATTGACAACATTCATGAGCAATTCGGCGGTCATCGCCATTCTTTTACCGACCGCGATCAGCATGAGTCCGTCTTATGGCATTCATCCTGCCCTGGCAACGATGACCGTCATACTGCCGAGTAACTTCGCTTTCATATTACCCATAGCAACCCCCGCTTCCGCGCTGGCCTTTTCATCCAGGTTCCTGACCTTGAAAGAAATGATCTGGTCGGGTTCGCTTCTCAGTTTACTCGGGCTGGGGGGATTTTTAATCCTGCTGATTTTTTACTGGCCCATGATCGGCTTCCAATAGGACGGCGACCGGTTTTCAATTAAAATCTATGAGCTCTGTCAAGCAACTTCAGCCTCTTGAACTGAAAAAAAGACTCGAGAACGGGGAAGATATCTTTTTGCTCGATGTGCGGGAGGACTGGGAATTTTCCCTGGCGTCCATTGAGGGTTCAGAAAACTTTCCCATGGGCGAAGTCGTCGACCGCCAGCAGGAGTTCGCTTT
>WAIB01000016.1 GCA_009873655.1 Nitrospinota bacterium | reverse complement strand
CAAGCCCACTGGATTGCGACAAAACAAACAAACTAGATACGGTTACAATCAAAAATGAAAAAATTGTTTTCGGCAAACTCATTTTAACCGGATTTATTAAAAAATATTTTGGGCACCGAATATTACCATCCCACAATGCCTTTTCTGTTAATTTTTCATTAAAAAGCCGTTAATCGCAAACGATTTACGAATAAGAATAGGAAAATATCCCTTTCTCCCTTATTCATTTCAGGAAAAACCAAGAAACGCTTTAAAACAAGCAGGTTTTCTATTATTATTAATAGTTTGAAATACCTTGAAATATTTAAAATTTTCAGTATTTATTAAGGAGTTTTTCAATGAAAACATATGAAGACCTGGAAGGGGATGGCGGATCAAACATCATCGGCCAGGTTGTTCAACTGGGAGAGAAACTGCGATCCCGTCTGGACAAAATCAAGCATAAAGTGGCCCTGATGAGCGGAAAAGGCGGAGTCGGAAAAAGTTCTATCACCGCAAATATTGCCTCCTGTCTTGCGGATCGTGGCTACAAAGTTGGAATTCTCGATGCGGATTTGAATGGTCCCAGCATCGGCCATTTGCTGGGTGTAGGCAATGACTTGAAACTGGAAACCAAAGACGATGGTATCGAACCCGGGCACGGTTACCAGGGGATCAAAATCATGTCCATGGATATGCTGTTAAAAACAGCCGATACCCCCGTGATGTGGACGGAAGAAGCCGATGCCACCGCAGTATGGGTCAGCACCATGGAATCTACCGCCATTCGAGAACTGCTTGCGGACACCAACTGGGGAGAACTGGACTACCTGCTGATTGATATGCCTCCGGGCAGTGACCGTATCGACAACATTCGCTCCCTCATTCCAGAGTTGGCGGGAGCGGTGGAAATCACCATCCCTTCAATGCTGTCACAACATATCGTCACAAAATCGATTACCAAGAATAATAAAATGGGGGTCCCCATCATTGGCCTTGTGGAAAATATGGCGACTTATGTTTGCCCCCATTGTGAAAAGGAAGGCAAATTGTTTGCGGGTGAAGATGTGCAAAAATTAACGGAAAGGAAAGAAATTCCTTACATCGGAAAAATTCCTTTCGATACCCGGGTATCTCAAAGCAAATCGGGAAGTCTTTTCTATAGTGAATTTAAAGATTCTATTGCCGGCAAAGCCATCGCTGAGACCGTCGACAACATAGAAAAATTTATAAAAAAGTAGATAAACAGGAGGCGTAATGAAATTCCTTTGTATCCCTTGTGATGTCAAAATGGAAGTGCAGACCGAAGGCATCATGCCGGAAGAAAAACAAAATCTGGTTATGAAGTTCAAATGCAAGAAGTGTGATTACAGCATTGCCATGCTTACCAATAAATTTGAAACCGAATTCGTCAGCAAACTGGGTGTTGAAATGGGGGGCGCATCGGATGTCAGCAAATCCCCAATGGCTGCGGTAAGCTCTTCCCTCGCTCAGGCCAAAGAAGAACTCAAGAGCACCAATCCCGAAGACGACCTCATCTGGACTGAAGAAGCGGAGCAGCGGATTAAAAAAGTTCCCTTCTTTGTGCGAGGTATGGCGAAAAAGACCGTCATCAATTATGCCGTGGAAAAGGGCGCGACTACCATCGACGCAAAACTCATGGACGAAGTGAGAGAAAAAGTGGGTATGTAGCGGGATTCCAAAACTCATCCCTGCTGGATTGAGGCAGGTTTTAAGCGATACTGTTTTTTTAAAGAGCTTACGAATCAATATTCGAAAGCTCTTTTTTTTTCCGGGACGTTAATTAATGAGCAAATATAAAAAACGCATTGATAAATTAAAAAAATTTGAATTGTTAATCAAAAGGATAACTTATTCGATTTTCCACAAAACACACCCCATCTTCAGGAAAAAGAATTATTTTTCAAATCTATTCAAGGAGAAAGCGCTGGGATACAACATCGAAGCTCTCGACTTTAAAGAGGGGGTGGTATTAGGTGAGTTTCAGGACAGAAACTATTTAATGCATTGCCAACCGGGAAACTTAATAGAGTCCACCATCTATCTTGAGAAAGTCTGGGAAAAACATCTCGCGGCAATAATGAGTCTCTACCTGGATGGATGCTCAGGAGTCATGATCGATGTCGGATCAAATATTGGCGCCAACACAATACCGTTGGCAGTAAAACACCCGCAGGTGGAGTTCTACTGTTTCGAGCCCCATCCAGAAATTTATGATCGGCTCAAGAGCAATATAAAGCTGAATAATCTTAAAAATGTTGTATCGGAAAATGGTGCGGTTTCCAACACTCCCGAAAAATCACTGAAATTTTACGCGCAAAAAAACGCCGACAATATGGGACGATCGAGCCTGAAGTTAAATTCCGACATCAAGGATCATGAAGAAATAACTGTGCCCGTAACCCGCATCGATGACAGGTTTGCTGATAATAGTGACCCTGTTCTTCTAATCAAGGTGGACACGCAGGGAACGGAGCTGGATGTTCTTCAATCTGCAGCAAATACGATAGAAAAATTCAGACCGGCGATAATTTTTGAGTTGGAAGACCGGTACTTTGAAGAAAGTGAGAGGGCTCCCGCTAAAAAAACGCTTCACGCTTTTTTCGAAAATCTGGATTATTCGCTTTTCAACGTCAGCAAGGGCCTGGATTTCTATCCCCGATTAGACCTCACTCAGAATTATCATGGGGATATTCTCGCCCTCCCCAATTAACCGATAGTCCAATAGCGACCAAAAAAACGGGAGCGGCCTGACCTCCGCTCCCGTTCGGGTTGGAGCGCTAACTGTATGGTGTTGCTAGCACTCGTAACTTTAAATTTAGGGGGGAAAAATCCCTCTACCATTTAGAGAAAAAGGAGGGGGAGGTAACGGTAGAAGGACTTTCATCCAGATTTAGTATGCCATTCCAAAATGACAATCGGGTTTCGATACTGTCTCAGTTGTGTCACAAAAATCAAACACTTAAGCTATCAGTTTCTTTTAACTTCAAGCCGTACATGCGGAACACTGACAAAGTTGCCTGAGCAATTCGTGGGTATAGAGCCCTGTATCGTGCCCGTCATTCCATTCGAATTGAATCGCATAAAGTCCCACCGCTTTTAAATTCCGCGGACGAATGGAATCCGGAATGGACCCCGGTGCGATCAACTTTTTACCACTCCATTCATCGATGCAATTCGCACAGGGACAGTTTTCCCTTAAGATTTTTACCGGGTATTCCGACTCGTGACCATCACTCCAGGAAATTCCCAGGGTCGTTTCATTCACTTGTTTTATATTTTTAGGTGCCGGGGCAGTCATAATCCTCTATCTAAATCCTAGAAATTACCTTAATTTTAATTCCGTTAATACCTAGCTTTTCCATGCGAGCTCAAAGGATGCATCAACCTGATCTTCTTTAGACTGATTGATACTCAATTGGGCCGCAACCTGCCCTGCCAATTCCTTATAGGCCTTGCTGGCTGGTGATTCGGCATCTCCCATTACTATTGGCACGCCGGAATCTCCCCCTTCAACCACTCCGGGAACGATTGGAACTTGCCCTAAAAGTGGAATATTGAAGTTGTCCGCAAGGTTTTTTCCGCCCCCTTCTCTAAAAATAGTATGTTTCTTATCGCAACCGTCACAAACGAAATAGCTCATATTTTCTACAATGCCCAGCAGGGGTACTTTAACCTGCTGAAACATTTTGACACCCTTATCCGCATCGATCAGGCTCACTTCTTGCGGGGTGGTAACGACAACCGCCCCTGAAAGCGGCGCCTTCTGGGTCAGCGTCAATTGCACATCCCCCGTTCCCGGAGGCAGATCAATGACCAGGTAATCCAACTCGCCCCATTCCACATTCTGCAGGAATTGCTGGATTATTCCTCCCAGCATGGGTCCCCTGAGCATCAAAGGCTGTCCCTGTTTGGTCAGAAACGCTGCGGATACGACTTTCAACCCATATTTTTCGTGGGGGTAAAACTTGTTTTCTTCAGCCACTTTAGGTGAAGTAATTGGGATACCCATCATCTGGGGAATGCTGGGACCATAAATATCCGCATCCATGAGCCCCACCTTGGCTCCGGTCAAAGAAAGAGCAATCGCGAGGTTGGTACTGACGGTCGATTTTCCTACCCCTCCTTTTCCGCTTGCCACAGCGATGATATTCTTAACGCCGGTTAAAACAGGCTGGCTGTGCTGGGTCGGCCGTACAACAGCTGTCATATTGACATCGACACTTTCGACCCCTTCAATGGCTTTGACCTTGGTTTCACATTCTGATTTAAGCTGTTCTTTTACCGGACAAGCCGGCGTGGTCAGCTCAACATCAAATTTAACTTTTCCGCCATCCAGCCCCATATTTTTAACAAACCCAAGACTGACAATATCTTTATGAAGGTCCGGGTCTTTAACGGTTTTTAATGCATCAATTATTTTTTCCTGCAATTTTGGGTCAGACATAATTGCTCCTAAAATGAAAGAAACGCGGGAAACCAGGCCCCATTCCCGGATCGTGATATTTTTTAACCATATGAAAAGCAGAGACTTTAAATGGCTCCCTTAGGATGGCTCTCCAACCAAAAGGATTTTAAAGCTCGATGGGAAGAATTTCCAAAAAACCGCCAAAACACTTTAATCATTGAATTTACTTGCTTTACGATACCCCATATTGTATAAATTTGAATTGGACATACAATATATGGGTATCCCAAAAGTAATCCAATATTTGAATTCAGCAGTAGATTTTATTTAACTTATTGATTAATTATTGTTTATTAAATTTTTAGCAGCAGGAAACCCAAACTCCGTTCCTTGCCTGGGAAGTAAATAAGATCGCCATCCTAAAACGTCAAGTCTGGAAATCATCATTTCACAATACAACAGAAATAACCCTTTAATACTTAAGACAATATGAGGCCAGAAAAAGTATCCGATCTGCAAGAAGAGCTTGAAAAAAGATTTTTGACTTATGCTCTTTCAACCATTGTGTCTCGTTCTCTTCCCGATGTCCGCGATGGACTCAAACCGATCCATCGCAGAATTTTATTTGCCATGGAAAGCATGGGAATGAATGCCGCAAGCAAGCATGTTAAATCGGCAAAAATAATTGGAGAGGTTTTAGGTAAATATCATCCGCACGGTGATTCATCGACCTATGAATCGATGGTTAGAATGGCGCAGGATTTTTCCATGCGCTATCCCCTGGTTGATGGGAAGGGAAATTTCGGGTCCATGGATGGAGATTCTCCTGCGGCATACCGTTACACAGAAGGCCGATTGACCGCTATCACCGCTTTTTTGCTCCGCGATATAAAAAAAGACACGGTGGACTTCCGTCCCAATTACGACAATACCCTGAAAGAACCTGTGGTGCTGCCCTCGCGGATACCGAATCTTTTGATCAATGGATCCTCAGGTATAGCAGTGGGAATGGCGTGTTCTTTTCCCAGCCATAATTTACATGAAGTTTTCTCTGCCCTGATCTCTCTGATAGACCAGCCTAAGCAAAGCATTACTTCTTTGATGAAGCATATCAAGGGTCCGGACTTCCCAACAGAAGGGATCATTCTTAACAGCAAGGTCGAACTGAGAAAAGCCTATGAGTCCGGTTCGGGAGCTATAAAAATCCGAGGTGAATGGAAAATTGAAGATCTTCCACGAGGCAAAAAACAGATAATTATTACTTCAATTCCTTACGCGATAAATAAAGCCAAAATGATCGAAAGGATTGCTGAAATAATTATCTCGAAAAAACTGCCCCCTCTGACGGACGTCCGTGATGAAAGCGATGAAAAAGTTCGCGTTGTTCTGGAAATAAAGAACACAGCCGATCCGGAAAAATTAATGAGCTATTTATTCAAGCACACCGATCTCGAATCAAATTTTCAATTAAATTTTACCTGCCTGAAACCCAACGGAGAACCCTCGCGGTTATCACTTATTGAAATCTGCCGGGAGTTCCTGGAGTTTCGCAAACAGGTCGTCACCCGCCGCCTTAAATATGAACTGTCCCTGCTTGAAAAACGCCTGCATATTCTTGCGGGCTTCGCAGCGATTTTCAATGATCTGGACAAAGCTTTGAAATTGATCCGCTCTTCCAAATCGAGAAAAGAAGCTCACGATAAAATCAAAAAACATTTCAAACTGGACGATGAACAGACCAGCGCCATACTGGAGTTCCCCCTTTATCGCCTGGTGTCCCTGGAAATGGAAAAAATCATTGCGGAACAACAGGAAAAACTGAAAGAGAAAAAGAAAATCATCTCCATCCTCAAATCACCCAAAAAAATATCGGGTGAGGTCCGAAAGGAGTTGGAAGAAATCGACGAAAAATATGGGGATAAAAGAAAAACCAAGTTCGGCGCCAGTGAAAATATTGAGTTCAATGCGGAAGATTTTATCGAGCATGAAGACGTCCATATTGTTCTCAGCCAGAATGGCTGGATACGAAAACTAAAAACCCTCAGCGACCCTTCCTCCCTGAAGTTCAAAGAAAACGATCAACTCCTGGATGTGACCCCCTGCAACACAAAAGACCTTTTGGGGGTCTTTACTTCCCTTGGCATCGTTTACGTTGCGAAGGTTTACAATCTACCCTATACCCGAAGCGGGTTTGGCGAACCTATCCAAAGCCTGTTCAAATTTGCGGATGGAGAAAAAGTGATAGGCATGATTCGTTTACCCGATAACCCTGAAAACGTGGATGAGAACGGTCAAAGTTCTCTGGGATTTGCAGATGAAGAAGAAATTATGGTTGCAAGCGCGAACGGTTTCGGCTTCCGGTTCCCAATTTCAAACCTCGGTGAAACCACACGGTCGGGAAGAAAAATAATGACCCTTAAAAATGATGACAGAATGGTCGGGTTTGCTCCGGTCACCCACGACTATTTATTTCTCGCAACAGCAAAAGGCAAAGCAGTCGTCATTGCAACGGAACAGGTTGCCCAGTTAACAGGATCCGGCAAAGGAGTCATCTTAATGAAACCCGGCGACAGCCGGCTGGCAGGAATCAAATTCGTCGACCTGAAAGACAAGGTAACTCTTGGCTTCGATGCGGGCAAAGATAAGGATATCAGCGTTAAAAGTGTCCGACTATGCAATCGGGGCAGTCAGGGAGTCATTGTTTCAAAAAGAAAAACCATATTAAAGATCACATAACCCTATGACTAAATACAGTTCAAAAGACATTCAGGTTTTAGAGGGCCTGGAACCTGTACGCAAAAGACCGGGAATGTATATCGGGTCCACCTCTTCTACCGGACTTCATCACCTCCTATGGGAAATACTGGATAACAGCGTAGATGAAGCCCTAAACGGCCATTGCGATAATATTGAAATCACCCTGGACAAAGACCAGGGGGTGACCATTAAAGATAACGGCCGAGGAGTTCCCGTTGACCTTTTTAAGAAAACTAAAAAAAGCGCAATGGAGATTCTGTTCACCACCCTCCATTCAGGGGGAAAGTTTGGACAAGGCAATTACAAAGTATCCGGGGGATTGCATGGAGTCGGTATGGCCGTAGTATGCGCCTTGTCGGAAACCATGACGGCCACTTCACGAAGGGATGGATTCGAATGGACCCAATCCTATGCCAGGGGAAAACCCTTGACCAAACTCAAAAAAGGAAAAGCAACTCGAACTTATGGAACCACGGTTTATTTCCGGCCCGATCCAGCCATTTTCCCTAAAATTGAGTTCAACCCCAAATTGATCATGGAGCGGGCTGAATCCAAAGCCTTCTTAAATAAGGGATTAAAAATAACATTCAAAGAAGGCAAAGACAAGCATACCTTCCACTATCCTGACGGAATTCAGGATTACATTAAAAAAATCGTTGGCAAGAAATCCACTTTAATGGAGAGCCCGGTTTATGTTGAAAAAGAGGATAAACAATTCAGATTGGAAACCGCCTTTTTATGGACTCCGGCGACAGAAACCCAGGTCCTTTCTTTTGCAAACTCCATTCGGACGGTCGATGGAGGCACTCATGAAAACGGTTTCCGGAATGGCATAACCAAAGCAATGCGGGCATACATAGAAAGAAGAAAACTCCTGCCCAGAGAGATTTCATCGATAACCGGAGATGATGTCCGGGAAGGCTTAATCGCAATAATAAACGTCTACCTGCAGGGAGAAGTAGAATTTCAGGGGCAGACAAAAGGCCGGTTAAATTCCGAAATCACCTCTCAAGTTGAAGTGGTTGTCAAACATTCTCTTGAACATTTTCTAAATGAAAATCAAACCTTAGGGGATACGCTGGCTAATCGTGTAATCTTGTCAGCACAGGCCCGGGTGGCTTCCCGCCAGGCAAAAGAAGCGGTTCAACGAAAAACAAATATTTCTCACCGTTTAAATCTTCCCGGAAAACTTTCTGACTGCGCAACCACCAACAAAAACGAAGCTGAGTTGTTTATCTGCGAAGGGGATTCTGCTGGCGGATCCAGCAAGCAGGCAAGGGATAGAAAAACTCAGGCCATCTTGCCTATTCGCGGAAAAATTCTGAATGTTGAAACCGCCACCCTGGCCAAGACCCTCGCAAATTCCGAGATTCAAAATCTTGTTTCTGCCTGTGGAACGGGCATCCATAACAAGTTTGATTACAGCAAGCTTAGATACGGGAAAATCATTATCATGACCGATGCAGATGTAGACGGCGCTCACATTTGCACCCTATTACTCACGTTTTTTTATCGTTGTATGCCGGAAATCATAGAAAACGGCCATCTATTCATTGCCCAGCCTCCTCTTTACCGAATCGATGTAGGAAAAAAACTTTATTACGCTATTACCGAAGAAGAGAAAGATAAAATTGTAAAAGATTTAAACGGCACCCAGCATGATATTGGGCGGTTCAAGGGATTGGGGGAAATGCCTGCTTCGGATTTAAGAGAAACCACCATGGATAAAAAAACCCGGTCCTTGATAAGGGTCAAATTAAGCGATGCGGAAAGAGCAAGCAAAACAGTTTCCCAGCTCATGGGCAAAAATGCGGAATCTCGCTATAATTTTATAAAGGAAAAAGCCGAATTCGCACAAGATCTTGATGTTTGACTCCACCTCTCACCCAATCCACATTTTTTCTTCCAAAACCGGCCTTTTTTAGCCAATATATCAAATAGTTAAATAGTATTTAATCAACTTGAGTTTTGTTTTACAGGATAGTAGGATTGAAGTTGGGGTCTCGTAATTTTTCAATCCGGGAACCAAAGAATGGGATTATTTTCTAAAACTAAAGAGTCAGGTTCCTCCGAAGGAAATGGTAATAAGCTTGTAGAACATACAGAGGGTGAAGAACTTATTACCGACTCCCTTCCGCACTCTAAAAGAAGGAACTCGGACAAAATTTCCGTTGATTCAGATGCGCGCGGGCGTCGATCCAGCGATCGCTCCAGACCTGTAATCAATAAAATAGTCTCCGGCGAAAGCATGGCGCAAATTCTTTTCTCTCTGACAGAGGAATTAAAAACCCTGTTTGACTGCCAGGCGGTGACGGTTTTTGGAGTGGATCGGGAAAAAAGGCAAATTTTTTCAAGAAATATTAAAAGCGATGCCGTTGAAGAAATCCGCCTTGATATATCCTCTAAAAGCCTGGCCGGATTTGTAGCGGCAACGGGAAAAACCCTCAACATTGAAAATGCATACGATCAGGACGAATTAAAAAAAATACACCCGGACCTGCAACTCGATAAATCCTGGGACGAAAAGTTTGATTTCCAAACCCGGTCTGCCCTTGTTGTCGCTCTGCCCTACAATAAAAGACTGATGGGGGTGATAGAATGTATAAATCATGTTTCGGGAAACGGTTTTTCCGATGGCTACATAAGGCAGGCAAAAGATCTTTCCTCCACCCTGGGTCATGCTCTGGTTAAACTTGAAGTCGAAGACCTTGAGGCAAAAATCCAGGCAACCGCTCATGCAATCCATTCCGCGGGAACTATTGACGAAATCCTGATTGAGTTGCAGCAGCCTATCCTCCAGCTTTTTGACGCCGCTCTGATTACAATTTATGCGATCGATGAGATTCGCAATGAAATTTATTCGAAATCAAAATCTGGCAACCAGGTAAATGAAATTCGTGTACCCATATCCGAAAAGAGCATATCGGGTTGCGCAGCACATATTAAAAAACCACTCAACATTAACGATGTTTATAACGCTGGCGAATTAAAAAGTTTTCACCCTGAATTGAAGTTTGACAGTTCCTGGGACCAGAAAACTGGGCTGAGAACAAAATCCATGCTGGTTTATCCTCTTTTACAAGGTGAAGAACTTATGGGTGTTCTTCAAATCGTTAATAAAAAACATGGCGAAAAATTTACCAGTTTTGATGAGCGAAACGCAAAAATTATCGCCCAGACTTTGGCCCTGGCATTTTTTAACCAGCAAAAAATCAACCGACAGAAACGAACCAAATTCGGTTATCTGGTAGAAAGCGGGGTTATTTCTCAAGAAGAATTGAACAATGCCACATCGAAGGCCCGAAAAAACCAATTGGAATTGGAAACGGTACTGCTTGGTGATTTGAAACTAAAACGTAAAGACATGGGGAAAGCCCTGGAACTTTATTACAGCCTTCCCTATCAGGGATTTAATGACTCCATCGTCTTGCCGCAATCCAATTTTGCCGGATTAAATAAGAATTATTTGGCCAAAAATTATTGGGTTCCCATCCAAAACGATGATTCCAGCACCGTTATTTTGACCGACGACCCGACAAACAAGGACAGGATCCAAAACATCCAAATGATTTTTCCCAAAAAGAAACTGGAATTCAAGGTCGGATTAAAAGTCGATATCCGTGAATTCCTACTTTCAGCCATGACCGAGGATGAGGCAAAAACGGAAACCGCTGAAGAAATCCGCACCGAGGAAATGTCCAGTTTACTCGATGCCCTGGAGGATGAAAGCGCGGAGGTCGTTGATCACCCATCAGAAGAAAGCGAAGTCAACGCTATCAGCGAGACAGACAGCACCATAGTAAGGCTGGTCAATAAAGTATTAACAGATGCCTATGATCAAGGTGTGTCAGATATCCACCTTGAGCCGGGAACAGGGAAAAAACCGGTCAAAGTCCGCTTCCGTAAAGATGGAGCCTGCCGCGTTTATCAGGAGATTCCTTATCTTTACAAGCAGGCGATCATATCCCGGATAAAAATCATGTCCAAGCTGGATATTGCCGAACGTCGCATGCCCCAGGACGGTAAAATTAAAATGAAGTACGGGCGGAAAGACATTGAATATCGCGTAGCCACATGCCCTACCGTTGGAGGGAACGAAGATGCCGTTCTTCGTATACTTGCTGCCAGCAAGCCCATCCCGCTGGATAAAATGAATTTTTCAGAAAGAAACCTCGGCTTAATCCAGGATAAGGTAAACAAGCCTTATGGCCTGGTTCTGGTTGTAGGCCCCACAGGATCGGGAAAAACAACCACGCTTCACTCCTGCCTGGGGTATATTAATAAACCGGAGACGAAGATTTGGACCGCCGAGGATCCGGTGGAAATCACTCAGGATGGTTTGAGACAGGTACAGATGTTAAACAAAATCGGCCTGGATTTCGCCCGGGCCATGAAATCATTTCTGCGTGGCGACCCGGATGTGATCATGGTAGGGGAAATGCGAGATGCGGAAACCTGTGGCATCGGACTGGAAGCATCCCTGACCGGCCATCTCGTATTCAGCACACTTCATACCAACTCAGCGCCGGAAACCATCACCCGATTGATTGATATGGGAATGAATCCCCTCAACTTTGCCGACGCCTTACTTCTAATAGTGGCACAAAGACTGGTTCGCACACTCTGCAAGGAATGTAAAGAGGACTACCACCCTGACCGGGAAGAGTTTGACGAACTTGTAAATCAATATGGCGAAGAGGATTTTAAAAAATTGAACATTGAATACACAGATGATTTGATTCTCAAAAAACCGGTTGGCTGCGCATCCTGCAATGATACCGGTTATGCAGGTCGAACGGGTCTCCATGAACTGCTTGATGGGACGGATGATATAAAACGCATGATTATGAAAAAAGAATTAGTGGAAAATCTACGTGATCAAGCCATCAAGGATGGAATGACGACCCTGAAGCAGGATGGAATCCATAAAGTTTTTAAAGGAGATTGCGATTTAAAACAAGTTCTTGCTGTATGTATTGTTTAATAATTCAATGCCCCTAAAATACTCCCATGGCACTGGAAACTTTAAATAAAGATGACATTGCAAGTCCAAATGGAAACAAAGCCAAATCCATGCTCGCAAGAATCCAATCTTCAAGGGATCTTGCTGCCTCCATTCCCCTCCTGATCAATGAACTGAAGGAATTATGGGATTGTGAAGCCATAACCCTTTTTGCACTGGACCGAGATAAGAGACAACTCTTTTCAAGGAACAAAATTATTGATTCGCAACCAGAAGTCCGCGTGGATATTTCTACAAGCAGTCTGGCGGGATATGTTGCAGCGGTGGGAAAGGCAGTTAATATTTCTGATGCCTATTCACAAGAAGAATTAACCCAGTTTCATCCTAAATTATCTCAAGGTTCAACCCTGGATAGCATCGTAAGTATGCGCACCCGTTCTCTAATGGTACTTCCCATCCCGCACAATAAAAAACTTGTGGGGGTTATGGAGGTCATCCACAGGAAAAACGGGGACCCGTTTACAGAGAAAGAATTCAAACTGGCCCGAGAGGTTGCCCCCGCACTGGGCCAGATCCTGTTCAAACTAGAAGAGCAATACGGAATGGGGCCCATCCCCGCCGAACCCCAGGTTACCCCTGAAGAAAGGCTGCATACTATTTCACAGGCAATCCATTCCGCCAAAAATATAGACGAAATTCTTATTGAACTGAAAGATTCCATATTAAAACTTTTTGAATCTCAGGCTATAACGATATACGCGGTTGACCATCATTCCAACGAAATATTTTCGAAGGTCAAATCAGGAGAGCAAATCAACGAAATCCGCCTGCCCATTTCCCCTGTAAGCATCGCCGGCTGGATTGCGATGGAACAAAAAAGCGTGAATATTGCTGATGTCTATAATGAAGACGAACTGAAAGATTTCCATACCGACTTAAGATTTGACAGCTCCTGGGACAAAAAATCCGGAAACATAAGCAAATCGGTTATGGGTTGTCCCATGCTTTATTCAGGGAAACTAATGGGTGTTGTTCAACTAGTGAACAAGTTGAACGGGGAGAAATTTACAGAGCAGGATGAAAAGGCAGCTTCCATTATTGCAGAAACCCTGGCCCTTGCATTTCATAATCAGTCAAAATTTGTAGAACCCAAGCCTACCAAATTCAGCTATTTGACCCACAATGGAATTATCACGGAGGAAGAGCTGACTCAATCGACTGCCAAAGCTCGCAAAAACCAGCTTGACCTGGAATCTATTTTGATGAAGGACTTGAAAATCCAGAGAAAGGATTTAGGCAAATCGCTTGAGAGTTTCTACGATCTCCCCTACTTTGGGTACAGTGATACCGTAATTCTTCCCGCAGAAAACTTAACGGGGTTGAATCGCAACTTTCTGGCAAAAAATTTCTGGATACCCGTACAAAAAGAAAACAACAAGATTACTATCCTGATCAATGACCCTAATAATCCAGACAAAAATTTAAACATAAAACAAATTTTCCCTAAAAGTGAAATTCAATACAAGGTCGGTCTTAAGGTCGATATTCTCGATTTCCTGAATTCTTCTTTAGGAATAGAAGCTTCAGATAATTCTGATGACGGTGAACCCCTGACTGAAGAAATGTCCAGCCTTTTGAATGCTCTCAAAGATGAACAAGGCGAATTTGAATTCGATGCAGGTGAAGAAGATGATGGTGCTAACGCCATCAGTGAAACAGACAGCACAATAGTGCGCCTGGTCAATAAAGTGTTAATTGATGCGTACGAGAGAGGCGTTTCAGATATCCATATTGAGCCGGGAATAGCAAAAGAAAATGTCCTCGTTCGATTTAGAAAAGATGGAACCTGTACCATCTACGAAGAGATTCCATCCATATACAAACAGGCGCTGATATCAAGAATAAAAATCATGTCCCGGTTGGATATCGCTGAAAGGCGAATGCCGCAGGATGGAAAAATCAAGATGAAATACGGCAAAAAAGAAATTGAATACCGCGTTGCGACCTGCCCCACGGTCGGAGGCAATGAAGATGCGGTACTTCGTATTCTTGCGGCAAGCAAGCCAATCCCTCTTGAAAATATGAATTTCAGCGACCGCAACCTGAAATTAATTCAAAATTCAGCTGCCAAACCGTATGGGTTAATACTGGTAGTGGGCCCAACAGGATCTGGCAAAACAACGACACTTCATTCCACCCTTGGTTTTATCAACAAACCCGATCGAAAAATCTGGACCGCAGAGGATCCTGTTGAAATCACCCAGAAAGGACTCAGGCAGGTACAAATGCTCAACAAAATTGGTTTGAATTTCGCCCGGGCAATGAAATCATTTCTTCGTGGCGATCCCGATGTAATCATGGTTGGTGAAATGCGTGATGCCGAAACCTGTTCCATTGGACTTGAAGCTTCCCTGACGGGTCATCTTGTATTCAGTACCCTGCACACCAACTCGGCACCCGAAACAATCACCCGTTTGATAGATATGGGTATGAATCCTCTTAACTTCGCGGATGCCTTGTTACTCATCGTCGCCCAAAGGCTGGTCCGCACACTTTGTAAAAAATGCAAAGAAGACCACCATCCCACCCAGGAAGAATTTGATTCGCTGGTTAAAGAGTATGGTGAAGAGGAATTTGAAAAGCTGGGGATAACCTATTCCGATGAACTCATGCTTAAAAAACCGGTGGGTTGCGATTCTTGTAACGACACAGGTTACTCCGGAAGAACCGGTATCCATGAATGTCTTGAAGGAACGGATGAAATAAAACGAATGATTATGAAGAAGAGCCTTGTAGAAGAACTTCGTGAGCAGGCTCTCAATGATGGAATGACCACCTTGAAGCAGGATGGAATTTATAAAGTTTTCAAGGGGGACACAGATTTAAAACAGGTATTGGCCGTTTGTATCGTTTAGTAAGCGGCAGAACCAATGCAATCTTTTATTTCATGGCGCCAGTTCTGTAATTGCTGTAGTGCGTTTTTGGATATATTCTGATTCCTGACCTTTTTATCACGTATCTTCATCTCCCGAACCCAGAACAAACCAAAGTTGATATTCATCGGCTGGAAGTTCTTTGTCCCTGAAGCCGTCAAATAGTTTATCAAAGCACCCAGGGCGGTGTCTCTGGGAGGCGGAACATAGTCCTTTCCTGAAATTTTTGCGGTCGCACTTAAACTCGCAAGTAAACCCATACTTGCAGACTCCACATAACCTTCAACTCCCGTGATCTGGCCGGCAAAATAGGTCCCGGGATTGATTTTCAGCTCCAATTCATTGCTTAACAAAGACGGAGTGTTGATGAATGTATTCCGGTGAATAGCGCCAAAACGGAAAATTTCGACTTCTTCAAGACCGGGGATCATACGTATAATTCTTTTCTGTTCGGGATAGGTAAGTTTGGTTTGAAAACCAACCAGATTGTATGCAGAGCTTTCTTTATTTTCTTTTCGGAGCTGCACCACGGCATAAGGTGTTTTACCTGTACGGGGATCGGTTAACCCCACTGGTTTGAGAGGACCGAAAGAAAGGGTCTTGGGTCCCCTCTCGGCAAGAACTTCAATGGGCATGCAACCCTCAAAATAAACAGGCTTTTCAAAAGAAGCCAAGGGAACTTTTTCTGCGTTATTTAACTCACGGATAAAATCATAATACTGCTTTTCGTTCATGGGGCAATTCAGGTAATCCGCCTCTCCTTTCCCATACCGGGATGCAAAAAATGCCTTGTCGTAATCAATGGTATTGGCATCGACAATGGGTGAAAGGGCATCGTAAAAATATAGATATTCCTGCCCGATCATTTGGGAGATGTCCTCAGATAGTTTAGGCGATGTCAGTGGACCTGTCGCAATGATAACCGGGCCTGGGGAAGGAATGGAAACCACCTCCTCCCGCTTCAAAGTAATCAAAGGATGGTTGGAAATTTTTTCAGTGATTTCCCTGGAAAACAATTCCCTGTCGACAGCGAGTGCCGACCCGGCGGGAACAGAGTGAGTGTCAGCGGAAGAAATAATGATGGAGTTGAAACTTCGTAACTCCTCTTTAAGAATGAAGGGGGCAGAATGAGGAAGGTTGTTGCCTAAAGAGTTGCTGCAAACCAACTCAGCACAATTATCCGTTTTGTGAGCTGCGGTACGTTTCACAGACCGCATTTCGTATAAGACAACGGGAACGCCCCTCTCCGCTGCCTGCCAGGCGGCCTCCGATCCCGCTAGCCCAGCTCCAATTATAGTTAAAAAATCATTCAATTTTCACGCCGCGACATTGGTCTTTTTAAACCCGCACTCGGGGCAAAGAATTGTGGGGTCTTCATTCTTTTTCCACTTTTCAACCATGAAGGGATGCTTGCATTCAGGACAGGCTTCCGCCTTAGGTTTATCCCACGAGGTGAACTTGCAGTCGGGATACTTGGTGCAACCATAAAACGTTCGGCCTTTCTTTGTTCTCCGAGGAGCAATTTCACCCTTGCAATTGTCTTCCGGACAGGCAATTCCCAAACCAATCGGCTTGGTAAACTTGCAATCCGGATAAGTCGAGCAGGCAATGAACTTCCCGAACCTTCCCCTTTTGATGATCAAGGGAGAGTTACACAGGTCACAGTCGCCTTCCACTTCATCAGGAGTTTCAGGCTCCCCTTCACTTCCCGGTTTTTTAATGTCTTTCGCATTTTTACAATCCGGGTACCCGGAGCAAGCCATAAATTTACCAAAGCGACCCCATTTGATAATCATGGCTTTGCCGCATTTTTCACAAACCTCATCGGTTTCTTCGACCTCCGCCTTGAAGTCTTTCATCTTCTTCTCAGCTTCTTCAAGGTCTTTTTGAAAGGGCTTATAAAATGAATGAAGCACTTTTTTCCATTCCATTTTTCCATCTTCAACTTCATCCAGCTGCTCTTCCATATTTGCCGTAAACCGGGTCGTCATGATATCAGGAAAGTTTTCTACTAAAAGGTCGTTAATCATGAAACCAAGTTCCACGGGTTTCAACCTTCTTTCTTCATTTTGAATATAGTCCCGATCTTTAATCACGCTGATAATGGAAGCATAGGTACTGGGCCTTCCCACACCCTTATCTTCCAGTTCCTTGACAAGCATTGCTTCGGTAAACCTGGCGGGCGGCTGGGTAAAATGCTGTTCGGGTAATACCTTGAGAAGTTTTAAATTCTCTCCCTTTTTCAAAGGCGGTAATATTCGATCTCCATCCTTCGTGTCCGTTTTTTCTGCATTTTCATCATCCTGACTTTCAACATAGACCTTCATAAAACCGGCGAACTTTAAAATGGAGCCGTTGCTGCGAAAAAGGTATTTGCCCGATTTGATATCAAACTGGGTTGTATCCAGAAGTGCCGGAACCATTTGGCAGGATACAAAACGAGACCAGATTAATTGATATAAACGGAAAAGATCTTTTTCAAGGTGATCTTTTAAAAAGTTCGGATCCAGGTTTACATCCGTAGGGCGGATTGCCTCATGTGCCTCTTGCGCAGATTTTTTACTTTTGTAGGTATTGGGTTTGGAAGGAAGATATTCTTTGCCGTACCTTTCGGGTATGTATTTTCTCACCTCGTCGAGAGCCTGGTCTGACAGTCTTACAGAATCCGTTCTCATATAAGTAATCAAACCTACGGTTCCCTTTTTTTCAAGCTTTATCCCCTCATAAAGTTTTTGCGCCAGCATCATGGTTTTCTTAGGGGAAAAATTTAATTTGCGAGAAGCTTCCTGTTGCAGGGAACTGGTAATAAATGGGGCACTGGGATTCCGCTTTCTCTCCTTTTTTGTAATGGCATCAAGAACCACCGGAGTGTTTTCTAAATCTTTAAGGATTTTATCCGCGGCATCTTTATTCTCAATCTCAACTTTTTCATCCCCAATCTTTAAAAGCTTCGCCTGAAACTCGGGTTTTGAACTTCCTTCCAGGTCCAGGGTGATCGACCAGTACTCTTTGGATTGGAATGCCTGAATCTCCCTCTCCCTTTCACAAACTATCCGCAAAGCTACAGATTGAACCCGGCCCGCGCTCAAACCCCTATGAACCTTTTTCCATAAAATGGGACTGATTTTATAACCCACCAAGCGATCGAGGATACGTCTCGCCTGTTGCGCGTTCACTTTATCGGAGTTCAGTTCGGTGGGATTCTCCAGGGCTTCCTTAACAGCCTTTTTGGTGATCTCGTTAAACATCACCCGATAAATTTTTCCTTTGGTAAACCGGGCAACCTCGTTTCCAATATGATGGGCAATCGCTTCACCTTCACGGTCAGGGTCAGGAGCCAGATAGATCGAATCCACTTTTTTGGCGGCGGTTTTTAATTCCTGGAGGATTTTACCTTTTCCCCTTATTGTGATGTATTCAGGTTCGAAATCATTTTCGACGTCGACACCGAGTTTTTTCTTGGGAAGATCCTTAAGATGACCTACCGAGGCTTTGATAATAAAATCCTTGCCCACGATTTTCTTAAGCGTGTTGACTTTGGTAGGTGACTCAACGATCAATAACGATTTACCCATATTTCCTCACTCTTTTATTTCGAATCACAATTAGAAACATAAACTTTACCGCTTAGCTGCCTGACCAAACCCCTTAATTCGAGTTTCAGTAGTGTAGCCGAAACTTGTGCCGGAGACAAATCGCTGTTTTCAATCAAATTATCGATGTGCCTCCCTTCTATTGATAAAAGGGAAAAAATACGATTTTCAACATCGTTTTCCAGTTTAATGGCTGGTTTTTCCAATTTATCTTTTAAGGCTGGAAGCAATTCCTCAATGACGGAATCAGGGCTGTCCACTAATTTTGCCCCGGCTTTAATCAGATCATTTGTCCCTTTACTTTTTGCGGAGGTAATGTTTCCCGGAACAGCAAAAACCTCTCTGCCCTGTTCAAGCGCAAAATCCGCTGTGATCAGCGCACCGCTTTTTTCCGCTGCCTCTACTACCACCGTTCCTAAAGATAACCCGCTTAAAACTCTATTGCGAGCAGGAAAGTTATTTCTTTCGGGCCGCATGAGAATTGGAAATTCGGAAATGATTGCACCCTGCTGGACGATTTCATTTCTCAGTTTTCTGTTTTCGGCCGGATAAGTATGTCCAATTCCGCATCCAAAAACCGCAATCGTGTCTGCCCCTGCCTCTATTGCCGCCTTATGAGCAGGGTATCGATTCCCCTCGCAAGGCCGCTTACTATAGAAAAACCTGCCGATGCCAATTTGACACACAAACGATGGGCAACAATCTTGCCATATTCTGAAGGATTCCGGGTCCCGACCACAGCCAGGGGAAAAGAAATTGAATCGAGGGCTTTCCCCTTAACATACAATACAGGAGGCGGATCATAAATAGATTTCAACAAATCGGGATATTCACCGCTAAAAAGAGTCAAAATCCGGACATTTTCTTTTTCAGCAAGTCCTAATTCCCGATCCGTTCCACGATCAACATCAAATTCCGATATGGCCATGGCAACCTTATCGCCCACCCCGGGTACCTGCCTTAAATCTGAAATACCTGCAGAAAAAACATTCTTTGGAGAGCCAAATCTTTTTACCAGCCGGTGAAAAATCGTCCTGCCTACACCCACCACCATATTTAAAGCCAACCAATATTTTAATGCATCTTCACTCATAAATTTTTATCACGATCTAAAGTGGCCACCGAAAGATTATATTTATATACCGAATCATAATACCCATTCAAAACCCGGGTATAAATAATCAGGGCCTGGAAAAGATCACCCGAGTCTCCAATACCAAAATCATAGTTAGCAACTTCACTCACCAGCAAGGCCCGGGTCATTTTTCTATTTTTCCTGGCCAATTGCATTTTTTTCTTGGCCTCCACAACTTTAAGAAAAGCTTTTCTCAAGGCCAGGGACCTATTTATCCCTTTTTGGGACCTGTTGTGATGTTTGGACCATGAAAGAAAATCATCAAATTCGAAAGCAACGGGAGAAATACCCGATTCGGATAACTCCGCATTCGAGGAATATTCATTACCAAGACTATCAGATAGTGACCAACGCGAAATTTCCAGATCGGTCTCTATTTCATAAATATCATTTAATGTTCCCGCCAATCCTAATTTAAGCTTTGTGATATCAGATTGGCTAACATCTTCCTCCCCCTCATCATATTTTTCTTCGGCTTTGCTGACCGCTTTTTCAAAATGTTCCTTGACCTCGTTCAGTATATCCAGCTTTTGTTCCAGGTATTGGATCTGATAATAATATTTTTTAGTTTCAAACAGCTTTTCCCCCAAAGACAGATGATTATCTTTTCCTGAAAAAGAAGAGCGTACCTCATTTAGAACATTTTTCAGGGAAGGAATGGTTTTTTCTCCATTCGCAAACGAGTTGGAAGCAAATATTAATGAAACCAACGATAATAACCAAATCCAGGTTCGAAATTTCCGCATAAATTCCTCAAAAGGAAAATATTTAATAAAAAAAACTATATTAATTCAAAAAGGGATTAGAAGATAATTTTTAAAAGGCAAGAAATCCAGATGAAGAAGCAAAAAAGGGGCACTAAACTTCTAAAAAGAAACCTTGATGGCAACCAAGAATATTCTTTTCTTTATGAAAATACCCCAAAAAGGTAAGAAGTTTAGCACCCCTAGAATATTGGAAATGTACCATAGGAGGTTCCCCCTGTCAATTTCATTATAACCTTGAAAACCAGGAAGAATAAAATTTTTGACAAATTTTTCCTTTATTTTTTATATACTTATCAACTAATCGTCAATTTTATAACATTTTAGCTAAATTAAAAATCCTTAATTTTGCAAAATCCTTTTTGGGGTCAACCGGCTAAATTTGCCTAAATTTTAGGCATTTTTGAGTCGACAAGTAATATCCTCTTAATATTCAATCTTTTATATTTATATTTCTGAAAAGGGAACAGGAATGAAGGTTAGCAGGAAAATAATCATCGTAAACAGCCCTATGATTTTATGGAAAGACTCCAATCCTCCCACATCTTCATCTAAAGGGGCGGTTTTAAACCCCATTAAAGAAATCATTACGGCCCAGAATATCCAACCCGGCCAAAAATAACCCAAAGGAAACAAGGCTAAGAAAAATAATTTTCCTATCGCGCTGTGTTTGTCAGGAAAAATCGCATAAATAATATGACCTCCATCAAGCTGCCCCACCGGCATCAAATTTAAAGCTGTTACCAGCATACCTATCCAACCGGCGAAGGCAATCGGGTGCAAATGAATATTTATATAAGGGGAACTCGGGTCAACTCCAAGGATCATTTCAGAGCACAGGTTCAATATATAGGAACTGCCATAACTGATCCCCCCTATTCCAGTTGAAGGCGAAACAGAGGACAGGTGCAACCCCACCATTAACATGGGCAGGGCAACCACGAACCCCGCAATGGGACCTGCAGCGCCTATTTCCATCAATACTCTTCGATTGGATATTCTCTGCTTGATCTGGATGAAGGCCCCAAAGGTACCCGCTATAAATATGGGAGGTGCAGGAATAAAATAAGGAAGGGTGGACTGGACCCCATTTTTCTTACTGGCCCAATAATGGCCAAATTCATGGGCTCCTAAAATAAGCAATAAACTAATTGAGAACAAGGGTCCACCTGCTAAAAAGGTCGTAAGCAGGGTTGCCAGAAGTAAAATACTGAAAAGCCACCAGTTTTTTTTTGCCGGTAATACCGGGGGGTCAAAGACAGGATTTGGCTCCCGGTTTTCATCTGAGTTTAAATGACTGAGTTTATTCTGCTCCACTTAGTTTTATCAGAGAGGTTTATGGGTGAATGAACGCGCATTTTCACCCGAATAATCGCCGACAATTTGACCATTCCCGTAAACCCTGTACTTATAAATCACCAAACCCTCCAGTCCGACAGGACCCCTGGCATGGGTTTTATTGGTACTGATCCCGATTTCCGCACCCAGTCCGTAGCGGAAACCATCCGCAAAGCGGGTGGATGCGTTGCACATTACGCTTGCCGAATTGACTCCATTCATAAATTTTTCGGCACTTTCCGAATTCTCCGTAATAATTGTATCAGTGTGGCCTGAACCATGCTCGTTAATAAAGGAAACAGCTTCATCCAGATTTTCCACGGTTTTAATGGAAAGCTTCAAATCGTTATATTCCTCGTCCCATTCCTTTTCTGATGCAACTGCCAGGCCGGGATCAATTTCACGGGATTTTTCGCATCCCATTAACAAAACCCCTTTTTCGCCAAACTTTGTTACCAATTGGGGAATTATTTGAGAGGCTATATCCTGATGGACAACCAGGTTTTCCATTGCGTTACAGGCCGCCGGGTATTGCAATTTTGAATCCAAAGCAATTCTCAGCGCTTTCTCCAAATCTGCTTCCCGATCAATGTAGTTATGGCATATCCCCTCAGAATGTCCCAAAACAGGTATCTTTGTATTTTCCTGTATATACCTTACGAAATCATTGCTGCCGCGGGGGACAACCAGATTGATGTACTTCTCCTCTTTGAGCATGTCATTTACTTCGGATCGGGTTTCGATCATTTGTACGGCTGCTTCGGGAATTCCAGGTACCTTTTTGATCGCGTCAGTCAGCAAGTTAACGATCACTTTATTTGAATTTTGAGCTTCCCGTCCTCCTTTTAATATCACCGCGTTACCCGATTTCAGACAAAGGGAAGAAATCTGCGGCACGGCATCCGGTCGCGATTCAAAAATAGCTCCGATCACACCTATGGGACAGCTGACCCGGTGCAGGGTTAAATTTTCATCCAGCTCCATTGATTTTTGCTTGACGCCCACCGGATCGGGCAAAGCTGCCACGCTGCGTATTCCCTGGGCCATTCCACGGATCTTATCTTCATTTAAGGCCAGGCGGGCAATGAGAGGCTTTGCTATTTCCGCATTTTCAGCGAATTCCAAATCTTTCTTATTCGCTGAAAGAATCGATTCGCAATTCTCTTCAAGAATCCTGGCCATTTCGTTTAAAGCCTGATTCTTTTTGTCCGTAGAAAGATGGGCAAGAATCAATGCTGCAGAATTGGCCTTCTGTGCAATCTCAGTCAATGTCATACAAATACCGGTTAAACAGGGAAATTTGATACCTGAACAAAAGGAGGATTATAACATTAGCAATGACATGAGGTCATATTTAAGAGACGGATAATTATCTAATAATAACTCTGACCTTTTCCTTACGGTTGACCTTAAAGGCTGCCAATGCCGAGGATTCTCCCAGCAGATTTTTACCAATATCAAGCGTTTTCAAGGCCGGGAAGTTTTGAGATTCAATCAAGGGAACGGCTCCTTGATCTGTAATGTTGTTTTCACCGAGAAACAAGGACTCGAGGTTCGGAAATTTCACAGATTTTGCAAAAGCCAGAGCTCCTCCGTCCCCAACTTCATTTCTAAACAGGTTCAAAGTTTTCAGTTCCGAAAAATTTTCAGATTTGGCAAGGATGTCCGCTCCAGCATCCGTAATAAGATTATTGTTCAGCATTAAAATTTTCAATTTTGTAAAATTTTTCGAACTTGCCAGGAACTCGATGCTGTCATCACTGATTTCGTTTTTCCACAGCTTGAGAGTCTCCAGATTTTTCAGGTAAGAGGAATCGGCAATGGCTTTCAACCCCCTGTCTCCGAGCAGGTTTCCCCAAAGATCCAAATGTTTGAGATTTGCCAAATGGGCAGATTTGGCCAATGCCTTCATGCCGCGAGCTTTAATATTGTTTCCTTGCAGATGCAAGGTAACAAGAGAGGATAAAGATTCCATGGCGGCCAATTTCTTTGCGCCCTTTGGCCCGATATTCATATCCTTCAGGTCAAGGACCGTCCCATCCTGACTGATTCTTTTTTCTACCAGCTTTGAAAGATCGGCTGCATGAACAAAATCCGCCAGGAAAAAAAACAGCGCTGAAATAATAAGGGCTCTTTTAAACATAAGCTCAGGTTAACAAATACTTAAAGAGGGTGTAAATTATTTTTGTACCTGCCTTAAATGTACCTGAAACCGTACCTGTAATCTTGGAAACTCCTACCCTCTCGCGATAATTAACAGGAACTTCCATAATGCGCAATCCATTTTTTACAGCCTTGATCTGCATTTCCACAGTCCAGCCGAAATTCGTATCCTGCATGCCAATGGCCACAAGCGAACTGTAGCGGATGGCCCTGAAAGGTCCAAGATCCGTGAATGTATGTTTGAAAAAAAGTTTGATCAGGAAAACCGCAAGCTGGTTTCCATATCGGGCCTGCGGCAATAAGGCCGCCCGACTTTTTGGAAGAATCATTCGGCTTCCGATCACAAAATCTGTCTCTCCCTTTTCAATTGGATCTATGAGGGAAACCATCTCTTCAGGAAAGTCGCTGAAATCGCCATCCAAAAAAACAACGATATCGGGAGCATCCAGCTCTTCAATCCCTTTTAAGCAGGCGGCCCCATATCCTTTTTTCGGTTCCTTAACCACGCGGGCCCCATTTTCAGTGGCCACACGGGCTGTCTCATCGGTCGAACCGTTATCAACGACAATGATTTCGTGGATTTTTTCCCGTGGTAAGGCATTCAAGACAAGTCCGATGGAACTTTCTTCGTTATAAGCGGGAATAATTATGGATATCCGGGAAAGCATGACACCGGTGTCAGGGATTGATGGCTTGTTGAATACTCGCTATAAATTCGCCTACTTTTCGGTCTCTTTCAACTGGGTCCTTGTTTTCCTCGATCAACTTAACAATGGCACTCCCGATAATCACACCATCTGAAACCCTGGCGGCTTCTCTGGCCTGTTCGGGACCGGATATTCCGAAACCCACCAATACCGGCAAAGATACCGATGTTTTTATTGCCTTCACCTTTTCTCCCAGGCCTGAAGAAAGGGCTTCCTTCGTTCCCGTCGTCCCTGTTAAAGAAATATAATATATAAAACCTTTGCTGACCTTTCCTATTTGCTGCACCCGGTCGGGAGTACTTGTAGGGGCTAGCAGGAAAATCATATCCAGACCTTCAGCAATCTCGAGAAATCCTTCTGCTTCTTCATGCGGCAGGTCAGGGATAATAACGCCGTCCACTCCTGCTTTTATAGCATCGGCGACAAATTCCTTATGACCATATACAAATACAGGATTGAAGCTGGTCATCAAAACAACAGGCAACTCCGATGTTTTCCTGATATCCGAGACCAATTGAATAATTTTTTCAAGTGTCGTCCCATTATTTAAGGACCGGTACGACGAAGCCTGGATGGTGGGTCCATCCGCCAATGGATCAGAAAAAGGCACTCCTATTTCTATAATATCTGCCCCATTTTTTTCTATGGCCGCAAATATATCTTTGGAAGCATCCATATCCGGATCGCCTGCGGTAAAAAAAGCGACCAGGGCCTTTTTACCATTAAGCGAATCCAGGCGTTTTTGAATCCGGCTCACAGGGAAACCCCCATTCTATCCGCCACCTGGTTGACATCCTTATCTCCCCGCCCCGAAAGACAAACGAGAATGATCTCTTCCTTTTTCATTTCAGGCGCCATTTTGGCAACATGAGCGATTGCGTGCGCGGATTCCAGGGCCGGAATAATTCCCTCTTTACTGGATAACAGCTTGAATCCTTCAAGCGCTTCTTCATCCGTGATGGTTGCATAGGTAGCCCGTCCCGAATCCTTCAGATAACTGTGCTCACACCCTACTCCCGGATAATCCAACCCGGCAGAAATAGAGTGCGCTTCGGTTACCTGCCCATCTTCGTCATGCAATAGATAACTCATCATACCGTGAAGGACTCCTGCGGACCCCTTGGTCAACGAAGCCCCATGCTTATCGGTTTCGATTCCATGGCCTGCGGCTTCTACACCCACCAACTGGATTCCTTCGTTTTCAATGAATGGGTAAAACAGTCCCATTGAATTACTCCCCCCGCCAACACAGGCAACGCAGGTATCAGGCAACCGGCCTTCCATCTCCATCATCTGTTGTTTCGATTCTTCACCGATTATTTTTTGAAAATCACGGACGATCATAGGATAAGGATGGGGCCCTACCACAGAGCCGATTATATAATGAGTGCTTTCCACCGTGGTGATCCAGTTCCGAATGGCTTCACTGGTGGCATCTTTCAGGGTTCTCGTACCACTGGTGACTGGAATGACGTTGGCTCCCAGCAGTCTCATCCTGAAAACATTGAGAGCCTGCCGTTTTATATCCTCTTCACCCATGAACACATCACATTCAAGCCCGAACAAAGAAGCGGCTGTTGCCGTGGCCACTCCATGCTGGCCCGCGCCGGTTTCCGCTATCACTCGTTTTTTTCCCATCCTCTGTGTCAGCAAAGCACTGCCAATGGTATTGTTGATTTTATGCGCTCCGGTATGGGTCAGATCTTCCCTTTTTAAATAAATTTTTGCACCGCCCAGATATTCCGTGAGTTGCTCGGCAAAATAAAGCGAAGTGGGTCTTCCTACATAATGTTTCAAATAATAATTAAGGTCTTCTTTAAATTTTGGATCCTTTTGGGCCTCTTCGTAGAGATTTTCCAGCTCTTGTAAAGCCGGCATAAGCGTTTCGATCACATATTTGCCGCCAAATTTTCCAAAATGCCCTCTGACATCGGGCAATTCATGAGTTTTCATAATTTTCACCCTGCTTTCGCGTTTTTTATAAAAGCTTTTACCTTTCCATGATCCTTTATACCGGGCTGGCTTTCAACACCTGAGCAAACATCTACCCCATAGGGTTTAACTCTTTGAATCGCCTGCCGAACATTGCCGGGTGTCAAACCACCCGCCAGAAATACCGACCCATACTTTTTGGCGGGATGAACCAGATTCCAATCAAAAACTTTTCCCGTTCCTCCCCGCTGATCTTTCGAAAAAGTATCCAGCAAAAAACCATTGACTGGAAAGTCAGAAAGTTTTTTTAATGACTGGATGTCCTTTACCCGAATCGCCTTAATCACCCGCCGTTTGATTTTTTTACAAAATGCGGGCGATTCATCTCCATGCAGCTGGATCCGGTCCAGTTTGCACCGGTCGGCTATTTTATTTATCTGCTCGGCGGTCTCGTTAACAAAAACCCCTATCGCATCAACAAAAGGGGGAAGTTCATCCACTATTTCACGAACTGTCTTTATGTTAACCGAGCGAGGACTTTTTTTATAGAAGATAAAACCAACCGCATCAGCTCCGGCGTCCACCGCAACCAAAGTGTCTTTCAAGCTGGTCATTCCACACACTTTTATTTTTGTGTCACGATTCTTCACGACCCAAAAGCTCCTTTAATTTGGCAGGGATATTTTCCGATACCATCAGGCTTTCACCAATTAAAAAAGCATGAACGCCCAGCCCTTCAAATTCTTCTATTTCCCTACGTCCATGTATTCCGCTTTCGCAAACGAGGATCTTATCCTTCTCCTGCAAAGCCATGGGTGCCAACCTTCTTGTTATTCCCAGGTCGGTTTTTCCATTTGTAAGATCGCGGTTATTGATCCCAATCAGTTTTGCATTGGCCTCAAAGGCCTTTTCCAGATCCTGCTCGTTATGAGTTTCTACAAGGGCAGGCATCCCAAGTTCTTCACCCAGGCAAAGCAAATCGCTCATTAAGTTTTTATCGAGCCAGGTAGCAATCAACAAAAATAAATCTGCCCCATAGGCACGAGATTCATAAACCTGGTATTCATCAAAAATGAAATCTTTTCTCAGCAGCGGAATGGGCGCGACTTCCCTGATCTCCTTCAGAACTCCAATGTTACTGCCAAAATATTTGCTTTCCGTTAAAATTGAAAGGGTCGCCGCACCATTTTCTACATATTCACCTGCTATGATCTTCGCATCAAACCCTTTACGCAACTCACCTTTAAACGGTGTCCTTGGCTTAATTTCGGCAATGATTCGGGTCCCCTTCCCATCCCCTAAAACTCCGTATACATCTCTGGCCGAAGGTTGATCCCCGATCCTGTGCTTGATTTCCGAAAGCGAAGAATTCCGCCGGGTGGTCGAAAGTTCATTTTTTTTATCCGCAAAAATTTGATCGAGAATATTTGACATTTTAGAAATTTGAAACCCGGCACAATTCTTCCAGTTTTTTATTCGCGGCACCCGACCCGATTGAATTGGCCGCAACTAAAATTCCTTTAGAAATAGATTCGGCTTTGCCGCCCACATATAAAGCTGCCGCAGAGTTCAAAATAACGATGTCCATTTTGGGACCCTGCTTCCCTTTTAATATATCGCGGATCAAATCCGCATTTTCCTCAGGAGTGCCCCCTTTTAAATCTTCAGCGGAACAAAGTGAATAACCAAACTCTTTTGGGTCGATTGAAAAACTTGTCACCTTTCCATTTTTCAATTCCGCCACCTGAGTTTCTCCTGTGAGGGTAATTTCATCCAATCCATCAAAACCATGGACTACCATAGCACGATGGCTTCCCAGGTCACGCAAAACTTCTGCTAGGGGACTGACCCATTTGGAGTCGAAAACACCCAGCAACTGCACATGGGCACCAGCGGGATTAGTAAGCGGGCCCAGGAGATTAAACACAGTACGAAACCCCAACTCTTTTCTCACGGCTGCGGCATGTTTCATGGCTTTATGCATTAATGGAGCAAAGAGAAAACCGATTCCAACCTCTTCAATACACCTCTCAACCATGGGCAAAGACGCATCAATATTTATCCCCAGGCATTTCAAAACATCCGCGCTTCCTGACCTGCTTGAAACGGCCCGGTTTCCATGCTTTGCGACAGTCAGCCCGGCACCGGCAACCACAAAGGCAACGGCTGTTGAAATGTTAAAGGTATCTGACCCATCACCTCCTGTTCCGCAGGTATCAATAATACTAGTTTTATTTACCTTTACCTTTTCTGCCTTTTCCCGCATTACCTTTGCTGCACCTGCTATTTCCGGCACCGTTTCTTTTTTTAATTGCAGGGCCGTTAAAAATGATGCGAGCTGAATATCACTCACTTTCCCTTCCATGACCTGAGTCATGGCCTCCACCATTTCATTTTCCGTCAAGTCCTTTTCTGCAATAACTGATTGAAGATATTTTTGAAAAGACATACCTAGTTATCCTCAATAAAGTTCTTCAAAAGGTCTTTTCCATTGGGAGTCAAAATGGATTCCGGATGAAACTGCACCCCCTCAACAGCCAACTGTTTGTGCCTTATCCCCATTATTTCATTGTCATCACTTTCAGCGGTTATTTCAAAGCATTCGGGTAATGTTTTTCGGTTCAGCACCAGTGAGTGATAGCGAGTCGCGGTCATTGGGTTGGGAAGGTTTTTAAATAATGTTTTACCATCGTGGCGTACTTCTGAAGTTTTTCCATGCATCAGCTTTCCTGCTTTTATAATTTCCCCGCCAAAAGCAGCGCCTACCGATTGATGACCGAGACAAACCCCCAGCAAGGGAACTTTCCCGGCAAAATGTTTGACTACTTCAACGGAGATACCCGCCTTGGAAGGGGTGCAGGGCCCCGGGGAGATAACGATCTTTTTCGGCCCCAACGATTCAATTCCAGGTATGGAAATTTTGTCGTTACGCTCGACGCGAATATCGGCCCCCAACTCACCCATGTATTGCACGAGATTGTAGGTGAAGGAATCGTAATTATCGATCATCAAGATCATACAACCCACCCTTTCTCAGCCAACTCAACCGCCTTCAATAAAGCCCGCCCTTTATTCATGGTTTCTTCAAATTCATTTTCCGGAACCGAGTCCGCTACGATGCCTGCTCCCACCCCTAAATAAGCCATTTTGTCCTTCACCACCAATGTGCGGATGGCAATGGCGGTATCCATATTTCCCGAAAAACCGATATAGCCCACGGCCCCGGCATAAAGCCCGCGCCGGTTGGGTTCCATTTCTTCTATGATCTCCATTGCCCTTATTTTCGGTGCTCCCGAAACCGTGCCAGCAGGGAAAGTAGCTGCCAGCACGTCAAAACAGTCGAGTCCTTCTTTTAAAATACCACGAACATTGGAAACAATATGCATCACATGGGAATAGCGCTCAACGGTAAAACTTTCGTTGACCTCTACGGAACTGATTTTGGCAACCCTTCCCAAATCGTTTCGCCCCAGATCCACCAGCATAATATGCTCAGCGAGCTCCTTTTCATCCTCAAGCAAGTCTTTTTCAAGTGCCAGATCTTCTTCTTCGTTTTTACCGCGTTTTCGAGTTCCCGCAATGGGCCGCACTTCCACCTTTTCCTCTTCCAGTCGCACCAGAATTTCCGGGGAAGAACCCACCACTTCAATATCGCCAAATTTCAAAAAATACATGTAAGGGGAAGGATTGATCGTTCTCAAAGCCCGATAAATATCAAAGGCGCTCTTTTTAATCGGAAAGCTCAATCGTTGAGAAAGAACTACCTGAATGGCATCGCCTTCCAGTATATATTCCTTGACCTTTTCCACGGCTCCCTTGAACTTTTCTTTTTCAAAATTCGAATCAAATTCAGGAACAGTCTCCTCTTCCTTGGCCGGGGTTGAAATCTTTAAAGGTGATTTCAGTTTTTCTTCCAACAGACCGATTTTTTTTATGGTTTGCTCGTATATCTCTTCCAGGTCATCGGATTCTATGAATGCATTGGATACCATTTTGATGGTTTGCGAAACATTATCAAAAACCAGCATGGTGTCGGTGATAATGAACTGCGAGTCCGGCACATTGAGGTCATCCAGGGTGTCTTCGGGCAGGTCTTCGAAAAAACGAACCATATCATAACTGATGAACCCCACTGCCCCCCCTGAAAACCGGGGTAACCCGGGGACATCTACGGGATTGTAACGAGCTAAAATTTCCTTGATGGCAGTGAGGGGAGTCCCCGAATTGATTTCCTTCTCCTGGCTTTTTCCGTTTTCCTGGATGGTTATTTTACTTCCTTTACTACTGACAATGATCGCAGGATCACAACCGAGAAAACAATAACGGGCCCATTTCTCGCCCCCCTCAACACTCTCCAGAAGAAAAGAGTAATCCCCATCCCCAATTTTCAAATATGCGGAGACCGGCGTATCCAGATCGGCGAGAATCTCTTTATAAACAGGAATGAGATTCCCCGATTTCGACAACTTTTTAAATTCTTCTAAAGAAGGCTTGAACATTTATCAATCACACTCAAGAGATTTTGACCCTAAAAACAACTAATAAAAAAGCACAGGAAACCCATGCCCTTTCAGCATTTCGGGTGGTGGATGCCTAAATGATAAAATGGAATAATATCAAAGAGTTAGAACCTTAGCATCGGTTCGAAACAGGTGTCAAGCAGTTTGCGGAAAACCCACCCTAAAAGGATTAGGAATCATCCTTCCACCGGTTTCCAGTCTTCACCGTTCCAGTGTTGGATCAAACCATTGTCGCCCACGGCATAAATATTTTCATCGGAGCTTCCCCAGATGGACGAAAAGTATTCTTTGGTATTGGATTCGATCCGCGTCCATTGATCGCCATCCAGATACAGAATCATGCCCTCATCGCCGACGGCAAAAACCATTTCCGGGGAGGGTCCCCACACATCCAGAAAAAACTCCATTGTCTGCGAGGGCATCTCTGTAAATTCAGCTCCATTATAATGAAATATAGCCCCCTCGGAGCCAACCATATAAATATTGTCGGGAGAAAACCCATAAACGCCGTAAAACTCTGCGTTCGAGTTGAAAGTCATTCGCCGCCATTTATCGCCGTCTTGTTTCAAGACCAGCCCATCATAACCAACCGCAATCATTCCATCTTCTTTGCACCCCCAGAGCCGTGTCACATCGGTATCGGTGCCGGTCTGCATGAACTTCCAGGAGTTGCCATCGTACCTGAGAATCTTTCCCAGCCGCGAGCAGGCATATATTTCATCTGCCGCGAGGCCAAAAATACCGGTCATGGGGGGAAGCTTTTCGGTTTCCATGGTGGACCAGGCTTTTCCGTTGTAGTGGAGAATCCTTCCGTCGGTTACGACGGCAAATACGTTATCGGGAGCGCTTCCCCATATATCTTTAAACGTCCAACGGCCATCCGTTTCCATTGTCGACCAGTTGCTGCCATCATAATGCAGCATGGTTCCATCAGCACCGCCTATGAAAATATTATTTTCATCCAATCCAAAAATGGAAAGAAGATGATTGCTGGTCAGTTCAGACATAAAAGCTCCAGAAGGATATAAATTTTACAGGGACATGTCGTGCCATTTCGTACCATCATACCGGAGAACCGTGCCGTTTTCTCCCGCTACATAGATATTGTCCTCTCCCAACCCTTTTACCTTGGTGAAGTATTCCTCTTTGATCGGATCCACTTTTGACCAGGTTTTTCCATCGTAATGCAACATTATCCCATTGTCGCCTACGGTAAAAATATTTGCATCAGAAGTTCCCCAAATACTCAGAAGGTATTCCTCCGTCGGCGTTTCCATGGGTTTCCAGTCTTCTCCATCAAAATGGAGAATCGTTCCATGTGAACCACAAATATAGACGTTGTCGGTTTTAGTTCCCCAGACCCCGAACAGAGAAATCGTTTCCTCCGTCAATTCATCTTTGCGCTGAAACTGGTTGCCGTCGTAGAACCGATATATACCCTCTCCACCCACCGTGTATATATGTTCGATATCCTCACCCCACATGCCAAAAAGGTCATGGATGGTATTGGGTTCGCGGTAATCCCATTTCTCTCCATTCCAGTAGAGCATCCTTCCACCCACTCCATAGAGGAAGACATTATTTTCATCGAAGCCAAATGCGGAGTTCAGCGAATCGTAACTTCCGGTATCTACCTGTTTCCATTCCTTACCATTATATAAAAGGACCACTCCTCCAATTCCCACGGCATAAATACAGTTTTCATGGGGACCCCAGATTCCCATTAAAGGATTGGTATTATCTGTTCGTACCGGAAGCCATTCTTCGCCATCCCAGTGTTGCGGGATTCCGTCTTTACCGACAACGTAAATGCTATCTTGCCTGAAGGGCATGATATCCAGCAAATCCGGTTTTTCACCTGTAAACATAATCGAAGCGCTCAAAAAAGAAAGGGTTCCCGGCGCAAACCGGAAACCCCTTTTTGCATACCAGTTAATTGTTTACTCTTCCTGCTTGGGCTTGAAAAAATAGACATTCTCAAGCTTGGGAAAGTTCCTGTTATCCTTAAATAAAGCCTGAACCCCTTCTCCAATATCATTATGAATTAAAACCAGGGTCTGAAGGTTCGGCAGATTCGTGGAATTAGCCAGCGCTTTGGCTCCCCGATCCCCAATTTCAGTTTCATAAAGGTCCATCAAGGTAACATTTTTAAAATTTTCTGATTCGGCTATTATCTCAGCTCCCCTTGGTCCAATGGGATTATAGGTCAGGGTCAACTGGGTCAGGTTTTTCAATGTTTCTGAGTTTGCCAATGCTTCCATGCCCTCTTCTTCAATAAAATTCCAGTTGAGATTTAATTCTTCCAGTTTTGCCAGGTTTTTGGAGTTCGCAATTGCAATCGCCCCTTCATCACCCATTCCGTTCCTATATAAAGAAAGCTGAGTCAACCGGGTTAAAGATTCTGATTCTGCTATTGCCTTTACCCCTTCATCCCCTAGTTTATCCCCCAGCCAAAGCGAAACCAGGTTACCCAATAAATTAGAATTCGCAATTGCTTTGGCCCCTTCAACCCCAATTTCGTTGTCGCTCAAAATCAATTCCGAAAGATTGAGCATGGTTTTTGATTTTGCCAATGCGATCGCGCCTTTATCCGTCACCTTGTTCTTGAACAAATTAAGGGCGGTCACAAACTTCATATGCTCGCATTCAAGAAGAGCTTCCAGTCCCCTGTCACCAATCTCATTGAATTCCAGAAAAACAGCAGTGATCCCTTTCAGTTTGTCCGATTGCATGATCTTAACCAGATCATCATCGTCCAGCTCTTTTTCCCGGAGATCGAGTTCATTGTTTTCCGTATTCAAACCCTGATCAATAATGCTTTCTATATCTTTGACTTCATCATCCTGCATTGCCACACTCCGTCCTAATCTACTTTTCCTGGTAAAATGGGTTAAGCCAGCTATTTTATTTAAGTTATGGCTCTTGTAAAGCCTAAAATCAATTTTTGTGTCCGTCAAACCTTAAATTGACCGGTTAAAAAGTCAAAACCATCCATTTAACCGCTGCAAATCGGCTCCAAGTTAAAAATTTTTAATTTTTTTTCAGTCCATTTTATTATATTTTTATACGGTAGTATTTCTTCGAAGTTCCTCATTTAAAACCCACTTTTACAACTTAAGGTAGCAAGCATGGTTCAAAAAATCGATGAAATTACGGATCAGGTCAATCAAGCGAGTGGTTTCATTCCTCCTCTGCTTCACGAACTTGACCAAATCATGGTGGGACAAAAATATCTCACTGAAAGACTGGTCCTTGGTCTTTTGACAGGAGAGCATATTCTTTTAGAAGGCGTTCCCGGTCTTGCTAAAACGACCTCCGTTAAAACTCTGGCGCAATCGGTAAAAGCCGATTTCAAACGAATTCAGTTTACTCCGGACTTACTTCCTGCGGACCTTTTAGGGACCCAGGTTTACCAGCCAAAAACAGGCGAGTTTGACATTAAAAAGGGACCCCTTTTTTCAAATATAATATTAGCGGATGAAATCAATCGAGCTCCCGCCAAGGTTCAAAGTGCCTTGCTTGAAGCCATGCAGGAGCGCCAAATAACGATCGCCGGCAATACTTTTCCTTTGGGTGAACCCTTCATGGTGATCGCGACCCAGAATCCCATCGAACAGGAAGGGACCTATCCCCTGCCGGAAGCCCAGGTAGATCGCTTTATGCTGAAACTTCATATCGATTATCCTTCAAAGGATGAAGAAAAGATAATCATGCAAAGGATGTCTTTCAGCAGTGAACCCTATAAGGTGAAACCTGTGGTTGATCCTGCGGATATTCTTGCCGCCAGAAAAGTCATAGATTCCATTTATATTGATGAAAACCTTCAGGACTATATTATCAACCTTGTCGCTGCCACAAGAGACCCCAAGGCAAATCAGCTATCATCCTATGCAGGTATGATTCAATTTGGAGCATCGCCGCGGGCTTCCATTTTCCTTAACCGGGTAGCCAAGGCATATGCTTTTTTACAAAGGCGCGGATATGTGGTCCCGCACGATATCAAGAGTATTGGAATGGATGTGCTCCGACACAGGATCATTCTTACCTATGAAGCCGAAGCGGAAAATATAACGGCAGATGACATCTTAAAATCTCTGTTCGATACCATCGAAGTCCCCTGATTTAATATGTTCCAGACCATTTCTAAAAATATACGGGATTGGTTCAGCATTCCGGCCCCACCCCCGAAGAGAGAAAATCAACTGTCCCCGGAATTGCTGCAAAGAATAAAAACCCTTCAGGTAAAAACCAATTACCTGGTAAACGACATCATGGCGGGTGAATACGTTTCCGCCTTTAAAGGACGGGGAATGGAATTCAGCGAGGTCCGCGAATATCAGCCCGGGGACGATGTCCGGTTGATTGACTGGAATGTGACAGCGCGAATGAACCAACCCTTCATCAAGGAATTTATTGAAGAGAGAGAGCTGACCTTAATGCTTTTAGTTGATGTGAGCTCTTCGGGAGTTTTTGGTTCCGGACAAAATTTCAAAAACGAGGTTGCTGCCGAAGTAGCTTCCATTCTTGCGTTTGCAGCCATTAAAAATAACGACAAAATCGGACTCATCATTTTTACCGATCAGATTGAACACTACATACCCCCTAAAAAGGGAAAAGGCCATATATGGAATATTATTCGTACTATTTTGAGCTTCAAACCGGAAGGCAAAGCCACCAACCTTTCTTTACCCCTGGAATATCTATTGAAAATCCAGAAAAAGAAGGCGACGGCTTTTCTGATCTCAGACTTTCAGGATGAAAAATATGAATCTCAACTAAAACTCGCAAAACAAAGATTCGACCTCATTGCAATCAATATAATTGATCCCCGCGAAGAGTCTTTGCCCGAAGTGGGAATGGTTTATCTTGAAGATGCCGAAACCGGTGATACCCTGCTTGTGGACACAGGTGATGCGGAAATGATTAAAAAACACAAATCACTTTGCATTAAAAAACGCCAAGACCGGAAAACATTTTTTCATTCGATTGGAATCGACACGATAGAAATATTTACCGACAAACCGCTGACCGAACCCATCATCAAGTACTTTAAACTCAGAGAGAAGAAACATTGAAATGAGCGATTCAAAAATACCCCAGGAAGGAGTCAGCGGAAAATTAAAACTAGGGGTTTATATATTGACGGGGATCACTCTTTTCGCCTTCGTTGCCTTTTTTACAAAACTCGTCACCAAGGACCGAATATCCAACAAACAGGAAAGGAACCTTGAGAATCCCCGCATAATGGAATTGAAAAAAGCGGGAGAAAGGTTACAGCAGGCCGGTTTCGTCGAACAGGCTCTGGATCAATATATTGAAATATGGAAACTGGAAAACTCCCGTTCTTCAATCCGGGCCGAAGCCGCGGCAACAGCAGGGAACCTCTATTTGAAGCTTGGCAACTGCAAAGAGTCCCTGGTATGGCTGTTTCGCGCCGAAGCCGCAAACCCAAGCCTGTCGAGCGAATTGCAACCTTTAATGGATACCTGTATTGCCAAAGACAAATAGTTTATGTTTTCCAGGAAGTTTCTTATTAAATCGATCTCGCTATTTTTATTAGCGTTTCTGCTTGTTTCATTTAAAACCCCGGCAGTTTGGGCCGGCGGTCCTGTCTCCATAGATGCCCGGGTTGACATTACTCAGCCTACGCTCGGCGATATCATCACTTATTCCATAACCGTAACTCATGATCCTGATATTGTTTTGCAAACGTTGGAATATGCTATTCCCGAAGGTTTGGAAAAATTAGAAAACGGGAAAAAGAATTCCAGGGAAGTCAAAAAACAATTCGAGCAAGAATTCTGGTTAAAATTAAGAGTCGATAAAATCGGAGAAATAAAATTTTCTCCCATCCCTGTTGAGTTTGATGCGCCTGATCCAGACAATCAAATCGTACGGGGAAAAATCATGGCTCCGGAAGTCGTCGTACAGGTGCAGTCTCTATTGCAACTGGAGGGTAACGCTAAAGATATTAAAGACATCAAACCTATTGCAAAAATCAGTGCCCCCTGGGCACACTACATCTGGAAAATCCTGGCTATATTAGGTCTTTTAGCTTTAGGGTATTTTCTTTGGAAAAAACGGGAAAGAAATAAACCCGCGGTCAAGACCGAGTCCACTGTCATGCTGACTCCGGAACAAAAAGCCCTGAAAGAACTCCAGGAACTTAAAAAACAGGAAATGATGAAACTGGGACGCATTCAGGAACATTTTTTTGAATTATCTGAGATTTTTCGAAGATATCTGGAAAACAGGTTCCACTTTCCTGCTCAAGAATGGACAACCGAAGAAATAATCACCCACCTGAAAAACTTTTCAGAGTTAAACGACAATCAAAAGCTTAAAGCAAAAACCATTCTCATTGAAAGTGACAAGGTAAAGTTTGCAAAAGCAAAAGCGGATAAGGACCCCATAGATCCGGTAATTAATTTCATAAAAGAAGCAACCCCAAAAATCTCTGCACCCGGTTCGGAATAAACCATGACTTTTTTTCAATTCGAAGATCCCTGGTTACTCCTATTCATGCTGATGCTGCCTTATATGGCACTCAGGGGAAAAAGAAAGCAGCAAGCGACAATCAATTTTTCATCGATTGGAACATTGCAATCCATAAGAACCGCTCAAGTTGACTTTTTATCCGCCCTGCCCCTCATCCTTCGAATATTTGCAGTAATGCTTTTAATCTTTGCCCTGGCCCGCCCCCAGGAAGGCCACAGAAGCAAAGAAATTCTGTCAGCAGGTGTTGATATTATGCTTGCCCTGGATACTTCAGGAAGCATGCAGGCACTTGATTTTATCAAAGATGAAAAACGCGATACCCGCCTGGCAATGGTCAAGGATGTGGTTTCACAGTTTATCGAGAACCGTCCCAATGACCGTATGGGTATGGTCGTTTTCGGTTCGGAAGCCTACACCCAATGTCCACTCACGCTGGACCAGGGGATCCTCCAGTCCTTTCTCAGCAAACTGGATATTGGAATGGCAGGTGATTCTACAGCCATAGGTTCCGCAATCGGGATAGCGGTCAAACGGTTGAAGGACCTTGAATCGGATTCCAAGGTGATTATCCTGTTAACCGATGGCCGGAACAATGCCGGAAACCTTCCACCTCTCCAGGCAGCACAAACCGCCAAGGCATTTGGTATTAAAATTCATACCATCGGGGTGGGAACACATGGGAAAGCTCCCTTTTTAGTCAATTCAATTTTCGGCCAGCGTTATGTTTACCAGCAGGTGGATATCGACGAAGACACGCTGAAAGAAATTTCAAAATTAACCGGGGGACAATATTTCCGAGCCACCGACCTTGAATCTTTAAAATCCATTTACAAGCAAATTGACCAAATGGAAAAATCGGAGGTTAAGGTTTTAGACCACTCTGAATACACCGAACTTTTTCACTATTTCCTGATTCCGGGAATATTGCTTTTACTTTCTGAAATCATATTATCCAACACTTTTTTGAGGAGGATTCCCTGACATGAAATTTGGTGACCCTTCTTATTTCCATTTATTGTGGGCCCTTGTTCCCCTTCTTTTTTTCCTGGCCTGGGGAAACCGCAAAAAATATGATCTCCTCGTCCGATTTTGCGGAGAGACCTTATTCGGCAAACTGGTGTCCCCCGATTTCAAAGAACAGCAAAAAGCCAGAACAATATGTATCGCTCTGATATTCGCTTTTCTTCTTCTCGCGCTGACCCGGCCCCAATGGGGTTATAACTGGGAAGACATCAACCAGGAAGGGGTCGATATTATTATTGGCCTTGATGTTTCACGCAGCATGCTTGCGGAGGATATAAAACCGAATCGTCTCGAAAGAGCAAAACGAAAAATCTCTGACCTGCTTGATATGTTGAAAGGCGACCGGATAGGCCTGGTGGCATTTGCCGGCACCTCTTTTGTCCAATGCCCTCTTACACTAGACTATTCTGCGGCCCGCATTTTTCTTAAAGCCATCGACACCGATCTCATACCCGTCCAGGGTACGGCATTGGGCGACGCGTTGAGAAAGTCTATTCAGGCTTTCCGTACAGAAGAAAAAAAGTCCAAGGCGATTATCCTGATAACCGATGGAGAAGACCAATCAGGTCGTGCCCTCGAAGCTGCCAAAGAGGCAAGAGAAGCCGGTGTGAGGGTATTTACGATTGGAATAGGAAAAGAAATAGGAGCTCCGCTGCCGAATCCGGATCAATCCGGAGGTTTTCTCAAAAATGAACAGGGGGAAGTCATACTCACTAAACTGGACGAAACCACCCTGCAAAAAATTTCCCTGGAGACAGGGGGAAGCTACGTCAGATCTGTAACGGGTGATATTGACCTGAAAACCATTTATCTCGATCAAATAAGTCAGAAATTGGACAAGAAAAATTTCAAATCCGAACGTAGAAAAATCTGGCAGGAACGTTTCCAATGGTTTATTTTTGCTGCCTTATTATTCTTATTATATGAATCCAGTTTGTCTGGAAAAAAGCGGGAATCGAGCTCCTAAAATTGGCCTGCATTTGGCGTGTGGATTTTGATAAAATGCTGGAAGGCAGTAAATGCTCAACCTTGACATAATGGACTGGAAATCTTATGAAATCAGTGGTATCTAAAAATAGTGTCATTAGATAAATTTACAATTTGAAAGGAAAAACAATATGCAAAACTCCCCTCGAACCATGAGCGTAGATGCCGTAGCAGCAGAGCAACAACGGTTTATGGTACGTGTCTATAATTGGATGGCAGCCGGCCTTGGCATTACCGGTTTTATGGCCTTTTATGTAGCCAACTCTCCCACCTTTTTTAATATTGTAATGGGAAATCCCATTATCCCGATTGTTCTCATGGTAGCCCAAATCGGACTGGTGTTCTGGCTTGCCTCACGGGTCATGCAAATGAGTGTCAGTCAGGCAACCGGAGTCTTTTTTCTTTATGCAGGCTTGACGGGTTTGACTTTTTCCACATTATTCGTCGTTTATACCGCCGCATCCATAACATCAACTTTTCTGGTAACAGCAGGAACATTTGGTGCAATGAGTCTTTATGGATATACCACCAAAAAAGATCTGACCTCCTGGGGCAGTTTTCTATTCATGGGTTTGATCGGACTCATAATCGCCTCCGTGGTTAATATTTTCATGCAAAGCCATATGATGCATATGGTCCTGACCTATGCAGGTGTTCTGATCTTTGTGGGATTAACGGCTTACGACACCCAAAAGATCAAGGAAATGAACATACTGGGTAACGAGGGTACGGATGAGGATACCAAAGAGGCCATTCGAGGCGCCCTCACTCTCTATCTTGATTTTATCAACCTCTTCCTGATGCTCCTAAGATTGATGGGCGACAGGAGATAACCCTTAAAATATCTGGTTCCCGCTACGGCGGGAATCGGTTTTCACCGCATAAAAATATATGGATCGCAAACTTCGAGTCATGATAACTCTCGTCGTTGGCCTTCTTGTTCTTTTGATAATTTCTCCCGTCTATGCCGACCAGGCAGACTCAAATATCCAGGAAGGTCTTAACCATTACCACGAAGGACAGTTCCCGGAAGCTGAAAAAAGTTTTTCGGAAGCTCGCCTGGTTCGACCCGAAGACCCAAGGCTCGACTATAACCTGGGAAGTTCCAACTACAAACAGGGAAAATACCAGGAAGCGCTGCAAGACTACACCCACGCCGCTGGGGTGGACTCAAATTCAACTCTGAAAAAGAACTCTCTATATAACTCGGGAAATGCCCTTTTTAAGCTGGGAAAGCTCGAGGAAGCCGAAAAAGCCTATAAAAAAGTCCTGTCTCTGGACCCTTCGGACATGGACGCCAAGTTCAACCTGGAATTCGTCCGTGAACAGCTAAAAAAGAAGGAGGAACAGGAAAAAAATTCCGATAAAAAAGATCCATCAAAGCAAGACAAGAACGAATCAGGAGAAAGGAATTCTAAAAACGAGGAAAATGAAGACAAACCAAAACCCGAACAAAACGATCCCGAAAATAAAAACGATCCACAACAGGGAGAGCAATCTGAAACCGCCCAGGTAAATGCGCAGGAGTTAAGCGAAGAAGAAGCAGAACAATTACTTGGAAATCTTTCTGAAGATTTGAAAAAATTAAGCCGAATGCAAGCCGGAAAAACCAAACCTGCACAACCTTACAAACACAATCCCTGGTAGTTCAACAATGTTCACCAAACACAAATTAACGTTGCTGGTTTTTCTATTATGGGGTTCGCTCACCCTTCCCGCGTTTGGTGATGAAATTCAAGTATTGGCAACGGTAGACAGAAATCAGATCACTCTTGAAGATAGTTTGCAATTATCTATTACCATCAAAGGAACACAGAATACACCGCCTCCCGAACTGCCTTCATTGCCGGACTTTCGTGTCACCTCTTCGGGAACCTCTTCTTCCACCCAGATAATAAATATGCAGCGGAGCGTGTCCATCATTCATAATTACCGACTGATCCCCATGAGCACCGGGGAGTTTAAAATCGGGCCTGCTCGAATCCGGGCAAACAATAAAGTCTATTCCACTCAACCCATCAATATTGTGGTCCGGAAAGCAACGGCACCAAGCCAATCCGGAAATCGCCCGGTGTTTCTGGAAACAACCGTTTCCAAAAAAGAAGCGTTTATGGGTGAACAGTTAATATATTCTTTCAAATTGTACTATCGAGTCGAGGCTAAAAATTTTGATTTAAATATGCCGTTTGGAGCCGCCCATTTTCAAAAAGAAGAATTGGGCAAGGCAAAAAGCTACCAAAGTATTGTGAATGGCATTCAATACCATGCGCAGGAAGTATCGGTCGCGCTCTTCCCCATCAAACCGGGCAAGGCTGAAATTCCTGCCGCGACCCTTGAACTGGATATCTATCACCGAACTCAAAACCGGACCAATCGGCGGGGAATCTTCGATCAGTTTTTCAATGATCCGTTTTTTAACCAGACCACCCGTGCGGAACATAAAGTTCTACGGTCCAAGCCCCTGACTGTAAACATACTGCCTTTACCAGAAAAGGGAAAACCTGTGGGTTTTAAAAATACCATCGGGGAATTCAATATCAGCGCAAGTCTGGGGAAAAATGACCTGGAGGTGGGAGACACCACCACTTTAACCATTACCGTTACTGGAAAGGGCAATGTCCGCCGGGTTTCATTTCCGGGACCTGACCTGAGAGATTCATTCAAAATTTATCCTGATCAACCGGAGTACAACCAGACGGTGAACGGAAACCAGATTTCCGGAACAAAAATATTCAAGTATGCGTTGGTCCCATTAAAATCAGGCACCGCGGAATTACCTGTATTCACCCTCCCCTATTTTGATCCTGCACTTAGAACTTACCGGCAGGTCGAAACCCGTTCCATTAAAATTAACGTCAGGCCCTCTTCAACGCAGGAAACTTTGAACCTGGTTCAAGCCAATCCTCTCGATTCAGCAGAAGCCAAACCGGAAATTGAAATTTTAGCGGAGGACATTCTTCCTTTGCATACCAACCTGGATGATTTTAGAAATATTGCCCCCCCATTAAACAGCGCAACGGCAACAGGGTTCTTGTCTCCTGCAATTCTCTTTTTTGTTTGCGCAATATTTATCCGGAAACAAAAACGCCTGACCACCGATGTCGCATTTTATAGAAGTCAAAAAGCATACAAGAACGCATTGAAAAAACTGAACAGCCTGACTCATTCCAAAAACCTGGATTCGAAGAAATTCGCCAGTGAACTTTCAGAGATACTCCGCGAATACATTGGTGACAAACTGAATATGGAGGGAAGGGCCATTACCGCAGCTGAAGTGGAGCATAAACTGAAAGAGTCTGATTACCAGGTCAACGATGTGGACGTAACCCGAAGGCTCCTGGAAAAATTTGAATCCCTGCAATATGCCCCGGAATCATCCGGAAACAACCGCGAATTGCTGGACGAATCAGAAAACCTCATTAAAATTCTGGAGAAAAATTCTTGACCAGAAAAATTTTTTCATTCTTGCTGCTTATTGCCGTGCTTTTCCGGCCTTCACTATCCCTTGCAGGAAACTTTACGGGTGATGTGGCCATTGCGAACAATCTATATATCCAGAACAAATTCCAACCTGCGGCAGACGCTTATGAATCCCTCATACAAAAAGGGGTCAATAATGGTTATCTTTATTACAACCTGGGAAACACCTATATTCGATTAGGGAAAATTGGACCCGCCATTTTAAATTATATTCGGGCGCAAAAATTAATCCCGCGCGATGAAAATCTTCAGGCCAACCTGAATTTTGCAATTCAACAAACCCATGACAAGATTCCCCTCCCACCACAGAGCACAATTTCTACTTTTTTCTTCTGGGTGGACGATTTAAACTTGAACGAAAACATAAAACTGGCATTAATCGTCAACCTGATGTTCTGGTTAATTCTGGCAGCCTGGTTTTATTATCGTTCAGACCTTTTAAAATTGGCCAGGAACGTTTCTTTTGTGCTTTTATTTATTGTTATTTCAGGAACAGGCATAAAGATGAGTCTGGATTCCAATTCGAATACCGGGGTCGTTCTTACGAAAAAAACCGAGGTGAAATCCGGTCTTGATCTGTCTAACGTTACTTTATTCGAATTGCATGAAGGTGCCCTTGTCACCATTACGGACCGGAGACAAGGTTGGTTGGAGATCAAATTGAACGCCAAACAAAAAGGCTGGGTTCCCGAAAACACAATTGGAGTTTGACTTTCAAAATCCTGGTCTGTTTATTTAAAGGAAAGTTTGGATGCCTTTGCCTATGAAAACGGGTGGATGGGGAGCGATTCTCTATTCCCTGAAAATGGCCCACCGGGCCGGTGGAATCTGGCCCATGATGCGTGCCCTGATTTCCCGAAACAATTGCAAAAGTTGCGCTCTCGGTATGGGGGGACAAAATGGAGGGATGAGGGATGAAAAAGGACATTTTCCTGCTGTCTGCAATAAATCTTTCATGGCCCAGGCTTCCGACATGCAGGGTGCCCTGCCGGAAAACTTTTTCAAAAAAAACTCTGTAGAAACCTTATCCCTTTGGACTCCAAGGGAACTGGAATTGAGCGGCCGGTTAGTATCGCCTTTGATCTGTGAAGAAAAAGATTCACACTACCATCCTATTTCCTGGTCCGAAGCCACGCAAAGAATAATCGAAAAAATAAAGGCCACTCCCCCAAACAAAACTTTTTTCTATGCCAGCGGTCGTTCAAGCAATGAAGCAGGATTCCTGCTTCAATTATTTGCAAGACAATTTGGCACTAACAATGTCAATAATTGCTCGTACTTCTGTCATCAAGCATCGGGGGTAGGTCTTCAGCAAAGCATAGGCACCAGCACAGCAACCGTTGAGCTGGATGATCTCGACCACTCAGACCTGATTTTTCTGGTTGGGGCAAACCCGGCTTCCAACCACCCGCGGTTTCTTAGAATCCTTATGGACCTTCGCAGACGCGGTGGACAGGTAGTTGTGGTCAATCCCGCTCGTGAACGTGGATTGGAGAACTTCAGTGTTCCCTCGGATTTGCGAAGCCTGTTATTTGGATCAGACATCGCCAGTGTTTATTTGCAGCCTCGAATTGGCGGAGATATCGCCCTGTTCACCGGAATTGCCAAGACCCTGTTCGAACTTGCTGAATCAAATCCGTCCATATTAAGCACCCGCTTTATTGAAAACCATACTGAAAATTTTGAAGAGCTGAAAAACCAAATCCAAAATACTCCCTGGAAAACCCTGGAAGAATCCTCCGGAATTTCGAAAAAGCAGATAGAAAAAACCGCGGAAATTTTTTCAAGAAGCAAGAACACCGTATTCGCATGGGCCATGGGGATCACCCACCACTCGTTTGGTGTAGACAATGTTCAATCCATCATCAACCTTGCTCTTTTACGGGGAATGGTAGGTAGAAAACATGCAGGACTTTTGCCTCTGAGGGGACATAGTAATGTTCAGGGAGTGGGATCAATGGGCTTCACCCCACAACTGAAGAATGAAATATTGAAGAATCTGGAATCAAAATATCCTGTCACCATTCCTTCTGAAACTGGGCTCGATACTTTAGGTTGTATGGAATCGGCGCATAAGGGAAATTTTGAGTTCGCATGGAACCTGGGCGGGAATTTATACGGATCCAACCCGGATTCCTCTTTTGCCAAAGAAGCTTTATCAAAAGTAGATTTCATGCTGTATCTAAACACAACGCTGAACCAGGGACATTTTTTAGGACGGGGAAAAACGACTCTTATTCTACCCGTTTTGGCCCGTGATGAAGAACCCGAACCAACCACCCAGGAAAGTATGTTCAGCTTTGTCCGGTTGAGTGAAGGAGGTCCTGGTCGCTACCCCGGGCCAAAGAGCGAAGTTAAAATCATTGCCGAAATTGCTGAAAAAGTCCTCACCAACGATCCTCTTCCCTGGGCCGGATATAAGAAAACGGGTAATATTCGTCACCTGATAGGAGACGTAATTCCCGGATTTGAGAAAATGAAGGAGATAGATAATTCAAGGAAAGAATTCCACATAGGAGGGAGAATTCTCCATAATCCTGAATTTTCCACATCTGAGGGCAAAGCAAAATTTAAAGTCTGCCCCATCCCTGCCGTTAGGGAGAATAGCCAAAATAGGTTCGTTTTAATGACTGTCAGGTCCGAAGGCCAATTCAATACCGTCGTCTACGACACGGAAGACCGTTATCGCGGAATATCCGGTAGAAACGTCGTGATGATCAATGAAAAAGATATGGAAAAATTGAATCTTCCGGAAGGAAGCCGGGTAACCGTCAAGAACGAAACAGGTGAGATGGCGGGACAAAGGGTCGTCCCCTATCCAATTAAAGAAGGCAATATTATGATGTATTATCCCGAAAGCAATAGACTGGTCCCAAGAAATGTCGATCCACAATCCAAAACCCCATCCTTTAAATCCATAGAGGTGTTTTTGGAAAAAGAAACATGAGCTTATTCAAAATGGAATCAATTAAAAAATTTACCATTATTATTTTTGCAGGCGTTCTCTTTTCAGGTTCCACCCAGCTATCTAGTGCAAACGAATCTTTTGTAAAAAAAATTCGAGTCAAAGGAAACACCTTAATAGACCCGGGATTATTGGAAGATCATTTTGACCTAGGAAATGGATTAAAAATGAATCCGCATATCATGGACCTTGCCGCCCGCGAACTGAGATATTTTTATCGCTATCATGGGCATCCGGATGTGGACTCCCATACCATTCTAAAAAAGAAAAACAGAACTTTAACTATAAAAGTGGATGAGCAAAGGGAATACCAGTATGGAGGGGCTAGAGCGGAACTCGCAGTCTACAACCTCGATTGGAATTTCAATATGAAAACAACCGAGAAACAAAAGGAAGAAGCCATTAGAAAATTAGTCAAGGGCTACAAAAAGGTCAAACTCAACCATGAAGTGGTTAATTCATATTTAATAAAAAACCAAAGAGCCCGCATTGAAGAAATTCAAGCAAAAGAAAAAAAGGCGATGAGAGAAAACATCGCGCTGGCGGTAAAAGATTTTAAAGAAAGAAACCTTGCCAGCGAAAAAGAGCAAGCCCAAAAATTAGCTGAAATGAGAAAGCGTGCCCAGGCGGCAGCAAGCAAAAAGGAAATGGAAGAAAAAGAAACTAAAATCATGGAATTTGGAGAAATAACGCCATTTGAAAGAAGCGCTTTTTAAAACACAGAATCTCAGCCAAGAGCAGAAAGAAACCCTGTGATTTGAGCCCGCTTATTTACATCCCCATCCCGGTAAATCTGAACAAGCTTTTCAACCATACACTTTAATTTTTTGTCCTGCATTAAATACAGGAAGTCCTCATATAACCGGGAGGTTTCGGTGGTCTTCTCAATACCAGGGTCCAGCTTCTTATGAACCGGGCCTTTACCCGTCAACAGCCAATAAATATTAAGGTCGGTATGCAGAGAAAGATTTGCCAAAGTAGTAGCGGAAGGCAAAGACTTGTCATTTTCCAAGTCCGAAAGAGAGCCTTGAGATACTTGTATTTTTCTGGATAACTCCATCAATTCAAATGGAACTGATTTTCTCCAGGCACGAAGCCTTTGCCCCGTTGTTTTGGCACCTTCGGTTTCTATTAACATTTTTCCATTTTCTCCCGATTTCAACTTGATTGCCCCCTCATTTAAGGGATAGAGATAACCTCTCAGGCTATCCGTTTACAAAATCATCATAAGGATATTTTGTTAAAGAAGAATCAAGAGAAAGTTACAATTTCGTAAAGCTATTAACGGGAAAAATATTTTTAATTTAATAATTGGTATTTAAAAAATTTTTCAGGAAATGAATAAAGGAAATTTTAAGGGCGAGAAAAAAAGTCAGTCGCTGTATTCGAATCGATAACCCACGCCGCGAACCGTTTTAATATATTTACCCGCACCATCTAACTTCGCTCGAAGTCTTTGGATGTGAGTGTCAATGGTCCGAGAAAACACACCATCTCCATATTCCCAAATCTGCTCCAGGAGGAAATCGCGGGTTTTTATTTTGCCTTGATTTTGTATGAGGTGTGCAAGAAGTTTGAATTCAGTCAAAGTCAACTCCACCACCTTGTTATCTACTTTGACTTCATGTTTGCCCAGATCAATGGACAAGGATCCTATCTGGAACAGGTTCTTGCTGCTGGAAGGATTTTCAACAGGAAATATTCTTTTTAATAATGCTTTTACTCTAAGAATTAATTCCCTGGCATTATAGGGTTTGGTAACATAATCATCAGCCCCAAACTCCAGACCCAATACCCGGTCGATTTCATCATCTCTCGCAGTAAGCATAATTACGGCAAGATCTCTGGTCTGCTCGTCAGAACGAATGGCCTTACAGACTTCCATTCCATTCAACCTGGGCATATTGACGTCTAAAATAACCAGGTCGGGAAGTTTTTTTCTTATGGTTTCAAGGGCCACTTCACCATCAGGTGCTGTTTCAATCTCGAAACCCTCTTTTCCAAGCTTGACCTCTAAAGCCGCCAGGAGCTCAGGGTCATCATCAACCAAAAGAATCCGGTGGTTCATACGAGCCGTTATCCTTTATTAATACAGTTTATACCTGACTGTTCTCCCCGATAATGTCCCACGTGGTTCATTTTTGCCAAATGAACCCGCTTTTGTCAAGCATGCCAAGTCGAACATATTATAACAGTTTTTGCCCCTTAAAAAATCCGAGACAGTCCTCAATGATCCAGTCTATACAAGATAGCAACCCGTGGTCGCTATCCAGTTCCTTAAGCCTGCAAAATGGGCGCTCCCTGACAAAGTTTCTTGACTCACTTATATCTATGGTCGCATCATGCAAACCATGAACAATACGGGTTGGTATTTCACGGTCCAATGGCAATGATTCCCAGGTTTCAGCATCACGAAATAAAAAAGTGTTCAAATTGACTTCTTTGTTGTAGCGATAGTGAAATACGGGGATCAAGGATTCTCCTGTATTCGACAGATCCAGTTTTTTTCTCCAACGGTTTAAAAAATTGAAACCGGGTGCCATAAGGTACAGGGCTTTGATCGAATTCCTGGTTTGGGCAATCAGACTCGCTAAATACCCTCCCATACTGCTTCCAATCAAACCAAAACTTTTGTTGGTGTCCTGATCAATGATAGCTTGAACTAATTCTACCTGGCGCGACAGGGTTAAATTTTCAAAGTCATCCTCCTGCAAATCAGGAACATTAAAGGGCAAATTCAGTTCCTCAAAACGTTTTTTAAAGGCTCTGGCTTTATTTGAGTTGGGACCCGATGCAAAACCATGAAGATAGATGAATTCAGTCATCAATTTTTATTCCCTTCCTTTTCATAAGCCTTCACCGCTAATTTCATGACCCTTAGCAAAATGAGTCCCGGCAAAGCAAAAATGAAGGTCGAGAAGAAAAAGGCGGTCCAGCCCATTCCATCTACCAGGATTCCTGAAAGAGGACCCACAAGCACCCTGCCCAACGATGCAAAAGCAGAAAGTAACGCAAACTGGGTTGCAGTGAAACGGTGATTACACAATGCCATTAAGAAGGATACGAATGCGGCCGTTCCCATTCCCCCAGAAAGGTTTTCAAAAGCAATGGTAAAAATCATTAAAGGATAGTTTTTTCCTACCAGCGCCAAAACCATAAACGAAAGGTTCGATACGGCCTGAAGAATCCCAAAAATAAGCAAGGAATTGTACAAGCGTAATCGAGCCATCAGAATGCCCCCGAAAAGGGCTCCGATAATAGTGGAAGCCAGGCCCATCCCTTTATTTATGGCACCCACCTCCCCCACAGAAAAATGGACGCCTCTTATAAGAAAGGTGGTGGTCAAGCTCCCGGCAAATGCATCCCCCAGTTTATAGAGGACGATTAACGCCAGTAATGCCCACGCGCCGGAGCGAGAAAAAAACTCAGTAAAAGGACCTGAAACGGCTTCTTGAATTGAAGCGGGAGGCATTCCGGAATCATCGGGTTCCGGGCCCAGCCAGACCGCCATAACCCCAACAGACATTAAAAGGGCCATGAGCATATAGGTAGCTCTCCAACCCAGATACTCAGATAATATCAATGCCAATGCCCCGGATACCAGCATGGCGATCCGGTACCCCGTTACAGAAACCCCCGCACCAAATCCCCGTTCTCGCCCTTTAAGAACCTCCGTGCGATAGGCATCAATGGCAACATCCTGTGAGGCTGAAACAAAGGTAAGACAAAATGCCAAAAAAGCCAGAAGCCACAAAGCATTTTGGGGAGAAGAGATGCTCATCCCCAAAATAATGCCAATCAAACCCAACTGGCATAGCAATATCCAACCTCTACGCCTTCCCAAAATCGGAATCACAAATCGATCCATCAAGGGAGACCATAGAAACTTTAGTGTATAAGGAAGACCCACCAGACTGAATAACCCAATGGTCTTGATATCCACCCCTTCCACCGTAAGCCAGGCTTGCAAAGTCCCCCCTGATAAAGCCAGGGGAAGCCCGGAAGAGAACCCAAGGATAAGAACGGTCACCACCCTTCGATTAAGGATTTCTTTCATATTAATTTATATTTTTCAATAATTTATGGAGAAAATCTTAAGAACCTAGCTAAAGCAAATAAAAGGAAGATTTGGGCACGCTTTGGACACCTTTAATATATAGCATTAAAGCAAAATATTTTTCATTTATTTCATCCAAAAACCTTTAACACATTGCTATTATAGAAAGAGAGAACCTGCAAAGACCTCTCGCAAAATTTTCTTATTATTTCAAATGGCAAAAGTAGCTATAAATTATTGTTTTTTTATTACATTTTTCTCTTTCTCGTCCGATAAATCACTAAAATTAAGAGACGATATATGCAAAACACCGAATCCATACAACTGGGAACTTTACG
>WAIB01000015.1 GCA_009873655.1 Nitrospinota bacterium | reverse complement strand
GTTCAGGTCTTTGGGTAGGGGGTCGGGGCAGGGGAGAGGTTTTCCGGTTTCCATGAAATGTTCCACCGAGCGTATCGCAAGTTTTACGAGAGGGTGCAAAAAGGCCTCCTTATTTAGAGGGGCATTTTTCCGGGCAGAATATTTTTTGGGTTGCCCGGTTATTTAACCGGTACTGGTGATGCGCTTGGAGCCGTGTGCCGGCTGTGGATGTATTCGGCGACGGCATCGAAATGTTCGATGTATTGTTGCTTTGGGAAATCGGCTTTTCGGAGATGCGACTTTGCCCGGTCGATGTAGAAACGTGCCAGCTTGAGTGTGTATTCTATCGATTTGTGTTTGCGCATTTGTTGGACGATGTACTGCACTTCCTCGGGGCCGATGTTTTCGTTTTTTATGAATCCCTCAATTTCTTTTTTAAGTCCACGGTCGGCGTTATGGTACAAGTGGTGAAGGGGGAGTGTGACATGGCCTTCTTTGAAATCGGTTCCCGTTGGTTTTCCTAACACCTTTTCATCGGCATCGTAATCGAGTGCATCGTCCATCAATTGAAAGGCCATTCCGAAGTCATCACCAAAAGAAATGATGGCGGTTTCCTGCTGTTCTGTTGCGTTGGCGAGCAATCCACCCAGCCTTGCGCTTACGGAAAGGATGGATGCTGTTTTGCGGTAAATGACATCAAGAATATGTTTTTCGGTTACTTTGATATTTCGGGCTTCAGCGTATTCCAGAATGCCGCCTTCGACAAGAATTTTTGTGGCTTCGGTAATAGCCTGAATGATTTTCCTTTCGCAGTCATCCGCCAGGATAAGAATTGCCCGTGAAATCAAAAAGTCGCCCACGAGGATGCTGGCATCAGAACCCCATTTTGCGTTGACGGTTTCTTTGCCGCGTCTTACAGTGGTTTCATCTACCACGTCATCATGCAGAAGGGTTGCCGCATGGATATATTCCACCACGCAGCCATGCTTTACCACGGTTTCATCTGAATCTCGACCACAGAGTTTTGCTGCCAAAAGAGTCAGCATGGGACGAATGCGTTTTCCGCCACAGCTCATTAAATAGGAACTGATTCCCGGGATTAAGGGGACATCGGATTTATAGTTTTCATTGATGGCTTTTTCGACCTTGGCGAGGTCTTCTTTTAAATCCTGTGTAACGTCTCTGTAATCCATATCTTACTCTTATTGAGTGAAATTAAGATGAAGGCGCCGCTTTTGAAGGGAGGCAATCATCAATAAACATAATATGTAACCCTAAAACTATTTATGCTTGTTTAGTTTTAGACCCTTATCAGTTTGCGGCCCTTTCTTTTGGCTAGTGGGCTGTTTTTAAATCCGTTACTCACTGGAAGGCCCCTAGTTTTAGGAGATATTTCGGGGTTTGTCAAGGCATTTGTGGCGCTTGAGGGTTTGCGATATGATTGGAATTGTGTACCTTGTTGAACTTAGGGCGTTTTTGAGTGTGTGAGGCTAAAACCCTGTTTTTAACCCCGGAAATGAGAGCGGGACCCTTTATTAGCAAATGTCTTAATAATGAGCTCACCTTTAGTTTCAGTCATTATTCCAACTTTTAACAGAGCCTATTGTCTTGGGGAAAGCATCCAATCCGTTTTAATTCAGAAAGGGTATGAATTGATTGTGGTAAACGATGGTTCAACCGATAATACCGACCAGATCCTGTCCCATTTTCCTGCAATAAAAGTAATAAAATATACCGGGAACCGTGGGGTTTCCTTTGCCAGGAATAAAGGACTGGAAAAAGCAAAGGGATCCTTGATTTGTTTTTTAGACTCCGATGATTTATGGGAACAGGGCAAGCTGGAAGCCCAGGTCGAATGGATGCGTGATCACCCGGAATGCAAGGCTGTTTATACCGATGAAATCTGGATTCGTAATGGGGTTCGTGTAAACCCGATGAACAAACACAAAAAATATTCTGGCGATATTTTCAGGCAATGTTTGCCCTTATGCATCGTAAGTCCTTCGTCCGTTATGTTGCGCAAATCGGTCTTGGATGAAGTGGGCGGGTTTGACGAAACCATGCCGGTGTGTGAAGACTACGATCTTTGGTTAAGAATTGCGGCACGTTACCCTTTTAAATTTTTAAAAGAGAAGTTGATTGTCAAGCGTGGCGGGCATGAAGATCAGTTGTCGCGGAAGTTCTGGGGGATGGATCGGTGGAGAGTCTATTCCCTGGAAAAGCTTTTACGAGGAAACGAATTAAAAACAGAACAGCGGGAATGGGTGACCGAAATGCTGATTGAAAAATGCAATATTTTGATTCAAGGTTTTGAAAAAAGAGGAAAAACAGAAGAGGCCGGGACATATAAAGACATGGTCTCCACCTATTCAAAAGAGGCGGGTTTTAAAAACTAATCATCATGATGAAAAAGTGGCTACATGCACTGGTTGTTATCTTTTTGGGACTGCAAAGTAGTGCTGAAGCGGATTCCAGTACGGAAAATGTTTTAGACCAGCTTCGTGAAGATTGCCAGGTATTATTAATTGAAACTTATAAAAGTGAAAACTCTTTTGTTCGAGCGGCAGTGCTGAGGGCGGCGGGAGAATCACACGATCCCAAGCTGATCCCCCTCCTGAATAAAGGCATCGAAGATTATTATCCCACCGCACGATTATTTGCGTTGCAGGGGTTGAAAGAAATTTCATCCGCCGCGGTTCTTTCCGCAGCCCGAAAGCTTACAGACGATCCTGATATATGGGTGCGAAGTTCGGCTGTGGAAATACTGGGAGAGGAAGGGGGAGCGGAGGTTGTAGACGAAATTCGCGGGTATCTTAAATCCTATGATGTGCCTATGAAACTGGCGGCATCTGCAGGGCTGGTCAAACTCGGGGAAAATGATTACATGGATGAAGTGCTGGAACCGCTCACCCACCCGATTCCGGATCGGCGCTATCAGGCTATTGGGCACCTGGGCAAGATAGGGGGTAAGAAGGTGCTGCCTCATCTTGTTAAATTATTCGATCATTCCGAACCGGAGATGATTTTCTACAGCCTGAAAGCTTTGGAAGGTAAGGCCACCCCGGAAATGTTGCCAAAGCTGAGAGAACTGGCAAAACACTCCAACTCATCCATTCGCCAGGCGGCCGCTATGGCCATGGGAAATTTAAAAAACGCGGAAGCGGATTTGATACCCCTCTGTGCCGATGAAGATGGGTTGACCCAGCTGTCTGCCGCGGTAGCGCTGTTTCGGATAGGCTCAAACGCTTGCCAGGTGGTATTTGAGGAGTTGTTGAGTCACCCGGACTTTAAGGTCCGAAGTTCGATGGCACGAGTGCTGGGGGAAACCGCTGTTCCACAACGGCTGAAGATTTTAACGGCTGCCCTGAGAGATTCTCATTCCCGTGTTCGCACGGCCGCAGTAAGAGGAGTGGGAATGATGGGAGGGCCTGATGCGTTTCCCTTGCTGGTGAAAATGTTGAAAGACCCCAAAGAAGCCATTCGGGCTTATGCGGCAGGCAACCTGATCCGCTTGCTGGAATAACTATTCCAGGCTCACTTCCCCGGAATCCAGGGCTAATTCCTTCCCTGAATGGCCGGCTAAGACAAGCCGTCCCAGCTTATCCAATCGCAGGGCTTTGCCGGCTATTTTCCGGTTTCCCTTTTTAATGGTTATGGTATTCCCAAACAGGTCCGTATTTTTGCACCAGTTTTCAAGGAGAATTTTTACTTCATTGTTTTTGAGTTCGTTGTATTGAAGATCCAGTTGTGTGACCAGATTTTTGATAAGTGAAGTTCTGTTTATTTTTAATCCTGTTTCCAGTTTGAGCGAGGTGGCAATGTCCTTAATTTCAGGAGGAAATTGGGAGTGATTCACATTGATACCGATACCAATGATTACCGCAGGTGTTTTAGTGGAGTGGTTTTCGCATAAAACCCCGGCAATTTTTTTCCCGTTCAGTAAAAGATCATTGGGCCATTTGAGCCTGGCAGGGGAGGGGATGGTCGAATTCACTGCAAGAACCGTCGCCAGGCCCGCCATTAAGGTAATGAGAGGTAGTTTTTCGGGGGAGAGATCCGGTCGAATTAACGTGGATAGATATATCCCGTTTTCTGGTTCTGAATGCCAGACCCTTCCCAACCGACCTCTGCCACCTGTTTGAGCGTCTGCAATGACCACCAGCCCCTCCTCCGGAGGGTGATCTTGCAGGCGTCGTCCTATTTCCGCGTTGGTGGAATCGGTTTCATGAAGATACAGCCATTGCCTTTTGGTTTCTGAAGCTAAATTTTGCAGGATGGAAAGGTCAATATCTGATGAATTTGGCAATGTAGTACCTTATATTTTAAAGATTAGGCCCGAGAGAGGCGGATATTTCCCATTGTACGGGGAAAAACCCAAAAAATGATTGAATTGTTGCAAAAAAATTGATAAAAAGCGTACTTCAAAGTGGTTCCAGTTAAGCAAAACTCTGCCTGGAATCAAAACTTTTTGAGAGGAGAAGGCTGGATGAAAAAGTTGGTAGCTTCCTTTATTTTGGTTTCTTTGGTATTGGTTTTGTCTTCCTGTTCTTTGGAACAAAAGTGCTATGAAGGTGAGTGTGAAAAACCTGAGGGCCACGAAGAGCAAAAATAATCAGTTTATTTTTTACTGAATTCATTTGGATGGCGGGGTATTCTCCCCGCCTTTTAAATGTTATCTTCATGGTTGGTTTTCCCGGTTTCACCTTTTCCAATCGTTTATTTTCCCTAAAGAATCTCTACCTTCTAATTCCTTGACAGCACCTGTTGAAGGAATGTTACAATAGCCCCTTAATTTATAAAAAGTCGGCCTGTAATTTCATTTTTGTCACTTTTGCTACCTGGATCTTCCTCCAGATAAAGAATTTGGCGGGATGAAGTAAAAGCGAGGGTTTGACCTGGGATACGTTCCAAAGCATTTTCCGGTCAAACTTTTTCTTTTTGGTTATAGGAAAAGAGAGGAAGGAAATGACAGAAAAGTACCCGATAACCGTAGACGAAGTGCGGGATGCCCAGGACCACTTTAAAAATGGAAGTATCCAGCATGAAAGTAAGAACTTTAAAGAGGCCATAGAAGCTTTTAAGAAAACGATATCGATTCATCCATTCGATGAAAACCATTTGGACGAATTTGAAAAGAAATTGAAAGCGGGAAATTTCAAGCTTCAACAGGAAAGCATCGGATATATGGGTTGTGCGGCAGTTCACCTTAATGAAATGATTCATGGTTTGGATGAAGACCAGAAGCAGGAAGTACCTATCGATGAATCATTGATGAATACCTTTAAGGAATGGTAAAAAATGTCGGTTAAAGATCAGGAATTTCTTTACAACATTTTTCGCAAAGAAATTAAGGATAGAAAAATTCCCTTGAGCCTCGGAAAAACCTGCCCCGTCAAATGTACGTTTTGCTATGAAATGGACCACAGTTATCGCGATACCATTGACACTCCTTTGACAACTCAGGAAAATTGGGAATTTATATTTAATGAAATTAAAGCGTTCCCGACCCGCGAATCTGAATCCTGGGTGCTTGGAGGCAATGAATACATGGAATGGACGGATCTTGCCCTCCACCCGAAAGCCATGGATTGGATTGAGGAATTTCTAGACCAGACAGATAAAAAAATCACCGTTTTCTCGGTGGGCTATTTTGACCCGGTGCGCATCAACAAGCTGGCTGAAAAATATCCGGGGAGGATCAATTTTGAATTGTCCGTCATTACGTTGGGGTCTTATCGGCAAAAATTGATGCCCAAAGGACCTTCTGTAGAGCAGGTGCTGGCAGTGCTGGATGGGCCCGCGGTGACCTCGGCAAATTTTTATTCGTTGGGCCCGGGAACGATGTCTGAAGATGCAAAGAGAATCTCAGAGATTAACAAAAATTGCCTGCTTTGGATGGGATGCCTGACTCCACTGAAATATATTGATGCAGATACCACCAAACTCATGCGCCAGGGTAAAAGGTTTCTTCCCGATGAAGCGAAGAAAATTTATGATATGAACCTGCCCAATATTCAAATGATTCATACGGAATCGGATATAACCGCATTTTTGAACAGGAACAAGATCATTAAAACCTTTGATGCCTGTGAACTGGAAAAAAAGGATTGGGTTGTCATGGCAGGAAATGTACATCGAATTTTGACCTTGTTTCGACCCGGCAAGGCACGCTATATGTACGTTCCGAATGAAACATTAGGCGGTGATTCAGACTGCACCACACTGCTGACATTTGACGATGTTGCCAAGAGAATTACAAACCAGAAGGTGATTCATCTGCCCAGAGTCATAATGGAAAAATCTTCCAATGACGAAAGGGATATTTCGGGCAGGTCTTTTGATGAGTTTAAAGACCAGTTTCCGCATGTTCGTTTTAAGGTACTTCACAAAATAAACTCGGGTCTTTCCAATAAAAAACTTTATGAAAAGGGTTATTTGAAGAATTATGTTGAGGGATATCTCAATAACCCCTTGTCCAAAAAGTTTGAGAGTGTAGCTTACCCCAACTGATCTTCGGGTAGGGGGTGAATGGAGCAGGGCACGGGTTCTGCGAATAGAAAGGGAATTGAAATGCAGTATAGGTTAAAAATTGTATTTGTAGATAATCAGGAGCTCATTCTTGAGACCACTGAAAAACACGGCTTCAGTGATGATTTGGAATTGTTTGAAGTAACCACTGCAGACGAGATTTTTGTGGTTCCATTAAAGCAAATCAAGTACATTGCCTGCGACTCCAAGATATTTAAAAATTAATACCGAATACCTCTCAATGGAAAAATCATAGCCGGATACGGGCCTTCTTCAACCAGACTTCTTCGTTAAACTTTCCCTGACAATAATTTTCAAATAGGGTTTCATTTAAAGTCAGCAGTTTCCCATCGATTTTATTTACTATGCTTTCTGAAAAAGAGGGTTTCTCGACTCCTTTTTCTTCTTCCTGGGCTTGTTGAGTTTCCACAGGCTCCAGTTTGTAAGCCATTGGGTTTTTTCTTTTTTCGGAAATCATTTCATATAACTCATCCAGGCTGAGAAAAAGGTTTAAAACCGCCATATGGTCGAAATCTTCCTCTTCTTTCAGCCGTACAAGTATCTTTTGTACGTCTTCAGAGGCAACAATGGCTTGTAAAATGGCATCGTTTAAATTCTCATATTCTTTTTCAAAAAATCCATCTGAGTCCATATCTGGATGCTCCTCGTATTGTTATGAATTTAAATGCTTGAACCTTAAAAAGCAAAACATGTGCCATTTTTTAATTTAAAGGGTAAATCTTTTAAGCGCTTATTTAATAATGGGTTATGTGCCATAAGGTTGAATTGGAAGATTGGATTATTTTGACGCCCGGCAATTTGCATGTTCATTTTTTGACTCAATAAAAACATTTAATTTAAGAATTTACAGGAAATTTTTATATTGGAACTTAAACTAAAGTTATATTGAAATATATGGCATCTGGTATTAGACTTAAAAAAGGTGCAAAGCTTAGCAGGATTCGGGGGGAATTATGTCTATTCTGGCGAAAAATTTAAAGACTATCCGGAAAGAGTTGGGCTGTACTCAATCGGTGATGTCTGAAATTTTAAAGGTTGGATTCAGAACTTTTGTTCGCTACGAGGCGGGTGAAAGAGATGCCCCCGTTTCGGTTCTTGTTAAAATTGCTCGATTAGGAAATATTTCCCTGGAACAATTGTTGACGACCGGTATCGAGCCCAATGATATTGCTCCTCTTGAAAAAATAAATAAGGGATCCAACCCGGTACAGGTAGAATCCATAGACTTTAAAGCGGGCCATGTGAATTTTAAAGACCCGGATCATCAAGAATTGATGACAATCGATGATGCTGAAAAACGGATATTGACCCTTTTCAGAAAAATGCCGCCGGGATTGAAAAAGGATTGCATGGATTCAATGGGCCAGATAGTTGAGACAGGTAAGATGGTGAGCCGGCTTTCGGAAAGGGCCGGGAAAGGAAGAACGGGAAAACGAAAGATGGCCCAAAAAGTAAAAATTCAAATCAAAACTCCCCCGAAACCAAAAACCAAAAGAAAACCGGGCAGGAAAAAGCTGGATAAAAAAGCTTTGCAAGAAAAGATAGACAAGCTTAAAATGGTTACCCGGACAATTAATAAAATCACCGTGAGATAAATATTTGTGAAATTTGCCGGTGTCAGAAGCTCGTGGCACAGTGTCTTAGGATTAGTCGTTCTTTCCGCCTTTCTTCTTCTTGAGTTTTATACCAACCTGTTTGAAAAAAGTGTCGGTTATTACTTAAAATGGCAAAACCACAAACGGCCTCAATTAGGTCGTATGTGGGAGCGGGATAGGCAGTCTCTTATTGCACAGGCCCAAATTCAATCCATTCGCACCTCTCTGGATATCCAGGAGGAAAATGCATCGGGTATCTCTTCTCTGAAGCAATTATTCGAAAATGTTTCTCCGGATTTTCCTTTAGTAGTTACGCGCGAAAAATTCATCCACCTTTATTTTGATTTTCCGGGCCAAGGCTCAGAGCAAATAATTTCTCCTTATGATCTGATAAGCCTGGATTCTGAGAAAAAATGGGATCGTGTCATGCTGAAACGATTCGGCCCCTGGGTGACTTTTCAGTTTCTTGATCAGCAAAACATTCCCGTCCACGAAGTTTTCTTATCTGTTGATACAATCCTGGATGTCCAGGCCACCCGTTCCATAAAACGGGGAACGCTTGAGGATTCCCAATTCAAACCAAATCGTATTTTTAATATTGATGAAGTGTTGCCTGTTTTGAAGAGCCTGGATCCCGTTACTCAAAAAGCGGTGTTTCCGGATCCCCGCTGGTTTCTGGAAAAAAATTATTTTCTTACCCGTATAGGTGTTTCCGATACCGTGGCCGGAGAAGAGCCTTCACAGCTTGTATTTGGGATCGAGTACGATACGGATTACTACACAGGAGTTTTGTTTATTCCAGTCGCACTCGAGCTGGCCAATAATATAATGTCTCAAATTGACAGGTCAGATATTTTTGCGGAAGGTGAGGAAGGATCACAACCCTCCTTTGAGGTGATTCCCTGATGGGCCGGGTTTTACAGCTTTTGAATCTGCTGGTTGTGGGTTTGGTCCTGATCTCAATTTTGGTTGTTTCCGGGCTTTACCTCTGGTTGAGCAAAGAACTTCCACAACTCCCTCAGAGTTTGGAACATATAAACCTGAGCCTTCCAACTGAAATTTATTCTGCGGATGGTGAAAGAATAAAGGTTCTTGGTGAAAGGCACCCGGTAAATATTGCCGACATCTCTCCTGATTTTTTAAAAGCCATTATTGCCGTAGAGGATTCCCGGTTTTACAGCCACAGCGGAATAGATCATCGTGGTCTAATAAGGGCCCTGATAACAAATATTCGTACAAAAAGGATTGTTCAAGGTGGTAGCACCATAACCCAGCAGTTATCAAAAAATTTATTCTTCTCTTTTGAACGAAACTGGATACGGAAAATAAAAGAACTTCTGATTGCTTTTCAATTGGAAGCTACATTCGGAAAGGAGCAAATTCTAGAGGCTTATAGTAACCAGATTTATTTTGGAAACGGGGCTTATGGTGTGGAAGAAGCCTCTCAAATCTATTTCAGGAAAAGGGCGCGCGACCTGACCCTGCTGCAGGCGGCCATGCTTGCGGGCCTTCCAAACTCTCCCAATAATGCCAACCCATTTGTTCATTATGAAAAGGCAATGAAACGTGCCGATTATGTTTTGAAGCGAATGGTTTCGGAGAATCTGATATCAGGCAGTGAAAAGGAAGAAGCATTAAATTCCATAATTGATCTTGCTAACCCTAAAATTGAATCTAATCCAAATCTATACTTTGCGGATGAAGTGTTGGCGAAAATTGAGAAAGATTACGGAAAAGAATTTGTTCACTTCGGCGGATTAAAAATTTTCACAACTTTGGATACGAGGTACCAGCGATTTGCCTTGAGAGGCGCCCAAAACCATCTGGAAGCATTAGCGGGAAAAATTGAGCAAAAACCAGGTTCAGGAAAACTCCAGGTAGCTTTGGTAGCCATTGAAAATAAGAGCGGGGCTGTCAAAGCTTTGCTGGGAGGGAGAAATTATTCCCACAGTCAGTTCAACCGGGCTGTTTCCAGCAATCGCCTGCCTGGTTCTTCATTTAAACCCTTTGTATATTTTTCTGCCATGGAAGGCCTGGGTTATTCCCCGGCAACCGTAGTCGTTGATGAACCCCTGAAAATAGAAATTCCAGGCAGCAAACCATGGGAGCCTCAGAATTTCGATGAAGAATATGCGGGAAAAATTGTACTGAAAAAGGCTCTGTTGAAATCCATAAATGTCGTTTCCGCAAAACTGATGCAACAGGTTGGTCCCGATAAGGTAATACGGATTGCACGAAAATTTGGAATAAAAAGTCCGCTTGGAAAAAACCTTTCGCTTGCTTTAGGTACCTCGGGAGTTGCCCCGTTAGAAATTGCATCTGCCTACAGCGTTATAGCCAATCTTGGAATTTATAATGAACCTTATTTGATCCAGCAAATTGAAGATTTTCAAGGCAACCGGTTGTACGAACATTACTATCAGGGTGTGCAGCAATTTGCACCGGACACCCTTTATCCCTTGCTGGATATGATGCAGGGGGTGGTCGAAAGGGGGACAGGGAGGATTGTCCGAAGAATGGGGTTCAAGCATCCGGCAGCAGGAAAAACTGGAACCACCAATGAATTCAAGGATGCCTGGTTTAATGGATTTACAAAAGATATATCCACCTCTGTCTGGGTAGGGTTTGACAATAATGATCCCATGAAGAACAAATCCGGAAAAGGATTGACAGGTGCCAGTGCTGCAGCCCCTATTTGGGTTCATTTCATGCAAAAAGCACTTGAGGGAAAAACAAGGGTTAAATTTCCTGTTCCGGACAATATAAAAATTGCAACCGTAGATGTTGAAACGGGAAAATTGCCAGGGGAATTCTCTTTGGAAAAAATCCAGGTTGCCGTCAAAAATGGTGTGGATCTCACTCCCTTGCCTGAAGAAGAACAGGAACCTGAGGATCATACGGATTCAGAAGCGGAAAACCTCAGCAAACCTTCAGATTAGAAAAAAGATGCTGTATCAAACTCTTAAATTTTATTTTGCCCGATTTGCAGTAACCCTGTTCCTGATGTTTGGGCTGGGGTTTGCGGCTCTTTATTTTATTCATGAGGTGGCATTACCAAATGTAGTGTTTGATGATTTGGCCATTCAATGGTCCCTTTTTCTTATTTGTCTGTTTTTTGGGTTCATTGGATATGGAATGCTGGGGGAACAAAGGTTTTATAACGCGTTGCACGATTTAAAAAATATATCTCCCGATTCGGTGGTCGAAACCATTAAATGCAAGTTCGAGAATTTAATTGAATTCACTTATTCTTCCTATTTTCTCCCGGGTACAGGAAAGCGCTATCGAAACCTGGGTATCCTGCAGTTTGCGGATTATCTTCTTTCCATAGGGGAAGAAAGCCCGCGAGCACTGAACGTATACGTACAGGCATTAATTCAAAGCCCGCAAAATTCCCGATTCAGAAAACCTCTTTTATCTATTTTGAACCGGGGGCAGGAACTGAACCAGCAGGAATTGGATTTGCTTTTGATCATGTTCCAACAGGAAGAAAAACATGATCCCGTTTTAACATCCTACCTGGCTCGTTTGTTTCTGGACGCAAAGCAATGGTCCGGACAAACGGAACCCCTTTTTCTAAGTGCTCTGGGTGAAACAAATCAGCTTTCTGAAGAAATTGTACAATTTGTTCTTCCAATTTATTTGGCGCATGGACGCAAGGACGAACGAGCCCTGAGTTTTTATGTGAGGGCTTTGGATTTTTCCGTCCCCGAAGAAGAGCAGATAAATACGATTCTCGCTCAAGCCTATTGTGAAGGAAACCTTTTGGGTGTGGCTCCTGACCTGCATAGAAAGTGCGAAGAGATTTTTTGTAAATTGGAACCTGGCCAGCAGGAGGAATTAAAATCCAAATCAAATGAGACCCGTATTGCTTATAAGTTGAAAAAGGTAAAACTTTTCAGGAAGGAAGACCTGGCTGATTTGAAGCGGTTAAAACTTGAAATGGGCCTTGTCGCTTCAAAGGCTTCTTTGATTTGGAAGGTTTTCGTTTGGTTGGCCTTGCTAATCAGGAATATTGGCAAATGGGTGCTTTTAAGATTTTTAGAGGGTGCATACTTATTCGGGAACCTTTCTTTAAAGAAAAAACTGATTAGTTTTGCTATTGCTTCAATCCTCATTGTTGTTGGAATCAGCTTTAAAGAGTTGTGGTTTCCTAATGCGGGTCTGAGACAAGATATGGTTCAGGGAAATCATACTGTTTCTTCAGAATCCACTGAAAGGAAAAAGGAGAATCGTATCTATTCGGTACAAATCGCCGCGGTGAATTCGGCCAAACAAGCCAATAAAATGGTATTGAAACTAAAGAAAAAAAATATTGAAAATTTATATGTGGTTAAATCAAAACGAAGATCGGGTGGACATTGGTACAAATTGAGAGTGGGAAGGTTTTCATCAAAAAACCAGGCAAGTGAGTTTGCGAACCGGCTTGTAGCCACTAAAACGATAAAAAATTATTTTATAATTTCTATGCCCCAAAAATCGCGATAAAAAGACTTGGTGATTTTAGCTGGTTAAATTCCTGGTGAAGAAAAGTTAGCCAATTTGCTGCTTTTGTGGTTTTTTCACAAAAACTCAGTGCCATTTCAAGCCCCATCATTCGATTTAAACCACGATATTCCTCCATAATCTATTTTTGGTTTTTTACTCAGGAAATCCGGATGGATACTTTGCAAGCTTTTCTACCGTATGTCCGTAAATACCGCAGAGAATTTCTGTTAGGTATTATTGCTTTGATTGTTACAGATACTCTGACTCTTGTGGTTCCCTGGCTGATCAAAGAGTTCATCGATGCGCTTTCTGGAAAACCAGTCAAAGAACAATTATTTAAATATGTTACTTTGCTGGTATTGATTTCTTTGGGTTTGATGTTAGGCCGATTTGGTTGGCGAAAGTATATGTTTGGCCTTTCGAGAAAGATAGAATTCGATATTTTGAACGACCTTTTTCAACACCTGCTGAGTTTGGATCGTTTGTGGTATCAGAAGCAAAAAACCGGTGATTTAATGTCGCGGGCTACCAATGACTTAAGGGCGGTACGCGAATTTTTTGGGCTGGGAGTTTTGATCCTCATCGATGCCGTTTTCGTCATTATCATGGCTGTTGCCATGATGAGCTTTATTAATATCCCCCTGGCTCTTAAAGTCTTCATTCCGTTACCTTTTATATCCGTTTTATTTTTCTTTTTTGTCAGGGAAATCGGGAGAAGGCATAAAGAAGTGCAGGAGCATTTGTCCAGGATTACCGAACGGGTGCAGGAAAACCTTTCGGGGATTCGTGTTCTTCATGCATTCGTTCAAGAGGAGTATGAAAAAAAGAAATTTGAAAAATTAAACCTGGAATATATTCAAAAAAATCTTCGGGTGACCCAGATATTCGGTATTTTCACTCCCACCATGGTTTTTTCGATGGGCATTGCGGGTATGATTTCCCTTTGGATGGGGGGGAAAGCAGTAATCGCAGAAGAAATTACATTGGGATCCTTTGTCGCCTTCAACGGTTACCTGATGCTTCTTTCCTGGCCCATGATGGGGATAGGTTATGTGTTTAATCTCAGCCAAAAGGGCCTGGTTGGGATGGGAAGGATCAAAGAAGTGTTTTCAGCCAGAGCGCAAATAATCGATAAGGTTGGAAATAAAAATTATATTCCGGATCAGGGAGAATTGGAATTAACGGGTGTGTTCTTTTCTTATCCTGTTGAAGAGAAAAATATTCTAAAAGATATAAATTTAAAGGTTTCCCCCGGACAAACTCTTGGGATTGTCGGGGTGATTGGTTCCGGTAAAACCACATTAGCTCATATCTTACTGCGTTTTTATGATCCTGTTTCAGGGGATATCTTAATTGATGGAAAATCCATCAAGGAGGTTCCTTTGAAGGAGTTGCGGGGATGTATCGGGTATGTAAGCCAGGAGCCCTTTTTATTTTCAACTTCCATTCGAAATAATATCGCTTTGGGTATGCAAAATGTTTCTGATTCGGAGATTGAAGAAATAATTCAAATTTCCGGACTGGAGTCGGATTTGAAAAGGTTTCCCGATCATATCGAAACCCTTGTTGGAGAAAAAGGAGTTACATTATCTGGAGGACAAAAGCAAAGAATCGCTTTGGCGCGGGCATTATTGAAGAATCCAAAAGTTTTAATTCTTGACGATTCTTTCTCCAATCTGGATTCAGAAATGGAAGAAATGCTGCTGGAAAACCTAATGAAAAATTTTATTAATACCACCAAAATAATTATTTCCCATCGGCTCTCTACAATAAAAAATGCCGATAAAATTGTTGTTGTCACTGAAGGTGAAATTTCGGAGCAGGGGACCCACTCTCAATTGATGAAAAGGAGAGGAGTTTATGCAGACTTGTTCCGGAACCAGGAGTTAACACGGGAAATGGAGATTATTCTTTAATGAATAACAGCGAAGACCTGAAAGATAAATATAAAGATTGGGTTTTGTTCAAAAGAGTTCTGATTCATTTAAAACCCTATTGGAGACTCGTAGCCCTTGCCGTTGTGCTTCTTTTGGCCGTATCCCTGTTGAATCTGGCAGGCCCCTATCTTACAAAGATTGTAATTGATGACCATATAAAAGAAGGGGATATGAATGGTTTGGATGTTATTGCGGCCATTTATTTTGGGGTACTTGTTTTTTCTTTTATATTCCAGTTTTTCCAGACTTATCTCATGCAGTACATTGGCCAAAAGGTCATGTTTGATCTTCGGTCAAAAGTTTTTGCCCACATTCACAAGATGTCGTTTTCTTTTTTCGATAAAAATCCCATCGGAAAGATGATAACCCGTGTTGTCAGCGATGTTGAGGTTTTGAATGAAATGCTGACTTCCGGGCTTATTCTCATTTTCAGTGATTTGTTTACCCTGTTCGGGATTTTCTTTGTCATGCTTTTTCTGGACTGGAAGCTGACTTTGATTGTTTGCATCGTTTTCCCATTATTAGCTGCCGCAACCCGTGCTTATAGAATCCGCGCCCGAGATGCTCTGAGGAAAAATCGAGCCCATGTATCGGAGTTAAATTCATATTTGGAGGAAAACCTTTCGGGAATGGACACGGTACAGTGTTTCAACAGGGAAGGGAATAATTTCAGGGAGTTTTTATCTATAAATGGTGACCGGTTGAAAGAAGATTTGAGGACAGTCAGATACAACGCTTTTTATATGCCCTCAATTGATTTTTTCAGTTCGCTGGCTATCGGAATGGTTATATGGTTTGGAGGTGGAAGATTTGTGCAAGATGAAATTCAACTGGGAATCCTGGTAGCTTTTATTCAATATCTGCAAAAGTTTTTTGAACCGGTTCGTGATCTTGCGGAAAAATTCAATATCATACAAACTGCCATGGCGTCATCAGAGCGCATTTTCGAGCTGCTGGATACTCCAGAACAAATACCTGAAACGGTCCCTTCTCAAAAGGGATTTAAAATTCAGGGGAATGTAGAGTTTAAGAACGTATGGTTTTCTTATAAAGAAAATCAGTTTGTGTTGAAAGACATATCGTTTTCACTGGAAGCGGGAGAAAGCCTCGCTATTGTCGGAGCAACGGGCTCGGGAAAATCCACAATCATAAATGCGCTTTGTAGATTTTATGAAATAAATAAGGGGGATATCTTATTTGACGGGAAATCCATCAAAAACATCAATAAATTTGATTTGCGAAGACAGATCGCACTCGTTCAACAGGATGTTTTCCTGTTTTCCGGAAATATTTTGGATAATATCCGTTTGGGTAATGTGCAGATGGGCCAGGAGGAAATTGAATCGATTTCCCAGGCTGTCAGTTCGCATAATTTTATTTCCAATCTGCCATTCAAATATGAGCAGGAGTTGAATGAAGGAGGAAGTGATATCTCTTCAGGGCAAAGGCAGCTTTTATCTTTTGCCCGGGCACTTGCTGCCGAACCTTTAATTCTGGTGTTAGATGAGGCCACTTCCAACGTGGACATGGAAACCGAACGTCAAATTCAAAGGGGAATCAAGGAGATGACGCAGGGAAGAACCAGTATCATAATAGCCCATCGTCTTTCTACGCTGATGCATGTTGACAAGGTTCTGGTTCTGAAGCACGGTGAAATTGTTGAGTTTGGGACGAGAAAAGAACTATTGCAGCAAAAGGGAGTCTTTTATAACCTCTGTAAATCTCAACTGAATTCTAAAAATATTGCAATGGGGAGCGATATCTATGGAAGCAAGTGATGAACCTACTCAAAACTTTTTTGCTCTAATTAATAATATTCCTTTTTTTCGTGAATTTTCCAAAGAACAGAAAAAGGAAATTGCCGCCTTGAAAAACAAGGTCGATATTTATGAGCCAAATAGAACAATAGTGTCCGAAGGCGGAAAGGATGTGGCGGTTTTTGTCCTGCTTAAGGGGGAGGCGATTGTCACCCGCAACGATTTGCCCAGGGTTATCATCAATACACTTACAATGGGCGCTTTATTTGGTGAGGTATCTTTTCTCACAAAGACTCCCAGGACTACTAATATTATCGCAAAATCTGAAGCAAAGGTTTTACGTCTGGACGGGGATATGTTTGAAAAGCTGAAAAGCGATACCCGGGACAGGTTGAAAGACAAGTTCATTGATGTTCTTGTGAGCCGGATGAATGAAATGAATTCGGCCCTGATGAAACTGAAGGTTGAGTTGGAAGCGATCAGCCAGGCGGCAACTGATTATCAGCAGGAATTCGACCGAATATTAAAATCAGGTAAGACCATGAAAGAAGTTATGGGGGGAATAAATTCAACCATAACCAGCCTCATCCGTTAAAATTATTTGGTTGTTTTTTGAAAGGAATGATCAGTCGGTCTACAGGTTGGTCATTTTGTATGTGCTCGGTTAGGATTTCTTCCATATCTTCTCTGGTCCGTGGGGCGTACCAGATATCATCAGGGTAAACAACCATAGTCGGGCCTTGGGCGCAGGCATCCAGGCAGCCGGCCTTATTTACACGTACTGTTCCCTTTAAACCCAGGGCATGCACACGGCCCTTGATTTGATCGAGTAAATCAAGGGAACCTTTTGAAGCACAACATCCTCTTTTATCTCCGGATTTTCTCTCGTTGATGCAGATGAAGATATGTTTTTGGAAACGGCCCATTGAATTGAAGGCTAGTCTGCCTGGGGCAGCTTGTGATCCGGCTCGTTTTCGTAGTATTGTTTAAACTGGCCGAAATTGACGTAGCATCTTTCACAGCTGTCGGGGAATACGGTCACAATCACTCCACTTTCAATTTTTGCAGCCAGCTTCAGGGCGCCCAACATGGCCGCCGCGGAAGAATGCCCGACGAGGATCCCTTCCTGTTTTTCCAAAGTTTCGACCATGTCGTACGACTCTTCTGTCGGAACGCTTATTTTTCCGCTAAGCTCTTCTTCTTTATAGATTCCAGGAACAATGGATGATTCCATATGTTTGAGTCCCTCCAATCCATGAAGTGCCTCAGCAGGTTCAACCGCATAACATTCAATATCGGGGTTAAAACTTCGCAGGCCGCGACTGGTCCCCATTATGGTTCCTCCCGTGCCGATTCCTGCAAGAAAGTGGGTTATACGATTATTGGTTTGTTTCCATATTTCCTGAGCGGTGGTTTCGTAATGTGCCTTCCAGTTGGAATCATTATTATACTGATCTGGCATAAAGTATTTATCGGGATCTTTTTCAAGGATTTCCCTTGCAAGGATAATCGCACCATCCGACCCTTCAAATGGGCTGGAGGTGACGATTTCCGCCCCATAGAAGTCTGCCATGAGTCCTTTCCGTTCTTTGCAAACGTTAGCGGGCATTACGAGTTTGACTTTGTAACCTTTTACTTTTCCAATTAAGGCATATGCGATGCCGGTGTTCCCCGATGTGGAATCAAGAATGATTTTATCCTTGGTCAATTTCCCGGACTTTTCCCCGTCTTCTATCATTTTCAGGGCGGGGCGGGACTTTACGGATCCCCCCGCATTTTTCCATTCCGCCTTGGCATAGATATCAACATTTTTGAATTCTTTCCCGATATTATGAATTCGAATCAAGGGGGTGTTCCCAATTTGGTCCAAAACGGATTTGTCCGTGATGACCGGGCAGGTAGGAGCCTGCACCTCAAAAGGAATGGGAAAACTCAGCGGTTTTGATGACATATTAAAATCTTTATAAAATATAACCCGTCAACATTCTAACTGTTTAACGGGTGGTTTTTAAAATTTTGTCAGCGTGACAACCCACAGAATTCTTCATAATCGATGAGTTCTGTGATCGTTGGTTCATCACTGCAGACGGGGCATTTCGGGTCTCTTTTAAGTTTCAACTTTCTGAATTCGGTTTTTAGCGCATCATATATGAGCAAGGAGCCCACAAGGGTTTCTCCCTGGCCCAAAATCAGTTTCAATGTTTCTACTACTTGCAGGTTGCCAATGATACCGGCCAAAACACCAAGTACGCCACCTTCCTGACAATTAGGAACAAGGCCGGGTGGAGGCGGTTCGGGATATAAACACCGGTAGCATGGACCGTCATTGGGTTTAAAAACGGTGACCTGCCCTTCAAAACGGAAGATACTGCCATGAATATTGGTTTTTCCTGTCAGCACACAAGCGTCATTGATGAGATATCGTGTTGCAAAATTGTCCGTGCCATCCAGAATATAGTCGTATCCTTCAAAAAGGCGCATGATGTTTTCGGAACTCAACTTTTCGTTGAACACAGTAACATTTACATCCGGATTAAGAGCGCCTATGGTTTTTTTTGCGGACTCGGTTTTGAGCATTCCGATTCGTTCTGTATTGTGAATAATCTGTCTTTGCAGGTTGCTAAGATCAACCGTGTCAAAATCGATGATCCCCATATTGCCAATTCCCGCTGCTGCCAGGTAATAGGCCGCCGGGGAACCCAGGCCGCCTGCGCCCACGAGCAGGACTTTAGATTCAAGGAGCTTGCTCTGGCCTTCTCCTCCCACTTCAGGAAGTATGATGTGGCGACTATACCGCTCGACTTGTTCGTCTGAGAAATCAAACATCAGTTCACACCGCCTGCGATTGCCGGAATAATGGAAATTTCGTCGCCATCCTTTACGGCTGTTTTTTCCCCTTCGAGGAAACGGATATCATCTTCGTTTAGATAAATATTTATAAACCTTCTGGGAGTGCCATCATCTTCACAGATGCGTTCTTTGATACCAGCAAACTGGGACTCCAGGTTATTGAGGATTTCCGTGATATTAGAGCCATCAGCCGTAACTTCACTTTTATTATCCGTCAGTTTCATCAAGGGGGTTGGTACTCTTACTTTTACTGCCATACTTTGCTCCTTTTAAACCGTTAAACTGTTCGCAAAAACTTCTTCAAAACTATTTACTTTAGGTTCAATCACGACCGGTGCCTCAAAACAATCGGCCAGAGCTTCCTGGGTTTTCAGGCCGTTCCCCGTGATACAGATTACCGTTGTTTCATCGGGTTTGATGCGGCCCTGTTCAACTAATTTTTTAGTGACCCCTACCGTAACCCCGCCTGCGGTTTCGGTGAATATGCCTTCCGTCTCAGCCAATAGCTTCATTGAATCTACCACTTCCTGGTCGGACACATCCTCACCATAACCGCCACTCGTGTTTGCGGTTTTAATGCCATAATATCCATCTGCCGGATTGCCAATGGCAATGGACTTCGCGATGGTATTTGGTTTTACTGGAACGATATTTTCGCTGCCGTTTTTGATGGCTGTGGTGACCGGGGAACATCCGGTTGCCTGCGCCGCAAAGATTTTGCTTTGCACCTTGTCTACCAGGCCAAGCATTTCGAATTCGTGAAACGCTTTCCATATTTTTGTTATCAATGAACTTCCCGCGACGGGAACCACCACATTGTCCGGGGTTTTCCATCCCAATTGTTCGGCGATCTCGTATCCATACGATTTTGAGCCGTCACCGTAATAGGGACGGATATTGATATTTACAAAGGCCCAATTGTGGTTCACACCAATTTCGCTGCACAACCGGTTTACATCGTCGTAACTTCCTTTAACTGCTATCAATTGAGAGCCATAAACCAGGGTGCCCAGAATTTTTCCGGCTTCGAGGCCATCCGGAATAAATATGCAACTCTTTAACCCGGCTTCCGCAGCGTGTGCAGCCACAGAGTTGGCCAGGTTTCCCGTTGAGGCACAGGAAACGGTATCGAATCCAAACTCAATTGACTTTGAAACGGCGACAGAGACCACCCTGTCTTTAAAAGAGAATGTCGGATGGTTCACGCTGTCATTTTTTATATAGAGGTTGTTTACTCCCAGAGCCTTACCAAGATTTTTTGCTCGGACCAAAGGTGTATAACCTGTGTGCAGTCCAACCTTAGGGTCTTCGTCAATAGGAAGCAGGTCCTTATAGCGCCACATTGAGGGAGGGCCGGCCTCGATTGATTTTTTGGTTACGACCTTTTTGATACCTTCGTAGTCGTAATTGCACTCAAGAGGACCAAAACAATATTCACAAACGTGAATTGGCTCTTTAGCGTATTCTTTTTTGCATTCTTTACAGATCAAACCTTTTACATAACCCATTCAAGCAATTCCTCAGTTTTATTATCGAAAAAATAATAAGTTTATATAATTATATTCTAGCTATCTATTTATTAGAACTTTTATTAAGATTCAAATAGAGCTCGCCTGCAAGGTAAAACCACAACCACATTTTTTTTAGGGCCTAACTCTTTGGCCACTTCATTGGCGGCATAACATGCAGCTCCAGATGAACTCCCGGCAATAAGGCCTTCTTCTTTTCCCAGCCTCTGGGCAAATAGAAAGGCATTTTCATCGGAAACGGGTAAAATGCGATCCAAAAGGTCCAGGTTTAGAACATTCGGTTTAAAGCCAGCTCCAATTCCCTGAATTTTATGAGGACCGGGCGGGTTTCCTGATAAAACCGCCGAGGTGGCAGGTTCCACACCCACTATTTTTACATCCCCATATTGTTGCTTTAAAACTTCACCCACCCCGGTTATCGTGCCCCCGGTTCCAATCCCTGCGACGAAACCATCGACCGATTCACCTTTCATGGCTTCAATGATTTCGGGTGCTGTTGTCTTTCTATGAACTTCCGGGTTTGCCGGATTGTTGAACTGCTGCGGCATGAAATAATCGGGGTTTTTTGCCAGCAGTTCCTCCGCTTTTTCTATTGTTCCTTCCATGCCAAATTCGGCACGACTCAATTCTGTTTTAGCCCCAAAACTCTCTAAAATTTTTCTTCTTTCGATGCTCATGTTTTCAGACATAACAAGAACAACATTATATCCTTTCACGGCGCCCACCAGAGCAAGGCCAATGCCGGTGTTGCCACTTGTCGGTTCAATAATAGTAGATCCTGGCTTTAAAAGGCCTTTTTTTTCAGCATCTTCCACCATTGCAAGTGCAATACGATCCTTTACGCTACCTCCTGGATTGAAGGATTCAAGCTTTGCAAAAATATTGGCGCCATTTTGGGGAGTAACACTGTTAAGTTTAACTAAAGGAGTGCCCCCGATCAACTCTATACTATTCACAAATTTGGATTTAATCATTTTGACTCAAATGAAAGCGTAAAAATACCTGGTCTGTTTCCGGACGTCCACCCTGTCATCCCGTAGAGAGGCAAAAGATGGGGAATTATATCCTAAAAGAAACAATACTATGCTTTAGATCGGCTTTGAATTCAAGCCATTTATGGGGTTTGAGAGGGAGAAAAAATCAGCTCCTTGAAAGCCTGTTTTTACCTAGCCCGCGAAGGCGCTTTTTGAACTGGCGGGTAACATGTTTTGAATCTTCATCGTTGGAAATGACGTGCGGGGTGATGAAAATCATCAGTTCGGTCTTTTTTAAGGTCGTCGATTCTGTGCCGAATAATTTCCCTACAAGAGGGAGGTCTTTCAAAAAGGGAACGCCGGAGGTCGTATCGGTCGTGTCGGTTCGCATAAGCCCGCCCATGACAAGCACCTGGTTGTCTTTCAAAACGACTTCCGTATTCACTTGACGGGTATTGAAAGAGGGGGTCGTGCCTACATCTGCACCTCGAGCGGATATCTCCTGGTTTATTTTTAAATTTACAAAGTTTTCAGAGTTGATCTTTGGGGTGATATCCAGTTTGATACCCACGCTTCGAAACTCAACGGTGGTTGAGGTTACGGGCTCAACCGTATTGGTGGTCAGGGTGGTCGAGGCGATGGGAATTTCATCTGTTATTGATATGTTGGCCGGCTTATTATCTGACGTAACCAGAATGGGGTTTGCCAAAACATCCGCCTTGGAATCGGAGGCAAACATTTGCAGCTGTGCGACGACTTTTTCCGGGTCCCCAATGAAGAAGCTGCCCCCGGGCAAGAAAGAGGCTGTGGCGGTGTCAATACCCGCGCCGATTAAAGAATCTCCTGTACCCAGAGCCTTGTTCGCCCCTCCGGCAACCGTGGTTGAACCAGCGGTACCTTTAACAGCCCAATCCAATCCAATATCCGTAGATTCGTCCACAGAAAGATCGACTATGAGAACTTCTATTAAGACCTGTTGGGGGAAGAGGTCGAGTTTATTTATGAGAGCCAATATGGCCGGGTAATTTCTGGGGCTGGTTCTAATTATCAGTGAATTGGTATCCGGATCCGGGATTATGGTCAGATCCCCTTCAATATCATCAGCGACGCCACCAGATAATTCCAGATTGGGACGGTTTTCACTGGAGGAAGCGGATGTTTTTGTGGCTGCTCCTGAAATTTTTGCTGTTGTTTCTTTGTCAGAAGAAGGTTTTGACGAATTTTCCTCTTTAGCTTCGGAGGTTATTTCTCCTGTGAAAATACCGCTCAACAATCCCGCCAAAGCACTTGCATCCCCGTTTTGGACATAATAGACGAAAGTGCTCACTTCTCCTTCTGACACAGGCTGGTCGAGACGGTTCACCCAAAATTCTATAGTTGGTAAGATTTTGTCAAATGCATTTACGACTAAAACCGAATTGAGCCTGGAAAGGGAAAGAAAAGACAGTGAATCTCCCAAGGCTTCCTTGTAACCCATGGATGTAAAAATTTCTTCAAGTTCCTTAACCAGTGTTTCCGAATCTGCATTGCGTAATTTGTAGAGTTGAATATCGGACGAAGCCAGCTTATCGATATCCAGGGCCTGAACTACTTTTATAATCCGTTTGACGTTGTAGGCCATTTCTATCATCATCAGATTATTGGTCTCGGGAATTTCAATGAAACTCGCATTGGCAGTTAGCAGTGGGCTGATGATTTTTTTCATAGACTCCACGGATATGAATTTAAGAGGGACAATCTGAATGATCATCCGCTCTTTGTCAGGGATATTCGGGTCATTGGAATAATGGATGCTCAATGGCTTTTTGGCGGCATCAGGGGTTTGCAGAAAACGATAAAAATTCCCACTTTTTACAACGGCCACATTATTCAACGCCAGGATTTGTTCCAGGACAGAGTACAGATCTTCAACAGGGATTTTGTTGAAAGTCTGAAGCGTTACTTTCCCTTCAACGCTTCCTTCTATTACATAATCTATTTTTAGCAGTTCGCAGAATGTGGTGATGACATCGTACAGTTCTGTTCCCTCAAAGTTCAGGGTGATGTGTTTGGCTTTTCGGAGTTCTTCCGGGAGTTTGGGTTCAACTTCTACCAGGGTTTGAATTTTATCCAGAGAGGCGTCCTGCTTTTTTTGCAATTCAATTTTTTCAACTTTGTTTTTAAATCCATCTGAAGATATTGGGGAGTCCGGACCCATTCCCGCTTTAGCCATTCTGGAGGTTTTCTTTATCTCCGCTGTCAAATCTTTTGCTATAAAAAACTTGTTGCCGAGACTGTCTCGGACCAGATACCAGGTTCGTCCTTTATCGAAGCCCCTTTCCACCCGCACCAACTCAAATTCGTCTCCCTTATCCGCATTGCCAACCTTCAAATATTTGTCTCCCGGTCCCCTGCGCAGGGGAGTATTGTCTCCGGTTACACGTACTTTTTTAATTTCCTGCTGAGGTTGAATTTGTTTGAGTTTGTTTTTATCTATGACCTCTGCGCTTTTTGCTTTTGATTCCGAAGAGGCTTTTTTTTCCGGCAGGATCATTGAGTCAACCGTGTCGGTTTTGTTCTTCAACCGTTCCATAGTCGATTTTTTATTAAAACTGCATCCGGGTAAAGCCAGGGACAAAGATATTAAAATGGCAGTGAGAATGTTTTTATTCATTTTTGTGTTCCACTTTTTGGTTCCAGTTCCTTGATAAACCCTGTTACCAATAGGCGGGTTTGTAGGTTTTCGGGTTCCTGTTTATTTGTTCTTCGCGATCGAAACTCTTCGGCGATTAAAAATTTTTGATGGTTTTCAATTCGCATTAAAAATAATGCGAGATTTTTCAAGTTGGAGCGAACGGTAACTTCTACGGGAATAGCAAGTATCCCTTCTATATATTTGGGTTTTTCCACCCTGGTTTTTTCGATGGTCACTGCTCCCTGTGAAAAGCCCTGTAGAAGTTTTTGTAGGCCGGCCGCAGCAAGACCCGGCTCCTTTTCAGCTAAAAATTTTGTTTGTAATGTTGCCTTGATGTTTTTATTTGCTGCTTCTTTTGCCTGGTAGTACGAAGCTTGGTTGAGCACTTCGTAGTATTTCTCAATGAAATTGATTTTGTCCTGAATTTTGCCATTGATGGTAATTTGCTTTTCATAAACGGGTTGGGCCACCAAAAAGAAAAGCAGGTAGCAGGTGACAAAAATTCCTCCGCCTATCAAAAACTTTTTATCTCTTTGTCCAATATTTAACATCATAAGATGGGTTCCAGTTTTGCTCGAATCGTGAATTTTTCTCCTGCAGATTCTCTTATGATTGAGCCGACGAATCCCGTTTTTTTAAAGCGGGGAGAATTTTCTATCAACGGCACCAGTTTTGATGCTGAAGGGGAAAAGCCTTTTATTTCCATTTCACCTTTCTGGATTTTTATGTTTGTCAGCCATGTGTCTTTTGGAAGCGACTGGGTCAACTTGTTCAGCAGGGGAAGTTTCGCTGGATATTGTTTGTCGATGTTGTTGAGAATGTCCACATATTGCTGGACCGAAATGTATTCAAGGTCAATTTTTTCCAGGTTTGAAACTTCTCCTTTAATTTCTTTTAATTGGCCTTCCAGGGAAACCAGGGTTTTGTTGTTGTAATGAACCTGACTTCCAATCCAGCCTCCAAGACAAAGAAGTACGGCAGCTGCAAGGGCAAGTGATGTCTTTGGATTTGATTTTCTTATTTTTGGGCGTAATTCCCTGGGAAGTAAATTTGTTTGAAACTGGGGGTTTTTAAAGCCGGACAAGGCCAAACCCATTGCTGTTGTCATGTGGTTTGTTGAAAAAGATTCCGGCAGAGATGCATCCACGGATTCAGGAATGTCCAAGAGAATGGTTGATACTTCAGTTTCTCCTTCTATTTGCTTTGCAACGCTTTGGTTGAAGGGGCCGGCTCCTGTTATGTATATCTGTTCAATAGCTTCGTTGTCTTCTATTTTCTGGCACGAAGCAAGTGATTTTTCCAATTCTTCTATTATCTTTTTTGATATGGTTTTTGTAAGTTTTTCAATATATTCAGATTTAATTTCTTTTTCGAAAAAAGCATTGTTCTGTTCAAAAATGTTCCATGGAAGGCTTCTTGAAAACTCAACAATACCGTTTTTGATTAAAACAATGTCCAAAGACTTTGAGCTTATATCAGCCAGGGCAGAAACACCCGATTCCTTTGCGCCAAGAGGGATTGCCAGGCTGGCGTTGGCGAAGGTTGAGATATCTAAGACCGAGGGTTTTAAATTCAGTTTGTGAATGAGTTCGAGATAATAATCCGCGATTTCTTTTTTGATCGCCGCGGAAGCGACATGAAATATATTGCCCGGTTTTTTATTGAGTTGATAGGTGTAGTACAAATTTTCCAGGCCCGATGAAAAATGCCGTTCCAATTCAAAATCTATCATGGAATGAACTGTCTTCTCGTCTGGCGCGGGAAGCTCAAAAGTTTTAAACATGACGAGACTTCTGGGGAGGCTCACCACGACCGAATCCGGCCAGGAGTTATTGTCGATCAGGAATCGATTCACTTCATTTAGAAAATGCTTCTCGGCTTTTTCGTCCTGGCCTGTAAGAGGTTTCAGTTTGATGAAATCCCCGGCCAGGATTTCAGCGATGCGAAGCTTTTTTCCCATGAGGGTTAGAGTAATGGAATCCTCGCGGATATCCATACCCAATGACTTATCTAAAAATACAGATTTCATAAATTCAGTACGTTGTCATTCCAATAATGAATTACCAGTTGCGCTTCTCCACCGGTAATACTTTTTTCCACAACGGCCTCTATCGTATGTTCGGTGTGGCTATTCGCTATTTTCCCTGTCGAGGTTATCCTGAAAACACTTGAAAGCGAATTTGAATGATATCCCTTAAGGGACCTGTTCACCAAAATCTCCTCTACCTGGTCTGGATTGAATAGAATATTCAATACTTCCTCGCTGGCCGTATTGGGATTCACGGCGGGTATTTTGTAGACTGTGAGAAGGTTCACAATTCCCTTAAACTGTTTTTCTTCTTCATCCGTTTCATCATCAGATCCGTAAAGGATTTCTTTTGTCATTCCGCGGATTTTCAAAAGCTCGTCCAGAGTTTCAATTTCCCCATTCTTGGCAAAGTAGGGAGGGTTTTGCCTTCGGTAATAATCATCTTCGGCACCGTTGAGCCGGTGATTTTTATCGGCATCAATCCAGTCAAGAATCGAATCGGATATCGTGCTTCTTTCGATTTTTTCTTCGATTCCTGCATATTTAAGAAGTTTGTCCAGGGTATTTTTATCCGCCGAATTGATCGAAATTTTTCCGTTTTCATCGGTAATTTCATAAGTGATGGTCCCATTCTCCAATTCGATGTCGGTTCTATTGACAATGTCAAAACCTTGACCTGTTTCTTCTGGCCCCCCGGATTCTCTTTCGGTTTCTGCGGAAGAGGGAGAGTCGGTTTCCTTTTTGACCGGTTTAGCATTGCCGACAATAAAACCATGTTCTTCATGGATCGAGTGGAAAAGGCTTTCCTTGAAAAGCTCTGCCATGGCCAGATTTAAGCCCGCTTTCGATAAATAATAGCTTTCCATGTCCTCCTTGTAGTTCCTGGTTGTATTCACTTCCATTTTCATGGAAAAAGCAAATTCAGTAGCCAAGGCAATCAGGATGACCAGAACCCATAAAACGGCCATCAGGGCAATGCCTTTTTGGTTGTTTTTAAGCTTTTTCATTTTCTTCTTCCTTCTTCTCTGGAACTGCAATTTCCATTCCAGAATTCAGTAAAACCACCAGGGGAGGGGAAAAAAAGGTTTCCGGGTCTTCTTTGTCTTCATCGCTGTTTTCATCCCTTTTTGGGGTGATTCCTATGGATATTTCCACCGCCCGGGGGAGGGAAATCTTATTGGCTTTTTCAAACGCAAGAAGAGGGTTGGAAGGAGGCTTCTGGTCGACCTGGAAGGGATTCATGAAAACTCTGTTTACCCATTGTCCGGAATGGGTCAGTCCATTGAGTTCCTCGACCTCCTGTTTTTGCAGTTTCTTGACCTCGTAATACCTTAACTTCAGTTCCGTGACATCTTCGGCAAGCAGGAAATATTGTGTGGTGTCGTCATTGGGGTTTATAGGGGAAAAAATATTACCGTTTAAAATTTCTTTTTCCATCATTATGAGGCCCTGTTTTTCTGTTTCCGGATGTTTGCCCAGATAAAACTGGACTTCATGGGTCCATGTGTCTTGACCGACAGCGGTGATCGGTGTGGAAAAAGTAACGAACCTCAAGGAGTTGGAATTCCCTTCAAAAGCCATTACTCTATTGCCCTGTGAAATGGGAACCCCGTCTTTCTGAGTCACGAAAACCGGGTAGGTCGATTGCAGCTTTTGGGTAAGTTGTTCTGTGATGATACGAAGTCGCTGATAGGTGTCGACCTTTTTTTCTCCTGCATCGCGTGCCGTGACTCCCAGTCGAACACCTCCAAGCCCCAGAGCTATAATGATTCCTACAATAGCCAAAGACAAGATGAGCTCCAGCAGGGTAAACCCCGATTCATTTTTAGAGAATGGTTTTAAATAAAAATTCATCAGTTTCCTGAAATATTTACTGTTGTTCCCGAACCACTGATATTTGATGTGGGGCCACCACTTATGTTTGAGCTCGTTGTTGAGGTTGAAGAAGCAGACGATTCTGATTGTCCCGTGTCATCCTGGCCACCTGAAGAATTGATGGTTCCCGCTCCTCCCTTAAATAATTGTTCCAGTTTTGTATCGGCGACAGGTCGAGTCTGGCCTTCTAGGCGAAGTGTGGCCAGTTCGATGTTTCTGGAATTGCCGCTATCGTTCCATAAGACTTTTAATAAAACTTTCTGCAGTTGAATATTTGTTTCTTCATCGTTCAATTCTGAATCGTAGGGGGTTATATCCAGTTCCCAGCGATAATTTTCTTCGTTTTCAAAACTTCCGCTCTGGTCATCCACTGCGAAATTTGCAATTTCAAGCTCGTTCATTTTTGAGTTTGCAAGGGTGATAGCCTTGAGATACTGACCGGAAAAATCAACAGAACGGACGCTGCCTGAAAAAAGATTGAGCACCGCAAGAAAACCGCCTGCCATTATTGCCAGGGCAACAATGACTTCAAGCAGTGAGAACCCTTTTTCATTCTTCCAGGAGTTCGACCCTGGGTTTTCCTGTAATGGGATCAATGGTGATTGCATAAACAGGGGCTTCATTTTCGTTGATAGATGACTGCAGGTGAATGGTTCCAGCGCTGGAATTTCCGCGTGGATAAAAGTTAATTTTAAAAGTTCCGTCAGACAGGGTTTCTTCTGATCCCTGGTATTCTTTGATTTTTACAGACTCATCAAGGGTTTTCGATTGTGTGACTTCTTTGTCTTTTGGGATCGCAAGCCAGTATTGATTTTCATCGATGTTGGCATTGAATGTGAGTAATGTTTTCCTTGTTATCGCTTCACTCCGCGCAAACTGCAGGGCTGAGGCCATTTGCCTGGCCTCTGACTGAAGTTTAACGCGATCAAGAGTTGAGACAACAAAGGGTAAAACGAGCCCGGCGATCAGCCCCATCAAAAACAGGACCAGGACGAGCTCCAATAAGGTAAAACCGTTTTTACCCGGGTAGCGCGGGTTATTCAAAGTTTTTCCAACTGACGATGTCCAGGTCAGTTCCTTCTCCTCCTTCCGCATTATCCGCACCATAAGAAATTAAATCGTATCCTCGTCCTTCCTTCCCGGGAGATTCGTATATGAAGTCATTTCCCCAGGGATCTTTAGGGATGTTTTTTTTTAAATAAGGTTTGATGGCCTCCAGGCCTTCATCACTGGTCGGGTACTTATGCTTTTCCAGACGGTAGAGATCGAGTGCCTGGCCGAGAAGTTCAATTTGCGCCTGGGCGTCCTGTTGCATTGCTTTGTCGACCTGGCCAAAGAATTTAGGCACCACCGTGGCCGCCAGCAGTCCGATGATAACCATGACCACCATGAGTTCAATCAACGTGAAACCTTTTTCGCCGAGGTTTTGAGTTCTATTCAAATTTTCCTTCATACATTTTCCTTGCTAGTGAAACATTGATTTGGGTTAAAAAGAAATATCGTTTGCGCTGAAAATGGCAAGTAACATGGATATAACAATGAAGCCAATGATCAATGCCATTAATAAAATCATCATGGGTTCAATCAGTGAAATCACTTGTTTGATGGATTGTTCAACTTCCTTGTCATAGGTTTTTGAAACCTTTGTGAGCATTTCATCCAGTGCCCCGGAAGTTTCTCCCACCGTGATCATGTGAACCGCCATGGGAGGAAAGATCCCCGCTTCTTCAAGGGGGCCGGACAGTCCTTTCCCTCTTTTTAATGCCTGTTTGAGATTTATAACCGAATCAGCAATGACCCGGTTTATCAAAATGGACTGGACAATTCCCATGGCCTGGAGTATTGGAACACCGCTTTTTAACAAGGTTGCCATGGTTAGGCTGAAACGGGATACCTCAATTTTCCGAATCAGCGGACCAAAGAGAGGCAGTTTTAAAAGTATTCCATCCCATCTGAGCCTTCCTTTACGGGTTCCAATATAAAAAGTAAATGCGCTTATGAAACCCAGGGTTCCCAAAATTAAAGCGGGCCAGTAGTTGATAATTGCCGAGCTAATGCCCAGCATTATTTGAGTTGGTAAAGGTAGAGCGGCACCCATTTCTTCAAACAGCTTTGAAAACTGGGGTATCACAAAAGTGATGAGGATAACGACGGCAGTACCGCCCACGAAGGTAAGGATGGCCGGATAAACCATAGCCGATCGAATACTGTTTTTAAGCTCGACAGACTTTTCCATAAACATGGCGAGCCTTGAAAGGGTTTCTCCTAAAATTCCGCCTGCTTCCCCCGCGCGGATCATATTGACGTACAACTTGGAAAAAACTTTCGGATGCTCGGCCAATGCATCGGCAAAGGAACTGCCTCCGTGCACCTGTTTTCGAATTTCAGAAAGGATGGTTTTGGTTTTTACTGTTTCTGCCAGCTTGATCAGGGTAGAGAGCGCATCATCCAAAGTAAGACCCGAATCAACCAGAGTGGCCAGTTGCTGGGTGAGGGTCATTAAGTCTTTTGTCGGAATGGGGGAACCCCAGGCTGGTAAAGGCAGGCTCATTCCCGGGGAAAGCTTTGAGGACTTTTTTCCTTCAGAGACTTTTACCGGAAAATAGTTCAGCTTTCGAATTTTCTGCACCGCACCCTTGTAATCGGGCGCACTTATATCGCCCTCCACATATTTGCCGTTTTGGTCCGTGGCTTTGTAATAGTAAACCGTCATGGTTTGCCTTTTAGGTTTTCCAGAGAGTCAATAAGTTTAGTTTCGATCGTTCAAGGTGACTCGAAGAATTTCTTCAACCGTTGTAATGCCTTTAATAACTTTATCCCAGCCATCTTCTCTTAAGGTGGTCATTCCGGTTTTGCGTGCCTGGTCACAGATGGTTTGCGCGGTGGATTTCTTTAATATGAGTTCGCGGATGTGATCATCTATGACCAGAAGCTCATAGATTCCGCATCTTCCCCGGAATCCTGTCTGGCTGCATGCTTTGCAGCCCTTTCCATGATAAACCTTGATTTCTTCCTTTCCAAGTTGAGCCATTTCGGCCTTAAGGGTGGGAGTCAAGGGCGCTTCTTCCTTGCATTCGGGACAGATGACACGTACCAGCCTTTGGGCCAGCACCCCAAGAAGGGCCGAGGAAATCAGAAAATTTTCAATTCCCATATCCAGTAATCGGGTGATAGCCCCTGCTGCATCGTTGGTGTGAACCGTGCTGAAAACCAGGTGTCCCGTCAGGGCTGCCTGGATGGAAATTTCAGCTGTTTCAGGGTCGCGGATCTCGCCCACCATGATGACGTCGGGGTCTTGTCTCACTATGGATCGCAACCCGCTTGCAAAGTTAAGCCCGATCTGGGATTTAACGTGGATTTGATTGATGCCGCGCATTTGGTATTCCACCGGATCTTCAACGGTGATTATTTTTTTATTCGGTGTGTTGATTTTGCTCAGGGCCGCATAAAGTGTGGTGGTTTTGCCGCTACCTGTTGGGCCGGTTACCAGTAGTTTTCCATAAGGTTTAAGTATTAAAGTTTCGAGTTGTTCATGTACTTTCCCGGGAAACCCCATTTGGCTCAGGTCCAGCACCAGACTTCCTCGATCGAGTATTCTCATTACTACGCTTTCACCATGCAGGGTGGGAAGTGTGGACACACGCATATCAATATCTTTGCCCAGTATTTTCAGCTTGATCCTTCCATCCTGCGGCAATCTGCGTTCAGAGATATCAAGCTTGGCCATGATTTTAATCCGGGTGGTGATGGCAGAACTCAATCGTTTTGGAGGAGGGTCGAATTCGTGCAGAATTCCGTCAATCCGGTATCTCAATAGAAGTTCTTCGGCAAAAGGCTCCAGGTGAATATCACTGGCCCGTGATTCAATGGCCTCACTGATGATGTGGTTCACCAGCTTGATGACCGGTGCCTCGGATGCCATATCACGAATATGTTCCGTGCTTTCATCCAGGGAGTCCAGCCCATGAAGGTCTTCATCCTTTATATCCCCAACCATGCGGTCCATTGCGGAGCCACCGCCTCCGCCATAATGGGCTTCTATTGCTTCCAGAATATCCTGTTCGCTACTCAAGACGATGCGGATATTTTTGCCCAGGGAAACTTTCAAATCTTCGATGGTGTACAGGTCGAAGGGGTCGAAAACGGCTACTACTAAAGTATCGTCCTTGAGGTGCAGCGGGAATATAACCTTCTCCCTTAGAAAATCTTCCGAAATGGAAATGCTTTCCACCGGAAGACCGGATTTCGGGTATTGATCTTTTTTGACATAAGGCAACCGCAACTCAGCGCTCAGTGTTTCCAGTAAGGTTTGCGTGTGGATATAACCATGATCCACCAGGGTTTTTCCCATATAGCTGCTGGAATGCAGATTGCCTGCTTTTATTTCCTGCAAAACTTTTTCCGTAATTTTATTGTGTCGAAGTAGAATTCGTTCTACGGGATTTACTTTTTTCAGCATGGATTTTTATCTTCCTGAAATATGTTTGGGTCTTGGAGCAGGAGTTCTTGCGCCTGAAATTCTGGAAATGGATACCGGGGGAGACTGAACCGGAGCCGTTGCGGGTTTTGTTTTTGGTTTTGCAGTTGTGCTCCGTACCGGACGGTTTTTTACCGGTGTTGGCTTAAACTTTCTAGGGTTATATTTTCTGTTTTTCTGGAAAAAAGCAGTTCCCTCCCGGTGGATGATTTTTTCTGGAGAGCGTTTAGCCAATCTCAATCGAATCGCCCGGCCATATTCATCAACAAGGGTTACGCTGGTTTTATCTATTTCTGACAATTCAAAATCTCCTACAGTCTGGCCCAGGGAATATCCTTTTTTCTTAACCTTTTTTTGAACGGGTCGGTTTCCCTGGATAACCCAGTATTTTCCCTCCAAGATAGCAATTTTTGTGCCTCCCAACATTAAAATCCCTTTTAAGACCAGGTTTGGCGGCGGAACGGCCGGCTTGGGTGCTGGGGCGGGTGCGGGTTGGGAAGGGGGAGGGGGAGGTACATATTCCCTTCTTTCCTTCCGAAAAATATTCCCCTGCGCTACCTGGGATACGGTTTCTGCATTATAACCAGGCCCCCTAACTGTTAAATTCTCCAAGGTTTTTGGCGGTTTCTCCACAGATGCTCCATTTACCCGGGAAGGATAAGTGGGGTGTGTCCATATTCTGACCGACAATGTTGCCAAAAGAGCGATTAAGAGGACAAAAACCAGATTTATCGCTGGAAAAATTTTATTCACGGGCACAGATAACCCCAAAGTTTTCTCCCTCTAACTTAATGAATTTATTGACTTTTGTCAAGCCATTACAAAATTTTGACGGATTTTCCAATTAGTAAGTTTCTACCAATTTAGGATCTTTCCAAATATATTCAACTTCCGACCGGTCAGTCGACTTTCGGTCCCTGTTTTATTTTCGGAAAAATCCAGAAAGAGCTTTAAACAATTATGGTTGCGTAAGCTGTCAAAGGAATATTTTTTCCTGGGGGAGAGATTTTTTGAGTTATTTTTCGGCTTTGTCTATAATTGCCCTTTCAACAAATATAAGGGGAACTGGATTTTGAGTGCACAGGCTTTGATGGATGAATTGTTAAAATGCGTACCGCTTCGGGTTTATGGCCGTGGAGCGGTATTGACCCTGTTGCGTGAAATGGGGTTTCAGGTGAAAAATAAAACTCCATTGGAAGTTACGGATATTTACCGGGACGATAATTCGGGTGAACTGGTTTGCAAGCTCACACCCGATGGTCAGGGCGAATTTACCGCGGCTCTCACCAACCTTAAACTGGATATCACGCACCCGCTTTACCAGAAAGTGAAAAATTATCAGGCGGAAGTTTCCGAGGCATTAGGAAAGCTGGATGAAGAAGATACCCGTCAGACCCGCATCGAGCAGGAAGACCGGGGCGGTTTTCGTGTCGGAAGTTTGTATAAAAACAAATAGACGAAATGGTTTCAGGTTTTAATTGTAGTCAGCAGTTTCCCGATTACGTCGGGGACTTTGATGTTCTCAGCTTCCGCTTTGAAATTTAAAATGATCCGATGCTCAAGCACCTGTCGTGTAACGGCTTTAATATCGTCAATCGTTGTGGCAACGCGATTATCCATCAGGGCCTTGGCCTTGGCGCCCAATATAAGGTATTGAGAGGCGCGAGGACCGGCTCCCCAATCGATCCATTCTTTGACAAAATCGGGTGCATTGCCATTGAGTTGAGGGCGTGTGCTTTGAACCAGTTCCACCGCATACCGTGCTACATGTTCTGAAACGGGCACTCGTGGTACCAGGTCCTGAAATTGTAAAACCTGTTCGGCATTAAGGACAGGTTTTAAATCCGGCAACTGGCCCGAGGTGGTTGAGAGGGCTATCTTTATTTCTTCCTCTTTGCTGGGATAGGCCACGTTGATTATAAACATGAACCGATCCAGTTGTGCTTCTGGAAGGGGATAGGTGCCTTCATGTTCAATGGGGTTTTGCGTGGCGAAAACCAGAAAAGGGGGATTGAGGGGATAAGTGTTTCCCCCTACTGTTACCTGTTTTTCCTGCATTGCCTGCAGCAGTGCGGCCTGGGTTTTGGGTGGGGTGCGGTTGATTTCGTCGGCTAAAATTATATTTGAAAAAATGGGTCCCTTGATAAACTGGAAAGACCTTTTCCCTGATTTCGCATCCTCATGGAGAATATCGGTTCCTGTTATATCTGAAGGCATCAGATCGGGAGTGAACTGGATGCGGCTGAACCCCAGGTTCAGCACCTTCGCCAATGTGCTTACCAGCAGCGTTTTCGCGAGGCCGGGAACTCCTACAAACAGGCAATGGCCTTTTGAGAACAGGGCGACCAGGAGATCTTCGATTACTTCATCCTGGCCGACAATAACTTTTTGAATTTCACCGACTACATTTTTTTTGGCGTTTAACAATTCCTGCGCCAGTTCTAGATCTTCCATTCAATCAACCTCAATTAATAAAGCTGAACAGCTGGGTTTGTAATTTCTTTTTTTCAGGCAGTTCCATGCGCCTGTACAATTCTATCAATCTCACATGGATGAAAGGATTGAAAGGATTGATGCGCGCTGCTTTTTCAAAATATATGACTGCTTCATCGTACCTCTCACTCACAAAATAAAGTTCGCCCAGGTTTGCAAGGGTGGTATGGAAATCCGAGTAATATTCCAGGCTTTCTTTTAAAACCAATTCGGCATCTTCGTATTTTCTTGTTTGAATGTAGGTGCCTGCAAGTTTATTGAACAATATGGGTGAATGGAGGGTTGACTCTTCTTTGGCTTTCAGGTACTCAAGGATTGCCGCAGAATAATGCTGGCGGGACTTCAGTATGTCCCCCAGAAAAGTCCAGTCCTGCGCCCGTTGGCTGCTCAATCCTTTGAAATCCTTTTCAGGCTCAAGAGGGTTTTTGTTTTTGAACTCCTTGGTTAAAGGCGCAATTCCCGGTATATGATCGAGTTCTTTCATTTTCGCCCACGTTTCCCAGTTGGTTTGAAATTTGGGGATATCGGCTCCTGCCCTTTCTGTAAAACTTTCTTCGAATTCTTTGCCCTCGGCGAGATCTTCAAGTAGAAGCGGGAAAGTTTCCTCGCCCCTGGTCTCCATCAGATATTCCATCATGGTGGAAACCTCGGCATAAGCCAGTTGTACGTCTTCGGCGGTTTTTAATTTGGCAAGTGACGGCATCATATTTTCCAGGGGCACCCGGTAATCGTTTTTCAGTGCACCGGAAAGAATGGTTTCCATAATAGGGGACATGTAATCCATTTCGTTTCGCCAGCGGGTTTCCAATAATTTTGCAACTCCCTCATGCATCCAAAGGGGAAGCCGGTTTCTGCTTTTCTTTGTCAGCAGGTAATGCACGTATTCGTGACTCAGGGTATCCATCCAATTATATCCCCGAACCAGTGATCCCGGGGAGATCATCATGATCCGATGGTATTTGCAGAGAGCAACGGTACCCGATGTGAGAATATCTTTCAAAGTGAGAGGAGAAATTTTCGAAAAGGGTTCCCTGTCGGGATAGATTTCGATGAGAACTTTTTCCTTGGGGAAGTACTCAAGAATTTTTCCCAGTACATGATAAGATTTTTCCAGAACTTCTCTGGCGTAATGGATAAGGACTTCATCGGGGCCTTCTTCATAACGAATACGAAAATGCTCCGTTTCAATGGAAACAAAGTTTTTTGAGGCTTTCCGGGTGGCGTTTACCAGCTTTTTGAAATCGGAAACTTCCTTGAAATTTTCTCCCACTTTTTTAAGGATTTTCCATGAGTGTTCATAGTTTCCTTTTAAAAACTCAATTCTCGCGCTGAGAAAATGAGCGTCACCGGAATCCGGGTGTTCCTTGAGCAGGGATTGGGAAAGTTTTTCCGCAGAAACCAAATCCCAATCCTGCGCGAGTTCATAACCTTTGAATACTTTTTGGGTAAGCGTGGGTTCCGCCCATGATATTCCCGGAATATTCAGGAGCAAAATAATAAAAAGCGTTTTGATTTTTATTTTCACTGTACCAGTTCCCTGTAGTATTCGTTTACCAGTTGTTCGTAATTTTTTGGGGTTTCTTTTTTCATTGCGTCCAGTATTTCTTCGCGAAACTCGCTTGGAACCTTGTATTGGTCTTCAGAGGGTAATAGAACCTTTTCTTTTTGCATTCTCACCGCGCCTCCCCGACGGGAATCTCTGCGGCTGCCTGTTCCCAGTCGGGTCTGGTTTTGCGGTTTGCCCTGTCTTGACATCCGCGATCCCGAACTTTTCAATTCGCTTATCACCTTTCTCGTTTCCTGGATCGACTTCATGGCTTTGTTTTCAGACTCAATTCCTCTCTGGGTCTGATTTTGGCTCAGGCGGGCTTCGGCCTGCTTGAGGTTTCTTCCGGCCCTTTGCATACTTTGCGCAAGAGCAGGGGGGAGCATGGGGTTTCTCTGGTTCATCTCTTCAAACTGTTTACGCATCTCTTCCGTTTTCCCGCGCATGTTTTTTTCCTGTTGAGCCAGTTTCTTTAACTTGTTTTTATCCTCTTCGGAAAGAAGCGATTCGTCGCTCGCCTCTATGGATCTTTTCAGTGAACCCAGTTTCTTTGAAATTTCTCCATTCAACCGGGTCACCTGTCTTAAATCCGCTGCCATTTTGTCTCCAATACCTTCCAGTAAGTTTCTCGATTTTCTAAGGTTGCCCTGCCATCTGAAAATCTCGGGATAGGTGTTCTTGAAAAGCAGATTGAATTCGTTGAGATCGTTCAGTTCTGCCAGTTCTTTCAGGGAGTCGTACTTTTTTTGTAGTTCCGGGAGTTTTTCCTTGAACTCCTGAAAACCTTGCGTTCGCAAACTGTTCAATTCCATTAACGTATCTGAGAGCTGACGGCGCCGGTCGTTTAGCTCGGCAAAATTTTCAGCCAGGTCATCCTTCAGGCTGGAATCGATGGCCTTTTGCCCCAGGGATTGAATTTCCTGATTTAAAGCGGACTCTTTTTCAAGAAGCTTGCCCGTTTTCTTCATGGCTTCATGTTGGTTTAAATATTCCTTGTCCTCTTCCAGGATGGAGCGGATGGACTCCACATCTTTTTTGAGTTCTTCGAAAAACTTTTTAACGAGGGATTCAAATTTTTTGGATTGCAATTTTCTCAGCTTCTGGTTTATTTCGGAGGTTTTGTTGATTATTTTGCCTTGTTTTTTTTCCAGGTTTTCCAGTTCGCGCATAGACTCATCCAGCTGTTCCATCATTTGATTGTCAACCAGCTCTTCCGTGGAAGAATCGGTTTGGTTAAGTTGTTCCGCGAAGTTCCTCAATTCTTCAGCCATTTTTTTCAGTTGTTCCATGGCTTCCTCCATTTTCCCCTGGTTTGCGAGTTCCTGAACTTTTTCAATGGAGCTCATCATTTCCTGGAGGTTCATGGTTTTAAAGGATTTTGAATTCAGGAACTCATCCGGCAAAGACTGGTTCTGCTGGGCTAATTTATCCAAAAGTTGTTTCAGGGTCTGCTGTATCTGATTGAGTTTGGATTTGAGTTGGTTTGAATTTAAGGGCGAGTTTTTATTCTTTATGTTTTCAAATTCTTCCTGAAGTTTTTCAGTCAGTTCAGACAATTTGCTTTCCAGGTCCAGGACCTGGTCCATTTTCTGGCGGTTGGTGATCTTAATCAGGAAAAGAATATCTTTCTCCAAATGGGTGACCATTCGGTCATTTAAAATTTCTATGGGATGCATGCTGTAGCCAACGGGGGTAGGCTTCATAAGGGTGCCTTGAATTTTATCAATTGCTTTAATTTTTTCCTGGCGAATGGTTTTTAGTCCGGAAATTATATTGTTTAATAATGTCAGATAAGGTTGGGGGAATTGTCCAAACTCCTGGGCCTGGTTTTTTATATGCTGGGCCAACCCGATGATCTCGATTAACGCGTCTACATTTGAAGCGAGTAGTTTTTTTCCGTAAAGAGCATCTTTGGTTGTGGTCTTGAGGATGTTGGCTTCCACCAATCCGGTTGCAAGCAGTGCGATCATTTTCTCGGTTAATTCATCCTGGAGCCGGACAAGGTTTTCTCTTTCTTTTTGTGAGTCAAAAACAGTAAAACGAATCATTTCTGATTGACCTTTGTTAGGGCCTGAAATGTTATCGTTGTCCTTTATTTCCAGGTAATATTGAACCTCCTGGCCGGGTTCCAGCCTTTCTAATGCGAGGTTCCAGGTAAATTTTCCCTGTATATCCTTTTCACTTTCTTTAAGGTTTTTGATTTTTTTTCTTGTCGTTTTATCACCAAGTTGTGCGACCAGTTCGATGCTTTTAATGCCGAAATCATCACTTCCTTCATAAAACACCTGGATTTTATCTGAGTCGTAATAAACCGGTTTTGGGTTTGCCGGAAACAGGACGATACGCGGGTTCTGGTCTCGTTCGAGTTTGACAGGGTATTTTTTAGGTAGCAGGATTTGGTTTCCCGACGCATCTTTGAGCTTGAACTGGTAGAACCCTTTTTCGCGAACAATAAAAGAACCCATCAAAGATAAATTGTCTTTGGATTCCATCAGGAAGGAGTCATTCGCGTTAACCACCAGGGTCGCTTCGTTAAAATTTTTGTCTGCCTTTCCTTTTATCGCAACTTCCGTTCCCGGCAACGATTTCACACTGCCATCCGAAGGTTTGATTGCCTTTGAAGGTAAACGGGTGTAGGAGGGAAAGTTCAGAGTAAGTTCAAGATCGGTTACCTGGTAACTTTGTTTTGGGGTGCTGGTTTCCTGTTTTTGATTGTCCTTTCCCGCTATTGCCGTTGGAGAGGTGTTGGCTGTCCTGTTTCCATTTAAAAATGCCTGATGCCAGAAGTCCGGTAGAAAAAGAGTGGCGGCCAGGGTAACGGTCAAAGTAGCCAGAAATAAATTTCGTGCGGGTGTGGTTTGATTGTTTTCAACGACCGAGTTTGCATCCAATCCGGATAGTTGCTTTCGGGTGCGTGCCAGGAGCTCTTTAATCATTGCCGTAGAGAATATGTTTTCTCTGGCTGGGTCGTTAATCAAATTTCCCAATTGCGCTGAATTAATTAGCGCATTTTTTAGGTTTGGGTATTTTTTCTCGGCCAGCAGGGCCGCCTGGTCTCGATCCATATTTTTCAGTGAATCGGAATGAAAGTAAGGCAGGAGATATCTTCCCAAAACTAATAACAGGAGGACAGGTACAAAATAACTTGCGCTGGCGGGTTCCAGATAAAAGAAGAGCGCAGCTGAAAGTATTAACCCGGTAAGCGTTGTTGCAATTAAATAGGCTCCCAAAGCAAACCGGACCCTGTTCCAGTTTTTCTGGATGCGGTCAAGAAATTGGTTGATTTGGGAAAGTTCATCCATAAATATTTAAAAGGTAAAAAGATAGTGATTGAAACAGGGCTTGATCCTTTTTTGAGATTTTACTTACTGTTCAGGATTTTTTCCCCCTCCTTTATTTCTAACGGTGTCAAATAATTCCAAAGGAATCGGGATGTAGGTATTGGCTCCTTCTCCACTGGAAAGATCAAGCAAAGTTTGAAAAAATCGCAGTTGTAAGGCGGGGGGGTGTGAGCCGATTAAGTCTGCGGCATCACAGGTTTTCTGGGCGGCTTCAAATTCACCCTGGGCATTGATGACTTTTGCGCGTCGTTCCCTTTCAGCCTCTGCCTGTTTTGCGAGGGCTCTTTGCATTTCCTGGGGTAAATCCACATTTTTGACTTCCACGTTCGCAACCTTGACGCCCCAGGGTTCTGTTTGTTCGTCGATGACTTTTTGTAAATGGGAATTGATTTCTTCCCTGTTTGATAACAGGTCATCCAGGTTGCTTTGTCCTAATATGCTCCTCAATGTGGTCTGGGCAAGCTGGGATGTGGCGTATAAATAATCTTCGACTTCAATGATGGCTTTTTGGGAGTCGACAACGCGAAAATAGATGACTGCATTGACTTTAACGGTAACGTTGTCCTTGGTAATGATGTCCTGGGGTGGGACGTCCATGACCACCGTGCGCAAGCTTACCTTGACCATGGATTGAATTACCGGGACAACGATAATGATGCCGGGGCCTTTTACCTTCCAGAATCGTCCCAGGAGAAATACCACTGCCCTTTCATATTCCCTCATTATTTTAATCATGCTCCAAATCAGCAGAATTAGAAATATGAAAACCGGCAGCAAAGCATCCATGATGATTCTCCTAAAAGGTTTCAACTGTTATTTCAATAATAACAACTAGTCCCCCTAATATAAAGGAGCATTTCATTGTTCTATTGCAGCAATTGATTTAGAATGGAAGGCAAAATTTAACAACAAATCAAGAGCAAAATTCATGCGGGTTCTTTTAGTATTGATTGTATTGGTTATTTGTCCGGGGATGGCGCTGGGACAGCCGATTAAAGTTTCAATATCGAGTGATGTAAATGAAAAGGGGCGAGTGGACCTTTATTTAACTTTAGAAAATACAGGCTCGAATCCGGTTTTTCATGTTCACCCCATGTTTCACTTTCACCACTCCATGTCTATGATGACTGCAATTCGGGAGTTGGGACCTGGACAGAAAATCACCCTTGAAAATAAACAGCATCCACCCGTTCTAAGGGTGGGGACGTATCCTATCTCCGCCATGGTGAAATATATGACGCTTAAGGGGGATGAGAAATCAGTTCTACATTCTGACTCATTTTATTTTAAAGAACCGGTGCAGTCGCAAATTGGGGGTAGTATTAAATCTTCGGGGGGATCCGAGTCGTCCATATTGAAGATTTTCCTGAACAATCAGTCTGACTCTTTAAAAAATATCAGGATGATGCTGTTGTTGCCCCCGGGAATGGTTGCCGAAAACTTTGATGGCATGATGGGTTTTACACTGCGAGGAAAGTCCATGAAAAGTTTTGAGGTGACCGTCCAGCGTGGGCCGAATGTGGATGAAGATCGTTTTCCCGTCCGGCTGATGGTAGAATATGGAGAAATGTTAAAACATTATTCCGGGGAGATTAAGGGATTCATCCAGTTTTCTCCCTCCTGGTATTCGGCTAAATATTTAAAACATTTTACGGCCCTGGCAGTGATGGGATTGATATTAACCGGATTGTATTTTAGATTTTACATTAAGAAAGGAAACACAAATGGCTAGAGCAAGCGCTCGACATATTCTTGTAAAGACCGAGGAAGCATGTGTGGATTTGAAAAAACAAATCGAAGAGGGTGCGGATTTTGCGGATATGGCAAAAAAGCATTCTGAATGTCCGTCGGGCAATGGCGGAGGAGATTTAGGGGAATTCAGCCCCGGTCAAATGGTTCCTGAATTTGATACGGTGGTGTTTAATGATGATGTGGGGAAAGTTCATGGTCCGGTTAAAACCCAGTTTGGTTACCATCTGATTGAAATTACCAGCCGAAGCTAAAGGAGGGGATATGGCAATAGCAGTTTTCGGAGCAGGCTGTTTTTGGGGTGTCGAGGTCGCATTTGGAAGGGTGAAGGGGGTCACTTCCACTTCTGTTGGTTATTCCGGAGGCACCACGGAGAATCCTGCTTACGAACAGGTGTGCACAGGAAAAACCGGCCATGCAGAAGTTGTTTGGGTTGAGTTTGACCCTTCTTCCGTATCGTATGAAGAACTTCTCGATGTATTTTGGGGTTGCCATGATCCGACAACATTAAACAGGCAGGGACCGGACATTGGCACTCAATATCGATCGGCAATATATTTTCAGGATTCACAGCAGGAGGCCGCGGCAATAAAGTCTAAAGAAAAAAATGCAGGGCGATTTCCAAGTCCTATCGTTACCGAGATAACCGCCGCGTCAAAGTATTATATTGCGGAGGATTATCATCAGAAATACCTGCAAAAAAGAGGGTTAGAAAACTGCCATTAAAGGAGAGAGGGAATTTATGCGTCATTTGATTATTGCATTCGTGATGGTGATTATTTCATCGCCTTTGACATGGGCGGAAGACTCGGTTTACGAGCCCGTTCCGAAAATGGAGTATCCTGCGGACAATAAATGGTCTGCGGAAAAAGAAGCATTGGGAAAGATGCTTTATTTTGACCCGCGTTTGTCCGGGAGCAACTGGATAAGTTGCGCTACCTGCCATAATCCAGGGCTGGGATGGGGCGATGGTCTCCCTCGTACTATTGGAGATGGCCAGAAGGAGTTGGGCCGGCATGCACCCACCGTTATAAACAGCGGTTATTTCAAAGTTCAAATGTGGGATGGCAGGAAGAAGACACTGGAGGATCAGGCGAAAGGTCCTATCGGTGCCAAGGGGGAAATGAACCAGGATTATGATGAATTGGTTCGAGAATTAAAAGCCATTCCCGGCTATGTCAAACAGTTTGTAAAGGTTTTCGGGGCAAACTCCATAACCATGGACAATATTGCGAAGGCGATCGCGACCTTTGAGAGATCGGTCGTTTCAAAAAATTCTTCCTACGATAAATACTGGGCGGGTGATAAATCTGCCATGTCCAAATCAGCAGTGAATGGAATGAATCTGTTTTTTGGAAAAGCCAAATGTTCCATTTGCCATAATGGTCCTGTCTTTACAGATAGCGGATTTCATAATATTGGTGTAAAACCCGCCGGCCCTTTAAAGGAAGACCTGGGTCGATATAATCAAACCAAAGAAGATTTTGACAAAGGTGCTTTTAAAACCCCAGGCTTAAGGAGTATCAGCCAGTCTGCCCCTTATATGCATAATGGGACCGAAGCGACTTTGGAAGATGTGGTTGAGTTTTATGATCGGGGAGGGGATGTAAAGGAAAACTTAAGTCCCTTCATCACACCTCTCGGATTGACCAGGCAGGAGAAAAAAGATCTGGTGGAATTTCTAAAAGCCCTGGATGGCGAACCTATCGAGGTCACCTATCCGGACCTGCCCTGAATAACGGTCCGAAAATTTTAAAGGCTCCGGGTTAATCCCGGGGCTTTTTTTATTCTTTCCTGGCTTTTAATAAAGTGAAAGCCGCGGTGAACCAGCCTATCATAAAACTGAGTCCCCCCAGGGGAGTCACGGGACCTAAAAACCGGGGCCCATCAAACACCAGGCCATACAGACTGCCGCAAAACAAAACGACCCCAACAACGATCCAAATAGCGGAGCGTTTCAATTTTTTTGCGGTTTCCCCCTTGAGAACAAATATAAGAATACCAATGGCGATCAGCCCCAGGGAATGGTAGCCCAGATAGTCGGTAGCCGTGTGGAACGTAGCGAGTTTTTTTTCTGTCAGGCGGGCCTTTAAGGAGTGCGCTCCAAAAGCACCGAGCATAACACTGATTCCGGCAAGCCCTGCTCCAAGGGATGCCCAGCCCAAGCCTGCCTTTGGAGATGGATTATCCTGAGTGTCTTCCATGATGTTTTCCTTTGCCGCCGGTTAAGAAAAGATAATGATTCCCGATTATAGGGTAAAAGCCCCGGCAAGGGAAAGTTGAGTTTTGAAATTGTTAAATTCTTTTTTCCTCAATATCGAAAACATCAAACCAGACATGCACGGGGGGATGAGTGGGTAGATTCTCCTGTATGTATTTTTCGAGGAACTCCTGGGCCTGCTCGGGCATTTCGCTGATTCGCATATCCCTGATTTTGTGGTTCCATTTTGTTTTCTCGCTTTTACTTTTTATTTTGGAATGGTCGTTGAACCATTCGGCGACTTCCTCATCAGAGGCCCCGGTGGCGATGAAATCTTTCATGTATTCATGATCCACTCCTGTGAACGCTTCCAGTTCTTCACATAAGGAGCAGGGCCAGTAATTGTATTCCCCGTTTTTGCCCGCAAGGAAAGACCGGCATTTGTCCACGCAACGCGCCAGTATCACGTACCCGCCCAGCATGGTGCGGGGGCTTCTGGGCGGTTCTTTATTCAGGTCTGTGGCAAGGGAGTTCAGTTTTAAGTTTTTCATTACATTATTTACCCTTAAAGGTCCTGATAAATTGAATAACGTTCCAGCCTTCTTCTTCAGATATAACTTTTCCAACTCGAACTGGCATTCCTGTTCCCGGACTTCCGTTTTTCAAGATCCACATCAATTCGCCATCCGTCCGGGTGTTTTGCCATTTGAGGTCTGTAAAATCTCTTGGCGAATGTCCCGGAAGACGGACGCCTTTTCCATTTTTGCTGTGACAGGTAACGCATAGCCCTTTTCCAAAATAAATTTTTTTGCCGGCTTCCACTCTTTCTTGTGTAGCGGGAAACGGGTTTTCCATTTCCTGCAATGTTTCCAGTTGTTCCAAGGGTACCCGTGTTGTGTACACATCGGGGTGAAAGGCCATAGCGGGTGCGTTCCAGTCTATGGTAATCAGGGACCCCATAACCCAAGCCAGGATCCCTGCCTTTACGTATTTGATCTTATTAATCATGAAAATATTCACTCCCAGCCTAAATTAAACGGGATGATTGGTCCTGCAGGTGTTGATCTTAAAAAGCGAATAAGCGGGGCATCTGCCAGCCATGCCGGTGAATAAAGGGATCAAACCAACAACACCCATTATGATGCCAACGGTTCCAGCTAGGTAGGTTCCATAGTCAATCAGAACGATACCCGCAACCATTCTTAAAGCGCGATCGGTAGGTCCAACGTTACAATGTGTCATGATATTTCTCCTTTAAAAATTCAGGTTTATTTTGCAGAAAGCCCGCCGATTCCTTTCTTTGCGGTTAAGCAATTGAGAAAAATGAAACCCGGAACCAGCGGACCGTCTCTAATCCTTGAATTCAGTTTAGAGATATTGAGGAGGCAAAAAAATCGCGGAAAAGACCAAGTTTTTGAAGTGGTTTTTCAGGTTTCCTGTAGTAGGACTACTACAGGGAATGGAAGTTACTGGAACAGGTTGGTTCTATTGGGGAGAGGGGGTAGCTAGCCGACGATGTTGTATCTTCTGGCCCGGTATTTGACACCGAATTCGTTGTTTGCCATTTCTTCACATCTTGTCTCATCCACTCCGCGTTGGTGAGTGACGATAGATGCCTGTACTTCGGGGATATGCTTTTTTGCTTCTTCAATGAACTCTTTTATTTTTTCGTAAATGCCATTTCGGAACATGGGCAAAGGTTGGCAGATTTCATCGTACGCCTCAGAGGAATCAGCATTGAGGCTCACCGATACTTCGTCAATCAGCCCCGATAACTCGGGGAGGATGTTTCGTTTGTTGATCACGTTTCCGTGACCGTTGGTGTTGAGCCGGACTCGTCCTCCAGCGTCTTTTATTTTTTTAGCCACTTCCTTGATGACATCCAGCCTCAGTGTGGGTTCGCCAAATCCGCAAAAAACGACCTCATCGTATTTTTTGGGATCATCAATCGATTCCCAGACTTCCTGGGCAGTGGGTTCCCGGTCCAGCTTTAAGTTGTAGCCCTGGACAACGGGTTTGGTGAGCCGTGTGCAGAATACACAATCGGCGGTGCACCGTTGCGTCAGGTTGAGATAAAGTGAATTGCGAATTTTATAAGAAACGGTTCCTGTTTCTGCCTGCTCGCCAATGCCGAACAATTCGAAAAAGTTCAAGGCCATGGTGCGTTCAACATCTTCGATTTTCAAACCGCGAATTTCCGCCAGTTTTTCCGCGGTAAAATTGACATATGCGGGTTCGTTGCGCTTGCCGCGATGTGGGACCGGCGTGAGATAAGGACAATCGGTTTCAGCAAACAAACGGTCGGCGGGAATATTTTTTGCCACCTCACGCAGCTCATCTGCTTTCTTGAAGGTCACCGAACCGGAAAAGGAAATATAAAATCCCATTTCCAATGCAGCATCGGCCAATTCCTGATCTCCTGAAAAGCAGTGAAATATTCCCGAGTGAGCGGTGGGATCTTTGGGATAAAACTCCGACAGAATAGAAATGATATCTTCTTTTGCGTCGCGACTGTGGACGATGATGGGCTTTCCCATGTCACGGGCCAACTCGATTTGTTTGTAAAAATGGGTGCGTTGTAAGTCTTGCGGGGAATAATTCTTATAATAATCGAGACCAATTTCTCCGAGGGCCACCATTTTAGGGTGGATCAGCAATTGCCGGAGGTGGGAGTAGGTATCATGGTCTATTAATTTTACATCGTGCGGGTGAATCCCTGCGGTCGCATAAATAAAATCGTATTGTTCGGCAAGCTCCAACGACCGATAGCTGCTTTCAATATCGCAGCCGATATTTAACATGTATTGAACGCCGCTTTCCCGTGCGCGTTCGATTACCGCTTCGCGGTCTTCTTCATAATCGGCAACATCTATATGTGCGTGGGTGTCAATGATCATCGTACTTGAATTCCCTTGCCTGGCTCAGAATCGAATCCCGCAAGCAGGATTTTTTCTCCGTTGCTGGCTGCCAGAACCATGCCCTGTGATTCGATTCCCATCAGCTTTGCCGGTTTCAGGTTGGCGACAATGATAACCGTGCGCCCGATCAAATCTTCCGGTTCATAACTTTCGGCGATGCCTGCCAGTATTTGTCTTTTTTCCGTCCCTATATCTATCTTGAGCTGGATCAGCTTTTTGGATTTTTTTACCTTTTCAGCTTCCAGGATTTTTCCAGTGCGCAGGTCCACCTTCATGAAATCGTCGATGCTGATCTTGTCTTCATCTTCTTTTTTACTTTTGGTTTCCAGTTCGGCTAGAATTTTTGCTGCTTGTTTGTCTTCTATCCGGGGGAAGAGCTGCCTGGCTTTCTGTGTTTGGGTTCCGGGAGACAGGTTGCCCCACTTTTCCACCGATGCCATTCCCTGTTCTTCAATGGTATTTGACACACCCAGCTGCAGCATAAGCGATTCGCAGCTTTTTGGCATGAATGGAAAGAGTAAAACTCCCAGAACACGTAAGGATTCGGCCGCGTTATACATGACCGTTTTCAGTCTTTCTTTTCCCTCATCCGTTTTGGCGAGGTTCCAGGGTCCGGTTTTGTCAATATATTGGTTTGTGATATCTACCAGCTCCCAGATTTTTTGCAGGATTTTATTAAAAGACAGTTCTTCAAGAAGAGTTCGGACTTCTTCAATAACTTCCCTGGCTTTATTTTCCAGTCCTATATCTTCTTCTTCCTTGTTTCCGGGTGTCGGAACGGCACCGTCGAAATATTTTTTCATCATGTTAACAGTGCGGTTCAAAAGGTTTCCCAGGTTGTTTGCGAGGTCGCTGTTGAGGCGTCCAATCAAGGCCTTGTGTGAAAAGTCTCCATCCAGGCCAAAAGGAACTTCCCTTAAAAGGAAATAGCGGATGACATCCACCCCGAACTGGTCTGCGAGCTGGTTGGGCTCGACTACATTATGAAGTGATTTTGACATCTTTTGCCCATTCACCGTCCACCATCCGTGGGCAAATATGTTCTTGGGAGGTTCCAATCCAATGGCCTTCAGCATGGTGGACCAGTAAACCGCGTGTGTGGTCAGAATATCCTTTCCCACCATATTATGGTCGGCGGGCCAAAAGCCGCTTGCCTTAATATCATCCAGGGACCCATGAATGGAGATGTAATTGATAAGCGCATCGAACCACACATAAGTTACATAATCCTTATCGAAAGGAAGGGGGATACCCCAGGGCAGCCTTGATTTGGGTCGCGAGATACAGAGGTCTTCCAATGGTTTTTCAAGGAAACCCAGGACTTCATTTCTTCGCGATGCGGGGAGAATAAAATGGGGATCACTTTTTATTTTTTCAACCAGCCACTCCTGGTATTTGCCCATTCGAAAAAAATAATTATGTTCTTCTATTTTTTCTACTTTACGTTTGCATTCCGGGCAATTGCCTTCCTGCAAATCTTTTTCAGTCCAGAACCTTTCGCAGGGGGTGCAGTACCATCCCTCGTAGCTGTCACGATAAATTTCATCTTTGTCATAAAGGTTTTGCAGAATATCGCATACCAGAACTTTATGTCTTTCTTCGGTGGTACGGATGAAATCGCTGTTTGAAATATTGAGCTTCACCCACAGTTCTTTAAAACGCTGATGAAGTTTGTCCACATGCTGTTGAGGGGTGACCTTCAAGTCATGAGCTGCCTGTTGGACTTTTTGCCCGTGTTCATCCGTTCCTGTCAGAAAAAACACATCGTATCCTTCTAACCTTTTGAAACGTGCAGCAACATCTGCGGCAATGGTTGTGTAGGCATGGCCGATATGAGGCACATCGTTTACGTAATAAATGGGGGTGGTGATATAAAATTTTTTTTCTGTCATGTTTCAGTATTTAAGAATCAGGGGTTTGGGTCTGCGATGGATTATTTTTTAATTCTCCCTTATGGTAGGTCATAATGCTTTCATCATCCAGGCGAACGATAATCTTTTGTTCGAGTATTTCATTTTTTAAAACTTTGCCCGGCCCATCGGGTGTCTGAATATGGCTGTTTGCCCTTGGAAGCCCCTTCGCCAGTTCCTTGTAGTTTTCATGCTCGTATTGAAGGCAGCACATCAACCGGCCGCATACGCCTGAAATTTTACTTGGGTTTAAAGCCAGTCCCTGGGTTTTTGCCATTTTAATCGTGACAGGGGTGAAGTCGGGTAACCATGAGGAACAACACAATGTTTCACCGCATATTCCGAAACCCCCCACCACCTTTGCCTCATCCCGGACCCCTACCTGTTTCATTTCTATGCGGTGGCGAAGGTTTGATGCCAGGTCGCGAATGAGTTGACGGAAATCCACTCTTCCTTCTGCGGTAAAAAAGAAAATGGTTTTGTTCATGTGGGGTTGATGGACAACCCGGCTCAGGTTCATTGGCAGTTCCAGTTCGGAAATTTTTTGTGAGCATAAATTTTTGGCTTTATGTTCTGTTTTCTGTCGTCGATTTTCTGCTTGAAAATCATTTTCGTTGGCTATACGAACCACTTTGTAAATGTTTTGATCTTTGTTTTTCGAAAAATTGATTATTTTATTTGAGGCCACAAGTCCCATTTTCAGACCTTGATTCGTGTTGACCATCACGGACATTCCAACCCTGAGTTTCAGGTCCTTTGGGTCGTAAAGTTCTGATTTGACCTGGTTGTTAATCCGGACTCCAATTAGGAACCTGGGTTTTTCCGGGTGAACTTCGGTATTTTTTGTTTCTTCAGCTGTCACATTCATGATCTTTATGCAACCTTGCAAAAATCTATAAGCATATTTTCAAAAAACAGCTGGGCATTGGCATTTCCCGATAAGGCCGCTTTTGTTGTGTGTACCGCATTGAACATTTCCAACCAGGATTTTACACTTCTTCTTGCGGCTAACGGTTTCAGCGTAGAAGCAATGTCGCGATTGAAAATTTCTGATTCAGAACAACCGGATCGAAAAAATGCGATGTCGCGAACCAGTTCCATGAGTTCATTTAAAATCATTTCCCATTGATCGGATTGGCGAGCCCAGGACTTGGCATGAGAGAATACTATATCCATGCGGTCAAATGATATGTTTTGCAGAAGATTTACCATTTCCTCCCGAATATTTGCGATATCTTCCATATCTTCTGTCAGCGCTTTTTTGACACTGCCGCGAGACCGGATGGTGCGAAAGTCGAGCGTGGAATCTTCTGCCATCTCTTCAGAAACGGTTTCTTTTAAAATCCTTTTTATGTTTTCAGGATTAAGCGGTTGAAACCGGATGGTTTGGCACCTGGAAATAATTGTGGGTAATAATTTGAATGGATGCGATGAAATTAAAATCAACAGGGTTGATGAGGGTGGCTCTTCGAGAGTTTTTAAAAATGAATTTGCGGCTTGCAAATTCATAAGATCGGCATCATCAATTACTGCCACTTTTACCTTTCCCTCGTAAGGTTGGTAAGCGAGTTTCCTTTGTAATTCGCGAATGGCTTCAATTTTTATAATCGCTTCGCGGGCTGTGGGCGTGCTTTTTAAAGGTTCCAAAAAAAAGAAATCCGGATGGGTATTGTTTTCAATTTTCCGGCAGGAACTGCATTGATCGCAAGGGTCACCGTCTATGGAGGAACCGCAGTTCAGTGCCTTGGCTAATTCGATTGCTGCTTTTTTTTTGCCAATACTTTCTTGTCCATAAAACAGGTAGGCGTGTGCCACACTGCTGTTTTGGAGTGCATTTTTTAAGATTTGTTTGGGTTTTTCCTGCCCCAATATTCGGTTGAATGCCATTATTTTTAATCGTATCTCCTTGGAAATCTGGCGAAAAAGGAGACCTGGAAGTTTGAAATTTTTTAATCCTGCCAGGGAAAGAAAATGAAAAGCCCGCAACCCTTTAAATGGATTGAACTTATCGCAATTCCTTACTATCTTAATACAGGGTAAAAGGTAATACAAGCCGGAGCCGCTTTAATTTGCCAATGTTACAGGAGGAACCCGGGAAGCTTGGGCAGGGATTTAATTGTCTCAGGGACCCATTACAATAATTGAAAAACATTTTAGAATAAGGTTATAATTGCCGCCGGTTTTGTTAGAATCGGTAGGCTTCATCTTATTTATATATTTTTGAGAAAGTATTTCATGGCAACCAAGGAAAAGGCTAAGAGAGACGTAAAGCGAAAAAGAAAACCCAAGATACTTGCTGTTATAAATGATGCCTGTACAGGTTGCGGTGGCTCGCCAATTTGTGTCACTGAATGTCCGGTTGAAAAGTGTATGTTTGAGGTAGAGAACCCGGATGCTCCGGCATTCAACAGGGTAGACGTTGATCCTCTATTATGTATAGGTTGTAAAAAATGCATCAGCAAAGGTCCCATGGATACCTTTTTGGAAGGTTGTCCCTGGGATGCAATTGATATGGTGCCGCTTGACCAATATGAAGCAAAATATGGAACCCTTCCTTACTAAAGAAACCCAAGCATTTTAAATAACGAATTGCCCTGTAAAAGCCGGGATACTCAAGCTGAACCGGATTGCAATTGACCTGGCCGGATTTCGCTGGGGTAAATTTTTATTCTATATTTCAGTAACTTATAGCAGAAAAAGCGTAAAAAATATTTTATTTGGACAACTTTAAATCGTTGAGGTATGATAGCCCCGGTTTTCTGGGTAACCCCCCCAAGCAACAAATAAATGAGTAAAAACAGCGGCTTCCGTCAAGGTATGCAGATTGCGTTCAGGTTGGGAACCGAACTGACGGTAGCAACGATCATCGGCGGCTTGCTAGGGTATGCGCTGGATTATTTTTTTGGTTCAAAGCCCTGGGGCCTGGTGGTGGGAATTGTGTTTGGCGTCGCTGCTGGTTGTCTGGGTGTGTACCGGTTTGCAATGAAGTTGACCGTAGAAGAAGACCCTGAAAATAAAGATTTGGAAAATCAGTAAACTATGGAAAGTCCTTTACATCATTTTGAAGTCCACACTCTTGTCCCCATTCATATTGGCGGGTTAGATCTTTCAATCAATAACGCGGTTGTAGCAATGTGGGTGGGGCTGGCTGTCATAGGCAGTATGTTCATGCTTCCCGCCAAACGGGGAATGTCCCTGATTCCGGGTAAGCTTCAAAGCGTCCTTGAAATTGCCATGGAGTTTATCAGAAGTCTGGTTTACGAGTTTATTGGCGAGGATGAAGGGAGGAAGTATGTTCCTTTTATCGCGAGCCTGTTTATATTTATACTTTCCTGCAATTTGATAGGCTTGTTTCCCGGGTCCTACACGATTACCAGTCAACTGGTGGTCACCGGCGCATTCGCCACAGGAATTTTCATCATGACTCTGGTAATCGGATTTTCTAAACATGGGATGCATTTTCTCGGAATTCTGGTGCCGCCGGGAATACCCAAGGTTTTGATTCCTGTCATGATTCCCATCGAAATCATCAGTATGCTGGCGCGTCCGATATCCCTTGCTGTGCGATTGTTCGCCAATATGACAGCGGGGCATACTGTTTTAGCTGTACTGTTTGGTTTGGCAATGACCGGGCCTTTATGGCTGGGCTGGCTGCCTTTTGGTTTCACCGTCATCATCAATGGATTAGAAATCGCTATCGCTTTCATTCAAGCATATATTTTCACAACGCTAACCTGTGTCTACATTGGCGATGTGATCAAGTTACATTAATTTTTAGTTAAGGAGGAAAGAATGGGTTCAGAAGCTGCTGCATTAATTGGAATGGGTTTATGTGCTGCCGGATTTTTCGGTGCGGCATTGGGAATTGCCTATATTTTTGCGAAAACCATCGAGACGGTGGGACGTCAGCCGAATGCTGAAGCAAGAGTAGCAAAATATTGCTGGATTGGTTTCGCGCTGGTTGAGGCAATCGCCCTATATGCGCTGGTTATTGCTTTCATCATTATGCCGTAGCGGGAAACCGCGGCAGGTAACGGGTCCGCGACTTAGCGCAAAGAAGACGTCAAGCCTTTTACCACTGTTAACCTTCCCTCGCAGGGGAATGGGTGAATATTTTATTAAGGATCGATTATGCCTCAATTTGAACAAGTATCTGTTTTTAGTTCGCTGATTTTCTGGTCAGTGATTTCGTTTGGTATTTTGTTTTTTGTTCTGAAGAAGTTTGCTTTTCCTCCAATTCTCGAAGCCCTGGAAAGCCGCGAGAAAAAAATCCGTGAGGATATTGAAGAGTCTGAAAGACTGAAGCAGGACGTGGAAAAGATCAAGGCAGACTTGGAAGAAAAACTAAAAGCCGCGCACGGTAAGGCCGAGACAATCGTTCAATTGGCGCACGATGAAGCCAAAAAACTTCAAGAGAAAACGATCCAGGAAACAGAGGCCAAGGTGAGGCAAACGCAACGCGAAGCGGAACAGGAAATTCAGAGTTCCAGGAACAAGCTGCTGCAGGAGATTCGAAGCTACACAGCGGCGCTGACCATAGCCTCAACGGAAAAGTTTCTTAAAAAAGCATTGGATGATGCTGATAAAAAGCGCCTGGTGGATGAGTCAATTGAACAAGTTATTCAAGAGCTGGAAAAAAGCCAGAGAAACTAAAATCTCTTAACCAGAAAAAATGCGATGTTGGAAAATCAGGTAGGGAAAAGATACGCCGAAGCACTTTCAGGAAATATTGAAGACGATTCCCAGTTAAAGGGTGCGTTGCAGAATCTAGTGACGTTTGGCGAAGCCATGAAAACGGAAAAGCAGCTGCTCCGTTTTTTTGAGCATCCCTCCATCTCCACAGAAAAGAAAAAAAATGTGGTTGAGGAGCTGAGCAGTCGCTTGCAGGTAGGTGGCAAGGTTCAAAACCTGCTGCTTATGCTTAACGAGCGGGGGAAAATAATTTACCTGGAGAAAATTATTGAATATTTCCAGCAGGTTGTGGATCGAAGACTTGGCCAGATCAGGGTGCATGTGGCTTCAGCCCATGAATTGACCGATGCGAATACCGATCGCTTGAAAACAGCTTTGAACAAAATTTTAAATAAAACCATTTTGATTGATACCGAGGTGGACGAGTCGCTGATAGGTGGCGTGATGCTGCGTATTGGTGACCAGGTTGCGGATGACACCATACGCAACCGCCTGGATATCTTGAAACGAACAATTGAGAAAGAGGAGGTAGCCTAAGTGAACTTAAGAGCCGATGAAATCAGCTCCCTGATTCAAAAACAAATTGAAGGGTTTGAAGAAGGGATCGAGCTCAAGGAAACCGGTCGGGTGATTTCAGTGGGTGATGGAATCGCGCGAATTTATGGCCTGGGAAGTGCTATGGCCGGTGAACTTTTGGAATTCCCTGGGGGATTGTCGGGAATGGTATTGAACCTCGAAGAAGATAATGTGGGTGCGGTACTTCTTGGGCGCGATGAAGATATTAAGGAAGGGGATGAGGTCAAACGAACGGGCCGAATCATGGAAGTTCCTGTCGGTCCTGAAATGGTAGGCCGGGTGGTGGATGGTCTGGGTCAGGCGATTGACGGAAAAGGCCCGATCAAAACCGAAAAGTTTGGTCCCATTGAAAGGATTGCCCCGGGCGTGATTGATCGAAAATCCGTTCACGAACCCATGCAGACAGGAATCAAAGCCATTGATGGAATGATTCCGATTGGCCGGGGTCAGCGCGAATTGATTATTGGCGACCGGCAAACAGGAAAAACCGCGGTTGCAATCGATGCGATCATCAACCAGAAAGGCCAAAACATGTTTTGTATTTATGTTGCGGTCGGACAAAAACGGTCTACCGTTGCCAGGGTGGTGAAAACGCTGGAAGAACACGATGCCATGAAATACACCATTGTTGTTTCTGCTTCCGCAAGTGACCCTGCGCCGATGCAGTTCATCGCTCCCTACGCAGGATGCGCGATGGGCGAGTATTTCCGTGACAACGGCCAGCACTGCCTGATTATTTATGATGATCTCAGTAAACAGGCCGCTGCTTATCGGCAGCTTTCCCTTTTGCTTAGAAGACCCCCGGGACGCGAAGCCTATCCCGGTGATGTATTCTTTTTGCATTCCCGATTGCTGGAGCGTGCCGCAAAACTCAGTGATGAGTTAGGCGCCGGTTCCATGACGGCCCTGCCGATCATTGAAACCCAGGCCGGTGATGTTTCGGCATACATTCCCACTAACGTAATTTCGATTACAGATGGGCAGATATTCCTGGAAACGGACCTCTTTTATTCCGGGGTTCGTCCTGCTATCAACGTGGGTCTTTCTGTATCCCGTGTGGGTGGTTCCGCGCAAA
>WAIB01000014.1 GCA_009873655.1 Nitrospinota bacterium | reverse complement strand
TCAGTCGAGCATTTTCTTTCTCAACTTCCTTCAACCGTTTAGCTTGGTCAACACTCAAACTACCGTACTCTTTCCGCCAACGGTAATAAGTTTGTTCGGTTACCCCTATCTTCTTACATATCTGAGGTATCGTACTTCCTTTAGCCTGTAATATCTCCGCTTCTCGCAAATAACCAATAATCTGCTCGGACGTATATCGTTTCCTGGCCATTTTATCCCCCCTCCTAATCAACAAGGTTTTTGACCCAAATCCTAACATAGGGACTGAATCAGTTATTTCGGGCTAGGCCAGTGGTTTTCAGTAGTCACAGTTTTGTGTGACTTTTTGTGTAACGTTATGAGAAAAGTTCAGCAAAAACAATGGCAGATATTTTGTGGAAAAGTTTTGCGGAAATTAGTTTGACATGGAAATCAAAGAGTTACTAATGAGTATTTATTCCCATTCGATGGTGCCGGGGGGTTTGGAGCTGATATCGTAGACCACGCGGTTGACGCCATGGACTTCGTTGATGATTCGGTTGGAAAAGGTGCCGAGTAATTCGTAAGGGAGGTGAGCCCAGTCTGCAGTCATGCCATCGGTGCTGGTGACCGCGCGAATGGCAATCACATTTTCATAAGTTCGCGAGTCGCCCATGACTCCAACGGTCTTCACGGGAAGCAATACCGCAAAAGATTGCCACAGGTCGTTATAGAGTCCTGCCTTTTTAATCTCTTCCAGGATTATTTTGTCCGCCGCACGCAGGATATCCAGCCTGTCACGGGTGATGTTGCCGAGAATGCGGATGGCAAGGCCCGGACCCGGAAACGGTTGCCGATTGATGATTTCATCGGATATGTCCATTTCTTTTCCCAATTTCCGAACTTCATCTTTGAATAATTCGCGGAAAGGTTCGAGCAGTTTCAAATTCATTTTCTCGGGCAACCCTCCCACATTGTGATGCGATTTGATCACCGCGGAAGGCCCTTTGAAAGAGACAGATTCAATCACATCCGGATACAGGGTTCCCTGTGCGAGAAAAGTGAAGTTGCCCAGTCGTTTTGCTTCTTCTTCAAACACTTCGATGAATGTGTTGCCGATGGATTTGCGTTTTTGTTCGGGGTCGGTGATGCCCGCCAGTTTATTCAGGAACTTGTCCGAGGCATCAAGCACATCCAGGTTAATGTTGAAATTGTCTCGAAAGGTTTTTTCTACCTTTTCTTTTTCCCCGGTGCGCAGGAGCCCGTTATCGATAAACATGCAGTAGAGGTTGTCGCCGATGGCTTTATGGATCAAAACCGCAGCAACGGAAGAGTCGACTCCTCCGCTGAGCCCGCAGATGACTTTTTCATTGCCGACCTGCTGGCGAATATTCTCAATCATGAACTCCACCAGCGATTCCATTTTCCAGTTGGTTGAACACTCGCAGATTTTAAATAAAAAGTTTTTGAGGATTTTTTCCCCTTCCAGCGTATGAACCACTTCCGGGTGGAACTGCAGGCCATAAATTTTCGCTATCGGATTTTCTATGGCAGCCAGGGGGGAATTGCCGGTGAAGGCGATGGATTTAAAATCATTGGGCAGCTTTGAAATGCGGTCGCCATGGCTCATCCAAACGATGGAGTTGTTTCTGACTCCTTCGAACAAATGCGAAAACTCTTTGAGCATCAACTCCGCCCGTCCGAACTCTCGATGGTCTGAGGGGTTGACCTTGCCCCCCAACAATTGTGTGATCAATTGCATTCCATAACAAATTCCCAAAACAGGAACTTCAAGTTCAAACAATTTTGGATCGCATAAGGGAGAGCTGGGGTCGAGAACGCTGGCAGGCCCCCCGGATAAAATAATCCCCTTCGCATTGAATTCCACGATCTTATCCAACGGAATGGTGCAGGGATGAATTTCACAATACACCTGGCATTCCCGGACTTTGCGGGCAATATTTTGAGTGTATTGCGACCCAAAATCGAGAATGAGAACTTTTTGTTCGTGTAGTCGGTCTGTCATTCTTCGCGGAGTAAATTGGGTGAATCTAGTCGATGTGGTAATTAGGCGCTTCTTTCGTGACGATCACATCGTGGACGTGGCTTTCTCGCAACCCGGCTGATGTGATTTTAATGAACGAAGCGTTTTTCCTTAATTCTTCAATGGAGGCTGCACCACAATATCCCATTCCAGCTCGAAGGCCTCCCAGCAATTGGTGGACGGTAAAGGAAAGGGCGCCTCGGTATGGGATGCGTGCTTCCACCCCTTCGGGAACCAGTTTGCTTTCGGATAACTCCAGCTCCTGGAAATAACGATCGCTTGAACCTTGAGACATGGCGGCGATGGAACCCATTCCACGATATTCTTTGTAGCTTCTTCCCTGATATAGAATTTTCTCACCGGGACTTTCCTCTGTGCCGGCGAATAAGGAACCGATCATTACGGTATTGGCTCCCGCTGCTATGGCTTTTGTGACATCCCCTGAGAGTTTGATGCCGCCATCTGAAATGACAGGGATATTTTTCTTTTCTGCAACCTTCACACATTCGGATACGGCCGAAATTTGCGGGACTCCCACCCCGCTCACAACCCGTGTGGTGCAAATGGAGCCGGGGCCGATTCCCACCTTCACCGCATCGACACCGGCCTTGATCAGTGCAGTGGTTCCCTCAGCGGTGGCCACGTTGCCGCCAATGATCTGCAGTTTCGGAAAAGATTTTTTGATTTCGCGAATGGTGCTCAGTACTTTCTCCGAGTGACCGTGGGCGCTGTCGATGACCAGTACATCCAGCCCTACTCGAACCAGGTCTTCTATATGCTCTCCGGGATTCTGGGTGACACCCAGTGCGGCCCCTACCAGCAAACGGCCATTGGAATCTTTTGCGGCATTTGGAAACTGACCTGCTTTTTCTATGTCCTTAATGGTGATCAGCCCCTTCAGATTTCCTTTTTTGTCAACCACAAGCAGTTTTTCGATTCGGTTGTCATGCAGGATCTGCTTTGATTTTGCCAGGGGCGTTCCCTCGGGAATGGTGACCAGGTCTTCCTGGGTCATCAGGGATTTAATTTTTTTGTTGAGGTTGGTTTCGAACCTCAAATCGCGGTTGGTTAAAATGCCAACCAGCTTTTTCTTAAGGGTGATAGGAATTCCCGTGATGTTGTACTTTTTCATCACTTGAAGAGCTTCGCTGATTTTCTGATCGGGTTCCATGGTGATCGGGTCAGGGATCATCGCGCTCACCGAGCGTTTGACCTTGTCCACCATTTTTCGTTGTCTTTCAGGGGCGAGGTTTCGATGAATGATACCGATACCTCCTTCCTGTGCCAGTGCGATAGCCAGATTCGTTTCAGTAACGGTATCCATCGGTGCGGAAATCAATGGACACTTCAGTTTGATTTTTCGGGTCAAACGGGTAGAAAGATCTACGTTCGCAGGCAAGACCCTGGAGTATGCGGGAAGCAGTAAAACATCATCAAAAGTCAGATAGGTCGGGACCTTGTGGGGGTCAATCATGGGTTTATATAAAAAAATGGGTATAAAATGTAAAACCCCAATACTAGCACGGCTTCCTATAATCTTGCACCAGATTTCTTTTGCTGCCAGATGGGACCTCCAGCCTTTGTTCTTGTAGATTCAGCTTTGCCATGTTCCAATAAAACAGATCATGATTAAATTAATTTTCAATATAGCCTTTCTGATATTCGTACAATCCGCTTATTCGCAGCCCCTGTTTGAAGGCACCGGCGAGAGGGAGGACTGGCTGGGCACCTATTTTCAGGGGAAAAAAATGGGTTTCACCAAATCGAAGACCCGTTGGGGCCCGGAAGGTATTGTGATGGATTCGACGGTGTTTTTCAAAATTCTGTCGGAATCCGTTGACCAGTCCACCACCATCAAGCAAACCACCCGGCTCGACCCTGATTTCAAATTATCCGGTTTTTCCTTGTTACAGGAGATCTCGGGGCACCGACAACAGGTGGAAGGAAAAATGGAAGGAAATGAACTTCGCTACCGTACCAAATCGCTGGGTTACGACAAGGAAAAAACGCTGAAGTTCACTGAAAATACAGTTCCATCATCCACCTTTCTTATAAACCTGGTTTCAGCGGGATTAAAAGCAGGGCAACGGGACGAGTTAAAGCTTTTCATGGAACCCTTGCAAATGCTGGTCGATTTTGAATACGAAGTCTTAAAAGAAGAAACGCTGCAATACGGGGGAAAACCCGTAAAAACGTTTGTGATTCGCCAAAGGTTCAGTGGTATGGAGTCCACCATGTGGGTTGCGCATGATGGTACGGTTTACCGCGAATCTACGAATATGGGTTTTGAGTCGTTCAGGGAAGAACCCGGGGTGGCGCAGAAAATTGAAGAAGCAATGACCATCAGCAGTGTCATTACCATGAGTCTTGTGAAACCCGGCAAACCTGTTCCGCGTCCGAAAAATACCTTTGACCTGGTTTATCAAATTCACCGTGTGAGTTCGATGGAGGCGATCCCGGAAGATCATCGGCAAAAAATTATAAAAAATGAAAAACGAGGAGACGGAAATTACACCATTACCCTTAGGGTTAAAAGCGAGCCTTCAAACACCGAAACCCCTGAACAAAAAAAGGAAGATTTGGAATTAGACCCAAAATATTTGGAGGAGACCGCAGAAGTGCAGTCGAACCACAAAATGATCCGGGCTTTGGCAAAGGAGCTCTCCGCCGACAAAAAAAGCCAGTGGCAGTTGGCAAAGGACATTAATTTATGGGTTCACTTAAATCTGAAAAAGGAAATGGTGGATACCGTAACCGCCCTGGATGCCCTGATTGAAAGACGCGGCGAATGTCAGTCGCATACTTTCTTATTCACCGCGCTGGCCCGAGCTTCTGGAATTCCAACTCGAATCGTCAACGGGCTGGTTTATTCCAAGGATTATGAAGGGTTTCTTTATCACGCCTGGCCGGAAGTTTTTGTGGGAGAATGGAGAGCCATGGACCCCACTTTCGGGCAGGATAGAGCCGATGCAACTCATATAAAGTTGACCGAAAACTCCAGCGAAAGCCCTTTTCACCTGATGGAATTTGTAGGCAAGGTGGCCATAAGCTGGTCCCGCCCATGATATCTGCCCAAGAAGAAAACCAAAAAATATTTGATTTTTAATGAATTAAAAATCAAATGGTTACGTTTTCATTGGAAATCGGGATCTTGATTTTCGCTTTTTATTCGTGCTATTTTGAAATTTCCTGGGTGGCTGAAACCTTTATGATTTGCGGGCTTGGTCGAAAGTTACAAGCGGGCCACAGAATTTCGTTGACAACCCTATATCTTGTATATATTTTGTTGGGCAACACAAAATATAGATATTTTGTGTTGCTTCTGACCTAATAAATAAGAGCGGGGAGACGGGAAAATCAATGCCCCTTATTCAATATAAATAACTCAATTTATTGGCCCTATGTGATACGGAGTTTTTATGCGAATTGATCGAAAGTTTACCAGAGAATCCCAGGATCCCTTCGAGGGAATCCGGTTTGTCGAGCGGGTGTCAAAAATCAATAACGCTGACGGTTCTTTGGTTGCAGAGATCAAGAACGTTCTTGTTCCAGATAAATGGTCGCAGGTCGCCGTAGACATTATGGCGCAAAAATATTTTCGCAAAGCGGGTGTTCCAGCGCGGTTGAAAAAGAAATTTGAACCGGGAATGCCGGAATGGCTTTGCCCCTCCGTTCCCGATGAAGAAGCGCTGAACCAGCTTCCGGTTTCAGCGCAATATACCCGCGAAAGCACATCAAAAGAAGTCGTCCATAGATTAGCAGGTTGCTGGACCTATTGGGGTTGGAAGAAAAACTGTTTCAACAGTGAGGAAGCTGCACGCAATTATTATGATGAGATGCGTTACATGCTGATCCGTCAACTGGCGGCACCTAATTCTCCACAATGGTTCAACACGGGAATCAACTGGGCTTACGGTTTGGAAGGCCCCGCACAGGGTCATTACTATTTTGATGAAGAGGAAGGGGAACTAAAAAAATCCGTAAATGCTTATGAAAGGCCCCAACCCCATGCCTGTTTCATTCTCTCAGTCGATGATGATCTGGTAGGGGATGGCGGAATCATGGATTTATGGCGTCAAGAGGCTCGCCTGTTTAAATTTGGTTCGGGAACAGGAAGCAACTTTTCCAACCTTCGAGGGGCCGGAGAAGGATTGTCCGGGGGCGGAAAATCTTCAGGTTTAATGAGCTTTTTAAAAATAGGGGACCGGGCTGCGGGGGCGATTAAATCTGGTGGAACCACGAGACGGGCCGCAAAAATGGTGACTCTCGACATGGACCATCCGGATATTGAGGAATACATCGAATGGAAGGTGAGAGAAGAGAGAAAAGTTGCGGCTCTCGCGGCGGGAAGCCGGATCACCCGGCGCTGCCTGAAAGAGATTATAAAAGCATGCTGGGCGGATGGTTTAACGGAAGAAAGTCGTTTCGAAGTTCAAAAAAACAAAGCCCTCAAGAAATCCGTACGTAAAGCCCTCGATTGTTTTGTTCCTGAAAACTATATTTACCGGGTTATCCAACTAGCCAGGCAGGGAACAAAGGACATTGAGTTTGAGGAATACGATACCAGTTGGACTTCTGAAGGTTATATGACCGTTTCGGGGCAGAATTCCAACAATTCGGTTCGATTGACCAATGAATTTATGAAAAGTGTGGAGTGTGATGGCGACTGGAACCTGATCCGCAGGACAGATGGAAAAGCCGCAAAGACTTTGCCGGCCAGGGATCTCTGGGATAAAGTGAATTTTTCTTCCTGGTCCAGTGCCGATCCGGGATTGCAATTTCATACCACCATCAACGAATGGCATACCTGCCCTGAAGACGGAGAAATACGCGCTTCCAATCCCTGCTCGGAATACATGTTCCTGGATGATACGGCCTGTAACCTGGCTTCGATCAACCTGATGAAATTTTATAACGAAGAAAAAGGGTTGTTTGAAGTTGAAGACTATCGACATGCCTGCCGGTTGTGGACTCTCACACTTGAAATCTCCGTATCCATGGCACAGTTTCCAAATAAGGCGATCGCCCAAAAGAGTTATGAATTCAGGACACTTGGTTTGGGTTACGCCAATCTCGGCGCAATGCTCATGGTTATGGGAATTGCTTACGATTCGGAAAAAGGCCGGGCGATTGCGGGTGCCATATCCGCCTTGACAACGGGATCTTCTTACACCATGTCCGCGGAAATCGCCAAAGAGCTTGGTGCATTCGAGCACTATGAAAAAAATAAATCTTCCATGCTGCGCGTACTGAAAAACCACTGGCGTGCAGCGCATAATGTGGATGCTCAAGATTATGATGGCCTGACTGTTTTTCCCCAGGGAATTCAGGCCGAACACTGCCCCGCTTATCTGCTCGATGCCGCACAAAGAGAATGGGCCGATGCTTTAGCCCAGGGTGAAAAACATGGTTACCGAAATGCGCAAACCACTTGCATTGCCCCCACGGGAACCATAGGGTTGCTGATGGATTGCGACACGACGGGTATTGAGCCGGATTACGCATTGGTCAAATATAAAAAACTCGCGGGGGGAGGATATTTCAAAATCATCAATCAATCTGTTCCCGGGGCCTTGCGGCGATTAGGTTATAAGCCTGAAGAGGTCAAAGATATTGTTGAATATTGTGTGGGGTCGGGAAACCTGGATTCTTCCCCGTTTATCAACCGGGATTCTCTTAAGGAAAAAGGGTTTACGGATGCGGTGTTAGACAGCATTCAACTTGAGCTTCCCCGGGTTTTTGATATCAGTTTTGCATTCAACAAGTTTGTGCTGGGCGAAGAATTTTGCAAAGAGGTTTTGAATTTGTCCGATGAGCAGCTCGATTCCATCACTTTTAATTTGTTGTCCCATCTGGGGTACACCGATGAGCAAATTCAAGCTGCCAACGATTTTATTTGTGGTCGCATGACCATTGAAAATGCCCCTCATTTAAAAGAAAGGCATTACTCCGTTTTTGATTGTGCCACCAAATGTGGAAGGTATGGCGAGCGGTTCATTCGTCCGGAAGCTCATATTCAGATGATGGCGGCCGCGCAGCCTTTTCTGTCAGGAGCTATTTCTAAAACCATCAATATGCCCAACGACGCCACCCTGGAAGATGTGGAAAACGCCCACATGCTCAGTTGGAAGCTGATGCTCAAGGGAACCGCAGTATATCGTGATGGCTCCAAACTCAGCCAGCCGTTAAACAGTGTCGCCAGCGAAAGTTTCAAACAACTGGAAGACGATGAGGCGGTCGAGGAGACTCCCGTTGCTCCTGTAATGAAGACGGCTGAAAAGGTCGTGAAAATTATTCAAAACAAACGTCGGGCCCTGCCGCATCGGCGCAAAGGCTACACCCAGAAAGCCTCAATAGGGGGACATAAAGTATATCTGCGAACCGGTGAATATGATGATGGCTCGCTGGGCGAGATTTTCATCGATATGCATAAAGAAGGTGCGGCTTATAGAAGTTTGATGAATTGCTTTGCCATCGCAATTTCATTGGGGCTCCAGCACGGCGTGCCTCTTGAGGAATTTGCTGACGCTTTTGTTTTCACCCGTTTTGAACCCAATGGACTTGTGACAGGGAATAAGTCTATCAGCATGTCTACCTCAACCATTGATTATATTTTCCGCGAGTTGGCCATCACTTACCTGGGCCGGAACGATTTGGCCCAGGTAACTCCGGATGATTTGAGATCAGATTCTATTGGTAAAAAAGATCAGCAGTCGAGTGATGAAGACGATGAAAATGTTATGCCACTCGTTTTAAAAGACGACAGGAAAGAGCCATCATCGACAAAAGTTCAAATCGCACCTGCCATACAGGCCGTTCCAGGCAACGGAAACGGACATGGGAATGGAAACGGACATGGGAACGGAAATGGAAGCGGTTCCGCGAAATTGAGTGCACAACAGGGTGCAGCGGTTGCCACGACAGCGGTGATTGCCAAGCTAAAGGGATATGAAGGAGATGCGTGCCAGGAATGCGGCAGTTTGACTCTGGTGCGAAATGGTACGTGTTTAAAATGCATGACCTGCGGAGCAACTTCTGGTTGCTCCTGATTTAAACCCCCCTCGTCTAAAGTACAAGTCTGCAGGAGTCCGGCCGGCGAATTCTTCGCCGGCCTCTCTGCTTTTTGGCCCCCTTTCAAATTAACAGCAATTCAGGAATATTGTCCGTTAGAGTTAAGCGTCACGTCGGCACCGGAAACCAAAGGTGGGATTTTTCAGTTTGGGGTCTACGGTGTTACGGAAAGATATTTTTGCCTGGCTTCTGTAGCTTGTCCATCCTCCGCCTTTGACAATTTTTAACCCGTTGCTTTCTCCTGTTACCCATTCCCATACGTTGCCTGCCATATCCATCACTCCAAAAGGACTGGCACCTTTGGGAAAGGAAGCGACCGGGGCAACAAATAAAAACCCGTCCTCTCTACCAAATGTGTTGGCGCGATGAGGGCGGTGCTCATTTCCCCAAGGCCAGGTGAAAGCCGAATTTCCCCGGGCCGCCGCTTCCCATTCGTCTTCTGTCGGCAGACGTTTCCCCGCCCATTGACAATATTTCCGCGCTTGATACCAGTTGATACCCATGGCGGGGCATTGCGGGCAAGGTTTGCCATCGGTATAAGGTTTTTCATTGTATCGGGGTTGGAATTTTTTAAAATTGGCGACGGTGGTTTCTGTCCTGTCAATATAGAAAGCAGGCAATGATACGAACTGGGAACCTTTTTCACTGGGACTCAATGTTCCGCGTGCGGCCATTTTTTTTACCCCGACCAGGTATTTCCCCCGGTCGATCAGGATCATCAAGGTTTGATCTTTTTTATTTAAAATGGTAGGAAGCAGAGAAGGGGTGTTTGTAACAGAGGGTAAACTTTCAACGGTTCGGGGTTTCTTTTTAACGGACCGAACCGGTTTTTTTCGGGATTTTTTATCGTGACGTTCAGAATAGTCGGGTCGCGGATATCGCTTTCGGTGTTTTTTTGCAGGTGCGCAGGCACCCGACCAGACAAAAATTACGATGAAAGCAATGATAAGTCTCAATGATTTTCCTGGTTCATTAGCGAATCCATTTTACCTTTTAAACGACGATACTTTTGATAGCTTTCTTCAGATTTTTCTTTTTTGCCCATTAATTCGTAGGTAAATCCAAGGCTATACCAGGCATTATGGTGGGTGGGATCGATTCTCAAGACCGATTTAAAGGCCTGTTCCGCTTTTTCCAATTTTTTCTGGTAATTATATATCCCGCCGAGACCATAATATCCTTCAGGGTTATTGGCATCTTTTTCTATGGCCTTTAAAAAAGATTCCCGGGCTAAATCATACTGTTCGTGGTTGAGATGCTCCAACCCTTCCTTTACATATTCTCCGCTATTTTTGTCACTGCATTGAGTTAAAATCAGGACAAACAGGATCAATGTTAATATTTTATGGAAGCGGACAGTCATTTTAATTTCCTGGTTTGCTAGGTTCCTTCCCGGGAACCGGGATCAATTTAGCCCAATATAACATCAATGCCCAAACTCCATCACAATAAAAATAGGGTGCCCTGTGGAACTTTTTGAAGTCATCCCGGTTCTTCTGTTTATCGTTTTTGGTCTGATCTTTTTTTTGTGGGTCAGCTTTAAGGATCAGCTTTATGGCGGCTATCGTTTATTTACTTTTTCAAAAAAAAGATTGGGTGCACTGAAGGAGAGAAGTGCCCAGTCGCAATCTGAAACGGAACAGCAAGCCATTAAAGAAATTTTTTTATCTATAGATGGATTGAATGTTGCCCGATTAACGGAATGGGAATTTAAAGTACAAACCCTTTATTTGATCGAGAAAATTGCTTCCATTTATCATCCCAACGTTTTGCGTCCGATGGAGCAGGCTCGATTGGCCGAGATATTTGAAGCTTTGAAAGAGGCGAGCCAAAAGGTTTTGAGCCTGGCCCACCTTCCTGGCGTAGAATTTTTGACCCGGTTTCGTGTGAGCCAGTTTTTTGAAAACAGCAAAGGATCGTCCGGTAAAAGTCCCGGAGTATTTTCTTTCATGATCCTTAAAATCGAGGAGAGGGTTCTCAAGTCTATTTTAGCTCAATGGCAATTGCTTGTGGGTGAATCCGCTATCAGGGTTTATAGCGAAACCTCATTGGATGAAGAGGTGGAGGCTGAAGAGATTCTTTCCGAGTGGGACCGTCTTCAAGAAGAACCCGACCCGCCCCTTTCTGAGAACGTGCAGCAAATTGCCGAGTCGTCGAAAAAAGAAATTCTTTTTTCGGTGACATCCATTTCCTGGAAAAGGGCAGGGCAAATTTACTTTAATCTGGCCGACCAGATAGCCCGGCATTATCACCCTGATTCTGAGTTTCCCATTTATGAAATGCGTGTTTGCGATTTGATTAAATCGGTTTCCGGTTTTTTGGAAGGGTTGGGGCAACGGGGGCAGAACCCGGTATTGAACAAGATCCTGAAAATTCGAATCAGCCAATTAACACAAGCGAAAGAAATAGCCCTCCCTCTGGGAGAAAATAAATTGCTGGAATGGGCGAACAGGTACCAGGTGGGTCGAATTGCAAAATGGTCCCATACCCTGTTTAAAACTTTGCAAAAAAAACAACCGGGTATTCTTTTGCGCGATGTGGTGTTCAGTATGGTTAAAGAAGGAGGCAAACGCTCGCTGGTTTTATATCTCCATGGAAAAATTGCGGCCGAAGCAAATAAACTTTATGGTCGTTGATGCGTGGGTTTTTCCGCTATTTGGAAAGAAGATAAGAAACTCTTATACCGCTTTTATAAACATCCGCCCAGTGGGATGACTTTTTTTGATCAGGTGTGAGTAAATCGCGGTAGGTGCAAGGCCGGGTACTGTAAGAAGACCAGTCCAGTTTTTTGAACTCAACACCCAGAGAATTAAACCAGATTTCGAGTAAAGTCGAGCTGGGAAGCGTAATTAAACTGAGGTCCTTGTTGCGGTAATCAAAAGAATTAGGAAGGGTGTAATCTTTTTTCCCGGGTTGCGTCAAAGCCGTAAGCATGATGGGAAGTTCAAGAGTTTCGTCATTTATACCCGCGTAAACCTGTGGCGCATCTTTTCCCTGGACGGCCGCATAACCGGCAGTGAAAGTATCGAGTATCAGGGATTCTTTTGCTGCCCTTAACATAAGTTTAAGCAGGCGGTACGGTTCCGTGGTGTAATAAAGCATTCCCAGGCAAAGCACGGTTTCAAAACTCCCCTCCTCGACATTTTCCAGAAATTGAAAAGCATCGGATACGGTCATGGAGTATTTGTCTTTTGCGATACCCATTTCCTGAAAGAGTTCCCTTCCCAGAAGAACCATTTTTTCTTCGGTATCTATTCCCTCGATGAAATTTGCTCCCAGCATCAAAGCCGCATAGGCAAACGTTCCCATATGGGAGCCGACGTCAAGAATGTTTTTCCCCTGGATGTGCCCCGGATTTTCTGCCAACAAATGGTTGATTCTTGCGTTGAGGCATTCAGGGTGGTAGGGAATGGCCCATCTGTTTTTTCGGGTTTCGTGGGCCAGAAAGGGGGAATCGTCTGGAATGAGAGGTTTTTTCATTTAAGGAAATCGATCCATTTTTATTCTTTTTAGCTTCCGGCCAAGCTTGTTTTCAATGTAGCAGAAAATCCCGAACTATCCAATTTTAAAGGAGTTCATTGGCTTTTAGAGGTCCGGAAAACGGCAAAAATGTAAGCTATTGATTTTATTGAATTAATTTGCTTTAATTGTCGAAGTAGTTTGATTTTTTTAGAGTTATGGCCCTGGGTTTTTAGCGTGAAGAAATTAGAAAGCAGTCCAATTTTCCCATCTATTCCAAGATCCATACCATTCCGTTTTATTAGAACCCCCTTGTTTTATTTGGGGCATCGCCCGATAATAAATTGTTCCCTAAAAACTGAATTTGAGAGCGAGTGATGGCATCGGTTGTTCATGTATTAAGTCCTCAAGCTGAAGAATTGCAGGCCAGGCGGCGTGAGTTAGCGCAGTTGCGAAAAAACCTGGCTGAAATGGAATTGCAGCTTTCTACTGAAAAGGCCGAGTTGAATTTGTTCGAGATTCGTTATCAAAAGGTGGTGGGGGCCAAATATGCGGAATTGGATATTGTCAAAGCTCAGGTATTGAGTCTGGCGGCGAAACTCTACCCGAAGGCGGAGACCTTCAACGAGGAAGCGGAAGCGGCTCGCGAACAGGCAAAAGAACATTCTGAAAAAAAAGAGAATCCGGTCAGCCCACAAAAAGAGTTCAGTCCCCCTGAAAATCTGAAGAAACTGTTTCGTCGTGTCGCAAAAAAAATTCATCCCGATTTGAGTTCAACGGTTGAAGAAAGGAATAAGCGAAACGATCTCATGGCCAAACTCAATCAGGCTTATGACAAACTGGATGAAGAAGCGATTCGCTCTGTCCTTGCCGAATGGGAGGCGGAAGGTTTTGGGGAAAACACATTAGAACTGGGAGAGCAACTGGAACTCGTGTTACGGCAACTGGCACAGGTTAGAAACCGTCTCAACCATATTTCTGCTGAGCTGGAGGAATTGCAATTGTCAGAGATGCTTCAACTGAAAAATAATATCGAGTCGGCTGAAAAGGAAGGACGCGATCTTTTGCAGGAAATCGCAAACGATATCGAAGAAAAAATTAATAATGCCAAAGCGAGGATTCGCGACCTGGCCCATGAGTTTATTTGAATGGTCGAAACATGCAAGAACTAAAAGTTAAACTTCCCGCCAAACAATCCGAAAACCATTCGGTTTCTTTTCCCTGGAACTCCTCCGTAGCCAACGACCAGGTTCCCGATGTTTTTTATAAAACAGGCTCAGGTGCCCTGGGAAAACTTAAAAGGAAAAAAATTGAAACCTGGTTTAAGAAAGCACGGGTGGGCGAGGCCCAGGCGCAATACAATTTGGGGGTGGTCTATTTTAAGGGAGTCGGTGTCTCGAAAAACCATGAAGAAGCTTTTAAGTGGTTCGAGAAAGCAGCAGAAAATGGTTCCGCTAAGGGGCAGGGTTTTCTGGCTTTAATGTATGAAAGTGGGTTGGGGGTAGAACAGGATCTTGAATTGAGTTTGCAATGGTATGAGAAGGCCGCAAAACAGGATGACTCCGCGGCGCAATTTAATCTTGCCAGAATGTACTACCAGGGCAAGGGTACGGAGCAAGCTGCAGACCAGGCTGCTAAATGGTTTGAAAAGGCGGCAGACCAAAATAATGATACTGCGCAAAACATCCTGGGTGTCTTGTATGAAAAAGGGGAAGGCGTTCCACAAGATTTAAATAGGGCAATGAGATGGTATCGAAAAGCTGCGTTGAACGGGAATGAAGCGGGACTTTACAACCTCGGAGACCTTTATGATCGTGGCGAAGGGGTGGGTAAAGATTCGGCTAAGGCGGCACGTTGGTTCAGAAAAGCCGCCATGAACGGGTTGGATCTTGCGCAATTCAAATTGGGAACGCTTTATTATTGTGGCGAAGGGGTTGCAAGGGCTCCACAAAAGGCTTTGAAATGGTTTTGCAGGGCCGCTGAACAGGGCCATGCTCATGCCCGCCATTTTTTGAGAACCACTTCTTCTGATTTTAATCCTTCGGGAGAAGATCTCTATCAAAAGGGAAAATATTTCTTCGAACAGAAAGAATATGAAGAAGCATTTATATGGTTGGAGCGGGCAGCCAATGAAGGCCACACGGAAGCACAAAATTCTCTGGGCTTGCTTTGCGACTATGGCAAAGGTTGTAAGAGGGATCCGGTACAGGCTTTTTATTGGTATAAAAAAGCGCAGGACCATCCGCAAGCCCTGTTCAATATCGGGATGCTTTATTTTCTGGGAGAGGGTGTCGAGCAGGACGATCAAAAGTCTTTCAATTTTTTCGAGCTTTCCGCAAAAGAAAATGAGACCCGGTCGCAGGTGTTTTTAGGCATTCTTTACGAAAATGGAAAAGGCATAGATCAGGATTTGACGAAAGCGGTAAATTGTTATCGGAAAGCCGCCTGGCAAGGAGATGCCTTCGGGCGCTTTCACCTTGCGCGAATGTATTATCACGGTAAAGGGGTCCCCGCCGACCATGGCCAGGCATTAAACTGGTATCACAAGGCAGAGGGTTATGTTTTAGCGCAATACAACCTGGGTAGAATGTATCTCAATGGGGATGGGGTGAAACCAAACCTGCAACAAGCCATTCACTGGTTTGAAAAAGCAGCCGACCATGGCCACGATTATGCCCAGTTCAGCCTCGGAAAAATTTATTATGGCGACAAGAATTTAGACGAAGCCCTCAAATGGTTTCAGCTTGCCGCAGAGCAGGGAAACCGCCTGGCGCAATATTATCTTGGGCTTTTATATGAAAACCAGGGTGAGGAAAAAGAAAGTGCCCATTGGTACCGGCAAGCGGCGGAGCAGGGGAACCTGCAAGCGGGACAGGCCCTGGGCCGTATGTATTTTGTAGGCAAGGGGGTTGTTAAGGATTTTGAAGAAGCCGCGAAATGGTATCGCAAAACATCAAAATTGGAATCGCAAAAGGATGAGACCGAGTCTTCCGATGTATCCTGGTTGAGAAAAGCAGCAGGGCAGGGCCATGCCCGGGCGCAAAACCATCTGGCCGGACTTTATGAACGGGGTGAAGGGGTTCCATACAGCAAACACGAAAGCCTTAAATGGTATCGGCGTGCTGCTGAAAAAGGAAATGACCAGGCTCAGTACAACCTGGCAAGAATGCTGGAACAATCCGAAGAGGCTTTGGGTTGGTTTCACAAATCGGCTAATCAAGGAAACACGCTGGCACAGGCAGAGCTGGGATACCGTTACCAAAACTTGGATGAAATCGCATCCTTCAAATGGTTCCGGCTGGCCGGTGAGCGGGGTCATAGTGATGCACAATACCAACTGGGGCTGATGTACCGGAATGGGCGGGGAACAGAGATCCATTTTATCGAAGCCATCCACTGGCTTAGACGCGCCGCCGAGCAGGACCACCTGCCTGCCATTGGGGCCTTGCAGAAATTAGAACATTCGCTGAAAGTTTAGTCTTTGCTTTCTGTCTCTCTTGCTGAAGGTCATACTCTCTTATAAAGGGTTGATTTTTTGCGACTTTCCTCTTGACCCTTGATAACTAATTGATTATATTGGCTTTTAGATAGCGGAAGTGAGTGTTCCGTTATCCGGCTTTGAAAATAATCCATTTTCAACTATTTATCCCGCATTGGACACACGCGTTTCTTTTCCCATTTGCTTTTTTCAATCCCTTTTGTTTCGGTAGGAGAACCCATCATGAACCAAGTTACCCCCCATCCCTTGTCATTATCCCGATTGTTTAGTGCTATTCAGGGCAACCTGGAGCAGCGTGCCTACAGTCCTCAAACCATCAAAGCGTATCTGGGCCAGCTGCGCAATTTTGTTCGCAACAAAAATTTAAAGAATCCCCGTGAGGTCACCGAGGTTGAAATTCGTCAATACCTTTCCGAACTTATCAAACAGGGGAAATCCCGTTCCACGGTAGACCAGGCTTATAACGCGCTCAGTTATTTTCACAAAGCGGTTTATAACGAAGACCTGGTTTTGGAAGGATTCAAAAGACCGAGAAAGAAAAAATTAAAGCCCGTCGTCCTAACTATTAGTGAAGTAAAAAAAATCGCTATTTCCGCGGAAAATTTGAAGCACCGGCTGATGATTGAATTGGCTTATACAGCGGGGCTCAGGGTTTCCGAGCTGGTTGCCGTAAAAGTTCAACATATCAACCTGGAGAAGCTGAAATTGTTTGTTCCGGGAATCGGTAAGTTTGGAGCGCGGACCACTATTTTTTCCATGGGACTCAAAGATGCGTTGCAAAGGCAAATTGGAAACAAAGGTCCGGATGATTATCTTTTTCCCAGTGAACGGGGAGGAAAATTAACCACCCGAAGTGTGACCAAGTTTTTCAAGATGGCTTTGAAAACGTCGGGAGTGGAAAAAGAAGCCACCCCGCATTCACTACGGCAGTCTTTCACCGCCTTCATGCTTGCGAAAGGGAATGATAAGGCTTCTGTGAGAAACCTGTTGGGCAGGCGCGCCTTGTAGGAACCCGAAAAGCCTGAAAATTTAAAACCCTCGCCTCCATTTTCAGGGAGAGCGGGGGTTTTCTTTTTTACCTGGTTTTAATCTACCGGCTGGTATCGCATGTTACGGCGTTGCGGGGTGAAGCCGCCGTCGGTAATGAGGCGTTTGATTTCTTCTTCGTCCAGGCAATATACGGTGCCGGCAGCCGCCACTACATTTTCTTCCATCATCGTGCTGCCCATATCATTGGCTCCATAGAAAAGGGACACCTGGCCGATTTTGGGCCCTTGTGTCACCCAGGAGGACTGCAGGTTGTCGAAGTTGTCGAGGAAGATTCTGCTGATTGCCAGGGTTTTCAGGTAGTCGAATCCGCTAACTGCGGTTTTGATCCCCGTTTGTCCTTGCAGTTCGGTGTTTCCCGGTTGGAATCCCCAGGCAATGAAGGCGGTGAAGCCGCCCGTTTTATCCTGCAATTCGCGCAGGCGGTTCAAGTGCTCAACACGCTCCTCCAGGGTTTCCACATGGCCAAACATCATGGTAGCGGTTGTAGGGATATCCATTTGGTGTGCCTGCTCCATGACTTCGAGCCATTCATCACTGGTGCATTTTTTAGGACTGATGATCTTCCTTACCCGGTCAACCAGAATCTCCGCCCCTCCTCCCGGAATGGAATCGAGTCCGGCATTTTTCATTCTTTTTAAAGTTTCCTGCAATGATATTTTGGATATCCGGCTGGTATGTAAAATTTCTGAAGGAGAAAGTGCATGCAAATGAATTTCGTATTTGTCCTTAATTTTTTTAAAAAGGTCTTCGAAATAATCGATTTTCAGATTATTGTTATGACCTCCCTGCAGCAAAATCTGTCGACCTCCAATTGCCAGGGTTTCCTCGATTTTTTTGGCGATGGTTTCGAAAGGAAGGACATAGGCATCCTTGTCAGGTTCTTTCCTGTAAAACGCGCAGAAGGAACAGTCGGTGACGCAGACATTGGTGTAGTTGATATTGCGATCAACGATATAGGTTACGGTTTTCTTTTCGTTTAACTTTTTCCGTGTCAGCCGCGAAGCTATGTTGCCAAGCAGCAGAATGTCTTTGGTGGAAAACAGGGTAACTGCTTCCGAGTTCTCGAGGCGCTGCCCCGCGATGGCTTTTTCAAGGATAGATTCGATCATTGGGGATAGTCGCAATGAATTTCCAGATGATTTTGGTCGGGGTCATTGAAATAGATGGACTCTCCATCTCCCCTTTTAACGGGTCCGCTATCGATTTTGACATTTTTGTCTTTTAATTCTTTTACGATTTGTTCAAAATCGGCGGGGCTGGCTTCGAAAGCAAGGTGCAGGTAGCCTTCTTCGCTTAACAGATCCATCGCTTCATTGACTTCCAGGTCCGGGGCTTCAAAAAGCGCAATGGCTGCGTTACCCGTTTCCATCATAAGGTGTCTCAATCCCTTGGAAAAACGGTGGGTGACCTGGAAGCCCAAAACATCGGTATAAAACCTTTCAGCCCGGTCCAGGTTTTTTACGTTCAGGGCTATATGATGAATGCCTTTGAGTTGCATGGAGGTTGTTGAGGCGATGGGATTTACAGGGTGCCGTCCCCTGCACCAAAAGAAGAGACGTTCAGGCCGTCAATGCCCAGGTCTTTCATTTCCTCTTCTTCGGTAACAATGAAAATATGGTAGCCGAATTTACTTTTTACCGGCCCCCGAACCTCACCCACAGGAGCTTCCATGGCGGCTTTTTCCAATTCGGGCGCAGCGGTATTAAACTCGAGAAGTCCTAAATCGCCACCTTTGTTACGGCTTGCGCAGGCGCTGTATTTCTTTGCCAGTTTCGCAAACATTTTGAAGAGCATGTCTTTGGCTTTATATTCATCGTCCTTAAGATGATCCAGCAATACTTTGGCAAGCTCCTCGGTGGATAAAACGATGTGACTGACTCGAATCGATCTTAATGGCATTTGTTCGTCCTCGCCTTGATGTAAGGGTTTTAATATTCCCAAATTATACGGGAACCCGGGATTAAAATGAAGAAAATTAAGGCTGGAAATAGTCTTCAATGGCATCCAGGAGAGAAGCGACGGTGTATTCTTCGGGAAGGATATCCACCTTGAGCCCGGCATCCTCTGCGGTTTTTGCGGTGATAGGACCAATACAGGCGATACGGGTTTTTTTTATTTCAGGCAAAAGGGGTTCCCCGGTTAAGGCGAGGAAATTTTTTACGGTTGATGAGGAGGTGAAGGTCAGAACATCAATGGCCCCCGATTTCAGCCTTTTTGCAAGAGTATCTGACTTTAAGCCCGGCAATATGGTTTGGTATGCCGGAGCGACATCCACCTGTGCTCCCATTTCTCTCAGTTTTACAGGAAGCACCTCGCGGGCAACCTTAGCCCGGGGTATCAGGAAACGCTTGCCCTTTATATCTTTAATGCTTTCCAAAAGAGATTCGGCAACGAATTCATCGGGAACCACGTCTACCACCATTCCCAGTTCCTGCACGGCTTCAGCCGTTTTCGGCCCAATGGTATAAATGCGAACATCTTTTAAATTGCGGATGTCTTGCTGAATTTCTTTGAGGCGTTGGAAGAAAAAACGCACCCCGTTCACGCTGGTAAAAATGAGGCCGTCGTAACGGGAAAGATGGTTCAGGGCTTCGTCAAGCGGCGCCCAGTCATCGGGCGCAACGGTTTCGATGACGGGAAAGAAAAGAGGTTCGGCTCCCAGTTCGCGTAAACGGTCAATCATACCTTCGGCCTGATCTCCTTTTCGGGTTACCACAACGGTTTTTCCGAAAAGAGGTAAACGTTCGTACCATTCCATTTCAGGCTTGAGGTTGACCACTTCCCCGATGATGGTGAGCGCCGGGGGTAATATTTTTTCCTTTGAGGCAATTTCTACAATCGTCGCCAGAGTCCCTTTCCAGGTTTTTTGCCGTGCGGTGGTGCCCCATTGAATAACGGCGATAGGTGTCTGAGGATCTTTACCGAATTTAATAAGTTTCTCAACGATTAGAGGAAGTTTGCGGGCGCCCATCAGGAAAACCAGGGTGCCTGACCTGGCAGCGATTTTTTCCCAGTCGATATGAATGTCCCTGATTTTTTTCGTTGCTTCCCGTAATAATGGAAAGGGTCGAGGAGAGGTGCCTGTGGGTCAGGGGAATTCCCGCGTAGGCGGCGACCCCGGTTACGGAAGTCACCCCGGGTACCACCAGAAACGGTATTTTTGATTGGTCTGCGGCCTGGATCTCTTCCCCCCCACGTCCGAAAATGAAAGGGTCGCCGCCTTTCAGCCGGGCGACGATTTTTCCTTCTCTTGCTTTTGCAACAAGCAGTTCATTTATTTTTTCCTGCTGCATGCTGGCAACGCCTTCTTTTTTTCCTACATAAATGACTTCTGTTTCTTTTTTCGAAAAACGCAGCAGGTCTTCGTTAACCAAATGGTCATAAAGGATGACTTCTGCTTTTTGCAACCATTGCTTTCCCTGAAGGGTTAAAAGTCCTGCATCACCGGGACCGGCGCCAATGAGGATTATTTTTCCCTGGTTGTTTTTCGAATTATTCATTTGGAGAATAAAGGTAATTAGCCATGTTTGCGAAATCGGACATGGAAAGGGTTTCGCCGCGCCGGGAAAGGTCGATTCCCGCAAGCCGGGTCTGCCCTTGCTGGTCGATAAAATGCTTTTTCCAGAGCTTTAAATTATTTTTCAGCATTTTTCTTTTATGAAAAAAAGCAGCATTGACTATTTTAAAAAATAATTGTGGATCTTCAACCTGTACTTTGGGCCGGGCCAGAGGTTTCAGGGAAAAGAGGGATGAGTCTATTTGAGGTCTCGGGGAAAAAGCGGTGTTTGGAATTTCCAATAACCGCTCAACCTGGCAGTGATACTGTACAAAAACGGATAGCGAACTGTATTCCCTGTTTCCCGGTTGTGCAGTCAGCCGATCTACGACTTCTTTTTGCATCATCAGGGTCATGTTTTGAATTCTGCTGCCGAAGTGGATCAATTTTTTCATAATAGGGGTGGCCGCATAATAAGGAAGGTTGGATACGACCTTGAAGCCCGGTTTCAGGGAAGAGTAATCAAACTTCGCCGCATCTCCCTCCATTATTTTAATATCAGGATGGTCTTTGCAAAAACGATTTTTTATTTCCCGGCACAATTTAGGATCCAGTTCAATAACCGTCAAGGATGGAGTGATTGAAAGGAGCCGTTGTGTGAGAACCCCTTTCCCCGGACCGATTTCTACTACGGAGTCCCCGGGTTTAATATCTGCCAGCTCAATGATTTTCTGCGTGATTTCCGGATCAATGAGAAAGTTTTGCCCGAGAGGCCTTTTTCTCATTTCATGGAAAGGGTGGATTGGGACAAACGGTCCGCAGTTTTCAATGCAAGCTTAAGATTTTCAGGGCAGGCTTTATTGCGCCCTACGATATCAAAGGCGGTGCCGTGGTCCACTGAGGTCCTTAATATGGGCAGGCCCAAGGTTATATTGACACCCATGCCGTCCATTTTTACAGGGATCATACCCTGATCGTGGTACATGCAGATGACCGCATCGTATTTTTCAGACGCGGCTCTTGCAAACAATGCATCTGCCGGATGAGGGCCGCTTGCCTGGATACCGTCTCTTTGCGCGGTCTTCAAAGCGGGGAGAATGAATTCCGTTTCTTCCTGTCCAAAAATTCCTCCATCCCCTGAGTGCGGGTTGAGTCCCACCACCGCAATACGGGGAACTTCTGTAACATGTTTTTGCAGCCAGTCATGAGTCAGGCGAATAGCTTGTAAAACCTTTTCTTCTGAAATTTGCGATTTGACCTGGTCGAGGGGAAGATGGGTTGTTACTAAAACCACACGCAGCGAATTTCCTTCCATCATCAAGGTGGACTCTTTTGAATTTGTCAGGTGTCCTAAAAGCTCGGTATGTCCTGGCAGAGAATGCCCGGCCAGGTGCAAACTTTTTTTATTGATAGGACAAGTGGTGATAGCGGCCACCTCATCTTTGAGTGCCAGCTCAACGGCTTTTTCAATGGCTTCATAGCTTGCCCTGCCGCCTTCTGCAGAAGGTCTCCCTATAAGAAGTGCATCTGAGACATTATTAAGGTCAATTACGTCAATGGTACAGGGTTGGTACCATCCTTTTTCAGGGGAATCGATGGAATGGATTAGAACTTCAGGAGCAATTTCCCGGGCCGTTTTTTTGAGTGTATTCGCATCGCCAATGACCACAATCCCGGATTCGATTGTCAGGATTTCGTCTTGAAACGCTTTAACAATTATTTCGGGCCCGATCCCGGCCGGGTCTCCCATTGTCAGGGCAATGATAGGTGAAGTTCCCATTTTTTATTTTTTTTTGGCTGAGTATTTTAATCTTAATGATCAAATTGAAACTATTTTCGATTATAAAAGTTTACCCGCTCCCGGGTTACAGGAGCGGGTAAAGAAATTCAACTTTTGGAGAGGCTGTTATTTTCTTAATTCGTGAATTTTTCCAGAAGACTGGGGTCCTTTCCCGATAGGCTTCGGGCTTGCATCCAGTATTTTCTTGTCGACATTCTTTTCATACTCTTTGAAATTTTGAATGAACTGGTTTGCAAGCTCATCGGCTTTTTCGTCATAGGCCTCGGGGTTTTTCCAAGTGTTTCTGGGGAACAGGCATTCCTTGGGAACACCTTTAACGGCTATTGGAACCTGGATCCCAAATACCGGATCGGTTTCCGTTTCAACATTGTCCAATTGGCCTTCCAAAATAGCTTTGACCATGGCCCGGGTGTATTTGATTTCAATTCTCTTGCCCACTCCATAAGGACCGCCAGTCCAGCCTGTATTGACCAGCCAGCAGGAGACCTGATGCTTTGCAATTTTTTCACCCAGCATGTCAGCATAAACAGACGGATGCAGGGACATGAAAGGGGCCCCGAAACAGGTGCTGAAAATCGCGGTGGGCTCCCGGCTCATGCCTTTTTCGGTGCCCGCGACCTTCGCCGTGTAACCGGAAATAAAATGGTACATGGCCTGCTCGGGTGTCAACTTGGATACCGGAGGCATGACTCCGTACGCATCACAGGTGAGCATGACCACGTTATCCGGATGTTTTCCCATCCCTTCCAGGACGGCATTGTTGATATGCGATATGGGATAACTCGCCCGTGTGTTTTCCGTCAGGCTGGCATCATCGAGGTCAAGCCTTCTATCTTCCGGACTGACGGCTACGTTTTCAAGCAGGGTTCCGAACCGGCGGGTACAATCATGAATTTCCGGTTCGGATTTTTTTGAGAGTCGAATTACTTTTGCATAACAACCGCCTTCAAAGTTAAACACACCCGTGTCACTCCATCCATGCTCGTCATCGCCTATGAGCTTCCTTTCCGGATCCGCGGAGAGCGTTGTCTTTCCCGTTCCTGAAAGGCCAAAGAATATGGCCGAGTCGCCCTTTTTGCCGATATTCGCTGAGCAATGCATGGATAGGACGGACTGTTTCTGGGGTAACAGGTAATTCAAAATTGAGAAAACTGATTTTTTAATTTCGCCTGCATAGCTGGTACCGCCTATAAGAACCAACTGTTTGCCAAAATCGACAATGACGAATACTTCCGAATTGGTACCGTCAATGGCCGGAACCGCTTTGAAATCGGGTACATGAATTATGGTGAATGCAGGTTCATGGTTTTCCAGCTTGGCCATGTCGCGGATCTGGATAAACATATTGCGCGCAAAAAGATTGTGCCAGGCATGCTCGTTAATAACTCGGATATGGGTCTGGTGTTCGGGGTCGCAACCGGCACAACAATCCTGCACATAAACTTCCTTGCCTTGCAAATACGCCAAAACGCGCGAATAGAGAGCTTCAAACTGTTCAACAGAGAAAGGGCGGTTTACTTTTCCCCACCAAATGTTTTCCTGGCTGGAAGGCTCTTGAACAATGAACTTGTCGTTTGGAGCCCGGCCCGTGTGTTCTCCCGTTGTTACGCATACAGGTCCAAGATGCGATAACTGACCTTCATTATTTCTGATGATGTGCTCGTAAAGTTCCGGGGTGGTTAAATTCCAATGTATTTTTTTTAAATTTTTGAGGCCATGGGTTTCCAAGCCTACTTTATGCTTCAAAACGTTTTGCGGCATGGACAATATTCCTTTATGATAGGGCGGTGAGTGACCGTGTAAACCCTTGACGGGAAACACTTTTCTCTCCCGGCAGGGCTGATTGATGAACCATGGCTCATTTTATCATAATCAGCATAAATGAAAATAGGTTTTTGGGGTTAACTTACAATATTTTCAGGGGATAAACAGGAATTCTATAAATGTTCCAATTTTTGGGAAAAAAGCAAGTAGAGCCGGAAATCAAAGTCCTGGCAAGGGAACGAACCCCCTATAACGACATTTATGTCATTCAAAATGGAGAAAACCGGGAACTTTGGTTCAAAGGCAATGGGGAGTACTATCTTCAGAGCCGGGTGAATGTCGAAAAGCAAAAGCAATTGGCCCTGGTCTATTCAAATATGATGATGGCCTCATTGCTTTTTTGTCCCAATCCCTGTCGGTTGCTGATGGTTGGATTGGGGGGCGCGGCTGTTACCAACTTTCTCAGTGAATGGTTTCCAAATTTACATATTGACGTTGTGGAAATTGACAAAAAAGTGATTGAGGTTTCCAAAAAATATTTTTATTTAAGGGAATCCAGTCGCTATCGAATATTCCAGGAAGATGGAAGGGTGTTTGTTCAGAAAAGAAAAGGCCGGGAACTTTATGACTGGGTTATTCTCGATGCGTTCAAAAGTGGATCGATTCCCTACCATTTAAAAACGCATCAGTTTTACAAAGAGATTCGAGAAATTTTAAACCCCGATGGAATTGTGGGTTCCAACTTGTATGGTCAAGGCAATACTTTAAAACCACGCGACACAAAAACTTTCATGTCGGTTTTTCCGAATATTTATTGTTTTGAAGATGCCGAACGGGTCGCGACGGTACTGATCGCAAATGGAGGGTCCCGCTGGAGTGAAGAAAAGATCCATGAAAAGGCGGATATGTTTAAAAAAATGCCCGAACCTTTTTCAATGAAAGAAGTCGCAAAAAATTACAGGCCGGGAAAATTTATTGAAGAATCTGTGGCGCGGTTTGACGACCATTTTTCCGGGAGGGGTTTTCTGCATGACATTGAAAGTGAAAACCGCCAGAGTGTGAAGCCCCGGCGTTACCCTATAAAGAACGTACAGTAATATCCTTTGCAAACCCTTTTTTATTTCTGAAGATCAAAAAACTGCACCTTCCTGCCGTCAAAGTTAGAGACGGCAAGCCTGCCTTTATGAATTGAAAGCCCGCCTGTTTTCCCAAGTTCTCCGAATCGGTTCCCCGGTCTGCGATAGATATCGACCATTTCGAGATCGTCGTTTAAATGAATGATTTGGTTGTGCCAGTAATCCGAACCGAATATCCCATGTTCTTTATCCCGGGCAATAAAATAAATGTCACCAAAACCCAGGCCTTCACGCTTGATCTTGCGGATCAGTTTCCCGTTCGCATCAAAATGCTTTAATAAGAATTCCGATTTGTCACCGATAATCGTGCTCCCATCGTCGAGACAAAAAATGCCGCAGGGTTCGGTCAGGTTGTTGGATTGCTCCTCCGAATAGGGAAGGGGAATTTCTTTTCCGTTCATGCCAAAAACGGAGACGCGGTTGTTTCCAGGATCTGCGATATGGATTCTGTCTTTTCCATCTACCGATAGAGAAAAAACCTGGCCGAGAATCCCCTCCTCAAAACTGAGAATAAAATTCCCCATTGCGTCAAACTTTTTGATTAACCCGTTTCCCTCATCGATTACATAAATATTATCCTGACTGTCCGTTGCCAGGTTAACGGGGTATCTGAAGTTTCCCGCCGTATTGCCCCAGGTGCCAAAATGAAATTTATATTTTCCTTCCGGTGAAAAACAATGAATCTGGTGGTGTTCGTGGTCGACAACCAGCAAATCCCCTTTGCTATTGTGGACCAGGCCTTGTGGATAAAACAGCATACCGATTTCCGGGCCGACTTTGCTGACGGAAAAAACAGGTTTTAAAGGTGTTTCGGGGACAGGTGGGGTTGCATCTAAAAAATTTAAGATCTGCCGGATTGAACTTTTGGTTTTCGTGAATTTTTTAAATTCAAGCTCCAGCCGGTCCACGGAGGCTTTCTTTTCATCAATGCCTGCCTCAACATTTATGGAATTATCGATGGTTGAAATGTCAGAAGAAGACGCCAATTGCTTTTGTTGTTCTCTTAGTGGTATCCATTCGAAGTTTCTCAATCTTCTTTCATCTAAAATTTCCCGGATTTTATTATCCAGATTTCTGGAATAGGAGGAAATCTCATCAAACAATTTTGAATCTTCCGGATTTAATACTTTGAGGACCGCTGTTCCCGCGGCTAAACGGTGCAGGTTGAGATTTTCATTGGTGTCGATTCCCCTTATCATTCTCCTTAACAGGCCCAACTGGAAATCCATGATAGCTATATTATGGTGTATGCCTATGGGAGTGGCTTTGTCTTCTGAGCCTACCTGCCTCAGCTGTGCGTCCAGGTTTCTTCTTTGCCCTTCCAGGTCATTGAGTTGGTTCAACAGCTCCACGTATTTGTTGTCGAATACAGATTGGGCTTCCAGGGCGGAAAGGCATTTGGAGACCAGTTCTTTTGTCTGACCTTTGAGGGAGTCCGTTTTATATTTTATGGGGCCCAAAGACAAAACTCCGTTTTCAAACTTGATTTCTGCGGATTGGGAAAGGAGGATTTTGGCGGCCTGGGTCATATCCAGATTTTCAGAGTCAAATGGAACTGGAGAAAAATCATCAATGCCGGGTTCCTGGATCGGGGTTTCCTTCTCCAAACAGGGCTGGGTGACATCCATGGTTTCAAAGAACAACGCTTCCAGAATGTCCAGCGTGTACCAGTGTTCATGAAAGCGGATCATGGTTCGAGTGGCGTTTTCTGTGAACACGGAAGGTTTGCACAGTTCGCGAACAAATTTGCTGATTTTTTCATTGTCCCGGGCTTTTCGCGCCAGAACATTTAAAACCTGGCAATGGGCTCTCAATGGAAACTGCAGCTGTATCAGAAAATCGAGGGTTCGGCCATTATGGTAATACTGCTGGAGAAATGAAAGCAGCTGGTCTCCTCCGCTATCTCCCAAAATTTTAACCATTGATTCTTCACGTTTTTCTTTTTCGTTGAAATAGTTATTAAGATTTTTCGTCGTGGCGTCCCATTGTCGAGAAAGAAGTTCCGAGATACTTTTAAATTGTTCTTCGCTTGGATCGCTTTCAACGAGGTGAAAAATCAGATCGTAAAGATGTTGTGTGCTTTTTCGAAATGAATAATAAGCGTTTCGGGTTTCCCGGAACCCTTTTTTATCTTCCCGTTCGCTTGTATAAAGTTCCATGTTGAAAGGCCGAAGTCCCTGCGGGTCTTTTTGAATTTCCTGCTGTTCCTTCATCTGGATTTCATTGAACTTCAGAGCGGATATCTGCCAGGAATTAAACGCAGCCAGCATTTTTTTTCGAGATTCGTCAAGCTGGTTTTCCATCAACGTTATGGCCAAGTCAAAGCTGGTGTTGGAAATTTCTTTTCCGGCAAAAGCCCGTCGGCCAAGCCGAAGGGGCGCGGTTGTGTTTGCGGGGATGTCGTTTTTGACCCAAAGGTCCATCGCCTGTTCCAAAGCGGCAAGGGATTTGGCTTCGTTGTTATTTTTTTCCTGCGCAAGGGAAAAAAAGTTTAAATGTTCCGGTTGAAGGGGTTCGCAGGCAGCTAATTTTTCCGCCAGGAGGCTTTCGGTTTCCAAGGTGGTTTGATATTTTAAAATTTTCGTATCAAAAGTTAAGCCGATAAATAGATTTCCATTAGAATCCACCAGAGTTAGACAGGGAGCCTCCAAGGCGGTATCCGCCTGATCGATGGAATCCAGATATTGTCCGAAGGATGTGAAAATCTGGACCCGGTTATTGTTTAGATCGGCAATATAAAGTAAGTCATTGGGGGAAACTGAAATGCTTAGCGGATATAGAAACTGTCCGGGTTGATCCCCCTGGTCCCCAAAAGTTAAAATTTCCTGCCATTTTTTATTAAATTTCCGAATACGGTGGTTGCCACTGTCGGTAACGAAATAATTTCCACAACTGTCCGAAGCAATGGAAGTGGGAAACTCGAATGCGGGGGGAGCCAGCAAATTTAACGGCGTCTCAAAAAGGTTCGCAAGGTTTTCTTCAAGTGTGGTTCCTCTTTGCCCAATGCAACCCAGGGAGTTTCCTTCGCCATCGAAAAACTGGATACGGTGGTTGTATCTCTCCAGGACTATTAAAACCCCTGATGGGTCTATAAGAATATCCCAGGGTTCGTTCAATTCCCCTTTTCCATCGCCGCAGGATCCAAAAACCAGCAAAGGTTTTCCTTGAGCATCAAATTTCTGTATCCGGTGATTCCAGCTATCCGCGACGAAAATATGACCTTCTTTATCAACCGCTATTCCCTTTGGATATTGAAGTTGACCTTGTTCTTTGCCTTTCTCACCAAAACTATGGACCCGGTTGAATTGTGAATCGTAAACCTGTATCCGGTGGTTGAAGTCGTCTGCTAACAGAAAATTTCCATCAGGAGTCAGGCAAAACCCGGAAGGAGGCGATAACTCTTCTTCGGATTCCTCTTTTGCCCTGAAGGATTTATCGAAGTTTGCTGGGAAAAGGGAGGTCATATTTGCCCTTGGTGATACGGAAGGTGGCTGGCCCGGTGTGGTCAACCTGTCTCAGTCAGGCCGCATTTAATCACAAAAACAGAGACATTACAATCGACCAAAAATGGGGTAATGAGAAAATTTCAATGTCAGGGGGAATGAAAACGGGTGTGACTTAATCTTACCGAAATGAACCTCTATCCGGTTTGGGCAAGGCAAACCTAGATGGTTTTATTGTTTCTCTTGGCAAATAAAAAGAGTTGATAGTCCAGTGGAAACCCGAATAACTTGTATTTCCATCTGAATTTTGCGATCCCTGCGAAAAGGTTATAAGCCCAAACGAAAAACACTTTTTTGATTGGGTTTTCAATCCTTCCTTTTGCCCAGACAATGGTGTCGGAATCGAGGAACATAAAAATATAACTTGATATCATGGATACCAGCTGGGCTTGTTTTTGGGTAACCCAGGGGGTCTGTTTTTCATAAAGTTTCATATGAGCCCAGCCTTCAAGTTTTTTAGGTTCCTGGAAACCCAGTTTGACTGCGGTGTCATATAAAGGAGTGCCAGGATAGGGCATGTAAATAAACATCTGTCCCCGGTTACGGCTGTCATAGGACAGGAATTTATCGAGCATTGCCACCGTGGCGTCTATTTGGCTGTTTGTTTTTTGAGTCAGTTGCTGGTGGGTGAAGTCCGGCATGGGTATCCCGACAAGGGTAGAAAAAATAACTTTGACTCCGTATTTCCGGCATTTTTCCGCAAACTTATAATTGTCTTCGACATTCATATCTTTATCGATTGCATCCAAAGACTCCTGGTCGCCGGATTCGGCACCACATAAAATGCTGTAGGTTCTCGATTCTCTTAATAATTCCCAAAGCTCATCGTCGGCTTCGGCTAATTGTTTTGCCCTGCCATCGAGATTGCCCAGTCTCAGGGTCAAACCCCGGTCGACGATGCCTTTCAGGATAGCCTTGGCACGTTTGACATTCACAAAAAACAGGCTGTCATACAAATTGACTCCGTTTATATTGTATTGATTCTGAAGTTTTTCCAAATCATCCAGAACCGCTTCGGGATTGAGCCCGACCCAGCTCCTGTTGTTTACGGTGACTTCGCTACAGAATGAACACCGGTAGGGACATCCGTAGCTGGAGACGTAATTGATCGTACGGGTTCCGAATTCGGTGACCATGATGCATTTTTCAATATCTACGAGATGGTAGGGAAGCGGGGGCCAGTCGTCAATGGGCTCCAGACTTCGGTCGGGGTTGGTAAATATTTCTCCGTTTTCCTTCCAAATCACTCCGGGAATATCCTTGTAGTTTTCACCCGCTTCAATTCTTTTAACAACATCGTAGAGTGCCCGGGCACCCTGTCCTTTTATGACAATGTCTATGTACGGGTTTTCCAGAACCTGATACGGATGGACCGATGGGTGCCAGCCACCCCAGATAATTTTTATATCTTTATTCTCTTCTTTTGCTATTTGGCTTGCTTTGAGGCCTCCTTGAATCTGCAGACCCGTCATGGCAGATATCCCCAAAACCAGGCTGTCTTTGGCCTTATCCTTAATTTCCTGATAAGGGTCCGGGTAAAGATTCTCTGCAATGATATTTATTGGGTAACCCTCTTTATCCAGAAAACGGGATACACATATCAGGGAAATAGGAAGGTCGACCGGTTTGTAGTAGGGGTCGGGTCTGGGATTAAATAAAAGAATTGAGTTTTTCATGAATTATCGATTCGATTTAAGACTCTATTCTTAACGGCCTTTTTGTCCTGAAAATTAAACCCTCGGGAAGGTTTTTGATGGAATGGGGGCGCTGAGTCCAGAAGCTGAAATTCACAGACTGATTATAGTCCAACCCGCCCCTGATTGGGAATCCGGTTTTTTCCCGTTATTGGAAAATGATGGATCAGTCCGTGATTATATGTTTTTCAATTTCGGTGTCAGGAACGGTTCGGGTCCGTTGGATCTGGAACCGGCGAAATAACATTTTGGGAAGCAGTTTCAGTGCATCCCATTTACTTTTTAACAGGACCTGCCCTTGACCCCGGTAGGTAAAATATTTTATGTCAGCAAACTGGTGCTTCCAAATGGAATAGAGGTATTTGAAGTACATTTTAAGGGAATAGTTTTTTAACAGAACCAGAATATCGTTGCGTTTGCACAAATACACGTAGCGGTCGCTGTACAACCCTACTGTTGCTGTCCCTATATGGTACACCTTTGATTTTGGAAGATAGACGGCCTGGAAACCCTGCAGCTGGCTCCTCATGTTAAGGTCAACGTCTTCGGCGAAAATAAAGAAATCCTCATCGAACAGTCCGATTTGCTGAAAAAGCTCCTTACGGTAAATTCCGGCCCCGGCACAGGCTCCGAAAACGTATTCTTCCTGATCGTACTGGCCCTGATCTTTTTCTCCCTGTCCCCGTCCTCCGCCTGCAGACCAGGAATGGAACAGGTCACCGGTGTTATAGAATACATCCCGGTTATCGAGGAACATCATTTTGGTGGTTCCCATTCCGCATTCTGGGTGCCGTTCCATTCCCTCATAAAGCTCGGTCAGCCAGTCAGGAGTGACTTCAATATCGTTGTTGAGAAGAACAACATATTCTGCATTCGAGGCTTTGATCCCTTCATTGCAGGCAATGGCAAATCCCTTGTTGTAAGGAAGCCTAATCAGCCTCACCCAGGGATATTTTTCTTCAATCAATTCGCGAGAGCCGTCTATCGAACCATTGTCGACCACGATCACTTCAAAATTCTTAAAGTGGAGTTTTGCTAATGAGTCGAGGCACATGCCTACAAAACGCATTCCGTTCCAGTTGGGAACAATCACGCTCACAGCAGGATTTTTTGGCCGGACCAAGATTGGAGTTTCAGGTTCTTCTAGCTTATTCATTTCATCTGATGAATAAAATTTTTCCTGCAAATCACTCAGCATGGCTTGCGCTCCTTGATGAGAGGGGTTTAGTTTAATGGATTCCTTTAAGAGTTCCTGTTTTTTTTCTAACGGAGCCAATCGTGCCATTCTAAAACAAGCGTTGGCCTTTATATGCGGGTAGTTTTCGGCAGAATCTATGATTTCGGAAAACAGGTCATAAGCCGCCGAGGAGTTTCCCGACTTTTCAAGGGCCGAGGCATGGGCATATTGTAAAATCCCGTTTCCAGGGTATTTTTGTACATACAGGTTTAAAGTTTCGTGTTCGGGTCTTGTTTCGGATTCTGTTTCTGCCACAGCCTTGGCAATTTTGGTATGGAGCCATTCCCGATCCCTTTTTGGATGAATTTTTTGAGCATCCTCGAATAAAGTTTTTAATCTTTCTTTGTTTTTTAAGTGGACCAGGCATTCGATTTCCAATTCCCAACAGTCATGCCGGTCCGGAAACTGCTTTCTTATCGGGTCAAATTTTTTCCAGGCATCCTCGTAATTTCCGTCAAATTTAAATATCAGGCCATTTAAAAAATCATCTTCAACATGAAAATCAAAATCCTCAACATGAAAATCAAATCGTCTGATTTCTTCTTGAATTAAAGGAATGGCTTCGTCGAATTTTTTAAACTGGATTTTTATATTGGCAAGATGAATTCTTAAATGTTGCCATTCGGGAGCCAGTTCAATCGCTTTCTCAAAAGCTTTTTCCGCCTGGTGGGGAAGGTTGAGTGCCAAATAGATTTCACCCGAATATACATTCCCTTCCCGGTCATCCGGGTTCAAGCGTAACAGCTTCTGGCATTCCTTGTATGCCGTTGTAATTTCTCCTCTTTCCAGATCATCCCGACACAGTGCAGGGGCGTGCCATTTTGCTTTTGTCAGGTCTTCCATCTGCTGCATTTTTTCCTGCCAATTCCGGGGAAGGGGATTTGCGACGGACTTTGAATTTTCCAGCCGATAAACGGGAAACCTGGCCAGCACCACTTTTATCAGTGTGTATTTTAAACCCGTTATACCCTCCAGTTTCTGCATGTCGAGGTCGGGGAATGTTTTGATTATGTATTTCGGTTGATACTTTATTATTCCGCCAATCATGCTGTCGTAAAAGCCTTCAAGGTCGGGTGTGTCCCAGGGCCCGATGGTATAGTGCAGATAATTATCCGCAGCGGGGCAATGGGTTAAATGATAGAGCTGGGAGAAAGTTCCCCAAACGAAAATCCGTTCATCAGATTCTCCTCGCATTCTCATTAGTCTTTTAAGAATTTTCCCCAGGCGCGGAATATATAAGTATTGATCGTATTTTTCGTATTGCACCAGTGTTTGAGGGTGGGTTGGTTTCAAATAATAAAAAAGGAGGGATTTAACATTCCAGGCCAGGATCAGAAAGTATATGCCCGCAACAGGGACCCCCAGCGCAGGATCTTGCTGAAGGATCCATTCCATTCCCAAACCGCTTCCCAATGAAAGCGAGGCCAGCCAGGGGAGGTAATGGTATCTGGAAAAGGCGCGTTGAAAAACGATGTTGCTTAGGGTGACAATTATGAAGGTGGCGAGCCAAAGGTTTTCGGTTTTGGCAATAAAAAATACCAGCCCGGCTATTCCGCTTATCCAAAGGGGAAGGGTTTGTTTTATAAGCAGGATAATTTCCAGCCAGACACTGAAATGCAGCGTCTTTGTTTTTGTAATCCGCAAAGTGGTGGCCATACGGGTCTTAAATTGCTTTATGGCTTCGTTATCCCAGAACCCCAGTCTCCATTCAATCAGATTGGATAGAATGACTACGCTGGCTACCGTAATTGCGAACAAGGCGGTGGGGCCTTGGCCGTAAGATATCCACACCAGGGGTGCGAATGCACCGGCATAAATGACCATGGTGCATTTCGATATCGCCGCAAACCCAAAGCAAAGCCCCGCATAAAAAACCGAGCCATTAAGAAGGAAAGCCAGTCCGGATAAAATAAAAGGGATATAGAATTGTTCGAAATTGAAAGAACCGGCTGTCAAATCAGGGGAGGTTCCATAAAAGGAATACAAAATTCCTCCGGTAAAGGCTGCCCATGGGTTTTGCGTTACAATAAAAATAACCCAGTAAATGGACAGACAGGCCGCAGCATGGAAAAGGGTTTGTAAATTCCGTATTCTTGTATGCCCATTTTCGGGAGATGAAAAAACTTTATCGAAAAGCATCATCTTCCACATGGGAATACCTATGATCTGCAAATCATTTTTCCACTTAAAACCCCTATCCATGAATCGGGCACGGTAAGTGTATATGGCGAAATCGTCATCCAGGGGGAAATTGAGAAAAGGAAGACGGCAAAGATATGCCAGAAAAAGAATAGCCAGTAGGTGAAATGTGATTAAGGGATCCATATGCGCTTGCGGGCTGGCCTCGTCTCAAAATGGTAGCCAATGAATGTATTTACCTGGTCTTGTTCTCATCGGCAAAAACGTTAATTCGCTTGAGTTTACACCCTTAAAGGCGGGAAAAAAGAGAAAAAGAGTGGGAATCCGGGTAAAAACGGGAACAGGGTAGAAAACCTTCTGTTTTTCCCTTGGTTCGGATGTCCAGCGCTGGCTTGCTTTTCCCTCGGGGATTGGAGAAAATAGGCCGGACGTCAACTAATTCGGAGCATGAGATGCAAGAAGATCACACCAGATACTTTAAAGAAATTGAAGTCAGAATATACCAACTCCGGGGGTTTCTTTGACGTTGAGAATAAATTAAAAACCCTGAAATCACTAGATGAAGCCATTGCCCAGCCCGGCTTTTGGGATGACAATCAGGAAGCTCAGAAGACCCTCCAAAACAGATCCGCGCTGCAACGACAAGTTGAAATCTGGAATAACCTTCAAATTTCAAGCGATGATATTGAAGCCATGCTTGAATTGTCTGAAGAGGAAAATGACTCCTCTCTTTTGGCTGAAATTCAATCCTCATTAAAAGACCTTGATGAGCAAGTTGCCGGTGCTGAATTTAAGGCTCTTCTTTCAGGAAAAAATGACTTCAATAACGCATTTGTAGCCATTAATTCAGGGGCAGGGGGAACCGAATCTCAGGATTGGGCGGATATGCTGCTTCGAATGTACCTCAGGTGGGGGGACCGGAATGGATTCAAAACCGAGGTTCTGGACACGCAGTATGGGGAAGAAGCGGGAATCAAAAGTGCTACAGTTCAGTTTTCGGGGGATTATGCGTTTGGGTATTTAAAAGCGGAAATAGGGGTGCATCGCCTTGTAAGAATATCGCCGTTCGATTCCAATAAAAGGAGGCATACCTCTTTCGCGTCCGTATTTGTATACCCGGAAGCGGATGAGGACATTGAAGTAGAAGTAAAGGAAGAAGATTTGAAAATTGATGTTTATCGCGCTTCGGGTCCGGGCGGCCAGGGCGTCAATACGACCGATTCTGCGGTTCGCCTGACTCATGTTCCCACAGGGATTGTGGTCCAGTGTCAAAATGAAAGGTCACAACACAAGAATAAGGCTTCAGCCATCAAAGTGCTGAAAGCAAGATTATATGAGGTGGAACAGGAAAAGCAGGACGAAGAAAAAAAAGAAATGGAAAAACAAAAAAAGAAAATCGAGTGGGGCAGCCAAATTCGTTCCTATGTCCTTCATCCTTATCGTCTTGTAAAAGACCTGAGAACCAATGTAGAGGTGGGTAACGTCGACGCTGTTTTAGATGGCGACCTGGATGAATTTATCCAGGCATTCCTGCGCTTTAACAGTAAAGAATCGGGGAGTGCGGTGGGATGAAGTCAGCTCTTAACGCATCTTTAATCAATGATCCCTTTGGTGACCCCGGTCTGATCGTCAATTTTCTTTTTCAAAAACGGGCTCTCTTGTTCGACCTGGGAGATATTTCTGCTTTGAGCAATGCGGAACTTTTGAAAGTTTCCCATGTTTTTGTCAGCCATACCCATATCGATCATTTTATTGGGTTTGACCGTTTGTTAAGGGCCGTTTTCGGCAGGGAAAAAACGCTTACTTTATTCGGCCCCGAGAATTTTATAAAAAATGTAGAAGGTAAACTGGCGGGTTTTACCTGGAACCTGGTAGATCGTTATGAAGAGTCGTTGACCATCGACGTGGTTGAGGTAAAAGAGGAGAAGTTAATAAAAAGTTCTTTCAGGGCCATAGATAAGTTCCAGCAAACTGGTAAGAAAGAGGTTAGCTTCCCCAATGGAGTTCTTCTTGAAGACTCTTCCCTCGTCGTTCGGGCAGCTATTCTGGAACACCGGGTTCCCTGCCTGGGGTTTTCCCTGGAGGAAAAACTTCATGTAAACATAAATAAAGGCCGATTAGAGACTATGCAGGCTGTTGAAGGGCCCTGGTTGAATGATTTGAAGCAATTGGTGCTGGAAGGTAAACCCGATGATCATTCCTTTGACGTTCCTTGCAGGCGGGATGGGAAATCCGTCATAGAGCAATTTACCTTGGGACAGTTAAAGGAAGATTTGGTCGATATTTCTCCGGGGCAGAAAATCGGATATATTGTCGATACGGTTTATAATGAACCGAACAAAAAGAGGATCATTGATTTGATAAGATCCTCTGATATCTTTTTTTGTGAATCCCCTTTTTTAGCGGATGAAGAAGCCAGGGGGAAGGAAAGATGCCATCTCACCTCCCACCAGGCGGGTACTCTGGCACGGGAAGCTGGCGTAAAGCAATTAAACATATTTCATTTCTCGCGAAAGCATATGCCTCATCGCGAACGCTTTTATAACGAGGCAGAATTGGCTTTTAAAGGAACCACAGGCACCCTCGTTTCGAAAAGCTAGCCTTTTTACCCGCGGTTTGCAGGAACAATTTTCCTAAAGGAAATTAATGATAAAAAAATCCTCATACCCTAAACCTTCCTTTTTTTCCCAGTTTTTTATTCGCCTTCAGCAGGTTTTTTTCTCCGGATCACAGGATTACTGGAAAAAACGTTATCTGCTTGGGGGAAATTCAGGTAAGGGTTCTTACGGAGAAAGTGCATCATTCAAATCCAGGGTGTTAAATCAATTTGTACGTGAAAATAACATCCGTTCTGTGACCGAGTTTGGTTGCGGAGATGGAAATCAGCTAACTTACGCTGATTATCCAAAGTATATTGGGCTGGATATATCCGCACAGGCGGTCAAACTCTCCTCAGCTTTGTTCGAAGGGGACTCTTCAAAAATTTTCTTTGTTTATGATCCCAACGAGATCGAAAAAAATAAGCAGAAGTTTGCAGCTGACCTGGTTATTTCCCTGGATGTGATATTCCACCTGGTAGAAGATGAAGTGTATCGCAAATACCTTGCCAATATATTTAGCTGTGCTGGTCAATACGTGGCGATTTATTCCTCAAATGAAGAGGCCCGTGGCTTGTTGCATTCCAGGCATGTCCGGCATAGAAAGTTTACGGAAAATATTAAGGAATGGTTTCCCTCCTGGAAGCTGATCGAGACCGTCAAAAATGATCAAACCCAAAGCAAACCAAATGGAAAAGAGCCGCCGGTGAATTTCTATATTTTCCAGTCTCTTTAATGTCTTTTTTTCATTAACCCCTTGAGCATTTCAGCTAATGATTTGGATTGATTCGGCCCTGTTATGGTATGCCTCCTATCGCGTGTGTCGAAACAGGTGCGGGTGGGCATTGCTTTGGGAAAAACTCGCTTTGGCCGTAATTTTTGCTTTGGCTGTAAAAAGCCTGTTCCTGTTTTTCCTGGTTTCTTCAGGAATTCGACCCACTGCTTTTATCCAAATGGGAGTGAGTGTGTTGGTTTTGCTCCCGACATTATTACTTCCGGGAAGTACGGAAAATGAAAGGGACATTGGAGAAAAAACAGGTTTGATCTGGATCACCCTTCTTGGGGTGGGTATTCTTTTTTGCCTTAGCATGGTTAATGCCTGGTTTTTCCCTGTCACTGAATCAGATGCCACCTGGTACCATATAAGGGGAATGTCTTTTTTCAATGAAGTCAGATTTGATTCGGAATGGGTTGTTCCTCAATTGAAACAATATCCTCCTTTTGTTCCTCTGCTGTTTACATATCTCATTGCATTTGATGTCGAACATTTAAAGGTATTTTTCCCTGTTTTATATGTTTGCCTGATTATTATTTTTTATTCCCGTCTGTTATTGCTCACGGAAAACAGGAAAACAGCCTGTCTTTTTACCATGATATTGGCAACCACTCCGTATTTCTGGTGGCAATCCGTGCTGCCATTTTTGGATTTGACCACCGCGGTTTTCTATTCCTCCGGTTCTTTGTATTGGTATTCCTGGATAAAAAATAAATTAGATGGAAACCACAGTAACCAGGAAAGCTCTTACGCTTTAGCCGGTGGCATATTGTTGGGTTTGGCTGCCTGGACCCGTATAGAATTCCTTTTGTATGACTTGGTCCCCGTCTTTCTGACCGTTTATGTTTTTAGCCGATACCCCGAGGAAGATGGAAATGCAAAAACGGTAAAAATATTTTTTCTGTCTATGCTTTCACTTCCTTCAATCTGGTTCTTGAATTTGCTCACGTTTGATATGGTTTTATGGGGCCAGGTCAAAATGTTAGGCGGGGTATGTTTGTTTTTATGGTTTTTTGCTTTGGGTTGGACTTCAGGGAAATGGAAATTTTCGGAAGCAAGTGTTCGCTGGTCATTCATTGTCGCACTCCCGGCTTATTTTTCTCTTTTACTCGTGCTGGGAGCGGAACCGATACCCGTTTGGAAAAAGATTATTATCAGCCTGTATCGAACCTCTACCGTTCATGTTTTCTATTTGTTTACCGCGTCGCTTGTTATTTTCCTGTTTTTTGAAAAGATAAAGGATTTGTCAGAGCCGCTTAAGTTGCTGGGCGTTTTTCTATTGCTGTTCCTTTGCACTCACCTGGTGATCTTTACATACGCCACTCCAAAATGGGCGACCCTGGGTGAGTTTGTTTATGCGACTTTTATACAACCCGGAAATAGCGTCAATCTTTCCGATACTCGGGGGATGATGTCGATTTATCCTGTTTTTATCGTTTTCATGGGAATGCTCCCTTTTGTAAAGCGGAGGCTCGAAAATGATTAATCGAACCTGGGTTGAAAATATGATTGGATTAATCATAGTGCTGAATATTTTTGTTTTGGCATATATGTTTTTAATCCCCCGTGCCCAGTTTATATCTGCTCATTGGAATTTGAGTTCAGAAACCTTGATGGAAACGACGGGAGCAAAGGATACGCCAAACCAATACTCCAGGAACTACCGTGTCGCTAACCAGATAAGAAAAATCACCGGGGAAACCTCAATTATTCTTATGCCCGGGGATGACTGGGAATTTAGTTCGAGCCGCTCAGTGATGATTCAACGACTTTACCCAAGAAAAATATACTTTTTCGGAGATAAGGGGTTTGAGAGTCGGATGCGTAACCTGATCGATCAAAAGAAAGAATTTTTTGTTGTCTTTAACGAAGATTGGGGTCGTTCCCTTTGCAAAGCCAGGCGGGTTCAAGCCTTAAACAATCCGGGCTTTGGTATATGTCGAATAGAAAACGGTCTTGGGACAGAAGCAAATAATTCTTTATAAAAAAACCTTTTTAATCCTTCGTGGGTCCTGTTATCCGGATTCCTGCTAGCAGGTTTTGAAAAAACAGGGCAATGATCACTGCGGTGAATACTATAAAGCACCGGTCCAACAGTGTGGCCAGCATTCCTGCCTCAAAACTGGCTCCCAGCCATTGCGAGAAAACCCCCACGATCAACTCCCGGGTTCCAATATCGCTTTGGAGAAAGGGCAGTGTCGAGATAAAAGGCAGAAGAGAAATAAATAACAGACAATATCCAAATGGGATGTTCAGTCCAAGTACTTTGCAAACCAGGAAAAACCTCAGTGTATTCAGTATTACAATGAGCAGGTTAAACAGGCAGAGAGTAAAAAACAGGTTCCGGTTTTTAAGAATCCTGTAAAGTGAATTGACGGCTCTTATCAAAGCATTGAGATATTTGTTGGACCGGTGTTGTAAATCAAATGTTTTAGAAAAAATCAAAGATAAAATAACTACTATTGTCAGATACCCTAGGGTTAAAGGAATAAAAACACCTTTTTCTGAAGCGAAATAAAATGCGGACAAGGCCAGGCCGCAGACCGCATTAATAAAAAATGAAATTAAATGATCCGCCCCCTGGGAACCCGCAAAGGACATGAAAGGAAATTCGTAGCGTTTTTTAAGATAATTTGAGGTGAACAGGGATCCCGCTTTAAAAAAGAAATTATTCAGGGAAGTAGTAATGGAAGAAAGCCCAATTATTTCTTTCGGAGTTAATTTGATATTGAATGATCCGGCCAGCGCCCTTAGTTTCATTCCATTGGTTAAAATAGACCCTATGATCAGAATGGAGATGAATGAAAATTGCGGGAATGAAATATTTTTAAGGTGGATCAGTTCCCCTCGATATTTTGCGACCAGGGAACCCAGAATAAAAATCATTATTCCGGTGACCCCAATTTTAAATAAATTGTTTAATTTTGAAGACATTAAATAAGCCGCTCTATTGAATTTTTTCTAGGTCGATTTTGAGATAGCCTGCTGATAATTGTCGAAAAAGGTTTCTGCCGAATGTTTCCATGAATAATCTGAATTCACCAGTTCAAGAGCATTTTTAACCAATTGTTCTCTTAGAGAATTATTTTTTTCCAGTTCCACTATTTTCTCAGCAATGGCCCCGGGGTTTTTCTCGGGGATGAGCAGTCCGCTGAATCCATCTTGAACAACGTCTTTAATCCCTCCGACATCAGAAGCGATTACGGGCGTGCCGGAGGCCATTGCTTCCAGAAAAACCACTCCCTGGCCTTCCGTATCTCCATCCTGGGTAACGATGGAGGGGCCAATGAAAATGTCAGCCGTGGCGAACCAATCTCGTAACTCTTTTCCGGTTTTCCCTCCTATTAATGAAACAGATGAGCTTAAACCAAGCTCTTGAATCTGTTTTTCAAGTCGATCTTTTTGCGGGCCAAACCCGATAATTACAAGTCGGGCTTGGGGGATTTCCTGAATAACCCTGGGCATGGCCTGGATTAAGAACTCAAAACCCTTTTTTTGTGCGAGGCGTCCTACGCCAAGTAATAAAAGGTTTTCTGATCCCATCGAGTTCTTTATATCCTGGCTGTAATTGTTTTTATTAAATTGGACCAGGTCGACTCCCATAGGGACCAATTTTATAGCTGCCTTTTTATGAGATTTTAAAATCTGATTTTTTGTTGCCTGGCTGTTAACCGTGCAGCCTTCTGAATGCTTCAACGCAAAGTTAATGAGCATCTTTATCCCCGGCATCCCTTTAAAGGAAAAGACATCTCCCCCGTGCGCGGTTAGAAGAAAGGGAATTCCACGCCATAATTTAATTAAGGCGCAAAAAAATCCCTGCGGGATCAGCCAATGGCAGTGAATTAAATCGAATTTTTTTTCGCCTGTAATTTTTAATAAGCTGGTTAATAAAGCTATAAGGAAAAAAGGTAATTGCAGTCTAGCCCACCAGCTGGATTTGAGCTTTGGGATAATTCCGCCTTCATAGCAAAGTTTTTGTAAGCTCCTGGGGTAAAAGTAGGAAAAACGGGTGATCTTCATTTCTTCCCAGATTTCCTGCTTTTTTGCGCCCGGTGCATCCGGCGCTAAAACATGAATGTCAGCTTCTTTGGGGAGATTTCGACAGAGGTCGTAGACAAAACGAGGCTCCTGATCACCTTCCCATCTGGGGAAAGTGGTTGCAATAACTAGAACCCGAATTTTTTCAGTGGGCATACCTGTCATTTGGACCTGCTAAACATAAGGAAGCGATGAAACAGCGGGGGACGTAATTTGGCCTATTCCTTCTTTTTTATTCTTAATTGGATATCTTCCAGAAGCTGCCGGTTGACAGAGATGAGTTCCGCAGCAATTCCCATCATTATAATCTGAAAACCCACGATCAACAGGATAGCTGAAAGGATCAGTGACTGAATATGCCCTTCTGTTTGTCCCATAAAAAAGAAAAAGAGATAGCGGCAGCCAATGGCAAATCCCAGAAAAAAGGTGGTGGCTCCCGCAATGGTGAAAAGTCTTAAGGGCCGATACATCGAGTAAACTTTCAGCATGGTAACCATTGATCGCTTCAAATATACCCGGATGCTTGGAAAAAGTCTTGATTCGCGCAGCTTTTTATTGGTTTTTACAGGGACATGGGCGATAGCAAGATTTTTTTTGCCTGCGCTGATTATGGTTTCGATGGTATATGTAAAATCGGAAACAACATTGAGTTGAAGGGCTGCTTCTCTGCTATAAGCGCGAAACCCACTGGTCGCATCGGGGATTTGGGTTCCCGAAAGTTGTCGGACTACCCAGCTGCCAAACTTTTGGAGAAAGATTTTTAAGGGAGAGAAGTGACGAATTGTTTCTACTTGCCGATCCCCAATCACAATATCGGCTTCCTTTTTTAATATTGGCTGAATCAACTTTTCTATATCGCCGCCGAAATATTGGTTGTCCGCATCCGTGTTTACAATGATATCCGCATTAAGTTTTAATGATTCGTTGATTCCCGCTATAAATGCTTTTGCCAGACCCTTATTATTCATGAATCGCAGAATATGGTGTGCTCCCAGCTCCCTCGCTACTTCAGAGGTTTTATCTGTGCTTCCATCATCAATGACAAGAATTTCTATGCTGTCCACACCCACAATTTCTTTAGGAAGATCTGCCAGGGTTTTGGGAAGAGTGTTCTCTTCATTTAAACAGGGAATTTGAATAATTAATTTCACGGGACTCGAATTTTCAGATTTTTCCGGTTCGTCGAAATATTTTGACCTTATCGGCGGTCATAGGGGATTTGAAAAGGTGTATCTGCACTTCGTAGGAATTATTGACTCGATTGACAGGAGCATTCAATAATATTTTTTCGTATTGATTATTTTCAAGGATAAATTTAATTTTTTCTTTTATTGGATTATTTGCTGACTGCAGGTCCCATTGGTCTCCCCTTAAAACAATCCAATCCGGCGGGTTATTTTTGCTCAATTCGCTGTTATGGATCATCTTGAACCCTGTATAAAAAGTCAAAGACTCCAATTCGTTGTCAATATAACATGTTTCGCCTTTTTTCCCATGTGTTTCAAAAAAGGAAACAATTTTATCCAAGGGGCCCTGATAAGGATTGGCAAGTTCCTGCCAGTATTGAAAAAAAATGGATTTGAATTGTACTTCCCTCATAAAAGTCTGACGAACACCCTGTATGTATATGCTGGGTTGGGGGTCGGTCAAAATGGAAGGAACCAGTTCCCGAACGGGAACAAGCGGTCCCACGTGGATAATATTAGAAAAAATAAGAATGGCCGCAAACATCCCTTGCTGAATGATCGAACCCTTAAACAGGTATGCAATAATCCAGCCTAGAAGAATGAATAAAATGGGAACGCAAGCCGAGATATATTGAAATAATGGAATGGAATGCAATGAAGAAACAAAAATAATACAAGCCGCAGGGATAACCAGAAGGGAAACGGATCGGCCAAATGTTTTAAAAGGACTTGAAAATATAAAGGGAACCAGAATAAGCGGAAATATATAATTATTTATTTGGAACAGGAAACCAAAGAAATGCTTTAAATATCCTAAGCTGGTTTTGTCGATTAATGGGCTCGTAGAAGTGTAAAAGGCGGAAATTTGTTTTGCAAGCGCAGGGATGAACAAAAGCCAGGGCAAACACAATAAGGCGGTGATGGCCGCAGGAATTTTTATTCGCTTCAGGTTTGAAGGGTTAACATCTTTCCTGAAAATAAAAAGGTGAATCAAAAGCCCCATAATAAGTGCCGCAAATTCCACATACATGGTGTGAAAATAAATAATAGATGTGACAGTAAAGGGAATGGGATTCCATTTCTGTTTCTCAAAAATATCGATATAAAATAAAAGCAGGATGGGCGTCAATAATATTGGAAGAGCTACATAACGTGATGTCCTGAAATATAGTATTGCTGGAACGCAGGTGGCTAGAAATGTTGCGGCCAAAACAGCTGCCCGTTTGAGCCGGGTAAGGCGAAAGGCAAAGTGATACAAACAAAAAATGGAAAAAAGGCCTGCAACTGCAAAGGGGAGCCTGGCTGCAATGGTATTGTTTCCCATTAAGTGGAATGAAAGTGCCTGAAGATAATAGGGTATCCATGTTCTATAAATAAAGATGCCGTCGAAAACATCCGCATAAGGCATGCTGTGATTCAGGCCATCGGAATGCATGGGCAAACCATGTTTCAAGATCGTGGTGGATATAAAAGTATCCGCCCCTTCATCTACCTGTAACACGCTGTCATCAATACCGGTAAAAATGATCAAAAATGAAATGGGTAGTAGGAGAATTACAGCCAGATGCGACTTGAAGAAAAGTTGGATGGATGTCACTTTAAGAAGCCATGTGGTCAGGTAAGTTAATAACCTTTTTGAGTTATTATACTCAAGAGTTCGCTTGGGCAGTGGCAAAACTTGGCTGGTCGCCTGTTCTTTCATATAGAGAAGGAATTATGCGGTTAGATAATATGTAGCCCTATGGTATGATCGCCTCTTTAGATTTATCGGTTTATAAAACCCCTGATATTAGCTAAATTTTACCAGAATTATGGATGCTCCTGAATTGTCTGTCGTTGTATTAGGTTATAGAAGTGCGGACACGATTGAAAATTTCGTGAAATCCCTGGTCCATTCCCTGGAAGAGGAAAAGCTGATGTGGGAAATTATTTTAGTGGGAAATTATTTTCAGGGAATAGGAGATAGGACCCCCGAGGTGGTTAGAAAAATCGCGGACGGGGATTCGCGAATTACAGCGGTTACACAAGTAAAAAAAGGCATGATGGGCTGGGATATGAAAACAGGTCTCCAGGCCGCTTCAGGTAAAACGTTGGCGGTTATAGACGGAGATGGTCAAATGCCCAGCGGGGATGTGATCCGTGTATATCGATTGATGGTAAAAGACGGGTTGGATCTTGCCAAAACATACCGGGCGGAAAGGAATGATGGCTATTATAGAAAACTGATTTCTTTGGTCTATAATATCTTGTTTAGATTGTTGTTCCCTGGGATAAATGCATGGGATATGAATTCCAAGCCCAAAATCATGACCCGGGAATTTTACGAAAAAATTTCCCTGGAATCCAATGGATGGTTCATTGATGCTGAAATAATGATTCTGGCAAGACGGTTTGGGATTAAAATAGGAGAAACAGAAACTGTTTTTCACAGTATGGATACCCGCCCTTCATTCGTAAAACTCCTTTCTATACTTGAGTTTCTTGGAAACCTCCTTACTTTTCGTATTAAAGAATTCATTGCCAGAAAGTAACCGGTTTTTGCATGAAACTTCTTATCACAGGGGCCTCAAGTACCCTCGGTAAAAACCTGACCACAGAATTACTTAAAATAGAAAATTTTTCCATTCGACTCCTTGAACATCGTACCCCTGTTGAAATGGAAACCTGCGAAACCTTTAAAGCGGATATTCAAGATGCAGAAAGCCTGATCCAGGCTTGTTCCGGAATAGATGTGGTGATTCACCTGGCCGCTTTGACCCATTCCAACGACATGAAAGCGTATTTTGAGGTCAATGAAATAGGCACTGCAAAATTACTGGCCGCCTGCCAGGAAAATAAAATAACGCGTTTCATCTATATCAGCTCTGCTGCCGCAACGGAAAAGGCCGGTGAATATGGGGTCAGTAAGCTCAGGGGAGAAGAAAAGGTTAGGAGTTCCAATCTTGATTGGGTGGTCCTCAGACCCTCAGAAGTTTATGGGCCGGAAATGAATGAGGGTATGGGTAAATTATTTTCCTGGGTGAAAAGATTCCCGGTTATCCCGGTAATTGGAGACGGATCCTGTTTTATGAGCCCGGTACTCCTGGATGATGTCGTCCAGGCCATCGTGGAAATCATTAAAAATGATTCTCTAAGGAATATAGCGTTGAATTTGTGCGGGCCTGAAGAAATGACGATGGATGAGGTGATCGACAGGTTTGCCCGGTTCCATAAAGTTCAACGGAAAAAATTACATCTTCCTCCATGGTTTGTCAGGCTGTGTATTTCCTTTTTATCTTTTTTTAAACTGAGATTTGCTTTTCCCGATCAAGTTCCCAGACTTTTATGTGAGAAAGACTTTGCGATTTTGACCACTCAGAATGCTATTCCTTACAAGCCAAAAAAAATTGAGGAAGGACTCGGGTATTCTCAATCTGGAGAATCCTAAATTTTTTGGCCCGTAACAATATATTGTCCGCCAAGAGGTAGCCAGCCCAATAAAGGGTCGAAAGAATTTAGTGGAGATAAAATTTTTGGAAAGAAGGTCGTGTATGAAATCCTGATTTTGGACAAGGAAACTCTTTCGAAAAGCTTTTTAATATTTTTGGAAGAAACTAAAACCGCATCTTTATCAATTGGGCAATCCTTGATTATTTTTTGAGTGACTGGGTTGAGTGGATTATGTTCCCAGATTACCAGCCTTCCATCCTGGTTTAATAGAGAAAAAAGTTTTTCGATAATCTTGGAATGATCTTGGTGGGGAATATGGTGAAAAACACCCGCTGAAAAAATAAGATCGTATTTGGATGACTTCCACCCCTGAGATTCATACCTCTGAAATGCTTTTTTATCCTGAAACCGTGACCGGGCTTTTATGATGGAATTTATTGAGGGATCAACTCCAGTATAAATAGCATTGGGGAAAAACTTTGCAATTCCTCCATAGAGGTTTCCTACTCCGCATCCGAAATCCAGCAATCGGAACTTTTTGTCCGTTAAGTCAGGGAAAATATTTGCTATTTTTTGAAGTTTGGCGAAAACCAGGCTTTCAGTATCGTAACCCGTCGGGCGAATGGAATCATTCACTACCTTATTATAGTTTCTGGAAAATGAATCGAAAGACGCTGACATAATAAGTATTAAATTTTGGAGAAAATGACCTCACTTAAATCCGTGAAAATTTCCCGGTTAATTCTGTTTTAAATCCAGCTTGAAAAAGAGGTTCCTCTATAATCTTTTCGGTATAAAATTTTAAAACTCAATCCTGTTTTGGTTAAATTCCAGTAAATCGGCAAAAAAGTTTTCCCATCGTGACCTTGAATCAGGATAAAAAATCTTTTGGTTTTATGGGGAATTCCGGAAAGGAAAGGGAGATGGTGGGTGGAAAGGAAGTTTACAGCGATTGGTATAGATCGATGTATTGGTCCATGATATGGGTCCAGTTAAATCTGTTTTTTATTTCATGTTGAATTCGTCGGCCCATTCTCAATCGGGTGTTGGTGTCTTTCAATAATTCTATCCGGTCCTTTATTTCATCAGGTTTCCCGCTTACCTGGTATCCCGTTTCCCCGTCAATAACGATATCCCGGGCAATTCCAACGGGAGTGGATACTAATGGCAAGCCGTTGGAAGCAGCTTCAAGAAGGGGTTGGCCAAAATTTTCATAGAGTGAAGGATAAACAAATATATCAGCCGATTGGTAAATAGGTTTTAGTTCGACTGGGTTTTTCTTTCCTGTAAACGATACTTTGCTTTCAAGGTTTAATTGTTTGCTGAGTTGTTTCAGTTCATCAAGGTAACCCCTCCTGGTGACGCTGCTGGTTTTTTCTTCGCCGCCCGCTATGGTGAGATGAAATGGAATATTCAACTGGCTGACCGCTTGAAGTATTAATTCAATTCTCCTGACCCGCGCAATGCGTCCGACAAATAATAATTGTAACTGGTTTGATTCGCATTGTTCTTTTTTAATTTCTTCGATATCGATTCCCATGGGTATTACATGGATTTTTTCTTTTGCGATTCCAAACTTCAAAGCGTCTTCATACTCCAATTTTGAGGAAACGATAACGGCTTGGGCTCTTTTAGCGGATGTTTTTAAGGTTATTGCGTCGTAAATATGGTAGGGAAGCCTTTGTGCCGGAGATGGCAGGTATTTTTGAAAGCCCAAGAGAGAGACGTGTGTGTTTAAAACGAATGGCCTGTTTTTAATTAGAGCAAAAAAAAACCGCTGTCTGTTTGAAAATTCCTGTAGTTATGGCTGTGCAGGACATCAAAGTTTTTTAAATGCGTCAGCATCCCCGCGCTGACCATGTAGCGCATGATTTTAAATTGAGTTTTGAATCGGTGAATTGAGACCCTGCCGATTTTTTCAAACCTGGGAAGACTGGGGGACACATCTGCAAAAGTTGTGTATACAGGAGAGGAAACTCCTTTTCCCTCAAGACGGTTTGATATCTGAAAAGCCTGGTTTACGGGGCCACAAATATAAGGTAAAAAACTTTCTATAGTACGTAAAACCTTCAAAGTTTCTCCAGATTGGAAGAGTCAGACTGCCAGGTGGGGGAATTAATTTGCCTTTCCAATGTTTTCTTTTCAAGGTCTAAAATGCCAATGCTTTGGGTCAATTTGCGAACCTGATTGGTTAAGGCGGAGATTCGAATGGAAAAGTGAAGGCAAATGACCATGAGAAAAAGCAAGCCGAAAAAAAACAAGGTTGAGGTGAATAAAGTGGCTCCGACCAATTCTGAAACCCACTTTAATAAACCTTCAGAGACCGAAAGCGCGAGCATGGAAGTACCGGTGATTAGCCAGCCCATCGAATATTCTTCGCTCAGATGCTTTCTTCTTACCAATTCAAAAACGTACGCTACAAGAAAAATACAGATTAGGATGGATATGATTTGAATTCTTGGTGGCATGGTTTTACCTCTTGGATACGTTTCTTAGAACAGTAACGAAAATGGATAGGAACATTTTAAAAATATAATATATGGTTTTGTGACCATGGTGCATTGATTCTTTTTCAGGGCTGGCATGCATGGTAACTGGAATTTCTTTTACCTTCAAACCATATCGATGCATCAGAATGATAAAGTCAGCGTCCGGGTAGTCCGGTGGATAATGATCGCTTGCCGCAAAATGAATGGCTTTGCCCTTGAGTGCCTGAAACCCTGAAGTCGGGTCGGTTACTTTATGTCCGCAAAACAGGGATGCAATCTTGCCAAAAATAAATATGCCTGCGTGCCTGGCCCAGGATGTTTTGTAAGTGCCGCTTTCCAAAAACCGGGAACCGATCACAACATCCACATTATCCTTTTGTACTTCCTTTATGAGTTCCTGAACGTTTTTAGGATCGTGCTGACCATCGGAATCCATTTGGATAACAATGGCGTAATTTTTTCGGGCTGCAAATTTAAACCCGGTTTGCAATGCGACTCCATAACCTGAATTAAAGGGTAATGAGATCACATTTGCGCCGTGGCTGCGGGCTACACTTTCGGTCCTGTCAGCGGATCCGTCGTTTATAACTAAAATGGGAATACCTGGCGCTTTTTGCTGGATCGCATCCAATACGGCGCCAATATTTTTTTCTTCATTGTAGGCGGGAATGATTATTAAAGTTTTTGGATGGCCTTTCAAGGGACCCTTGATGAAAGTGGTTTCCAATTCATCGTTTTCCAGTATTACAGTCTGTTTCGACGATGATTGTGATACCTGGTAGTTGAGGGTTTTCATTCAAACAGGATCTTTCAAATCTTTAACATGCAAAATCATATTAAAGCTTTCGCATTTATTTTAGTTTCTATTTTTGCCTGGGTTTTCAGGGCCAGGGCAAAAAGGGGCGAGGCTTTAACATCTTGGGCTACAGGTAATAAAACGGATATTATTTGAATAAACTTGACCCTTATTACAGCCCTATTTTATATAAAATCTAAATCTTTGTAAATAATAGGCTTAAGGTATTTCCGGGGGAGGTGTGAGTCAGGGAAAAAAGGCAGGAATTTTGGCCGATTGAGAGCTAAATTGAGTTGGAATTTTCCAAATTGGCCAGTCTGAACGCTTCCCTTACTCGCGTAGTCAAAACCTTTAACAATGGCATCAAAGCTTTGGGGTTTATATCTTCAAGTGTATTAAAACAATCCTGGCTTAACACGGTCACTTTGCTTTTACTTAAAGCTTTTACGGTTGCGGAACGGGGTTTGCCGTCTATCAGTCCCATTTCCCCAAAAATATCATCCTGATCCAATACTCCGATCACCCGTTTTTCGCCATATTTATTTGTGCAGGAAACTTCAAATGTTCCGGATTCAATAAGATAAGCGCAATCACTGCGGCTTCCGGCCTTGAATACGATATCGCCAGGATTAAAATATAAGGTTTTCATTCTGGTTCCTCCTTTATGTATCTTCTTTTTCTTAAAACTTTATACTTGGGTGAGTTCAATGTTTCTTTTTCTTTTCCCTCTTCTTTCAGTTGACCCAAAGTCTCTCTAAGACGATTGGTCAAGGTCTTTACAAGAGTGACAAAAAAGCTCGGGCTGTATTTAGAAAGAAATGAGAAGCGGGATTTATCCACGACCGTTAAACTTGAGTTTTCCAGGGCAATGGCGGTCGCAGACCTCGGATATTTATCGATCAAGCCCATTTCTCCAAACAGGTCCGATTTTTTAAGGGTCCGGACAAGGGTTCTTTTCCCATAGTCATTTTCTTTAAAAATACCCACCTTTCCCGATTGAATGATATAGGCATATTTGCTGGTCTACCCTTTTCGGAAGATAACCTCATCCTTTGAAAATTCAGCAGTTGTTTCCATTGATTTGACTCTCTTAATCCTTCACGTTATATACGGGAACCTTTGAGCTGTCCCATAGCAAGTCCGTCGTGTTTCTCAGCCTTTGAGATAAAACTTCCAGCAAAGGCCTTAACGCGAAAGGATCGTTTTTTAATAAATAATCAAATGTCTTCTTGCTGATGACGGAGACCTGGGTATCTTCAAGGGCAATGGCCGTTGCGGTTCTGACTTCGTTGTCTATGAGGCCCATTTCTCCAAAAATATCGTTTTTTCTGAGCAGGGCCACCACCCTGCGCTGACCATTTTTATCCGTTCCGGAAATGATTCCCACTTTCCCGGAATCAATCATGTAGGCACTGTCGCCCATGGTTCCTTCTTTAAAAATGCAGTCGTATTTTTTAAATTTTTTAGTGATCATTTTAGGCTTCCATCATTTAGGAACTTTTCCAAGATCCATGTTTGTTTCCAAATCGAGGAATTTTTGCCCTCTTACATTTATAAATAAGCAAATTTCAGGCCAAAAATATTAAAATAAATAAACAACTTCGTAAAATTGTATTATTTAGCGTTATTTTGCCATGAAAACTTAATTTAAATTTTCACAATAGGAAAAATATTAAAGAATTTTACAAAATTTTGAAAAAATGTATGAAATTTTATAAATATTGAAAGAGGGGGAGGAGCTCAGCCTTGATTGATTCTGGATATCATCTGATTGAGTCTGCCAAAGCTCTTTTTGTCAAAATGGAAGGTGAGCCGGGGTAAGTCGGGGTATTCTTGATTGATTAATTCTTCTTTTAAGGGGCCGCTGGCTTCTATTTTTCCCTTAATAACGATATCTTCAAACTCTTGATTCAGTTTGGTCAAAAGATCTTTTGAGGGCGCGGTATTGAGTCTCAAAACGGTCTTGTTTCTAACATACCGGAGAGAGTGAAAAACGCGGTAAAACGATTTTATATGGTTCAATGCTTCCTCTGAACTGTGAGCCCTTTTTATAAGGTGGTGGTCCTGGATTGAGCAATAACCTTTATCTATTAAAAGTGAGTTTAACAAGTCCAGCCACCGGTCCCAATAGCAATCCTCTTTATGATCCAGCAGGACGATGGGTCTGGGCATGCATTTTCCCGTTTGGAATAGGGTGAGGTTTTCGAAACCTTCGTCAAGAGTGCCAAAACCACCCGGCAGGAGAACCGTAGCATGAGATTCTTTGATAAAAACCAGTTTGCGGGTAAAGAAATATTTGAATTCGATCTGGTTGGGGGAATGGCGAATAAAATGGTTGGTAACTTGTTCATGGGGAAGTTTGATATTCAGGCCGAAACTTTTGTTTTCACCCGCCCCTTCATTGGCGGCCTGCATTACTCCACCCCCTGCACCGGAAATAATCATAAAGCCATTTTCAGCGAGGCTTTTTGACAGGTTCTTCGCCAATACATAATTGGGATCAGATTCCTCAACCCTTCCCGAACCAAAAAGGGCGACCTTAAGGGTTTCCCGGAAGGGCCGGAATATTTTAAATGAATCCCTGAGCTCTTTTAGGGCTTTATCGATGAGCTTGTAGTCACTTTGATCTTTATGCTCATCGGCCATCAATAAAAGGGTGGTCAGGATCTCCTCAAATAAACCCCGGTCTACGCAATTTTGAGACAGTTGGCTGATTAACTCCTTCATTTCAGGGGCGATTGGGTTATCCTTTTTCATGCTCATAAAAAAAACGGGTTAATTTTCAATGAAATTTTTTAAGCTGGATTCAATAGGCGCAATTATTTTCATCCTCTGGATATAACTGTTACAATCATTCCCGGGGGTTAATAACGATATTTGGAATGAAACGGTAAAGGAATTTTATTATGAACGATAAGGTATTAATAATAACTATTTTCAGCCTCTTGGGAATTGGTTTTATAGCGATTCTTTTCGTTGCGGTTCCCTGGTTTACCAATTATTTATTACCCAATTGGGAAGATACTTTAATTGATAGTGGAATAGTAGTTATTGCCATTATTCTTTTTGTGTATGGATTTTATATGAATACTCGTATGCATTAAAACTCTTCGCACATTATGGATGAAAAAAAACTGATAATCATCCTGGCCGGTCTCTTGGTGCTGGGTTTTCTTTCCCTATTTATTGTAATCATACCCTGGGCCAGTTGGGAACGTGTTCCCGATTGGAAATCCGTCGCCATCGACAACCTCTTGATGGGAATTGTTTTCGCCGCCATAGTATACGGAATTTATATGGGTTCAAAGACCATGTAATTTTTTTTCTTTTCGTACCTTAAACCCGACCGAAGCCAGGATTCCGCTGAAAATCAAGGTTCCCCAGACCCCCAGAAGAATTTCCCCGATATAAAAAGTAACCCCCAGGTTAAAGGCCAGCACACCAAAATAGAGGCCGGGTCCCAGTAGTGCCTGAAACGCAATTTGTTTTTCCTTTGGGGGGATTATTCGATCCAGCCACGTGTTTAAAGCTGCGAAGCACGTGAGAGTGGCGGCGGCAACAAAAATCCAACCGGCGAAGTTTGTCAATGGAATATGAAAATACTCACCGGGTTCCCGGTAAAAATAAATTTTCCCGAGAAACCAACGGTCACCCAGAAAGGCCACGGGATCAATAATAACATCCATCAACATGCAAAGGATGGAAGCAGAAGCGATTACTTTAAATGAGTGCTTGATAGGGCCGATATCACCCCATTGTATATCCCACCCGTTTCTTTTCAGTGGAGCCCATAAAAATAAGCTCAATGTGTAGCTCACATAAATCAGAAAGGAGAAAGAAAGGGAATCCATAAAAGGAACATTGCTGATCCATAGTTCCTGGTCACGGGTGGTGTCGATATAAGTATAAAATCCGAAAGGGAATCCATTGCGGGTTGAGGAATATTCACAAACAAATGCAATGCCATAGGCCAGAATGGTGAATAATACAGATCGCAACACGCCCATATTTAAAATTGCAATCGTCAGGTACACTGCCAGGAAAATAAAAACATAGGGTCGCAGTATGACCGTCCCCCAAAGTAATGAAAGGGTTTCCATAGCTTATAAACGGTTTTCCTGAAACCATTGGACGGATTCGCCCAACGCATTTTCAACGGGATTTTGCGGCAAACCCAGCTCCCGAATGGCTTTTGAAGAATCAAAATACATGAAATATTTTGCCATTTTTACGCCCGCCAGGGGTACGGCAGGGGGTTTCTGAGTAACCAGGTTGGACAGGGATTCACAAACCCATCCAGCCATATAAGCCACCCAATAAGGCATTTTGATAGACGGAGCTTTGATCCCCGTGATCTTTTCAAGGGCCAGGAGGATTTCCTTTAAGGACATATTTTTATTTCCCAGAATATACCGTTCGCCGGTTCGGCCTTTTTCCTCAGCAAGAATATGTCCGCGGGCGCAGTCGGCGACATCGATCAGGTTCAACCCTGTATCCAGGTAAGCAGGCATTTTACCCTTTAAAAAATCGAGAACAATTTTCCCGGTGGGAGTCGGCTTGATATCGCGGGGTCCTATTGGAGTGCTGGGGTTCACAATGACCACGGGAAGCCCCCTGCCGACCATTTCCAGCGCGATTTTTTCAGCCTGAAACTTGGACATTTTATAGTCATTGCTCAGGGTTGCCGGGTCCATGGGGTGGTCCTCATTTGTGGGCGTGCGGTCGTCAGACAGGCCGATGCATCCAACCGTACTGGTATATACCACGTTCTCAAGACCCAGTTGCAGTGCGGTTTCAAGAATGTTTCTGGTCCCTTGAACATTGATATCGTAAATGAGTTTTTTATCCCGATCCCACAAGCTGTAATACGCGGCTGCATGGTATAAGGTGGAACAACCTTCCATAGCAGATTTCAGGGATTCCCGATCGCGGAGATCTCCCTTCACTATTTCGGCATCCAGTCCGTCAATATTTCCAAGGTCCGCATTATCGCGGGCCAGAAGCTTGATCTTGCGCCCGTCACTCAGGAGCTCTCTTGCGATGGCTGAGCCTAAAAAACCCGTGGCCCCTGTAACTAAGGTTGTCATATTTTTTATTGAATAGGAAAGTGATAGAAACCTGACGGGATCATTATAAAAGAAAGTTTCCCGTGAAGAAATGGATCAAATTAGAGGGAAAGAAAACTCCACTTGCTATTCATTTTGCTATTCATGAGCACCACGCGAAGGGGAGGCTATATGAAAATCTCTATTTTGGCCTTTTTTTCCAGATCGATTAAATAAATTTTAAAAAGCCTTTGGGTCTCTCTCTTCATTAAAATATTCAAAATATCACTTTTCGATTCTTCAAATGGAATGAGGGTGCTGGGGATGATTTCCTCCAGCTTCACGATATGGTAACCGAAGGAGCTTTTGATGATGTTGCTGGTTTCTCCTTCACTTAACTTGACCATTTCAACGGCGATTTCAGGGAGGGTGCTGTCGGGATGCAAATCGCCCAGCATGCCGCCTTCTAATTTGGAAGCTTCATCTTCTGAGGACTTCCTGGCCAGTTGAATAAAATCACCTCCGGATTTTATTTCCTGCAAAATCTCTTCCGCTTTCGATCTGGCCTCTTCATTGATCATCTTTGCCATTCGCTGGGCCTTTTTGTGGTTGGCCTGGTCTTCCAGCTTTTCGGGGACTTGAATAGTGGAAATCAGGATATGCCTGACCCGGTACAAAACAGGCTTGGAGAATTTTTCCTTGTTCGCATTGTAGAAATCCTTCACCGCTCCATCCCCCAATTTTACCCTGGGGGCAATTTCAAGGCGCATCAATTCGTCCTCTAAAAGGGTCCGCTCAATTTTTTCCTTAAGAGCCTTCATATCCATGCGTTGAAAAGCCAGGGCCGCCAAGAAGGTTGAATGACTGGGAAACTTGTCCTCGATGTTCTTTATTTCCCGGCCTATTTTTTCAGGAGTGATTTTTATGTTGAGGGACCGGGCTTTTTGGGTAATCAGCTCTTTCATGATTTCCGCTTTGAGCAATTCGCGCGCGAGTAAAGTTTCTTCCGAAGGTGCGATTTTTTTTCCCTGCACCTCGGCACGTAAACGGAAAGAAATGAATTCACTTTGCAATTGGGCGGAGTTTAACGGGGTACCGTTTACCGTGGCAACCACATCAGGAACAGCTTTGCCGTTGAGCTTAAAAATTTCGGACTCAGCCCAGGCAATACGGGGAAGAAGCAACCAGATTAATAATACTAGAAACTTATAATTCATAGGATGACTAAAAATAAAATGATCACCTAAAGGATATCATAGTTCAGACTGGGCCAGAAGGCAGGCAAAAAAAAACCCCCCGGCCAAAAGGCCGGAGGGTGTTAAAGAGATCAAACTTAGAACTTCACGTCAACTTGAACGTACGCCCAATCTGCGTCATCATCTCCAAATAACGGTGTCGCTCCTCCTCTAGCACCGTTTTTTAATGCTATGAAGCTTTTTGAGGCATCATAATGAGAATATCCAATCATAACCTTGGTATTGGCGTTGAACTTGTTAACTGCGGTAATGTCAAGCTCGTTACCCAGGTGATTCCCAAGAGATTCAGTGCCTGCAGTTGAAGAATTCGTGATGCCAGTCGTGGTTGTGTTTGCAGCAACAGACTCAGCGGTCCAGAACCAGTGGTAGTCCGCTTTTAGGGTCCATCCCGGCATCGGGTTGATTTTTCCTTTCACGGCGAGATCCTGAAGACCCAGACCTTGGGTTCCTGTTCCTGTGCCACCACCTACACCGAGGAAAACGTCGAGCAGACCATAATACTTATGACCTGTATCAAAAACGGTGTTGAAACTGCTCCACTCACCGTCTCTCTGCTCTTGGTCATCGGTTCCTGAGAGGTAGTCGTACCATAAGGTCACACCGGGCTTGAATGTAGCGTTGTTGAAGGTTTTTCCAACACGAACACCAAACATATAAGCATCTCTGTCAGCGTCTGTAGCGACGTTACCGTCTTTTTGGCCGTTTGCTGAACCCCATTGGTAATAGAATTCGCCACGGTAGTCCAGACCCATCAATTTACCTGCCTGACGACCACCAATAGTCCAGTATTCATTATCCCTGGTTTGGAGGCCAGCTTGTGAACTGTTTGTGTCGTAATTTAAAAAGGTAGAGAACTGACCGCCTAAAACGCCTTTAAGATTCATATAAGCAAGAAAATGTTCCCTGTCAGTTGAGTCGTTCGGGTCATCCGTTCTGTTATTTTCTGTAGCCAGGAAATACGCCAGAATCAAGGTCATGTTGTCATGGGAATGATTGAGGGTAACACCATCATGCGTTTGCATACCCGGTGTCCAGATGGTGTTACCATACAGGCGCCAACCATCCAGAAGAAGTTCCTGACGTCCGATTTTTGCATCCATTGCCACTGGGAGATTGAGGAAATCTTTAAAGGTGAAATAAGCCTGATGCACACCAACCGATGCGTCGCCATCGTTTACGGTGGCGGAAGCGTTACCACTACCACCATTTTGGCCGTTGGCGTTAGCTCCCCCAC
>WAIB01000013.1 GCA_009873655.1 Nitrospinota bacterium | reverse complement strand
TCATCTGCTTTAAGATGGCTTCGCCATCTCCAGTGGCGGCAACGGCTCCCTGGGTTCCCGCATAAAGTCCACAACCTATAAAAGGCACATCACCCACCCGGCCGGGTATGGCATCTTTGATTCCTCCGGTGCTGAGTGCAGCGGCAAACTGATCGCCATCGCGAATCACACAACCCACCGTGTCAGTGGTTGAAAAATCTTTTCCGGTGTTTCCTATTTCATCTTCTGAAATCGTTTGGCATTCCTGGTTGCCGGCAAACTCTGCCGCCCCGGCTCCAGCGAGAACACGATACTCGGATTGGCTCACGATTCGTGCGACCTGAACCGGATTCCTAAAACCTTCCAGCGCGGCCACCGCGCCGAATTGGCCGGAACTGTCCATACACGATGCATCCATTTGCACCCGTCCATTGCTGCGCCGGTGGGATCCGACTCCTGCGTTGAACCGGCTGTCGTCTTCCAAAGTGGCAACCGCGGCGCAGGCGGCATCTAATACCGGTTCCCCGGTTTGCAGTCCCATCATACCTATTTGCCCCGCGATGGCGGTGCCATCGGCATGGGCCGGGTTGGAGCCCGCCCCGCCATGCGTTAAAACCACGACCTTTCTTTTTTCTGTCATATTCTTTTCAATTAAGAGAGACCAATTGTTGTAGGGTTATTATAAATGAGGTATCCTAAAGACCAATCAAAAAACACGGAAAACCTATGGTCAAGTTTTGCCTACAATGTAAAAACGCCTTCTGGGGAGGGAAGTTTTGCCCCAAATGTGAAGGGGAGATTGAATTGCTCGATGCCGCTTTGCCGGAAAATAAAAAATACCTTCCCGACCTGAATATTGATGTGCGTCCCAAATATTATGCGCGCAGTTCCATGCTGCTTTCCTGCTTTGGATTCGTCATGGCACTTCCGCTTGGCGCATTCATTTTCCTCCGGGGAATTTCTACCAGCGATAACCTGATGCTCTGGTCATCCATTGGAATCGGGACGGTTGTCTTCGTCTCCTGGGGCTGCTGGTATCTCGCCCACCGCCTCTTCGACAAACAAATGGAAGACGTCGAAACCGAAAACAAAGAACCCCAACTCGACTAGTGGCGTAACCGCCACAGGCAATTAGTCGATACCTAATGAACTAAACTTTACAGAATTTCCTTTTCATATTAGGTCGCCTCCATAGCACCTCTCGCTAAAGGGCGGGACGCTGGTTCCAACGGATCGGTACCGCTAATTCCTTCGAACACCTTTTAGCTTTTTACGATAGTTCGCCAACATTGCCTCCTAAGCTGGTGAGGGAACCATCACCTGCCTATTGAGAAAAAGCAGCTTTTTTGCTTTTTTTTAAAAACAAAAATTTAGATAGATATAGAAAAATTTTGTTTTGTGCGCAAATAAGCAAAGGGAAAACCGCTAAATTCAACTTTTTTTAAAGAAAAGTCACTTTTTCTACTAAAAATAATCTTTTTATTTCAATTATTTAGATAAATATCTGAACAAAAATTAAATTTTTGTTGAGATATTTATTGACAAATTTAATATTTAGTCTAATATTTATTTATACAAAGTTCTAAATTTTAAACTATAATCTTTCTTGGGAGATCAAAAGATGGAAATGAAAACAGCAGCCCTCAAAGCTTTAACACTCGTTTCAATGACATTGATTATCGCAACCACCGCTTTCGCACATTCCAACCATGACCATTCCACCGTTCCGTTCAAATGGCAGTTCTCTGAAAAAATGTATTCCAAAGTGGAAAGGAACCTGACCTCTGCAAAACCCAATGGGGTTATCGGGTTGAATGCTTTCGAGCAAAAAGAATTCAATTATTATGGAATCAAGGTTGGAAATAAATTCCACTCCATCATTCGAAATGTCAATGTCACTTTTGAAAGAACTTCTGCCGGGTTAAAGATTGTGGACGCTTCTGTTTTTAATAAGTCCATGAATGACCCTGTTCTTCCCTTAAAAAAAGTTTCGAAAGTTGCAAAAGTTTCTATTGCAAATTTCTCTCACGCAGGGCATGACCACAAGCGCCTTGCTGTTGTATGGAATTTTGGTGAATCAACAAATTCAAAAATTGTAAAGCATATGTTTCAAGAAGAGGGAAAATTCTCCATCGGTTTGTCCAAACTTGAGCAGGGTTTACTGACGGAGTATGGAATAAAACCCGGAAATAAGTTTCAACTTTCTATTTCCGGCCACAGCTTTCTTGTTGAAAGAACATCGGGTGGAATAATTATACTGAACCATGTTGAAAACGAAAGTGTTGCCAAAGTTGATTTGGCTGCCAACATGGTTGAGGACAAAATTTAACCATTGTTGCAAAAATAAGGGATCACAAATTCTATGATCGATACAGACAAAATGGAAAGTTTGATTTCGATAGGTGAACTGGCACGGTTGACCGGAATAACAACGCATACTTTGAGAATGTGGGAAAAACGCTATGGTACACCCCGCTCTCATCGGCTTCCTTCGGGTCATCGTCGATACCCCAAAGAAGATGTTCCCAGGCTGAGGGCAATTGCCAAGGCTTTGGAATCGGGGTATCGGGCCAGCAAGGTGGTCTCTGGTACTTTGGAAGAATTACATGGCCTGATAGGTTTGAAACCCTTGATGGATTCCACTGCAAAACCAGATCAGGAAAATTCTTCTAATGAACTTCTGGTGGAGCGGTGGATAAGGAAAATTCATGGTTTTGAGGATGACTCTCTTCTGCAGGGCTTTCATGAACAATGGAACAAATCCGGCCCACTTAATTTCATTGTCGATTTCATGGTCCCCTTGATTGAAAGGGTAGGAAAAGGCTGGGAATTGGGAGAGCTCACGATTTCTCAAGAACATTTTGCCACGGAATGTATGATTAGTTTTCTTACCAGTAAATGGCGGTTGCTTAATAATAGAAAAGAAGGGTGGACCATATTAATGGCGACACTACCTGCAGAAACCCACAATTTGGGATTACTTATGTCTGCAGTTGTGGCAAGCCTTTCAGGCGCGAAGATAATTTATCTGGGATTGGATACCCCCATGCAAGAAATTATTTCAACTGCAAATAAGTTTGAACCCGAACTTCTCTGTTTCAGCATTTCATGCCACCATGACATGCTAAAAACAGAAGAAAGGCTTCTAGGGCTAAGAAGGGAGTTGAAAAAGAAAGTAACCATAATTTCAGGCGGAAAAGGAACTCCACCAAATTTGCCAGGTGTATATAAAATAGAAAATTTTAATACATTTAATAAATGGTTAGTTGAGTTTGAAAAAAATTTGGCAGTTTCAAATTAAAAATTTTTTACAATGCAGGTTTGCAACCTGGGAACGGAGAAAAAATGACAAATTTAAGAAAGGCGGTAATCCTCATCGGTCATGGCGGGTTACCTTCAGACATTCCAAAAGACATCGTTGAAGATTTCATGAAGATTCACAAAAGCAGAGTTCGCATGGGAACTCCAATAACCTCCAAAGAAAAAGAGCTGGAGTCAATAATAAGAAACTGGGAAAGGACGCCTGAGTCGGATCCTTATAAATCGGGTCTTGAGAAGTTAGCCACTCATCTGGCACCCAGGCTGGAAGGTTTTGTTTTAAAAACCGCCTACAACGAATTTTGTTATCCCTCCATTGAGCAGGCAGCAGATGAACTGGTAAAGGAGGGGGTTACCGAGGTGATTCTTATAACAACCATGATTACCCCCGGCGGTTCGCATTCCGAATTAGAAATACCTGAAGAGGTAGAAGACCTCCGCATTAAGCACCCTGAGATTAGCTTTCAATATGCATGGCCTTATGACCTGGAGGCTTTTTCAGTTTTATTATCTGACCATATCCACAATTTTGTCCAAACACCTACTATTTAATTTAAGAAGATCAGGAAAATGTCCAGACAAAAATATTATTTCAAGGGGCGGGATCTAATTAAAATTCGAAGTTTGGTTTTTAATATTTTAACCGCACTTATAATTTGTTTAGTGAGTGTTCTATCCTTTTTTGTCAGTCCGGGTTTTTCCCTTGGCTGGAAAGATCAGGAATGGCTTAAACCAGGCTGTCCTGAAACCGCATCGGGGAATTGGATTGTTGACAACCCGGCCAATACAAAATTGAATTCTCTTTCTATTGACAAAAACCAGGTTATATACACAAGTCAAAATGGAGAGGATCAAAAATTCAGAATTATTAAATCCGCTTCCGTCTTAAAAAACCCGTATGTAGAAATGAAGCTCAAATCATTTAACAAAGAAGAGGAACGGGTTGTAAAAATTCGTCCTCATCTCGTTCATATCGACTCCAAAGATCAGGAAGAGACTTCAAACTGTCTGATCAAGGTATTCAGTTATAAAAATGAGAAACACGCAAAGGCAGACAAATATTCCGGGTGGAATATTTACCGGCTGAAAAAATAAGCAAAATTTTATTGTTTTTGGAATGGAAACCAAGCCATGGCATACGAATGCAGAGTTTATGATAAAAACGGAAAACTCAAAAAAGTATTGCGGGAAAGCCAGTTAACGAAGTCCAGCAAAGAGTTTTTTGATCAAAGTTCAACGAAAAAAATAAGTTCTTTTATAAATAGGTTGAAAGAACCTGTCGTTGAAACAAAAGGGGGAACAAAGTTCTACAATAAAATCTGTGTGGTATGCCAGAAGGAATTTCATCCCCGGCATCCTAATTCAAAATACTGTTCACACGAATGCCAAAAGAGTTTGTACCTGGCGAGGAAAAAAAAGGGAAATCCCGGTTAAAATTTCCGGGGTTGGGAGTTTCTCCGGTTTTCTAAAGTGCCCACTTATAAAAATAAGAAAACCGGGGAACCGGGATTTCCCGCTTTAATATTATCAAAAATTTTTCAATTACCCGCCTTGTTGCCAATATCTTTTCTAAAGTGGATTCCCTGCCATTGAATTTTATTTACGGCTTCATAGGCCCGGGTAATTGAAGTGGGAGTGTCGGCACCCGTTGCGGTAACCCCCAGAACCCGACCGCCGTGGGTCAAAACCTCTCCGTCTTTTTCTTTGGTACCCGCGTGAAACACGACGACCCCGGGCAGGGCGTTGGCCTCTTTCAACCCTGAAATGGGTTTTCCTTTTTCATAGGAGCCGGGATAACCCTCAGCCGCCATTACGACGCACACGGAGGATTCTTCTTTCCATCCCAGCTGGCACTGGCCCAGAGTTCCATCAATACAGGCTTCAAATACGGGTATGATATCGTTTTCCATTCTAACGAGAAGGGGCTGGGTTTCAGGGTCCCCAAAACGGGCATTGAACTCCAGAACCTGCGGACCTGTTTTTGTCAGCATCAACCCCGCATAAAGAATTCCCTTATAAACTCGCCCCTCCTTTTGCATGGCCCGAATCATGGGCAGCATTATTTTATCGCGAACTTTTTGTCGCATTATTTCCGAAAAAACCGGCGCAGGAGAATAGGCTCCCATACCTCCTGTATTGGGACCCTTGTCACCATCATAAGCGGCTTTATGGTCTTGCGCCGAATCCATCAGCAAGACCGTTTGTCCATCACAAAATGCCAGAACAGAAACTTCCTGGCCTTCAAGAAATTCTTCAACGACAATTTGATCTCCGGCCTCGCCAAAGGATTTCTTTCCCATTATGGAATCGACCGCGGCCAAAGCTTCATCTTCAGTCTGGCAGATCAACACTCCCTTGCCCGCTGCGAGGCCGTCTGCCTTTACAACCAGGGGACCTTTTTTGGTTTTTATATAGTCCGCAGCGTTTTCAGGGGACGTGAAAGTTTTATACTCTGCGGTGGGAAGCCCATACTTATCCATCATATCTTTTGAAAAAGATTTACTGCCCTCTAATTTTGCAGCGCGTTCATTTGGACCAAATATGCGAAGGCCCTCTTTCTCAAACTGATCCACAATTCCCAATACCAGAGGCTGTTCGGGACCCACTACGGTCAGTCCTATCTTTTTTTGTAACGCAAAATCCAGGAGGCTTTTAATATCATCTGCTGCTATAGGAACGTTTTCTGCAATTTCTCCTGTTCCTGCATTCCCTGGTGCGCAGAAGACTTTTTCAACCCTGGGACTCTGCTTGATCTTCCATACCAGCGCATGTTCGCGCCCGCCCCCGCCAATTACCAAAACCTGCATATTCTCTTCCTCGAATCCTAGTATTATTCTTCCAAGAATTTATATAAAATGCTTGCGTGTTGCAACTCTGTTTCCTTTTAAAAAACCGGAAATGTTAAAGCTCGAATCTATTTGCAAATCATTTGGAGGAAAACCCGTTCTCCAGGATATTTCCCTTGAAATTGAGGAGGGCGAACGGTTTACCCTGTTGGGCCAAAGCGGTTGTGGGAAATCCACCCTTTTAAGACTGATTGCAGGATTTGAATCTCCGGACCGGGGAAGGATATGCATTGAAGGCAATGAAGTGAACTCACTTCCAGTCGAAAAAAGGCCCGTTGGTTTGATTTTTCAAAACTATGCTTTATTCCAGCACATGACGGTTTATGACAATATCGCCGTAGGCCCCAGGGTGAGGAAGCTTCCGGAATCTGAAATTTCAAAACAGATTGATGAACTTTTGGAAATAACCCATTTGAAAGGTTTGAAGAACTCATACCCTCAAAATATCAGCGGCGGAGAATCTCAGCGGGTCGCTTTGGCAAGGGCCGTTATCAATCGGCCTAAAATACTTTTGCTGGATGAGCCCCTTTCTGCGCTGGATCCCGGCCTGAGACAGCATTTACGCGAAGAACTTGTAGAAATGCAAAAGACCCTGAGAATCACCTTTCTTTTTGTAACCCATGACCAGGAAGAAGCCATGAGCATGGGAACCAAAATGTGCATCATGGAAAAGGGTACTATAAAACAAACCGGAACCCCCGCAGATTTATATGAAAGGCCCGAGTCATCTTTTGTGGCCAGATTCCTGGGAGAAATTAACTGTCTTTCGGGAACCGTGGAACAAAAAGAGGGTGATGTGATTACATTTTCCCTGGGAAAAAATGGAAAAATTCAATTTCTATCGGAGTCCCGGGATAATATAGGAAAGCGGTGTTATATCCGTCCTGAGAAAGTATTTTTTGATTTAGGGCAAGCTCAAAAGGAAACCTTCAACCACCTTGAAGGAACTCTAACGGGCATGGATTTTTTCGGAAGTTATACCCGGTATCAAATTAAACTTGCGGATGGCACTTATTTTAAGCTTTCCCTTCAACACCGAAAAGAAAAACAGCCTCAACACTCTATTGGAGATTCGGTTCGAGTTTTATTTTCGGTCTCTGATGTATTCCAAATACATGAAAACTAAATTTATTATTTTTCCTGCGTTTTTAATTACGACAATCTTTTTTTTCTTTCTATTAACGGGCTGTAATCCTAAAAGCGGAGAAAAAGATAATACCTATATTGTAGCTACCGATGCGACCTTGCCTCCCATGTCTTTCATGAGTGTGGGAAATGATATGATCGGGTTCGAACCCGATTTAATGAGGGCCATAGCCGATAAGGCGGAAATGGACATTAGGCTTGTGAATGTCGAGTGGGCGGGACTTTTCGGAGGTTTAATCACAAATAAATTTGATATGGTAATCAGTTCGGTAACGGTTCTAGAAGAGAGAAAGCAGAGAATGGACTTCAGCGTTCCCTATCTTAAAAGCGGACTGGCTCTGGTGGTCAGAAAAAACGAAAAAATTATTTCATCTTTTGAGGATGCCAAAAAACATAATGCGCTGGTCGGTGCACAGGTTGGAACCACTTCTTATTTTTATCTGGAAAAGGACCCCGCTGTAAGGGCCAAAGGTTATCAAATGTACGGGCATGCGATTTCCGATCTGATCAATGGAAAAGTCGATGCTGTATTGGGGGAAAGTTCTGGAACTTTGTTCTTAAAGAACAAACCTCTTTTCCAGGAAATAAAAATGGTTGGGGAAATGTTATCTAATGAATATTACGCAATAGTACTGAGGAAAAAAGAAAGCAAACTTATGGACCGGATCAATTCTGCTATCAAGGACCTGATTGCCGATGGAACCGTAGCGCGACTCCATAAAAAATGGGAATTGGGTCAAGCCGCGCAAGTGGCCCAATAAAGTCTGGGGGTTTATGAAAAAATTGCTGCCTAACCCGGAAAGGATAAGCTCCCAGACCTGGGCCTGGAATATTGCTGTTCTGGCCAGCATTTTATTTTTGATTTACCTGCCCTCAAAAGAAGCACTTTCAACAAGCGAGGAGGCTGGCGGATATCTGGAGCTGCTGTTCCTTTTGCCTGCCGGTATTTTTTATACCTTGGTGGTTACTTTTCTAGGTAGCTTTGCCGCTATTTTAGTGGGTCTGCTGGTAGGCCTTGGAAAGCTTTCAAAAAATCCTATTATTCGCTTTCCGGTTTCATTGTATACCGAGATACTGCGCGGGGTTCCCCTGTTGGTTCTTTTATTCTACATTTACTATGCCCTGGGAGAGTTTGTACATATGCCTGCCCTGCTAGCAGCGGTTGGCGGTTTCGGGTTCAGTTATGGGGCCTATATGGCGGATGTTTTTCGCTCAGGAATTGAAGCGGTACCCAAAGAGCAGGGAGAAGCTGCCCGCAGCCTGGGAATGAACGAGAAACAGGCATTGACCCAGATCATCATTCCTCAATCCATGCGTACTATCGTTCCTGCTATAGGAAACCAGACCCTGGGAATGTTAAAAGATACCAGCCTGGTTTCTGTGTTAGCCATTTCGGATATTTTGCGGGTAGGGAATGAGTATGCCACAAAACATTTTAATTTTTTCGAAACCTATACTTATGTAGCGTTAACTTATCTCCTGCTTACTCTCCTGCTATCCCGTGTTGTCCACAAACTGGAATTCCGCTATCGCATCGAAAATAGTTAGACAAAGTCCTATTAATAGGATGCCCAAAACCTGAAGAAAAAATTTAGTTCATGGGTTTTAATGCACAAACATCGTTTAATACGACCACACGTACCGGGCCCGGAAAATGGGACCACTGTTCTCGGGAAATCTGGTTGACCTCTTCCTCGATGGCATCCACTCCTTCTTTATCCACTAATCCTGCATAAAAAAGTTTAGCCGCCGCCCAACAGTCGGCATTTCCCACTCTTTCATAATGGTGGTAGATATCTTCAGCATCATTGACCAGATACCCCAAGGTATGATTTCCGCAAACATGATTGAGCGCAAAAGCCCTTGCATTGGGAGAGAGGTCTTTTAATTGAGCCGGGTTTACATGGATTTGTGGTGTTCCCAGAGTACTGATTCCTGCTTCAGCCATTTGCCTTGCGGAAGAATCGGAAATTATTTGAATCCGTGATCCATGGTAATCACTACACCTGGCATTTAAGAAAGAATTTTGGGCAGCAGCGGAATTTATGAACCCAGCAAGGAAAATAAAGATCAAAAGTATTTTTTTCATAGCTCTCCTCTACAATATTTTAAGGTTCTGAATAACCGGTGTTTATGCCATAACACACTGAATTATTTGAAATTTTTATTGTATAAAAAAATTAAATGCATTCTATGGAAATAATCCTTTTGTTTTGATAGATTGTCACATTATTTTATTCCAGTTTCAGCTATTTTATTCAATTTTAAGGCAGTTTGAACCATCAAATTCGTGACTTTTTTTGACGGAAATATTATATTTTATTTAAAAAGGTTTGGATTTCAGGAGGGTTGATATGAACTCAACAATTAAAAACGAAAAGAATGTTGATACGGATGACTATTTCCTATTGGCTGCCCGAAGCTGGGATAACCAGGCAGAAGACTACACCGACATCGATGATTCCGCCACATCAATAAAATATTTCAACAATTATACCGATGCCGAACTTTCTTTTCAGAATGGAGGCGAATCTGTTTTCCCGGAATTGAAGGGAAAAGACATCAAACTCGATCTGATACACGTACGATTCGGTGTTAATAGACTGGTACTAAGCCGGATCGTTATCTAACCTGGATTTTTCTCCTTTTTGCGCCATTTTAAACAGCAAAAAACAAACCCCGACCATAAAAATGTCCTCCCCTACCGTTATAAAGGTCAGGGGCCGGGCCCAGAAAACACCAAAGCATCCACAATTAGGAACTTCAATTCCCCGTATAAGTGTGATCGTCGCCAACAGGGTAAATCCAGCATGTAAAACCGTGGCTGCCAAAGCAGTGATTTTCAAGCTTAAATTTCGGTAAAGATTTTCTGCTATTTTCAGCTCGATCAACACCATGAACACCGCTACTAAAGGCTGTAAAGTTTCTGGAACTAACCGGTAAGTATCTATAACTTTTATAAACCCGGGCACATCCAATAATTTTCCCATCCCTGTCAGCAATAAAACGGAAGCGATAAAAATTCTCAAAACCTTCTCAATTGTTTTACTGGCCATTAACTGTCCAATCATAGTTAAAAAATCTTACTTTATAAGAAGAAGGGATTTTTTCTTTCCTAAACCGATTTATGTACTCCAGAACCGACCCGGCCTGTTTCGGGTTGACAAAATCTTCTTCATAAAATTTTAAAATTTCTGAAACTGTGACTTCTTTTTCTAAAGGATCCACAAAAACTTTTTTGGGATCATTCAAAAACTCGACGGCCGCATCGTTCAACTGGGAATCAATTTTTTCCGGAATAAAAGGCTTATCAGGTAATCGAGGACAATCCACCACCATACAATTGAGTGCAAAATGAACTCGCGGATCACCCGCAGGCCTGATTATTTTATTTTCGTAATCATAAAGGGATATTTGCCTGCCACTGATGTTAAATTCCGTGAATTTGAAAAACCGGGCGCGATCTATGAACCTGTTAAAATCTTTTGGAATTTTATGAAATATCACTCCGTACATCGCCAGGGCATTATAAGAATTGATATAAAAAGCCAGTTTTTGTTCCCTGCCTTGAGATTTATCCGGATCATACTTGGCTATATGGTCCAAATAAAAAAGCAAATCGGAATAATCTGAAGCTAGTTTTTTAAACGCCACTTTTCCTTCTTTATTTACATATTTTTTTAAAACCTTTTCCCAGGAAGCCTGGCCATTAAAATCGGCGTTTTCGCTGGAAAAAATCAATCCCGGCGGGGAGACTTTCGTTGCGCAACCGGATAGAAACAGGAGTAACGTAAATAAAAGAGAAAAAATTCTGAACATTAACAATTCAATAAAGTTTCTGGTTCGATTTGTGTTGATTGAGACCCATTATTTGGAGCCAGGGGGTAAAATGTTTTTCTTTCCGTACCCTCAGAAATCTCTATGGGCTGCAGAATATAGTCATCCCGGTTTGCATTATGTTTACACATTGAAATGGGCCCGTCTTTCGTCATTACCATGAATGAGCACGCGTCTATTCTTTCGGAATCTAGATTATCCTTATCCATAAAGTTCTGGATGAAAAAGGAAATTTTGTTTACCCGTCCTTTTCCAAGAAGGATATCTTTTTTCATTTTCCACATTCGAGGTAAAAAATAGGTCAATGCACGGATTATCCATTTGGGATGCCTGATACCCTTCTTGAAATAAGTCCACGCAATTTTTGCAGGTCCCTCTCGCCGGTCATGGGTTACATTACTGAAATCCCTGAGAAAATCTGAAAAAATCAATTCATCGTCAATTATTCCGAAAGCTTTACCGTTAGTCGCAAATGCAGGGACATACGTGTGACATTTTGGATGGCCAATCAATATGGTGTCCCAAGGCAAAACATTTCCTGCACCCTGGGAAATTTTATCCTGCACTGACTGCAAACTTATAAGCTGGGGGCGCTGATGCAGTGTTCCCCTGCCGGTATCCGCCTGCAGTTGAAAAGAAGCCATCCCCACCACATCTGAATTCTCGATGAAGAATTTGACAAGCTCCGGAACCTCTTCAAAATTCGATTCGTGAACGGTTGTGTTAAACACCACCAATAAAGGCAGGCCACGTGCCATTTCCATTAATTCCATCCTTAATCCATTCAATTCTTTTTCGGTTTTGTGGTCGCTTCTTTTTTGAGTCAAGTCCACATGAAACGCAACATCACTCAGTCCCGCTTCGGAAAGCTCTTCCAGCAAAACCCTTGAGCACTTTATGCCATTTGTAAATAATGCAGGATTCAATCCTATTCTCCTTGCATACCTGACAATTGCAAGCAATTCATCTTTTTCTCTCAATGTGGGTTCCCCTCCACTTACCTGGACATTTGTTCCGGGACCATAAGTATTAAGGATCATATCCAATCTTTTATACAATTCTTCTATGGGCATATCCCTGACCTTGGAAGAAGATTCAGATAAATAGCAAAGAGAACAGTCCAGATTGCATCGTTGACTTATTTCAAGGGAAACGCAACCGATGGCACCTTTCCTTCCTAATAACTGGTTTCGTTTGAAAAATCTTCCCATCCGTATTCGCGCGTTCTCAAGAGCACGATGGATATATAAGTATGAGTTATATCCCGAAGTTTGCGATTCTCCAGGCTGGCTGGTTTTAAATATATTCCGTTTTTTATTCGCCCTTTTTTCCGGCAGGCTTACTTTTATATTCATAAAACTCCCATGGTAATCAGAAACCTCATTTGTAAGATAAAGACTCTTTGGCTTTTTAGTATCGTTTACAGGAAAATACTAACAAAGATTTTCTGCAAATTTCTTCAAATTTACCGGGAATGTTTATGCCGGCTGCTTATTTTCCAGGTCTGCGATCAGGGCTTTTAATCGTGCAGCCGCGGGTTGTTTTGGATTGAGGCGGAGGGATTCTTTCAGGTAGCCAAGGGCTTTGGGAATATCTTTCTTAAACTGGTAATAAATCATACCCAGGCTTAAATGGATCGAAGGCATTTTCGGTTGAATTTTCAAGGCTTTTTCATAATTTTCAATGGCAGCAGGTATATTTTTAGTTTGCATTTGAATGTTTGCCATATTCATATAAGGAAGGGCAAAAGAGGGATCAAGGGCTCCCGAAGTTCGATATTCCTGCATGGCCAGGTCCAGTTGACCCTTCATCATTAATGCATTTCCTAACCCAAAATGCGCCTTGGAGTGCCTGGGCCGCATCTTTAAGAACTTATTAAAATTTTCAATGGCCTCATCAAACCCACTCAGTTCCATTGATAAATAAGCCAGATTATAAAATGCCTGTTCGAAATAGGGATTAAACTGGATAGCTTTTCTATACGATTCAGCGGCTTCCTTTTTTTTGCCAATTAAATGGAAAGCCCTCGCAATATTGTAATGGGCAGGGCTGTAATCGGGTTTTATTTTTAAAGCTTTCTGAAAATAGGGTATCGCCTCGTTATATTTTTTTTGCTTTCCATAAACATTCCCCAAATTGCTTAATCCAAAAAAATAATTAGGGTTGATTTTTAAAGCATGTTGAAACTCCTCAATCGCCTTATCATAATTTCCCAACTTATCATGAGCTTCACCTAAATTATTATAAGGCCTGACTAAACCAGGTGATTTTTGCTTTGCGTCTTCCCATAAAGTAAATTCATCTTTCCAGATCTTGTTTCTATCCATTGCGTTTAGAGAAAACAGGAGCAAAATGGAAACGACCCCTGAATGGAGATAGTAAACCTTCCTTCCATTAAATTTTTCGCTAACACCCTTCGCCCAACTGAAAACCGAGACTGCCAACAAGGCAAAACCCACCATCGGCAAATAAGTTCGATGCTCCATCACAGGGTCCAGCAAAGGAATAAAGCTTGATGTAGGCGATAATGTTAAAAATATCCATGCCATCCCAAAACCCGCACACCGCCTTTCAATTTCACAGGATCCCTTTTTTCCAATGCTCATGGAAATTCGAATCCAAAGGGTTATCACAATTCCCAATGCAAAAATTCCAAACCAGTTTTTCGGATTAAGCCAGTCGTTCAAAATCGGGAAATGGGTATCCAGATTTAAATTAAAGGGAAATAAAAATTTTCTAAAATACTCGAAAGGAACAACAGAAGTTTGAGTCAATAACCAGGTGGAAGATGAAAGATCAGCCGAGGAAGCGGATAAAAAACCGCCTCCCATGATTTGTTTATAACCCACGGCTGCCAATAGGGGGATGAATAACAGCAAAAACCATTTTACGTTTTGGGAAAACCAATTTCCAAGACTATCTCTGGAAATAAAATAAAAGTGAAATATAAATAAGGCGGCGGGCAGGGTAACAATAATTTCCTTGGTTAATCCCCCAAGAACAAAAAGTATAGTAGCCCAAAAGAAATAGAAATACCCTGTCCTTTTCTCCCGTATTCGTTCTGTATAACCCCTAAAAAATAAAATTAACGCAGCGAGGTAAAAAATGGTCACCAGAGCAGATGACCGGCTTGAAATATAAGTTACGGATTGGGTGCTTAAAGGATGAAGAGCGAAAATCGAAGCAGATAAAAATGCCCATGAATCAACCTTGTTTTTATTCGAAAGATCTTTTAAATAAAACGATATTTGATGAACAAAGCCGAAAACAAGAAAAGTTGCGATTATATGGAAACAAATATTGAAAATATGATAGCTCCATACCTCAAATTCACTGATTGAATAATTTATATTAAAAGAAAGAATCACCAGGGGACGTTGGAAAACGCTGAAAATAAATTGGGGAATTTTATCCCAGCCTCTTATCCAGGGTTTTTCCAGTATGGAAGGAATGTCGTCAAAATGGAAGGAACTGGAAAGGGTATTTCCATAAACCAGAATAATTAGAAGTGTTAAATATAGTTTAGGAGACAACGATTTCATTGAGGTTTTTATCCCTTGCTTCCATGCGGGCTTTGGTCAGAAACAATTCTAGTAAACTTTTCTTCAATTTGATCCGTGATTCTTTCCCAGGAAAAATGTTTTTCGGCAGTTTCTCTGCATTTCGATTTGAACGGAAAATAATATTCGGGATCCTCCAGATAATGTTGCAACCCTTTTGCCAGTGCCTCGGGGGAAATTTCTTGAAACAGGAGCCCGGGGTCAATTGGGGCCAATAATTCTTTTGTCGCGCCAACGGGTGTCCCCATAACGGGCAATCCGCTTGCAAACGATTCCGCCGTTACCAACCCGAAGCCTTCTATGGCAGTTGTGGGTAAAACAAATAAATCCGCGACTCTGAAATACAGGGGCAGGATTTCACGGGGAACCAAACCCGTCAGCTTAACGATATCGGACAGCCCTTTCTCGAATATCATTTTTTCCAGGCGCTGTTTTAAACTTCCTTTACCTACTATGACCAGTTGAAATGATTTTTTCGGAAATTTTTTTGTAAGAATTTCAACAGCTGATAAAAGGTTCTCCAGACCCATCCTTTCTTCTAACCTTCTCACTGTCAAAATTAACGGCTTATTATTTTCCAAGTTTAGCCTTTCACGAATTTCCTCCTGAATTTCTTGGGGTTTTATAGGATGAAATTCATTTAAATCAACACCTCCGGGTATTATTTGAAGATCCGGTTTGGATAAAAAATAAAATTCTTTAAAACGGTTCCTGGAATATTCACTCAAGAAAAGTATCGTCCCGGAAAACTTGAAGCATATCCATTCAATGACCCGAATTAATTCCAGTTTTATTTTCAATCCAAAAGGCACCTGGGCCGTGCCAACAGCATTTATCTTTTCTTCATCAAACCAGGAACTATGGAAATGGTAAACTTTTGGAACTTTCCATAATCCGGGTTGCAAAAGGGTGATTAACCCAATCAAAGGATTATGAATGTGAATCAGGTTCGGTGGTTCCTGCTTTAATATGTTTTTAATCTGTTTTCTTACCGCATTCCATAGAGAAACGAAGCTTTTACTTTGCAGGAGAGAAACACGCTGATATTGGATACCATCGATCACTTCCCGGGATAGTTGGGAATTTGATGATTTACACGTTATCTGAAAAACCTTATGCCCTCTTTCCACCAGGCGCTTGTTGATTTCATAGGTCAAACCCCAGGCACCACCCACTTCATCCGGATAGCAATGGTATTGAAGTGAAAGAATTGTGAGTTTGCTTTGGGGCCGATCCATAATCTTCAGAAGTAATTAATATAAACGGGTATTGGGATGGGAATAATAAACGATTTGCATCCTATTTTACCAGAGGCCTGGTTTGGGTAGCCATTGAAACCTAAACATTTATAATATATATTAGAAGTAGTATATTCTTCCAATTTGAATGGGGGCGATCCGGTTTCGACGGGAGAGCTGAAGTAAAGGTTGCATGCACGGGATGCCGTTGGCCCGTTAAAAAACGGCTTATACATAATCGCCAACGATTATGATGTAGCAGTAGCCGCTTAATTTAATCGGTTACCGTCCGCCACATCCATGTTCGCGGGAAGTGGATTGGACGTCATTTAGCGAACTGGTTTCGTTTGCATGTTCCGGGTAAATGGAATGAGATTTTAAGGAACTGGTTTCGACTTGATCCTGCTTCTGGGAGTTGGTTGAAATGAGATTCAAATCAGAAGATAAGCATGTAGACGCCTTTAACTGAAACCTTTCGGACGGGGGTTCGATTCCCCCCGCCTCCACTGCTCGCGGCAGGGACAGTTATTTAATATCCGGTTGCAAAATTTCTTCATCCCGGTTCAAACTTTTTCCTAATCCCCACCCGTCTTATCGCAACGACCCAATCCGGTTTTCTTACTACGATTAACAGGCGTTTTTAGAAAGACTCATTTGAGCAAAGAGGAAAATGCCCGCCCTTTAAGGGCGGGTTTTAGAATGGGACTACATGTTGACTTTTCTTTCCTGAATTTCCGCTCTTCTTACCTTTGCCAGTTTTTGCAGTTCGCCCAATGCCTTTCTTGCACGAGCGGCCGCGGCCTTAATATTTTTTGTTTCAAAACTTTCATTTTCCGCAAGATAATTTTCGTAAGCAGAAACAATTTGATCGTGTGTCATCGTGTACTCCTTTGCAAAGTTAATTGTTTTCTGGATAAAGAATTACCATACTATCCAAGTCAAGATCAACCGAATACTAATAATATTAGTTTGATTTTATTTTTCCGGGGAAAATTCTTTTTAGCAAAGTGGGGGTTTATATTAACGAATAATTCTACCTAAACAGAGGGTTTCCTGAAATTATTTTTCCATATTGGGAATAGAAACCAATTCTTCAGATACATTCCATAATCCATACGAATCGATTGAACCTGTAAGAGACCCCATTTCAGACCAAAGAGGCGAATCTTTTTTTAACTTGAACCTGACACTGAGATTGGAAGTCGCCCGATTACCTACACGGCGTGTCCCAATCATTTGCAATTGTTCATCGTCAATTTCGACAATGGTACTTAAAGGTTTACCAATTAATTCCTCAGGTCCAAACCCAAGTGAGCGGGAAGAAGAGTTGATAAATGGAATTTTATTTTCAGAATCCAGCTGAAAAACAATCTCCGAAATTGTTTCCACAATTCTTTTGTATTGTTTTTCCGTCTCAACCAATAAATATTCGGCCTGTTTGGCTCTCAATTCCAACTCATGGGCTCTGATAACATTGTGTTAATAGTTCGGGAGACAGTTTTTCTTTGGGGAGATAATCCAGAGCTCCGCTTTTGAGGGCCTGGGCGGCAACCATTTCATCCCCATTCCCCGTTACAAAAATTATTGGGGTATTCTTTCCCCCAAAGTTCAAAACTTCCTGTAAAAGGTGAATTCCATTCGCATCGGGCATACGATAATCCAAAAGTGCGCAGTCAAATACTTTTTTATTAAGCTCTTCTACTCCCTCCGCACAACTTGTAGCTCCTGTTATTTCTACCTGCAAACCCGCCCGCACCATCATTCTTGCAACAATTTTACGGAAAGATCTATCGTCATCAATTATCAGAACTTTAAGATGCTTATCCACAGGCCCTTTCCATTACTTTAGGTGTATTTGTTATTAATCGAAAAAGGGAAAATTCTATCCTTGAAAATGAAAATATTAAGCCTATCCTATAATAAAACCGGCACATTTAAGTCACGACTGGGCAAATATTTTGGTGTTTAAATCAATAAAAGTAATATAATAAGTCCTTTATATAATTGATTTTAGATTGATTGCATCTCAAAATTGAGGCTTAATTATGGCAGAAATTGGAAGGCGTTTTTCTCTTGATAAGATCCAGGTCGACCCGAGCCTGAAAAACAAAATCTTATCAGCAGATGGAGACGAACATATTGGGGACTGGAATGGAGAATGTATCGACGAACTGGTTAAAGAAATCGATCGTATCGAAGAAAGGACAGATCCAAACTATTCCAGTTTGCCTCATAGGGAAAATATTCCTGAAGATTTAAGAAACCAGGTTGAAAAAGATTTTCCAATTTGGACTTGTGACAAAAATGGCCGCTGCCTGACCGGGGATGCCGGAGATGGTGTTCATACCACCGATGAAATTCGGGAATTTTATAAAGAGAAATATGGAACCATTGAAAATTTTAAAGAAAAATTGCGAATAGAACGGGAAAAGTTTGTAAAGGAAATCAAAGAGGGGTCTGGAAATTAAATCCACATCACGGTCCAAAACAGATATTCAAACAACGTATACCCGGGGCGCGAACTCCTTTATAGAAAAACCATTTCCGTTTTACATTTTATAATGGAAAATTGTCTTAAGGACTGGATACAAACCGTAAAGCTCCCTTCATAATTACTGGTTATATGGAAAAGGAATTATTAAAGACTCTGCTAATTGAAGATGATGAAGATGATGCTTTTTATATTAAAGATATTTTAAATCAAATTTTTAAAGATACTACCCTTCATATTGACCACGTCTCCTCCATCGATAAAAACCTGAAGGAAATTGATCCTTTCTCCTACAACCTAGCCCTCTTCGATTACCGGCTCGGTAAAATGAATGGAATAGAGCTTGTTCGCAGTATTAGAAACCAGAACTGCAACATCCCAATCATAATGTTTACGGGCCAGGGAGATCAGGAAGTTGCCGTGGAAGCCATGAAAGCAGGTGCCACGGACTATCTAACCAAGAGCAAACTATCCACTGAATCGGTTACCAAATCCATTCAATACGTAATGGGTTTACAAAAAGAAGCCGCATTGAGAATGGAAGCAGAAGAAAAACTTAAGACATCTCACGCAAACCTTCAAAAATCTCATAAAGAACTCCAGGCTTCACTTGTAAAACTTGAAACAGCCCAAAAGCAAATAATAAGGTCAAAAAAGCTTGTGGGAATCGGGCGTTTAGTTGCGGGAGTTTGTCATTAAATTTTGAATTCCCTCAAAATTATCTCTGGGCAAACACAATCTCTTTTAATGGAACGTAATGCCGACACCCCATTGAAGACAGATTTAAACTCAATAATGGAAGAGATTAATCGTATTACCAAGATAATAACAGGCCTGTTGACCTTCTCCCGTAAAGGGAACATGGAGCTAAAAAAGCAAATATTATGGATGAAATAGAATCTGCCCTGGTTCTTGTGGAAAAAGACTTACAGCTGGGCGGGATCGAAATAAAGCGCAATTTCGACCTGACACCGGTTATGGTAACGATGGATAGGGACGGAATTCGTCAAGTGTTCCTAAATATCAAAAATAACGCCAAACACGCAATTAGTGGAGAGGGAACTCTAACCGTATCGGCAGAAAAAATCGATCATGATTCAGGATTACAACATTCCTCTGCTGAAATAAATGATACCAACCCGAAGAATTTCCTGCGTATAAAATTTTCCGATACCGGCGGAGGAATCGAAAAGAATGGTGGTGAAAAAATATTTGAACCCTTTTTTACAACTAAGCCTGAAGGAAAAAGAACAGGGCTGGGACTATCCATTTCATATTCGATCATAGAAAGACATGGTGGAAACATGGAAATAGAGAGTGCCCTTGGTGTGGGAACCTCCGTTATAATTAATCTTCTAATCCAATCATAACAAATTCCATCAATTCCGAAAATTCAAGGGTAATTACCCACCCTTGACATTTCTTTTATCGGAGGAAGTCCAGCAGGGTAGGCTGTAAAATTTGGGCTGTGGAACCTAAGGTTGCCTGCAAAGCAAATTCCAGGTTTGCCAGTTCCGAGGCGCTTTTAACAATATCGGCATCTTCAATTTTTGCAAGCTGTTCTGACTGGTCCACAATATCCTGCTCGTGAACAAAATCAGAATTATCTACTCGCGCCAGAGATGCACCAATAATTGCTCTTGAATTGTTAATTGATGCCAGGCTGGAATCAAGAGAATCCAACGATGCTAAAATTGCAGATGTATCATCCTTTAGAAAGGCATCCCTGAGCTTAAACACGGTTGCAAAAATATTTTTACCGCCTCCCAGGCCCAGGTTTTCTGCCGTTTCATCTGTACCCACATTCCTGACAACTGCCACTGTGGTGGAGCTGTTTGAAGAAATTTGGAGAGAATTTCCTGCGCTATTTATGGATGCAGTTACATTCAACTCGGAATTATTTATTGTATTTAAAACATCTCCAATAGTGGTAGCGGAGCTAAGTGTAACGGTACCTGAAGCAGAACCGTTTACAATATTGATTTGATTTAAAGTTAAACCATTTCCACCGTCTAAATCTGAAATAAGAGTTGAACTTGTCAAAAGTGGATTTAAATCAGACCCGGTAAGGTTTCCATCCCTTTTTCCCAAAATGCCCAAGTCCGATGCCGTGTTTCCTCCAGAAACCTCGGTTATAGTTAAAGCTTGAGAAACAACCGAATTGGTATCCGTAAGTTGCAACCCATTTCCATTTGAATTGATGGATGCGGTTACATTCACAGCAGAACTGTTGATCCTGGAAATTAAATTTGAAACGGTATCGCCCGAGTTTACGGAAATGGTGGCTGTATTCCCTGCCCTGTCCCCAATTGAAAATGAGCCCGTTGTTATTCCAATACCCCCATTTAAAGAAGAAAGCGAGGTGCTGTTTGTTATTTGTGGATTGAGATCGGTAGCCAGAACCTGGGAGCCTGGGATACTAAAGTCAACATTTATCCTGTCTGCGATCCCTACCTTGAAACTTTCGGAATTACCAAGATAAACCGCACCCGAAGTTACCGAGCTGAAAGGCTGTATCCTGAAGTTTGTTCCAGAAAAAATATACTGGTTCTTTACTTTTGTATTGGCTGTTTCAAAAACCTGAGAAATGATCTGGCCCAATTCAGACGCTGCGAAACTTCTGGTTTCCGCAGTGGATGCTCCCCCTAATTCACTCACTGCCAGTTCCTTTGCTCGAATCAGATTCAGGTTAATGGACCCAAGCGATGAATCTCCTGCCTGAATGAAAATTCGATTATTATCGATATTCCGGATGAACTGGTTTGCTTGCTTCACCCCGGTTCTTAAAAGGAGGGCGTCTCTTATTCCTGCTGGATCATCGGACGGACGATTGATCCGCCGGCCTGTTGCGATTTCCTGTTGTGCTTTAAAAAGGTTTTCCGTTATCCGGAAAATATTCTGGAGAGAATTTGCCTGTTGCGCCTGACTGGTAACACGAGTAACCATTGTTGTCTTCCCTGATAACTAAATATTATTTGATAAACTAAACCTGAGATATAACGGTATCAAGCAGCTCATCAACCACCCCAATTAAACGTGCAGAAGCATTAAAAGCCTGTTGAAATTTGACCATATTTATAAACTCTTCATCAATCGAAACACCTGCGATACTCTCTCTCCGGGTATTAAGCTGTAACAAAATACCCTCCTGTTGATCAAGGGTAGCCTGAGTTGAAAAAGATTGAATGCCTATGTCACTCACTATCGAACTATAATATTCATCAAAAGTAAAAGAACCTGAGCCTGCAGCAACATGGGTAACGCTGTTAAATGAAAGCCGGGATTGTAAATCTACTAGGGCTAAGGCATTTGCTCCATCGGAGCTGGAGTTCAAACCCGCGGCAATTTTATTTCCGTTGGATGCAACATCGCTTGATATTGCAATTGTCTGGGCTGCATCTTCTGAAACAGAAATCTTGAACCTGTCTCCCGCTGTTGCTCCACCTGAAATTGTTACCGCAAATCCGCCGGCAAGATTAAATGTAGAACCCGAGGTAAAATTAAAAGTTCCAACTTCAGCGCCCGTTGTCAGGTTGTTCAATGTAAAAGTATTTGAGCTTGTAAATAAGAGTTCGAACTTATCATTGGAAATATCCGCAGGGTTTCCGTTTGTAGCAGTTAGGGTTGCGGTGCCTGTATTATTTGTATTGACCTCCGTGGTCACTGAAGGGGGCGCGAAAAAATTATTTCCGGTCGTTCCATCAATACCGAAACCCTGCTGATGAACATTGTTGAATTCCTGGATAAATCCCGCAGCCAAACGGTCAAGTTTATCCTTTACACCCTGTACTTCGTTGTCCCGCATATCGATAAGGCCTTTTAAAGACCCTCCCGTTAAAAATGAGGTGACGTTCGTACTTGTTCCATTTAATCCGGAAACTATAATATCCTGGAATCCTTTGTTATTACCGTTTAGTTCTGTACTTAAAGCAAATGAAGTGGATTGCAGAACCAACGGGGTTCCGTTACTCAAGGTCAAGCTGATTTGACCATCCATTTCATCCACATAGTTCAGGTCAATTAACTCTGATAAATCCTTAACCCTTTGGTCCCTTCTATCTCTCAGGTCATTTGCGCTAAAAGCCACAGGTTCATTGGCATGGATTGCCTGGTTCAGTTCCGCGATTTCAGATGTAAGGGCATTGATCTTTGATACTTCTACCTGAATCGTTTCATCTAAATTCCTTTGAATTTGGAAAAGAGATTCACCCAGGTTATTAAACGTGGTGACAAGATTTTGTGCTTCAGCAAGAACATTTGATCTTTCCGGCAAACCAGAAGGGTTTGAGGAAAGGTCCTGGATTTTCGAGAAAAAATTTCCCAGGCTCTGATTCAAGCTTTGTCCATTCGATTCACTGAAGAGAATTTCAAGTTGCTCAAAAACATCCTTTCGAACCCCAAACTGGCCCAAGGCATCCCCTTCACCTAAAATTTGAGAAAAAAGGAATTGATCGTGAACCCTTTCTACACCAACCACGCGCACCCCTGTTCCAAGCTTGCCAAGACTGAAACTTCTAGGGTTCAATGCCTCAAAGCTGATCTCCTGGCGAGAGTATCCTTCTGTCTGAACATTAGCAATATTATTACCTGTGACTTCTATAGCTAATTGCTGTGCCAGCAAACCTACCTTTGCGGTATTGAGAACACTGAAAACATTTGTAGTCATAAATTGAAAAACCTTTTAATAAGCTTTAAATCAGGCGTCCACACTCAACATCCTGCTTGGAAATTTTTTTTCAAGAACCTGACCATTTGCTTCATAGGGCGAATTCGCTTTCTCACCCTCGGAATGCACAAATGCAATTGATTTTTTTAATGAAAGCGCAGAATGATCCATAAGAGTTCTAATTTTTCCGCTTAAAATATTTATTTTTTGAATATTTGAAATCAATTTTTTTCTGCAACTGGATAAATTTACCCGATAAGGATTATCTTTTAACTGAATTAATTTTTTTAATGTCAACCCGGAGGGCTTCATATTTAAATTTCCAGCAATTTTTTTCATTAAGCTGGACCGGCTGTTTTCCAAAGCCTGCATTTGCATTACCTGATTGTCTTTTTTAGCAATAATGGCTTGCAAATCATCATAGGAATATTGGGAAACACATTTCCATTCTTCATTTAACAATTGAATAAAGTTTTCATATAGCCTTATTTTTTGTTCCAATAAATCCTGAAGGTTTTTATATAAATTCCTCATATACTACTCCTTCAATTTAATTCCGGAATTTTTCGAGTTCGGAAATTTTATTTCCAACCATTGTGGATCTTTCAACTCTATTCCAGGAGCTGCCGGATCCGTTTTTAGTGCCGTATAAGTTGAATGAATGTTCTGCCCTCGTCTAACTCGGTTGATATTACTCAGGTCGTTGTAAATCATTTCGCCCATGCCCATACCTTTTTTCGTAGACATTTCTTTAGCTACTTCTTCATCCATCATTGACTGGTACATGTCTGATGCGAAACTATCAAATAACCCTGATTTCGGAACCGTTTTTCGCATGGCGGTTAGAAGTTTGTTTATAAAAACAGATTCAAAATCCCGGGAAACCTTTTCAATTTCCTTTTCAGAACCTAATTTTCCGAAATTGGATTCATTCCTTAGTCGTTCCAGATTCTTTTCGGTCATTTGGGTAAATAAATTTTTTTCTATTTGAACCGGTTTAATAGGTCCCATAATCAAACCTCAACTAATAGTTGTTAAGTAAAATTGCAAACACCATACCAAACTAACCTCCCAGCCAAACAATCTCCATAAATAAGTAAATGATTATAAATAAATGAGTTATTCGGTTCTTTTTGTATAGAATTTAATGCGGTAAGGGGACTAGAAAGAGAAAGTAGGAAATATTTTCCTGTTTCCCTCACCCAATTAGATAATCTCAAGTCGAGCATGAAGAGCACCGGAGGATTTAATCGCTTGCAAAATAGCAATTAAATCTCTTGGAGTTACTCCAATTGAATTAAGTCCTTGAACCACATCCCCTAAAGATACACTTGTCGGAATAACCAAAAGTTTATCCTGACCTTCCCCAACCGAAACACGTGTTCTGGGAATAACGACCGTTTCGGCATTTTCTGGTGCAAGCGGTGGAGGTTGATTAACTACAGGCTCTTCTTTGATTTGGACAAATAATGCTCCATGGGCAACTGCAACAGAAGAAATTTTTACATTCTCCCCCATTACTACCGTTCCTGTACGTTCATCAATTATTACTTTTGCCTCGGAATCGGGAATCACTTCAATAGTTTCAATCTTTGTAACAAGATCAGAAGCATTATTCTTATAAAATTTTGGAATTTTTACACGAACTGTTCTTCCATCAACCATGACGGCAACTTCATCCTTCATATCATCATTTATTGCTTTTGTGATTCTGCTAGCTGTTGTAAAATCTGTTTTCTTTAAAGCAAGAATTATTTCGTCTTTTATATTAAAATTAGACTTTATTTCTTTCTCGACCAATGCGCCATTTGAAATTCGGCCTACTGTTAAGTGGTTTTTCTGAACACCACGTGAAGCACCCTGAACACTAAAACCCCCTATAGAAATAGGGCCTTGTGCAACTGCATAAGTTTTTCCATCAGGAGCTTTTAATGGGGTCATTAATAGCGTTCCCCCTTGTAAACTTTTTGCATCACCCAAAGAAGAAACTGTCACATCAAGGGTGTCTCCATGTTTTGCAAAAGCAGGAAGGTCTGCAGTTACAATTACGGTTGCCACATTTTTGAATTGCAACTGTCCAATTCTACCACTGGGAATTGTAACACCCAGTTTTTTTAACATACTGGCAATCGCCTGGATCGAGAAAAATACGTTTACAGCACTATCACCTGTTTTCGTTAAGCCAATCACCAGGCCAAACCCGATCAACTGGTTGGAGCGGACCCCTTTTATGCCTGACAGGTCTTTAATTCGTGCCGCTTCAGCTGAAGCGGAAAGGCAAAATATTAATGCCAACCCTGCGCATAATTTCATTACAATTTGGTTTTTGAACATATTTATTCCAATTCTTTTAGTTACGCAGCAGACACTGTTAAAACAACGGCTCCTACATCCCCATTTTCCGCATCGGTAATGGTTATGGTTAAAGTTTGAGTTCCCGAAGCTCCTGGATCAGTAAATGTCACTGTAACCTCAGGATCGGCCACAGCCAGCGTCGGTAAGGTATAAGTGCTCGAGGAATTGTTATTACTAATAGTAGCAACCAGCCCATTCCCCGATCCACCCGTAACAGTAAAAACTTCTGTTCCCGCGCCACTTTGTGCCGATGATCCCGGAGCAATATTGAGAGGATTCGGCAACACTTCAATGGTTGCTGTATCCGTATCGCCCACCGCATCAACTACGGTGACAGTAGCAGTTCCAGCTACCTGGGGTGCTTCCTGATTAGAGGTAAAAAGACCCGTTCCTGCATCGATAGCCCCAATTTGAGTATTTGAAATACTCCACGACACGGGAAGCGTCCCGCCAAATGCTGTGAAAGTTAAAGTTCCCCCTTTATTTACTTGTGGACTGGATGGATTAATCACTATTTTAGAGTTTGAGGGTCCAAAAGGGTTGCCCTCTTCTAACGCACCCTCGCAGGCCACAATAAAATTAAAAGCAATCAGAACACAAAGGACCCACTCCTTCCTCAGTCTTCTTTTTGCTTTTAATAATTTGTTTAAGAGATTAATCATTTAGAAATAATTTAAATAAAACTTAAATAATAGGTACCGCTGTTGTGGCACTGACATTGTCAACTGTAGCTGTCACATAGGCCGTTCCCCTAGTTGTTCCCGAAGTAAGGGTCGTGGTAGCCGTCCCTGAGGCATCGGTTGTCAATGATGAAGCTGTCAGTGTTCCCAAAGTAGTCGTTAAGAATACAGTTGCTCCCTCTGTTGGAATATTCTGGGTTGTATAAACTTCCACTCGAATTGTTGCCTGGCTGGCACCGTCATTCGGTATTCCGGCTCCCCCAAATAACCCCTGAATTCCAAGAATATTTCCCAAGGCGCTCGGACCGGTCAAATCTTCAACCGCCGCCTGGCAACCAATGATGATCACGATTGCCGTTAAAGTTGAAAGGAGTAATGTTTTTAATTGTTTTAATTTTTTCATGATTTTTTATCAGAAAGGCCAGACCTTACTTAAAATCTTAGCCAACCAACCTTTTCTTTGTTCATCAGCAACTACGCCTTCCCCTGTATAGCTTATCGATGCATCCGCAATTAATGTTGAAGGAATCGTGTTATCAAAGTTTATATCTTGTGGGCGAACCACACCACGTAATACCATAATCTGCTCCTCATTATTTACGGTTACAGATCTACGACCCTCAATCTTTAGGTTTCCACTAGGTAAAATTTCTGTAATAATTGCGGATATTGTCGCATTTAAAGACCCATTCCGAGTTACAGTTCCAGATCCCTGCATGGAGTTTGCTACAGTTGCTCCGACCGTGGGATCAAACTGTGTTCCCATGTTTAGAAAGTTTTGAATACCCAAGTTTGATGGCAAACCTAATACGTTTGTTGTTTGCATATCCATCGTGGTATCTTTGGAAGTATCAGTCGTAGCAGATTGCGTTGAAGTAGCACTTTCGTTTACGGTTACCGTGATGATATCGCCTACCATGGCAGCTTTGTCGTCGCCGAATAAAAAATTACCCCTAGTGTTTCCCGGCCAAAGAGAACCTTCCTGCGCTTTATGCACCGGTTTTTTTGGATACAGGTTTTTTGGTATTACCGTTGATCTGCTATCTACAGCCTTGTGGGGGGTTGAACAGGCTGTTAATAAACAAAATAGGAAAATAAATACAATTTTTAAATATTTCATAATATTAAATTTTTAAAATTTCACCGTGACTGTATTTGAATCTACAAGGTTTCCATAAATAATTTTTTTTGAATCGATATTTAAAACTTGTACCATTTCACCTTTATAACCATCTTGTTTTAAAATTCCTGGTGCCGTTATTGTCATTCCTCCTTTTTTTGCCATTATCATAATTTTTTTTCCTCTTTTCCCTAAAGGAGGTTTTTTTAAAAAATTTGTTTGGATGGTTGCTCCGGAAGGTAGATTTCTAACCGCTTCATATCCCAATATGTAATTTAAATTTTTTATTGCATTTTTGTTAGGACGTTCCGTTTTGATTGTTTCCTCTTTTATTTCATTTATAGAAAATATTTCTCCTCTTTTTACCGCGCGGCTTGTTTTAATAATTTTTTGTTTAACCAATACTTTAGTATTTATACGAATTCTTTTCTGAAATTGATCATTAATTCTTATCTCCAAAATCATGGGTACCCTGCCTGCTCTTTGATTGCTTCCCATTATTTTGTAAATTAAATCTTTTTTTCCGGTAGGAAGAGTAATATCCTTTCCATCAGAATAAATTGTGATATCCAGAGACTCTTGGTTCCAAGGCAGTTCCTTGATTAAATGATTTATTGCCATTTTTTCAATTTGTTTTGCCTTTAAAATTTGTGTTTCTGAGGCTTGGGCATTCATTCCAAAAATCAAGAACAAGGAAATTAAAAAAAGTGCAATACAATAAATTCTGTTTTTAATTATTATCATTTGGTATTACCTTTTCATATTGTTTGAGACTTGAAGCATTTCATCCGCCGCTTGAACCGTTTTTGAGTTTATTTCGTAAGCTCTTTGGGCAGCGATCAGGTTTACCACTTCTTCCACAGCACTTACATTTGATAATTCTAAAAATCCTTGTTGAGTAGAACCAAGATCTATCGCCCCTGGGTTACCAATTTGGGGTTGACCGGACGCATCCGTTTGGGTGTACAAGTTGAATCCTATCGATTGCAGACCTGCCGGATTCTGGAACGATGCCAGCTGGATATTCCCTACAACGGTAGGTGCCGGTGAACCCGGTTGGGTTACAGCAACGCTGCCCTGGGGGTCTACAGAAATTGATAATGCATTATTTGGTATTGTTATAGCCGGCTGTAAAGCTAAACCATCTGCCGTCACCATACGGCCCGTGTTGTCTAATTTAAATGAACCTGCCCGGGTATAAGCCGCCGTTCCATCCGGTTGTGTTATTTGAAAAAACCCTTTTCCTTGGATCGCCAAATCTAAAGGGTTTTGGGTTTGGGAAAAATCACCCTGCAAAAATACTTTTTGTATTGCTCCAGTTTTTGTTCCTAAACCTAACTGGGCACCGGTAGGTACCTGCTGGCCATTGGGTGAGAGTGTTCCTACTAGACGCAGGTTTTGGTATAATAGATCCTGGAATTCCGGACGACTTCTTTTGAAACCAATTGTATTTACGTTAGCCAGGTTGTTTGCTATAACGCTTACATTTAAATCCTGTGCATTCATACCTGTTGAGGCCGTGTATAATGATCGAATCATTTTATGATTCCTTTCTTTTTTTTAATTATCCCACCCGGCCTATTGTATTGACCGATTGATCATTCATACTGTCGATTGATTGGATTATTTTTTGATATGTTTCAAATATTCTTACCGTTCCAATCATTTCAGTCATTTCTTCTACTGAAGAAACATTGGAGTTTTCCAAAAATCCCTGCTGTATTCTTACATTTGTTGTATCCTTTTCCTCTTGAGGGTCACCAATATTTTTAAAAAGTCCATCTCCTATTTTTTCTAATTGTTTTTTGTTTTTAAAATCCACCATTTTTATAGTTGTTAAAGTTGTATTAGCCAAACCATTACCAATTGATACGACTCCTTGGCCATTGACCGTTATTTTTCCTTGGGCATTAATTACTATTGGTTTGTTATTTATATCCAATACCTGGTTTCCCTTTTGGTTTACCAATTGTTTTGTAGTATTTAATCGAAAATTTCCATTTCTTGTAAACCTTGGACCTTCCGGTGTTTGAACTTTAAAAAACCCTTCTCCATCCATTGCCAAATCTAATTGGCCCCCCGTTTTTTTCATTACCCCCACCGAAAAATCCGTGTAGGAGTCGGTTATTCCAACGTAAGAAACATTCTTATTGGATTTTTCCGGAGACAAGAGAACATTTTTTGCGGCTTCGTTGCTCTCATCGGGCGGGAAGGGGGGCATCATTTCTTTAAAAACCAATGCATCCTTCTTATAGCCAGAGCTGTTTACGTTGGCCAGGTTCTGGGCAATCACTTCCATTTTCCTTGCCTGTTTCAGGCCTGCGGATGCTGCAATGTATATACTTTCGTGCATGGATTAGCTTTCTATTTATTCGTTTTTTCCTACCTTTAAGCAAAAGCTGTACCAAATTTAATTTTTTTATTTTCCCCTTAGGCTGGTTTTCAGTTAAACCTTTAAATATATGGAATTAGGTTGATTTGATATTCGGTTAGAATTTTTTGAAAAGGTTTTGTTCCGTCAATAAATAGCGGAAGATTATTCCCTTAGAGTCAAAAAACCCTTAAATTTGAATTCCGGGATATTTCGTTATCTGGGTCTTATTTTCAGGAATAATAAATCTTTTTTAGCGTGTTATAATCTTCAATATTACTTTTTAAGAACCACCCTTTTTATTGAGGAAGAAATGGATATAATTTCAATTGATGAATTACACGACAAAATGGATGAACTGGGGGAGAGCGATTTGATATTGGATGTTCGCTCCCCGGGTGAGTTTGGAACCGGCCATATAAAAGGGGCGCGCAATCAGGATCATGAATCCGTTACCGATATTGCGGATGAGTTAAAAGAACACCGTACGGTTTATGTTCATTGTAAAATGGGAGGACGAGCTAAAATGGCTTCCGAGGCATTGGAAAATGCCGGGTTAACCAATATCGTATGTGTTGGTAATGGTGGAATGGAACGCTGGAGCCAGATGGGCTGGCCGGTCGAATAAAATTTTTGTTCAAAAAAAAACCCAGGAGAAGATGCTGCTTCAACAGCTTCTTCCCTGGGTTTAATTTTTTGGTCAGGCGGATTGCTCCGCTTAAAGGCTTACCACTCCAGTGTATTCCACTGAGTTACACCTTTCTGTCCATTTCTTTCCTTGTTCGCACCATTCCAAACGGCAATTGCCATAGGTGTTTTATTACCTTTGAATTGGGTGTCGTTTGCATCTCCATTTGTCAAAGAACGCTTGAAAACTACTGACCAACGGTTGTTTGCCCAGTTTCCGCTTCCTTGTACGTCTTGATGAGCCTGAGTGGTCAAGGTGCTAAAACCTTCAGCATTCAGATCTTCAACAGGGGAAATACGCTTTGACGCATCGGAAAGCATGTTACCGGTAGCACGACCGGAGTTGAACACGCCTTCGTTTTTACCCATACCAAAGTCAGTATATGTTCGGCGTTTGCTGATGTCACTAGCTCCACCACTTTTGCTTCCATCTTCTTTGGAACCAGAAGCGTGAGCTGGCTCTTTACCAGAAAGCTTTCCAGCAGGCTCATACATGTAGTAACTGCCTGAACCCATAGCCATATACTTATATTGATCTTCCAAGTCCTGCATTCCAGCGTTGCCAGATGATCCAGCGCCCTCTTTATCCCAGGTCGCTTTCCACTGCCAAATGTTTACACGCTCTCCGTCACCACCCATTGTGAAAGGAGGCTCTTCGCCAGATTGATTTACAGGAAACATGATGGCTGCCTGATCTTTATACTGCTGAGATTGAACCATGATGTCGTTACGTGTTGGATCGGTCCAGCTCAAACGAACAGCAATTTCTTTTCCGTTTGTAGCTGCGCGAACATTTACCCATTTGGTCGCAGGAGCAGGCCACATGGGGTTGGTGATCATTTGAGGATCCAGATCCACAACGGTGTGCTTGTGGAAAGTAGGACCATAACGAGTCCAGAAAGGATCATCCGCAGCAACCGGGATATCCCCCTGAACTTTTACAGCCTTGATGGTAGCCGCATTTGCACTTGTCAGTCCAAGTACAAAAGCAAGCAACATCGCAAAGATTATAGTTTTTTTACTCACAATTGTTCCCTCCTCGTTAACAAACTGTTTACGGGATTTAAAGTTTACGCTCCGTGCAACGGAATTGCGAATGTGCGGCGGGCTTCTCAACCCGCCGCACCTCCGTATTGAATCACGCCGCTATACCGCGAGCGTCGTTTCGCCTCCTAGATTGCACCCGGATGCTCTTCAGGTCGAACATAGAAAGGCTCTTCAACCGTAACACGGATGATTTCTTTACCTTTCCTGTTAAACCCGATGACCGTGTCGTTATACATTTCAAACTTCTTACCGTGAATGTTGGTCTCGAAAATCTTCGGACCTGGCTCACGCTTCCATTTGAAAATGATACGTTGGGTCGTCCGGAACAGCTGCAATACTCCTAACAGATCACGATCTGGAACCATGTATTGATCGATTGAATGATCAACACCCGGGCCAAACATCTGTTGAGAGTAAGAACGCGGAACGTGCCGTGACGGAATATAATATCCGTTAGGCTCCGTACCCAGCTGAGGATACAACGGCAGAGCAACTTTACGATCCCGAATCAAGTAGTACTGTGGATTATCAGGATCATGAGCCCACTCGCCATTTCCACCGATTTTGACAAGACCCTGCAAGCGGATCTTACCAACACAAGCGGCCATACAACGTGTTTCCATCTGATCACCTTCCGTCAGAGGATCGAGACCCTCAATACGGGGATAACAAGCGATACATTTTTCAGAAATACGCGTTGTTCCGCGGAACATCGGCTTCTTGTAAGGACATTGCTCTACACACTTCTTATAACCACGACAACGGCTCTGGTCGATCAGAACGATGCCGTCCTCTTGACGCTTGTAGATAGCCTTTCGAGGACACGCCGCCAAACAACCGGGATACGTGCAGTGGTTACAGATTCTTTGTAGATAGAAGAACCAGATTTTGTGCTCGGGCAGTACAGACTTCGTGCCGTTGTCGCCACCGAAAGTTCCTTCACGGGACTGGGTGAACTCACGACCATGAGCGGTATCTTCACCGAAGTTCGGGAAACGCCACTCTTCATCAGTCGGTACATAACCGATTGCTTGCTGGTTCAAACCGATCTTAGCAGGAGCTTCGAAGATGGTAACACCTTCGTAAACACCATGGATCGCTTTGTTGGAAGTCTTACGTACGTTCCATACGTTTTGTCCTGGATTTGACTGCTCCAACATTTTCAGGATCTTCCAATCCCAGAATTGAGGATAGCCACCGTAAGGCTTCGTTTCTACGTTATTCCACCACATATACTCCTGACCCTTAGAGAAGGTCCAGGTAGATTTATGGGCCATTGTACAGGTCTGACAAGCAATACAACGATTCGTATTAAACACGAATGTGAACTGCTCTTTCGGGTGCTTTTCATCGTATACATAAGTAGCCATACGACCAAGCTGCCAGTTATAGACTTCAGGCATTATTATACCTCCTTGTTATTGTTAAAACGTTGAAATATCGATGGCAGTCCTCCCATTATGGGAGGACCACCGATTACATTAAATTTTCACGCGTACATATTGTCCCGCGAGATACATCTCTGCAAAACGATCTTTCAACGGTGATTCTGGGGTATAACCTGTTCGTACTGGTTCCCAGAGTCCTTTACCATGTAAACCACCATCTTCAGCTTTGGAGAATTTAACCAGGGTTTCTTTCGGTACTGCGTTAACCGCATGGTTATCAGCTTCATAGCCGTGTTTGAACTTCATCTTGGTTTTTGCTTTATGGAACAGAGTATCAGTCTGATGCATAGGCATCAACCAAGAACGCGTGATGGACTGCTGACCACCATACCGGAAGTTAGACTGGTAAGGTGTGGTCATTGACATCGCTCGTCCGTCTGGGCGTTCTTCATGAGCCTTAACGGTACGCTCGGTGGCAATCCACGTAGCATGTTTCATCATGGTGGTGTGATACGGATATGCTGGGTTGTACTTAGCCCGCAACATCAGCCGTGCCACTTTATACCTTGGATCTGAAGGTTTCCAACCCATGTATGGTCGATCCGCCGGGTTAGCGTCACAATATACATAGTCACCTTCGTTGATACCGAGGTCTTTACACAAGAACGGATTCATGTGTACCTGCCACTCACCAACACCAGGAGAACGCTTATCCATTCGATAAGGATCACCGAAGTTGTTGTTCCAGATCATGTTCCAGTCAGTGGTTGCCCAGGAACTGTGAGCTGTATGTCGTGATTTTGGAGTTACACAATAGAATCGATAACCCTTCTCCCACAAGAAGTTTTTGGTCGTACGTACCGCTGACCAAGGCTTCTTGATGTTTCGAACGTGACGGAGATCCGGATCTTGCTCGTCTTCCGGAATACCGTAATCATCCGGTCGGATGTAGGGGTTGGTTGATACGATTACGTTCGGCAGGTAAGGCGTAGCTTCCGGGCCTTCTCTGTGAACGATGAAGTTTTCACCATACTCAATCGCTTCAGCTTCATCATTGTAGAACTGGATGCGGCCGTTAGGCGTGTAGTAAGGTTTAGACTCCGTGTACATTTCCCAGAAGGGAGAACGTGGATATGTTCGATACAACATCAAACAAGCTCCAGGCTCACCATAACGACCGTTGATGATGTCGTCTATGTTGTAACCCATACCTGTGGTAGATGTCGTGAACAACCGGCGAATCATAGCTTTGGTTCGGTTAGGAGCGTCACCTTCATAAACTTTCATATGATCAGCGAAACGCTTGTCACCTGTAACCTCTGCCAACCGGCGAGAGAATTCACGGTGGATCAGGTTATCATCGATGGTATCGAAGATAGGCTTGATTCCCGTGCCGCCCCAGATTTGATGGAACGGGTTAGAACAAGCAGAAGTGATTTCATAACTTTCGAACTCGGCCCAGCTGTTCGGTGCCAATACGATGTCACTGTATTCACAAGAACCGGTGAACTCGATGTCCTGAGCTACGATCATGTCTACGTTGTTATTCGTGTTGAATACCAACTCATAGAACCACTTCGCGTTGTTGATAACGTTAACGTTAACATACCAAACCAGCTTGGTCGGGGTAGGCATGTGAGAACGTCCCGTGAATACCTTTCGGCCATAGCGTGGGGTATTTACGATCAACGCTTTATCACGATGCGCCCAGTAGCTGACTTCCTCACCCTTCAGGTAACCTTTCACGTTTTTCCAGTCGATGTTCTGAGCGGAATCGAGAATGGTGTTGAAAGGATCTTCAGCAACCATGGCTGCGAAACCAGGTCCAGACCAGTGAGAGCCCTGGTAGTTACCAGCCTTGTAGTTACCAGCCCATGTATGAGAGCCAGAACCTTTAGGACCGACGTTACCTGTCAGCATCAGAGGTACATAAGACGCACGGTTATGCATCGTTGCGTGGAAGTAATGGTTGATACCTTCACCATAATGGATTTCAACAGGCTTGATGGTACCAATGTCGCGAGCCAGACGGACGATCAAGTCTTTCGGCGCATGACAGATTTGATTGGTCGTATCAATGTCATAATCCTTCAGGTGAATCTTGTACATTTCGTAAAGAGGCATTGCCGTAATGGTTTTGCCGCTAACGAGTTTAATATCAAAAACACCGTCCAATGCAGGATCGATATTTTTCTTTCTCATCTTGGCGCCGATGTCTTCGCGGTTGATGGCTACCGGCTTGTCTGTGTTGGTATCCCAAACAGTAAAGTCAGGCATCATGCTGCGATTGAAGTTCTTCATCCACTTGGTGGTGAAGCCGTCTTTCGGCAGAGACTGAGCTTTGTAGCCCGGAATAAAGTCATCCGGATGCAAGCGCACCAACGTATCCGTTCGAACCAACAGAGGCATGTCTGTGTAGTCCTTAACGAAATCGATGTCTACAAGACCTTCGTCCATAATGATTTTAGCTACACCCAGGAACAACGCGATGTCAGCCAGACCAGCACGGGTCGGAACCCAGTAGTCCGCTTTCGTTGCAGGCGGATTGTACTCAGGAGCGATGGAAACGAGGGTACCACCACGCTCCATAATTTCTGTGTACCAATGCGCTTCAGGCATTTTGTTTTCAATCAGGTTTTTACCCCACTGAATGGTCATCTTCGCATAACGATGGTCAGCGAAGTCGATATCAGAGGTCTGCATTCCATGTGTCCAGGAATGTCCAGGAGCCTGATCACCATGCCAGGTGTAGTTAGACCATGCACGGCCACCGAGTACTTTTCCCGGACCCCGACCACGAATGATGGAGTCAAGAAGAGCAACCTGGTTAGCCAGGCGGTAAATACCATATTTACCGACAACACCGAGAAGACCCATACCACCTCGATACTTGAAAGTACGAGGTCCGGATCCGCCCATTGCTTCGATCATTTCAGGCTGGTAGCCTTCATTCTTCAGACGCTGCGCACCACGGGTTCCACTGTAAGCTTTCGCTACAGCTACATGACCCTTAGCGAGGTACGTGAAAGTCTGATCCCAGGTCAAACGAACGAATTCGTCTGTTCCCCGGCTTGTCATCTTATACTTTTCGCGGTTCTCTTTATCCAGGTAAGGAAAACCGTCATCCGCCCACTGCTTCCAGCCAACACGGATCATCGGATACTTGTTCCGGTAAGGGCCATAAGCGCGGCGTGGATAGGTCATACCACGGAGACACATGCGGGGGTTCCACGCTGCGTCAGCCTGGTTACCATACAGATCGCGAATCTTGTGGTGATCGTAGTTCTGCTCGATACGCATCAAGATGCCGTTTCGCACGAATCCACGTACGCGACATTGATGGGTGTCGTTCGGAGAACAACAATACGTAAAAGATCGCTCATACTTGTACTGATCACGGTAGACTTCTTCCCACCGTCGGTCAGGATAGGATTCCAGCGGATTCCCAACTTTAACTACGGGCTTCAGCTGTGCTCCAACCCTCTTGCTCGTCAATGCCATAGCTGTCGCTACACCAGCACTCACCTGCAAGAACTTACGTCTGTTTAACCTCATATACAAACCTCCTTGTGAAACTTGGAAATTTTGAGCCCGGTAAAATCCGAACCCATTTTCACAACTACTTCACACAACTACTGCTGAACTTCTTCCGGGGAAATTGAAAAATCCCTTCCCCCAATTAAACCTAAAAACAACTCTAAAAATACTTCTGAAACTTACTGCTTTTAGAACTTTTTCCAACTATCAAACAACATGCAACAAACATGAAAAAAATAAAATGCTAAACGCGGGAAACCCGCATCCAATGGCGTCGAAACAGACCTCTAAAAAACGAGAGTCGTACACGCTACCCCAGGAAAACTCGCTTACGTTTCGTCAAAATAATAAGAGGCGAATACTCCTGAAAATTCCCATTTTTTATGCCCTGAATATCGAATAAATTTTGTTACCTTTTCTCTATATGTGGCCCTTTTATATGGAATTTCAAGCAAAATGTCAAGGAAATATCAGGGATAAAAAAATTAAAATTCTCCCTTAAAATATGGGGTTAAAATCGAAAAATTTCACCAAAAATTTTTTTTTCAAAAAAAAATATTTTGTCGCCGTAAACCTTTACAAATAAAAGCTTTTCTATGGTTTGGACGGGCCCGCTCATATTTACATTCGATTTCCTTTTTTGGAAAATTTATCAAAAAATTAAAAAAGTCATGAAAAATCAATTGGTTTCGCTGCTTTTTTTTTTATAAAAAAAATTTTTTACCTCCCGGAAAAATTCCCAAAATTTTCTTTTTTTTTCAAAAAAAAATTAAAAAAGGGAGCCCTTGCAAAATTAATTTTCTAAAAATTTGCCAAAAAATTATTTAGAGCTATAATCTTCCCTTTTCTCGGGGAATATAAATGAAAAAAAAAAGCATGGCCCTTTATCCTGGTACTTTTGACCCGGTAACTTTTGGTCATATCGATATCATGCGTCGGGCACTTAAAATTTTTGACCAGTTGATCGTTGCGGTTGCTTTGAATCCTAAAAAGGGGCCTTTATTTTCTCTGGAAAACCGGGTTGAATTTATAAAGGATGCAACAAAAAATCTGAAAAATATAGAAGTCGTGTCCTTTGATAATTTACTGATCAGTCTGGCTCATAGCCAAAAAGCAACGGTGGTCATCAAAGGATTGAGAGCCATAAGTGATTTTGAATTTGAACTACAAATGGGCTTGATGAATAGGACTCTGGATGAAAAAATAGAAACGCTGTTCATGATTCCAAGTCAGGAATTTTCTTTTTTAAGTTCCAACCTGGTTAAAGAAACCGCTCGCCATGGTGGCGACGTTTCCAAGCTTGTTCCTAAAAATGTTTTTAAAGAATTAAAGAAAAAGTTCAAATGAAATTTTCTCATCGTATTCAGCAAGTAAAACCATCCATGACTTTGGCGATCGATGCCAAAGCCAAAGAACTGAAAGCCCAGGGTGAAGATGTCATTGGTTTCGGTGCGGGCGAACCCGACTTCAACACTCCCGACCGGATTAAACAGGCTGCCATCAAAGCCATTGAAGCAAACGATACGCATTACACTCCTGTTGGGGGAACCAATGAATTAAAAGATGCGATCATTACCAAAATGAAAAGGGATAATGATTTGGAATACGATAGAAGCCAGATTCTGGTTTCATGCGGAGCCAAACATTCTTTCTATAACCTGGCGCAAGCCTTGTGGGAAGAGGGTGACGAGGTCATCATCCCCGCGCCTTACTGGGTTTCGTTTCCCGAGATGGTGGTTTTATCTGGAGCGAAACCCGTCATCATAGACACGGATGCGAGCAACAATTTCAAAATCACGGTAGACCAGTTAAAAGATGCTCTGACTCCAAATACACGCGCTGTATTGATCAACACTCCGAGCAATCCCACGGGGTTTGCATACGAAAAATCGGAATTGGAAGCGATTGCCGAATGCGCTTTGGAAAATAATCTGTTAATGATCAGCGACGAAATCTACGAGTGGATTGTATTCGATGGATACCGTCATACGAGTATCGCCTCGTTAAGCAAGGAAGCTCAGAAAAATTGCGTCGTGATAAATGGTGTTTCAAAATGCTACGCCATGACCGGCTGGAGAATCGGCTACATCGCTACCGATGCGGAAATTGTCAAAAAAGTGCAAAAGCTGCAAGGGCAAAGCACATCAGGCCCCTGTTCCATTTCCCAGGCTGCGAGTGTTGAAGCCCTGACGGGGCCGCATGACGATGTCTTGGAAATGGTGCGCGAATTTGAAAAGCGAAGGAATATTATGGTCGATCAATTGGCAGCCATCCCCGGAGTCGCCTGCCGACGACCCAATGGCTCGTTTTACTCTTTTCCGGATTTCTCCAGTCTCTATGGAAAGAAAGATCGTAGCGGAAAGCAGCTTCAGGGGTCGTTGGACTTTACGGAGTTTCTTTTAACGGAAAAGAAAGTGGCCATTGTTCCCGGTATCGCCTTCGGCGCAGATGCAAATGCGCGAATGTCTTTTGCAACTTCTCTTGATAAAATTGAGGAAGGCGTCAGGCGAATTAAAGAAGCCGTAGAGCTGTTAGGGTAATCAACCTGCTATCAGGATTATTATCAGCAAGGCGGGCTGCCGGATTCAGAGCTGGCCGCAAGACTTTCTTTGTGTTCCTTGATTCTTTTTTCTATATTGGGTCGGCATCTTTTGGCTTTGCAGTTTCCCGTGCCAACGCCAATTTTTCTTCTCAATGCCTCAAAAGTCAAAGTCCCTTCCTGAATCGCGGCCATAATGGTGCCGGCTTTGATACTGCGGCAAAGGCATACCTTTTTAAAGCTATCAATTAATTGTTTTTTTGTTTCCAAAATATATATAGTTCCCGCTATGATTGATACGGGCTATCCTTTAATAGTCAAATTGGATCTCCAGAACCCGGGAATATTTCAAATTTGAGCACTGTAATCCACCAAATATTGTAAACCACTCTACTTGAAATACCTAGATATTAAATCCCTTCTTTTGGCCGCGTTAAGCGGAATCATGCTGACTCTGACCTTTCCCGAGTACAATCTCGAGGTTTTGGCCTGGGTGGCATGGATCCCCTTGTTTTTTGCGATGGAAAACGAAACGCCGCAAAGGGCGGCTTTACTGGGGTTTGTAACGGGAATGGTTTTTTATAACTGGGGATTGAACTGGATCAACAATACCCTCATCAATTATGGCAACCTGCATTGGATTTTGAGCTATGCGGTTCTCGGTCTTTTGTCGGCCTATTTATCTTTGATCCTCGCTCTTTTTTGCTATTTGCTGAGAAGAGTGAGCGGTGAAAACCGCAATCATTTTTTTATCTTTGCCCCGGTATTATGGACGGCCCTTGAATATCTGCGTTCCACTCATTCCGAATACGGGTTTTCCTGGTTGGGTTTGGGTTATTCCCAATTCCAGAATCTACCGGTGATCCAAATCGCGGAATGGACAGGAGTTTATGGTATCTCCTGGCTCATCATCATGGTCAACAGCGGACTCTATCTATCCTGGAAATGTTGGCGGGACCAGCACCAGGATCCCTTCGAGGTAAAAACGGGATGGAGGATTTTATCGGTGACGCTCTTCATTTTTTCCCTGTGGCTTGTTTATGGAACCATTTTCTGGAAAGAAACTCTTGCTTCCACTTCCAACAGGCCGCATATGAAAATGGGATTGATCCAGGGAAATGTAGAACAATTCATGAAATGGAATCCGATCTATCAAAACAAGGTTATAAAAAAGTATAAGGATTTGACATTAAAAGCCGCCGAAGAAAATCCTTCCCTTATAATCTGGCCTGAAACAGCAACGCCTTTTTATTTTGAAGAAGACGAGGACCAGACCGAATCGCTGAGAAACCTTGCCCGCGAAATTAAAATTCCGATTTTATTTGGCAGTCCGCACCGGAAAAATAAAGACAACGAAAAAATCCATTTCAACAGTGCGTACCTGGTATCGGGATCGGGAGAAACTTTGAGCCGCTACGACAAAATGCACCTTGTGCCCTTTGGTGAATTCGTTCCTTTTCGAAATATTTTATTTTTCATCGAGAAACTGGTGGTAATGATTGGCGACTTCGGCCGTGGAACGGAAGCCACCGTGATGGACGCCGCAGGTAATAAAGCGGGGGTGTCCATTTGTTATGAATTGATATTTCCTGATTTGATCCGGCAGGCGGTAAAAAATGGCGCCAACTTTTTAGTGAATATCACCAACGATGCGTGGTTCGGAAAAAGTGCCGCCTCGTACCAGCATATGAGCATGGGCGCCCTGCGAGCGGTGGAAAACCGGGTGCCACTGGTTCGCGCCGCTAACACGGGAATATCTGGAACGATAGAAGCCACAGGAAAACTGCGTGATGAAACGGATTTGTTTGTTGAAGACTTTCGTATAACCCTGATCGCCCCGGCAACGGAGAAGAAAACTTTTTACAGTCTCAATGGCGATGTGTTCAGTTGGGCCTGCCTGTTTGCAACTTGCATTGGCGCATTCTGGTGGCGAAAAATGTAAAAGCTTTACCCTTCCGTTAAATGGTTGAGGAATAACTCTACGTTTTTGTCTCCCGGTTTTACTTTTACAAATCCTTCAATATCGCCGGGGCCGACACGGGCATCGCCATCTGCATCGATTCTTCCTGTCAACAGCATGGGTCCGTCGAAGGGCGTGCCGGGAATCATGATATCCTGCGGGCCTAATAAAAATTTAAAGGGCATCTCAATTTGGGGAAGTCTTTGAACGGCCAGCGGCGGACCGCGCTTCACATCCAGGCTCCTCACGAATAAAAACAGAGTCGGGTTCTCGGGCATTTTATTTTTGAGCCCTTCACTTATCCGCACCGTTCCCTGGATATTTAGGGATTCGCCTTCAACCACCTTATCCAGAACCAGCTTTACTTTTTTATCACCGGCCTGGACATCAACTTTCCCCTCAATGTCACCGGGACTGGATTTCCTGTTTCCATCCTGGTCCAGCCGTGCGGTCAGGGTCAGGTTTCCCTCAAAAACACTTCCTTCCATCATCGTATTGAGCTGTCCGATCTCAAATTCGAACGGAAAATCGAATATTCCGTGTTTCCTGACCGCCAAAGGGGGCCCTGATTCGACTCCCCGGGGGCGGGCAAATAGGAACAATCCCGCACTGGGGTGGATGGTCGCCCGGACTTCAGGCGACATGGAGATAGTGCCTGAAACATCGTTTTTATGGGCATTTGGGTCACTTTTGCGGGCAAATTCCTTTTTCAAGCTCTCAGGAAGCGGGTGTTCCTTCATTTTCCGCTCACAGCCAAAAAAGGTGAAAAAAAGGCCCAAATATAAAAATATCGCTAATTGTTTCAAAACGTTCCTCCGATAAGACGTCATAAGGCTTGGGAAATGATTCTGGATCAGTGCCTTGACATCCTTTTAAAGGGATTCAATTTTTATTAGGAGATCCACGAAAAAATTTTCAATTGGCCCAAGCGGATCGAACCCGAATTGTTCGGTGTTCTTCAGGAAACATGACCGAGCGCCCCAATTTGGGAGTCCGAACAGGCCTTCAAGTTTTGGAGCACAGTATGTTTCACGAAGTAAAAATATTGGATAAAACAGGAAAAGTAAAAAAAGTCCTTTCCAGTAAGAAGCTGAGTAAAGATTATTGGAATTCATTTTTTAAGATGGGGGAACCCATCAGAGGTAAAGGCAAGAAAGGCAAACAAAAAAAACCTGAAGTTGTCGATTTTGACGATGAAAACCTTTCTTCCGATACTTAAAGTTAAGAATAGCCGTAAGTTAATTGCGAAGCAACAGCATAAAGGGATATTTCAATTACTGGCTGACTCCTAATCCTCCACCAAGGTTGAGTAGACAATAAATTGAAATTTCCCAATACGTGGGAGGCTAATCCAGGAGGGGTCGCCTCCCACGTGCCCCTCTTTTCCTTTCAGATAACATAATCAACCTTAAAAACCATTCGGAATCATAAAAATGGAAGCAGGAAGCTTTTCTCCCGTTTCCGGATGCCGTACCGTTCGTTTTAAAACAAAATCGAACAAAAGCGGGTTGTATCTATAAATAAGATCCATGGCCTGTTTCTCTTCATGGGTTAACAACCCGGCTTTAACCAAAGCTTCCGTCCGGATAACAATATTCAATGCGGGTAAAGGATAATCACTTCCATTAACCAGCCGCGAATGCCACTCTTTTTTCTTTAACAAGGTTTGCAGGGGCCCATTAAAGCGGTTGTTTTGTGTCAAACCGGAAATCTCTCCAAACAAAAACCCTTCATAACGCTTTTCATTCATCATCCTCATAAACAAATCGAAATTAGAAACCTCGCCGTTCAAAGGTTCGTCAAGGTCCAGGTTGGTTCCCCTGCTCGCGCAATGCGCCATGATCACTTTTACCCCCTGGTCAAGGGGACGACGTAACAACAGCGGGTTGCCCAACTTTTCGCCTTCCCCGGTGTGCACCGCTCCTTCTGCTCCAACATGAACGAGCAAAACCATGTTTAATTGTTTTACTTTCGAATAATATTTATCAATTCCGGGATCGGAAGGGTCGATACCCATGGCATTTGGAAGCCATTTGATAAACCGCGCTCCCTTTTTATTCCATTCTTCGAGTTTTTTGAGCGCGTCTTCCCTGTAGGGATTCACTGAGATCATGGGAAGGAAAATGTTCGGGTTTTTTTCTACAAGTGAAAAAATATACTCATTTGGAATATAAAATTCAGTCTGCTTTAAATCTTCTTGGCCATCGGGACGATAATTTTTATCGAAACCCAGGATCATAAATCGCCCCCGCTCCGGCAGGTTATGGATGAGCCCGAGCAATCGAGAAATATAATCCTGGTCCCCCGAATCATTTTTATAAATACCGGATGCATTTTTAAAAGCCTGAAACCTGAAATAGCGAATGGGATTGGCCGGGGATTGCATTGCGGGATTGATAAAAATTCCCGAATTGGAATTTCCCAACCCAAGGATATGAGTATGGAAATCCACCAGCCGGGAGGGGTCGATATCTGCATAGGCCGATTCGATTAATTTTTTTGCGATTGGAGTGAGCTGACTTTTTAATTCTTCCGGCGGACCCTTAAAGTCCCCTCCCACCTTGGAATAAATCTGGGAACAGGAACTGACGGCAATAAAAATAAATATTAAAAAGGGGAATCGAATTTTCGGGGGCTTATGTCCCGGGGTATCTGTAAACCCTCTTAATGCCAAAACAAGAAAAAAAACAGATTCAATCAAGGTTGGATGTGGCGATAGTCTTTGCCTTCAAGGTTTACCTTCTTGCACATTTCCATCAAGCGTGAATAGATGCGGGCGCCAATTTTTTCTTCGAGGGAATACTTCTGGTACGCATCGGACAAACTCTGTTTTTCATTGCGGTTGGAATACGCCGCAGGTTTTTCCAACTTGTCCCTGAAATTGGTGGTGACCAGGGTGACCTTATCGTCATCATTATAACGTGCGGATATAAAATGGTCGAGAATGGTCAGTTCCCAGTCCGTGTTCCTGCCTTTTGCCAACTCATCGATCACCAGCACCTGCACACCAACATAGGGATCGATAAATTCTTTTTCAGAAATATCTTCGCCATAACCGTGACGAATATCCCTCAGCAGTTCAAAAAAATCCACGAACTTGCACTCCACCCCATTCTGCATGACCAGCTCCTTGATTATAGAAACAACCAGATGGGTTTTCCCCAGTCCGGGGGCTCCCATAAAAATCAGGCCCTGACTGTACTGACCTTTTCTGGCAACATAATCTTCTATGAATTTTTTTGAATGGAGCAGAGCATTTTTCTGGGTGCGGTGCTGCGGGGGATCCACTGAATAGGAACTGAATTCCTCGTGAACAAATTTTCCAGGGACTCCTGCCTGATTGAATAAGGTTATTTTTTTTATCAGGGAATTGCATTCGCATTCACGGATCTTTGAAATTCCTTCAGGGGTTTCTTCAAAAATTCGTCGGCTGCCTTCACAGATCTTGCATTCAAAACAGGAGCATTCTTCTGCCCTGACTTTTCCTTTCTGATTGATGAAAACATATTTTCTGTCTCGGCAACGGCTGCAATCAATCGCTTGTCTGGTTTTTGGTTTCATCCGCGTTCAATTTCTTCTTCAATAAAAACTTTAAGGTAACTCAGGCTTATACGGGAAGGCTGCCTGGGACTGGTCCGTTCAAATTCTATGAATCCCGTTTCAATTCCCCTGCATATCACATTCGCCGGAACCCCACGGTTCTCCCATTGCTGAATGAGATCGTAATCGGTTGCGGAAAGGGAAAGACCGGATTCCTTTAACGACAGAACAAATTTTTCTATCGTTACAAGGTAATCTTCCATTTAAATATAAATGTGAAAGGGGAAAGTTTTTGGTAAGAATACTACAGGCGCAACTCAAAAAAAAGTTTTTCTATCTTTCATATTGAGAAAGCTCTCGAAGATAAAAAAACGATCCTTATTTCTTTTTAATTGCTGTTGGCCTCAGGGCCGGGGATCAGCTTTTAATATCCAGTATAGAGCCCAGCATTTCATCGCTGGCTTTGATAACATTGACATTGGCTTTAAATGCGGCCTTGGAAACAATCTGGTCGACCATCTCTTCGGCGATGTCAACATTGGACCCTTCCAGGAAACCAGAGAGAACCGTTCCATTACCACCTGCACCGGGAATTCCCACCTGGGGCGCACCTGACGCCGCTGATTCGTTAAACAGGTTTCCTCCCGCCGCGCTCAGTCCGCTGGGATTGGTAAAACCCGCCAGTTGAATCTGGCCCGCAACAACCGGCCCGTCTGGAGTCTGCGCGGAAACCTGACCGCTTTCCCCCACGCTGATTCCATTGTTATTGGGGGGTATATTGATTGCAGGCACCAACGGGTTTCCACTGGAGTCGACCACGGTGCCAGCGCCATCCAAACTGAAACTTCCTGAGCGGGTAAAACTGGTACCCCCGTTCGGGTTTGCAACCTGAAAAAATCCGTTCCCCTGAATAGCGAGATCCAGCGGGTTATTCGTGGGTAGAAAGCCGCCCCCCTGGGTGTTGACTTTGGAAATTGAATTTACACGCGTTCCCCCGGTTTTGCTGTCAACACTGTTTACCTGGCCCTTCTTGAAGCCCGGTGTCTGCACATTGGAAAGATTGTTGGCGCTGTTTTGCACCCGTTTTGATGCGTTGCTCAATCCACTGAAAGCGTTGAATATAGGACCCAACATAATGATACCCCCTTATCAGGAATATAGGACCTGGTCGGATTCTTGCAAGGGTGTTTGTTTTTTCATGGGAATTAATGAAAAACTCATCGCTGTTTCATCGCAATTATCCTGATGCAGACATTGTTTGCAATCGTTCCATACTTTTTGCGGCAAACCCATTTTATCAATGATTTGAAAACCCAGCTTCTCGAAAAGCTGGACCGCATAGGTGAGAACAAATACCGTATCACAATTTTGGTTCAATAAAGCCTGCTCAATACTATCCTGAACCATCTGGGTAGCAATGCCCTGTCGATGATAACGGGGATCGACACCGAGGGAACGGATTTCCACCAGGTTGTCCCAACCGTATTTCAGGTTGCAGATGCCCACGACCTCTCCCGATTTTTCATACACCCTGAAATCGTTGATGTTCTCTTCAATTTCTTCTAAAGGACGAAACATCATTTTCCCGTCTTCAGAATAAAAACAAATCAGGTTCTGGATGGCCTGTGCATCTTCAATTTTTGCTTTACGTAACATTTGAATAATTTCTGTCTATTAAAATAGTTTCCCTGTTTAACCGGCTGGAAGTGCTTTAGTATCAATGAGAATTAAAAAATAGTCAACCCTCTGAAAAGCCCTTTATAGCCGGGCCGGCCAGGCAGCCCTACCTTCTCTCTCGCCAGAAAAAGCTTTTTCCTTTAGTTAAATTAATGCGAAGGGAACCCCCTCTCAGGCAATCAGGACCTGCTCGAAAACGGACCCGGCCCCTTTTCCATTGAAAAACCGCCGACTACATGGATCGCCCGCAAAAGGAATATCCCACATTTAATTCTGACTCGTTTGAAAAAACTGAATCCGTCACTCCGATCAGCCAACTCTATTCAATGTGTTTTTATCTGTGTGATGGAACAGGTCGGGGTTTTCCTTGATCTTGATTTGAGTGTCTTGATCGTAACTGAAACTGTCGTTGCCATGAATCGTGATTTTCATTTCAAAACGGACTGTTTTGAATTCCTGATCGAGAAATTTATTGGAGCAGATCCCATAGGTTTCCGAGCCGACCTCAGCCGCCAGACTAAACTCCTTCGCATTAGGTTCTACCGTACCCCCGGCAATGATTGAAACTCCACGGGGAACAATGGTGCATCGCATGGCTTGTTTGTTATCAGGATCCCAAAGATAATAACCCCGGTCTTCATGAAAAGCATCTGCCTCACCAATACGCCAAGCCGTCAGCGAGTATCTCAAACCATATAAAGTCTGTTCATGGTTTCGGACCGGACCCATGGGCTCCAAAATCATCTGCTCGCGGAATTTATTGTTCTCTTCGCTCTTTTTGTCATCATCGGGAGCGATGTCGTCGCCTTTATCGCCTTCCCAGGTCCCCGCTAAGGGCGCAAGAGGCCCCAAATTTTTTATGATTTCTTCTGTCATTTCATTCTCTCCGGTTTGGTCTGAACAAAAGAAAAGCAGTGTTGGGAAATTAAGGAGGGAATAATAACGGATAATTTATAAAGGCACAAGACCACTTCGCGGGGTTAATGAGTCGATTCCCGCAGTGCCAGCTTTATTGTTTTAGCTTTTAACTATAAATTCGCTGACATTGCCACAGGTGGTTCGTCCATCACGTGGGAAGGAGAATTCTGTTTGGAAGCGGCGCCCCGACCACCATGTAAGGAAAATACCCTACGGTAAAAAGCTGAAACATTACAGCTTACACGGTGGGAATTGACCTGTTGGCTCCCGCCCTCTGGCGGGCTAGTGGACAAGCTGGTCTTTAAGCTGGTCGATGAGGAGAATGTTGTTGATGGAGATTGCGATTTTGTCTGCCATGCGTTCGAGAAACTCGGTGCCGAGACCTTCATGAAAATGAAACGCGTTGGGACTGCCAAACGCAATGACGCCTACCAAAGTTTCCTGCGCAACTATGGGAATGAGGGCTTCGGACTTGATGGGTTCCCTGGAAGATAAAAACACTTCGGACTCATTTATCTCTCCACGTAAAATGGGTTTGAGGTTCCCTCCCAGCCAGCCTGAGGCGGTTTCTTCGTTGATGAACTTTACCGTTTCGTCCAGCTCACCATTGTAACGCTGACGCAGTCGGTCTTCCATAAAATGGTCCGAGCCCTGAACGAGGCAAACAACGACACTGGGGATGCCGAAACGATTGGGGATTTCTTTTCTCAACTGGTTGACCATTTGGTCGAGGTTGGTACTCGTCAAAACCAGTTGCTCTATTTCGTATAAATGATCTTGAATTTTTTCGTTCGCGCGGGAGATTTCAAACAGCCATTCCAATTTGCTCTTTAAATGTTCCTTGTCATCGTGAACCCGTTTGATAATGCGGTCTGCCAAACTCAGGGTACTCATCGGTTCAATTGGAAGATCTTCTTCTTTAATCTCTTTTATCTTTCTCAAAAGCTCAGGATATTCGTTGAAAAACTCAGGGTGTTCATTGAGATAGATTGCGACTTGATCTTTATTCATTTCTATTCCTTTGAAAAATTGATCTTTATAAACGAAATAGCAATGCAATATACCATAAAGCGGGTCACAAGAGAAACCATAAATTCAACAAAAACAAATAGTTAAATGGTTGGCTGAGTGCGGTTAGACCTTTACTTTTTCGGGGGGGGTGTCGGGGGGTCGGGGAGGGGCTTTATGACCACAACTGGTGAAACTGGTTGAAAGAATCAGAATAATGAGCAAAGAAAGGAAAGTTCGCATTATTTACCTTTTAGTTTTTTGGTGAGACGGGTGATTTGCGTGCGTACCTGTTTTTTAGCTGTCCCTCCATAAACATTCTTTCGGTCCACCGAGTTATTGAGGGCAATATGATCAAAAACGTCCTTATCAAAACGTTTGGATATTTTTCGAAGCTGGGTCAATGTCAGTTCGGCCAGGGTTGTTTCTTTTTTCAGGCAAAAGGCAACCGTTTTTCCCGTGATTTCATGGGCGTCCCGAAACGGCATCCCCTTCAAAACAAGATAATCCGCCAGATCGGTTGCTGTTAGAAAGCCGCTTGCTTCCAGTTCTTTTTCTGGAATCGGTATGAATTTTGCCGACTTCATCATATCGGTGAAAATCCTGAGGCAGACTTTTACCGTTTCCGCGGTATCGAACAGGGGCTCCTTGTCTTCCTGCAAATCTTTGTTATAAGCCAGCGGCAAACCCTTCATCAAGGTAAGCAGCGAAACCAGATTGCCGAAAACCCTTCCGGATTTTCCACGAATGAGTTCGGCGGCATCGGGATTCTTTTTTTGCGGCATGATGCTGCTGCCGGTTGTAAAAGAATCGGAAAGTTCAAGAAACCCGAATTCACTTGAATTCCAGATAACCACTTCTTCGCAAAAACGGCTAAGATGCATCATGGTCAAAGCGGATGCACTGCAAAATTCCGCTGCAAAATCGCGGTCGGCCACCGCATCCATACTGTTATGGGAGATTTCAGGAAACCCCAGGAGTTTTGCTGTGATCTTTCGATCTATTGGAAAGTTCGTTCCCGCCAGGGCCGCCGAACCCAGAGGCATGACGTTGATTCGCTTATAAGCATCGAGGAAACGTTCTTTATCACGAAGCATCATCTCTGCATAAGCCAGCAGATGATGCGACAACAGGACCGGTTGCGCCCTTTGCAAATGGGTGTATCCGGGAATGACATGATCGATATATTTTTGTGAAATCGCCAGCAGAGCTTTGCAAAGTCGGTTTATCTCGGCAATGATATCGTCTATTTCTTTTCGGAGATAAAGCCGTATGTCGAGACAAACCTGGTCGTTCCGGCTCCTGGCTGTATGCAGCTTGCCGGCAACAGGTCCGATGATTTCCCGAAGACGGCTTTCAATATTCATATGGATATCTTCAAGGCTGTCACTGAACTCGAACCGGCCTTCATCGCATTCTTTCAGGATTTTTTTCAAGCCTTTGATAATTTTATTGGATTCGGCGACGGTAATAATTTTACATCGAGCCAGCATTTTGCAATGTGCAATGCTTCCCTCAATGTCGCAGTCATAGAGACGCTTATCAAAAGAAATGGAAGCCGAAAAGGTTTCCATCAGCGCGTCGGTGGACTGTTTAAACCGGCCTCCCCAGAGTTTTTTGGTTGGGGAAGCACCGCTGTTTTTTTTATTCTTCATTTATGTAATTTCCGTTAATGCAGCGAAACCGCTGCTGGTAACAGTTCGGTATCCGTCTAGCCGACAGGATCTATTAGCACTTAACGATAACCTTCTAAAATTTCCTCCCACGTAGTGGGCGAAATAGCCGCCCGTTCCAGGTCGATATTCATCAAGAAAATAAATGCGTAGTTCGACAGCACTGCCTCCCTGGCTGGAGGATCAGGCAGCGGAAGGTGGGATGAAATCTCTTTTCTTATTCCACTTGTCTTTCTGAACTATATTTACGCGGGTACCACGGGGAACCATTTTCGCGAGAAAGTGAAGATACCAATCCTGGATATTGGGGCAACCCGCACTTCCGTTTCTCCAATCAAAATTCTTTTTAAAGAATTCGTTGACCTTATTCACATTGACCCCATGAATTCCATAACTGCCGGGAACAGGTTCACCCAGTTTTCTCATTCCCAGCCACCAGTGACCGATTTCATGATCCTTATGCCCAAAGGGAATCGCCCTCACTCTTTTCTTGCCGTTCACTTCTTCTTTTTTATACCAGGTGGGCTTGTATGCTTTGTTTTTTATTTCATACTCGCCGATAGGAGTTTCTTCTCCTGCCCGACCAAAAATAGATTCAATTTGCAGAATCTCTTCATCGTTATAATAAACTCTAAGGACCCCACTCTCAATGATTCCCAAAAGGTACCAAAGTTGCGGATCTTTATAATTGTAGGAGGCCACTTTTTTTCCGTTGTACTTCAGCGTCATGAATTTTCCGGATTTTTCATAACTCGCTTCTTTTTTGTTATACACCTGCTTGACAATGTATTTTAAATTTTCAGTTACCTTGTTATTTAAAATCATCTGCTCAATTTGCTGACTGAGCTCGGCATTGAATTTCCTGGTTTCTTCCAGCTCAACGGAAGCGATGGAAAGGTCATTACGGATTTGATCCACTTCTTCTTTTGAAACCAGACCGATTTTATTTAACCCCTGATACCAGGCCACATCTACCCTTTGCCGGGTCTGGTTATCCAGAACAACCTGGTAAACCACAACACCACCTAAAATAACAACGGCAATGCCCAGGCTGACAAGCTTCAGGGTATTTTTTACATTGCTCGATAACCGATAACGGGCGACCTCGAATTTTACCTTTTTATCTTTTTCTTCAAGTGCGCCAAAGGTGGCTTCTTTGAATTTTTCAAGAAGGCGGTGTTCCAGTTTGGATAGCGGACGGGTACTGGTTCGAAGTTTTTCAATGATCCAATACAGGTTTTCCCGGGTTTTGCGGTCATAACTCCCGTTAGGGTCTTTGGTACCTATCAAATTATATTCTGTGACGGTCAGAACCGAAAGTTTGATATCCAATTCTGTTTAACCTCAAACCAAAGCTAGCGGAATCCTGAATTCCGAGCCATTATTAAAGAGCGGGTTCTCCAAATTCACAATACTCTTCGAACAAACCTATCCGGCTTTTTTGGGAGTTTTTCCCAACCAGAATATCGAATTTAATTTTCTGATTTTAGGTCTCGAACAGCGGCCTTCAAACAAAGCACCCTTCTCAATATTCAAGGTGGGGGAATGGATATCGCCTGTGACTTCTGCTTCTTTTGAAATCTTCACTTTATTTGTTGCCCTGATATCCCCACGCACCACGCCTTTACACAATACATCTTCGGCTGCAATATTCCCAAAAACAGTCCCTGTTTTTTCTATAAGAACCGACTCCGCTATAATCTCCCCAGAAATCCTTCCGGCAACTTGAACTTTTCCCGGATGGTTTATATTTTCTTTTGTCTCCGTATTTTTTCGTAAAAGGATTCCAAATTCCGCTTTTTTAAATTTTTTGTGGAGCTGTTTTTCATCTCCAGTACAATATTTTATTCCAAGTGATAATTTTTTTATTATCTTATAAAGTTTGCTCCTGGTTTCCTTATCATAAACACCTTCGGGATTCTTCCTGGCGAGGAACAAAAAATCTTTTTCTGAAAGAACTTTGAGTTTTATATCTTTAAGTTCCGACATTTATCCCACACTACTGGCAATTTTATTAAAACGGCTTGCCCAGCTCCCCTGTCCCTTTTTCTGGAGGAAATTTAAAATTTCCTGGTTCTGGTTAGACAAGGTAGGGCAATTTTGATTATCTGAGAGTATGTTTTCAGCAACCAAATTTATGCATTTAGACAAGGAACTGTCCTTATTATAAAATAAAGTCCCGCGATTATTTGTGATATTTATAATTTTATGATGGGGGACCATCCCCACCATGTGTATCCTGTCTTTGTATTCCTCAAATCGATCCAGGGTCTCCAAATACTCTCTCAACTGGTCGAGACAGTTTGAAATTTCTTTTGGGGATTGGCAACGGTTGAAAATTATACCAAATTTTTTATTTTTCAGGATTTCCGTAACCGCTTCCTCCCCACGCGAAGCAACCATCCTGTTCACATATGCTTTGTCCAGACCCGTCAATCGGCCCTCTTCAAAATCTCTGGAAAAATCTTCGTAATAATCGATGAAAGAATGCAAAGCATCAATGCTGCCATTCACCGCAATACTATTACTCATATCAAAAATGAAAAGAACCTGGTCGATGGAATTCATTAAAGAAGATAAATGGTTTACCCCGCCTGCCGGGGTGTCGAGAACAACATACTTGAATCTGTCGATCAGCTCGTTTACAAACTCCAAAAACAGCAGTAAAAAAGCCGGTTCATTGATGCGCTTTCGATGATTCTTCTTACCGAGGATCGGAACCTCTCCCCCTAACAAGGAAAATTTATATTCTTCAATATAATTAATAAACTCATCCGCCAGAGGCCGCGAATTGTTTTCATGCTTTTTCAGGGTCTCTTTGAATTGATCCAAGTCGATTTTTTTCAAAATCGGTTTCAGGTTTTTAATCTCTTTTACGGAATGGATTTGACCCCGTTCAAGAAAAAGTTCCTGAAGCAAATTTCCCACATCGAACTCGGTGAAGTGAAATAGTTCCGTATTCAGGTTCTTATATAAAGCCAGGCTTTTTTGTAATTGAACATTTTTGCCATCGATTTCCTTACCCAGATAAGCCTTAAACAAAGTAAGTATCCGGTATATGGAATGTAAAAAATCCACCTGGTAGGTCTTGTTCGCGAGTATTTCAAACAGGTCGTAAAACGTTTTTCTAGGGTGGCTTTCAAGAATACTTGAGATGGTGGGGAGCCTTAAATCCAAATCAAACAAACAGACGCTGTTCTGGTCTAACGAATCCCCCAGCATACGGGTCAGCGCCGCTGTCGTGTTAATGGATAAGGTCGTTTTACCAATCCCGCCTTTTGGGCCAATGATTGAAACTACCGGCATTCAGTTCTTCCTTTTCTTTTCATTCGATCCGGCAATGACCAGGGTTAATTCGCCCTTCCATTTGCGGTCCTGATTTGCAAGATCTTCCAAACTTCCCCGAATAACCTCTTCATGGATTTTTGTCAATTCCCTGGCAATAGAAACCTGTCTATTTCCAAAAAATTTTAAAAGATCCTTAAGGGTTTTTTGAATTCGATTCGGCGACTCAAATATTACCAGGGTTCTTTTTTCACTGGATAAATTCTCAAGGATTCTTGTTCTTCCTTTTTTCCTGGGAAGAAAACCCTCAAAAACAAATTTATCCATGGGGAGACCGGAAACCGTCAGCGCGGCCAGCAAGGCTGATGGCCCGGGAATTGCGTTAACAGCAATCCCTTCCTCCAACGCTGATTGCACTAAATGATAATGCGGGTCCGAGATTCCAGGTGTTCCTGAATCAGAAACCAAGGCAATGCTTTCGCCCTTTTTCAGGCGGCCAATTAATGAGGGCCCCTTTTTAAACTTGTTATAACTGTTATAACTGGAAAGAGGGGTTTGGATTTCATAGCGATTTAACAAAATCCGTGTTCGACGCGTATCTTCGGCCGCGATCAAGGAAACTTCTCTTAAAATCTCAACGGCCCTTTTTGTAAAATCACCCAGATTTCCAATCGGAGTACTGACAATATAAATTGTCCCCGGGTCAAGGGAGCCCCTTTCCTCATTTCCCATAAACAGAATATATTTTAATGTCCTGCTTCCGAAAACTCAATAACCAATTTTAAAACAATGACTTTATAGCTATTGCCCCTTAAGCGTTTTGGGTTTTGCTGGCAGGTTTCTTTTCTTTTTCCTTTTCTTTTTCTTCTGCTTTTACCAGGGGAATTATTTTAGTTTCTTTTCCGGTCATATCACATGCTCCATCCAGCACTCCGCCCAACTCAATATAAAGAGCAGGAGATTTCACGTTTCCTACCACCCTGCTCGTCGAGTGGATTTCAACTTTTTTGGAAGCCATCACGGTGCCTTCAACACGGCCCATACAAATGACGGTACCTGCAGAAATTTCTGCCACCAAATGGCCTGACTCACCGATAATTAAAGTGTCTTCGGTTATGACCTGTCCCTCAAACTTGCCATCAATTCGGACGGTTCCATCAAAAGTCAGTGATCCGTTGAAAACCGTGTCCTCGCCCATATAGGCTTTAATTTGAGTATCTTCTTTTTTCATGTTTGTCTTTTCCTTCCACATGAGAAACTTTTCCTTTTTAAAAAATTATTTTTTACCTTTCCCCATCAAAACCTGGATACGCTCCAAATCTTCATCCGAGTAATAGGTTACAACCAACTTTCCGCCTTTTTTCTTCGGTGTAATATCCACCTTTGTTCCAAGCCTTCTTGCCAGATCTCTTTCAAGATCCTTTATGAATATATCTTTTGAAGCCTTCCCTCTAACCGGCTTTTTTAAACCGCCATTTTTTATTTTATTAACCCTGCTCTCCGTTTGCCGAACCGTCAAATCCTGCTTGGCAATTTCTTTTCTAAGGGCTTCTCTTTGTTTGGAATCTTCCAAACCGAGAAGCGCTCTTGCATGCCCCGTGGATATTTTTCCGGAAATCAAATCTTCTTTTATATTCCTTGATAATTTTAATAACCGTAAAATATTTGCAACCGCGGTTCTACTTTTCCCCACCTTCTCCGCGACCATTTCCTGGGTAAGCGCAAACTCGTTTGAAAGCCTGGCATAAGCTTCTGCCTCTTCAATCGGGTTTAAATCCTGACGGTGGATATTTTCAATGATGGCTATTTCGAGAGATTGGGCGTCGTTGACCTCGCGAATGACAGCGGGGATTTTTTTTAATCCGAGTTTTTTGGAAGCCCGCCAGCGCCGTTCTCCAACGATCAGTTCAAAGCCGGAACCCGCTTTCTGCACGACCACAGGTTGCAGCACTCCATGTGTCTTGATGGAAGCCACCAGCTCGTCGAGTTTTTCATCATCAAAATAATTTCGAGGTTGCAACCGATTGGGAGAAATTTCATCGATCAGCAATTCTGTAGTGGCAGAAGGCTCTGCCTCGGGAACCCCCATTTCAAAGTCGGGAATCAGAGCATTGATTCCTTTTCCCAAAGCTTTCCTGTTCATGCTGCGCTCCCTGTTAAAGGAGTTTTAGGCCGGGAATCGTTTTTGGACCTGGAAATTATTTCTTTGGCCAGTTCAACGTAGGAGTCGGCGCCCCTAGAGCGACCCGCATATAACATGATGGGCTTTCCGTGGCTTGGCGCCTCGCTCAAACGTACGTTTCTGGGAATCACACTTTTTAAAAGAAAATCGCTGAAATATTTTTGCACCTGATCTTTTACCTGCGTTGCCAGGAGGGTTCTCCCATCAAACATGGTCAATAAAATTCCCTCCACTTTTAAATCCGGGTTGATGGATTTTTTTACAAGCTTCAAAGTTTTTAACAGATGGGTGAGGCCCTGCAAAGCATAGTATTCGCATTGCATGGGAATCAGCACCGAATGGGAGACCGCAAGGGCATTTAAGGTTAGAAGACCCAGTGATGGCGGGCAATCTATAACCACGAATTCATAATCATCGATTTGGGTCAGGGAGTTTTTCAAAACTTTCTCCCGCGACTCTTTTGCTACCAGTTCAATTTCCGCACCGGTCAGGTCTACCCTTGAGGGAATAATTTTCAGGGTTTCAATTTCTGTTGCGCAGGTCACTTCTTCCACACTTGCTTCACCCATTAAAAGCTCATAAACCCCCTTTGCATCTTCTTCGACCCCGAGACCGCTGGAGGCATTCCCCTGAGGGTCCACATCGACCAACAAAACTTTTTTGCCCGAAAGGGCTATAGAAGCCGCAAGGTTGATTGCGGTGGTGGTTTTTCCAACCCCTCCTTTTTGATTTGCGATGCTGATAATTTTTCCCATGGGGGCCAAGAGGTATGATTTCCGGGGTTATCGACCCGCCCTTGTATTTATGAACCAGGGCAAAATACAGGGCCAGAAATATTCTGCCCTAAAATTAGCACAAAATAGTTTTTGTAACAAATATATTTCCTTTTTATGCAAAGATTTACCTGCTTAACTCAATCCAATGTTTCACGTGAAACATTTGGAAAAACGGCAGAAAATACAGGGATTGTTTCACGTGAAACAATTTTCAGGGCGAGTGTTTTTCAAAAATCAACAGGCTGGATTTTTTATTGTTATAACCGGAAACGACTATTTCCCGTTGAAGCAAGAACCCATCAAGCAGCGAGTCTTCAAGATCTTTTTTTTCCAGGTCCTTTTTCAATAGCACCTTCCCCCCCGTATCCAAAAAGGGGGCGGCTAACTCAAGGCAATTATTTATATCGGAAACCGCTCTGAAAACAACGGCTCGAACCCGGTCCTCAGGCAGGATTTTTTCTGCCCGCTCATTTATAACTCGGATTCCTTCCAGGCCCAATTCAAAAATCACCGCCTCCAGAAAACTGCAGCGTTTCCTCTGGCTTTCTATAAGGGTAACCTTAAAATCCGGATAAACTATTTTCAGGGGCAAGCCGGGAAAACCGGCACCACTGCCGATATCCGCAATTTTATCTTTAGGTGAAAGAGCACGGGCGTATTGCAGGGAATCGAATATATGTCGTTCTAAAATTTCCTGGGGAGCTTTTTCTGAGGTGAGGTTTATTTTTTGATTCCACTTCACAAGCAGGTCGAGATAAGTCCGGAACTGGGAAACAATGGACGGGGTAACCGGGGGAATTTCCAGGCGAGGATCTTCTAAAATCTCCCTTATATTCATTTCTAAAAAGTGGAATTATTTTGAGCGGGTTTCGGCCTTAGCTTTTCAAAATATTTTTGAATTCCTGGGTCAACAGGGGAACTATTTTCAAAGCATCACCTACAATTCCATAATCGGCTATTGAAAATATAGCCGCATGGGGATCTGAGTTAATAGCAACAATGCAACGGGAAGAAGACATTCCGGCAAGATGCTGTACCGCACCTGAAATACCGCATGCAATATATAAATCGGGTGAAACCGTCCTTCCTGTTTGGCCCACTTGATGGGAATATTCCTGCCAACCGTTATCCACCACCGGCCGGGAAGCCGCAACGGCAGCACCCAGGACTTCCGCCAGGTCTTCCAGTAATTTAAAATTCTCCGGACCCTGCATTCCGAGACCTCCTGAAACAATGATGCGCGCCTCGGTAATATCGAGCTCTGCCCCCACTTCCCGAGTCAGTCCTTTAACAATCTGGGAGAAATCGGGTAAATTTATAGCCTCTTTGACAATTTCGCCATTGCGGGTTTCCTCGAAACCTTCTCCCCTGAAAACATTTGGCCTCAAGGTTACGAGATAGGGTTGGGGACCGCTCAACCGACTCATTGAGTGTGCCTTTCCCGAAAACACAGGCCTTTTAATAAGGACCTCACCCTTTTCAGAGAGTTGAAGGTCAATGCAATCGGTAGCCAGCCCCACCTGCAACCGGGTTGCCACCTCCGCGGCCAATTCTTTGCCGTTATTGGAGGCTGAAAGAAAAATCATATCCGGCCGGGATTTATTGATCTCGGTGATCAGACCCGCTGCATACGTTTCATGGATGTACTGTTCGTAATCAGGGTGAATACAAACCCGCACTTCATCGGCACCCCCCTCGATCAATGGCTGGGTATCGACTTCAGGGTTACTTGAAAAATAATACGCCGTTATGGAACGGGCTATTTTTCGGGCGGCATTGAGAACTTCGAAGGTTACCGGTTTTATTCCATTCCGGTCATGTTCTACAACCACTGCGATAGAAAAGTTTTTTTCCACGGAAAAAGCTCGAGAAATTTAAAGAACTAGAAAAGGAGGAAGGATAACCCAGCTGCAAAAAAACTACAACGGAGAAAAAGAGGAGAAGGGTGATTTTTTTATGCAAATTCAGGCAATGCCAAAAATGGCAATTTAATTGAATCCTTTCAGCGTGGTTTTTCCCAACTGCCATTTACCTTCGCAGAGGAGGTGTATTGGGGATTTGATATTTGGAAAAATTAATATTTTCCGGGAGGCCTGAACAAAGGCAGGTCAAGAATCCATTCGACTTCCCATATCTCACCTATGGTTCCCAAACCAAGAAGGAGGATATAAACCACAAGAGCGCCCAATCCCAATTTTTCTTTATTTTTTTGAAAAAAATTCTGGTCGGTGGTTTCATTCATTTTGGAAGAGCCTTCTAAATTTAAATGATCTTTTCTTCTTCACGGACAATTTTGGCTAACTGTTTAGCCTTATCTTCATCCGTACCCTCAAGAATTATTCCTTTTTTCCTTTCAGGTGGCAAGGAGAGTTTTACTTCCTGCAAACTTTTGTTTTGAGGATCAAGCAGCTGCGAATCCAGATCCAGGTCGGATGCGGAAAGAGTTTGTATCTCTTTTTTCTTGGCCGCCATTATTCCTTTTAAAGAAGGAAGCCGGGGTTCGTTCAACCCCTTCTGGCAGGTGACAAGAAAAGGCAAAGCGACTTCTTTCCGAACCTCGCTGCCTCCTTCTACCTGGCGGGTGATATCAGCGGATTGAAAATTTTCCGAAAATTGAATTTTGGTAACAATGGTCACAAAGGGTATTTCGAGCAACACGGCCAACGCGGGGCCCACCTGTGCCATATCATCATCCACCGCCTGGCGACCACAAAGAACCAGATCAAAGGGTTTCTGTTGAATCGCCGAAGCTAAAATTCTTGCAATCTGCGAATTGTCCAATCCATCAAAAAGAGGATCGAAAATATGAACCGCATGGTCCGCCCCCATGGCCAAGGCTCTTTTGAGAGTTTCCTTGACGCTGTCGGGCCCCAGGGAAAAGACGGTAATGTCTGAATCAGGAAGGGCCGTTTTAATTCGAACCGCTTCTTCTACAGCGAACTCATCATAAGGATTCATGATAAGAGGACTACCGGGAGAAGCTATTTTTCCATCTTGAATTTGAATGGCTGCTCCTGTGTCAAGAACCTGTTTCATACAAACAATAATTTTCATAAAAATATTTTTCCTCTTTTTTATATTTTCAACCAATTATTGCACTGAAATATAAAATATATCAACAAGGCACCGAGATTCTGAAATTAAAAAGTTTTACTCATTTTCTTTAAGCCCGCTTTAATATGACCCCTTAAAGCCTGGCT
>WAIB01000012.1 GCA_009873655.1 Nitrospinota bacterium | reverse complement strand
AACGGTAGAATTCGAAGGTTCTAAACAGGCCATTGAAGATGTAAAAATTCTGGCTCAGCACAATTATTGTGAGGAAGGCGAATTTCCCCGCAGGCTCAGCTATTTGAGGCCGGATGGCGGATTAAAGGATGTCGAGCCTAAATAAGGATATTGTCTAATCAGCGACCAGGACGAAATTTATGATGTTGTGGATGAACAGGACCGGGTAATCGGAAAGGCGACTCGTTCGGAAATTCATAAAAAAAATCTTTTGCATCGTTCCATTCATATCCTGGTTTTTAATTCCAAGAATCAGTTGTTTTTACAAAAAAGATCCATGGCAAAAGATGAGAATCCGGGATTATGGGACACTTCTTCGGCAGGTCATGTAGATTCGGGTGAGTCTTATGATGAAAGTGCCCACAGGGAATTATATGAAGAGTTGCGTATAACAGCGGAATTAAACCCTTTGACCAAAATTAAAGCCTGTAACGAAACATATCAGGAACATGTGCAGGTTTATTTCTGCAAAACAGATGCAATCATTAATATCAATCAAGAAGAAATCAGTGAAGGCAAATATTTCGATTTGACCGCCCTTAAAAATGAAATTCAGGAAAGACCCGATCAATACACCTCTTCATTGAAACTGATATTGAAAAATTATTCAGGGAAAATCATTAGAAACACCCAAATAACATTATGACCACTTTCGACATTATTGTTTGCTCCATTTTGGGATTGAGTATGGTTCTTTCCCTTTTCAAAGGGTTTGTTAAAGAGCTGTTCTCGCTTCTTTCCTATTTGGGCGGTTTCCTGATGGCGTCCAAATACCAGGGAACATTTTCACAAACCCTGATGGAAAGCATCCCCAGCAAACCCATCGCAAAAGTAATTGCCTTTGTTGCAATTTATATATTAACCGCGATCATCATTTCCTTAATGGGGAAAGTTGCCAAAGGAATGATGTATTCAGGCAACCACCTTTCCAAGTTCGATCGTATAATGGGGGGCGTTGTGGGTTTGGGGAGAGGAGCGGTTATCGTGGTTGCCCTGACATTTCCACTGCAGTTTTTTCCAAAGGTGGGTGAAAAACTGACCAAGGATTCGATTACCGCTCCTTATATCGCCGAAACTTTGGCATATTTAAATAAAAACCCCGGTGCGTTGAATTTTCGAAAAAAATTAACGGACAGCATTGACCTGGATGGGGCAAAACAGAAATTTGAAGAATTAAAAAATCTGAAAAATATGTCCGGCCAGTTTGAAGATTTAAAGAAAAACCTGCCAAATCTTGGAAAGGATTCAAAATCAGGCGAAAAGTCTTTGGATAATTATTCAAAAGAAGACTTGCAAAAATTAAACGATATTCTGAAATCTGTTGAAAAAAACCAGGACTGATTTTTCTCCTTTCTGAAATTATGGCGACCAAAATAAATATAAATGGAGATATTCAAGATGAAGCTTTCATTTCCATTTTAGATCATGGTTTTTTATTTGGTGACAGCATCTATGAAGTTGTTTCCACAAACCATGGCAAACCTTGCTTCCTGGATGAGCATTTGGAAAGGCTTTTTGCTTCTGCATCGGGAATTTCCCTGAATATCCCATCCAGTAAAAATGAGATTAAAGACCAGATTCAAACCACATTGGATTCCGCAGGTAATTCCGAATCCTATATCCGGATCATAATCACCCGAGGGGTGGGGGAAATAGATCTCGACCCTTCCTCCTGCCTCAAACCAAACATAATCATACTGGTTAAAGATTTTCCCCAAATACCTGAAGAAAAATATGCCAAGGGAATTTCCGTAGCTTTGGTGTCTATAAAAAGAAATTCCCGGGATTCGTTGAACCCGGCAGTTAAAACCGGGAATTATTTGAATAATATTTTAGCCCGGGTTGAAGCAGCCAAAACCGGTGCTGAAGATGCGATTATGATGAATCCATGGGGACAACTGACAGAAGCAACGACCAGCAATTTATTTTTTGTAATAGATGGACGACTTTTAACTCCTGACAAGGAATGTGGAATCCTCTCAGGAATAACCCGCGACAAAATAATCCAGCTGGCCAATGAGAATGGAATGCCATTGGAAGAGGGCAAATGGCCCGGGGAGGAATTATTAAAAGCGGAAGAAATATTTTTATCCGGAACGGTAAAAAATATTATGCCTGTATCTGTACTTGATAACCGTCCTGTTGGAAATGGAAAACCGGGACCAATTACTCGAAAGATGATGAAACTCTACTCTGAGTTACTAGAGAACTTAAATCCAGCCTGAGTATTGGGAGATACGTTTGTCGCTATTAGTGGGTCTTACAGGTGGGATGGGATCTGGAAAAACCTTTTCAGCTTCCATTTTTAAGGAATTGGGTGCGCATATCCTGGACGCAGACCTGATTTGCCGAAAGCTGGTGGAACCGGGCCAACCCGCCCTGAAAGAAATTTCTGATTGTTTTGGTGAAAATATCCTCGATGGTTCCGGGAATCTCGATAGAAAAAAACTCGCCCGAATAATATTCAATGATCCGGATAAAAAAAAGACCCTGGAAAATATCCTCCACCCTAAAGTATTTGCGTTTGAAAAAGAGCAGTATAGAAATATTTGCCAAAAGGATCCGCAGGCCATGGTCATTGTTGATGCCGCATTACTTATAGAGTCTGGAAATTATAAAAATATGGATAAGGTAGTGGTGGTGAACACCGACGAAAAAACCCAGATAGAAAGGGTTGTGGCCCGTGGCGAATGGAGCAGGAATGAGGTGGTGAGCAGAATTAAAAATCAAATGCCGGGCAAAGAAAAAACCCGGTTTGCCGACTTTATATTGGAAAATTCTTCAGATGAAACCCGCCTGAGAAACCAAGTGAAGAATTTATATCAAAAATTGTCCCTTTTGGCAGCAGAAAATGGTTAAAAAACAAGAACTTAATGTTGAGTTCTCTTCCCCAAAATCCGTAAAATAAATAGAAGGATCGGTTTAACCAGACAGAAATGATCTATGGCTGAAGAAACAAAAGAAGAGCTATCCTCAGATGAGGCGGCGGAATTAGAGGCGTTACTGGAAGAGACCGGTGCAGGTGAGGGGGCCGCCGCATCCGGTATAAAAGGCAAAATCCAAAAAATCCTCTCCAATAAAAAGCTTCTAATGATTTTTGGGGGAGGAGCACTGGTTTTGCTCATCGCCATTGGAGCGGGGGTCTATTTTTTACTTTCGGATGAAAAAGAAGAAGAGGTGGTTCCCGTCGTCGAAGAACAGGCCACAGAAGATTTAAAAGAAGAAGAAGTCAGCGCAATTAAAAAAGTAAATATTTATAAACTGGATCCTTTTTTTCTGCCCATTCGTGAAGAGGGAAAGGAAACGGGAAGGTTTATTTCACTTTCAGCAAACCTCCTGTTAAGTAATAGCGTTTTGAATAAAGACCTTGATAAGGTCCTGCCTCTGGTGAGGAAAAACATATATGCCATATTGCGAAGAAAAAAACCCAGTGATTTCACTCTTCAAAGGTCCAATACTGAAGAAAGGATCAAAAAAGAAATCCTGACCGCTTCAAATGCATTGCTTTTAAGCGGTACCGGTACGGTAACCGATGTGTTTTTTTCCAACTTTATGATTAAATAAGTATCTCCTTGCCAATTGGCCCCATTGGGTTATATTAATAAATAAAATAACCCCATCGAGCAATCAATATGCCGACAACCCCACCAGTCAATACCCAGCAGGTTCTACAGATGGGCACTCATACCGAAAAAGTACAGCAGACCATTCAATCTTTACCGAATGTTACAGCGCAGCAACTGAATAAAGAACGAGAAGTTTCGGATGAATTAAAGCGGACCCAGGTTCAGGAATTGGATAATACCTATTTTATCGAAGAAACGGATCCCAAAACGGGGTCAAAGAAAAGGGTTCGAGTGCTGAAGAAGAAAATAGCCGAGCAGGAAACAGAGGAATCAGAACCAGATGACAACCTGCCCCCTGAGAGCCATCACGGGGGTAGTATCAATATTCAAGCCTGATATTGACTCACCTCATCTTTTTAAAAATAATCTGAAAGAGCCTTAATGGCTCATGTTTTTTTCGCCGATACATATAACTAAGGAAAACTGGTTTTGAAATCAGTTTGCCTGAAGGCAGAATATATATTTTTTACCCCGTGGGAGGGATTTCTTTGGCCATACCTTCTATACCCCTCGATAATCTGATTAATAAAGTGTTAAAGATATTATCAGGTGAAAGCTCACCCCTGATTCTTGCCGGCCTGAAAAACCAGTTGCAGCCAGGCAAAATTCTTCAGGGAGAAGTGGTCAAAATTCTTCCAAAGGGAAAAGCTACGATTTCAATTGAAGGCCAGAAAATAATAGCTGAATTACCCGATGTAAATCCGAAATCCCAGGGAAACCCCGGGACTCACGCCCCGGAATATCCGCTTAAATCCGGTCAGAAAATTTATGTGCAGGTTGAAAAGGTCTATCCAGAACCTGTTTTAAAACTTGTATCCGGACCCCAGCAGAAATTTCAGGAACAGGGTTACACAACAAACCTTTCACGAAATATCAAGCCTGAAATTATAAAATTTGAAAACTTCAGCCAATTGAAACTACCTCCCGATAAAATTGTTCCCGTTACAGTCCATCAAATAAAAAATGAAAACGGGCTGTCCGTTAAATTTGAAGGCCAGGAATTTCTCGTAAAATCAGAAAATGCCAATCTGCACCGCGCAGGTGACACGGTTCGGATTCAATTTCAAAAGGTTGAAAACGGGTTTAAACCCGTTTTGATCGACCCGCCTGATAAAGCGGGAAAAATTGATCTGGAATTGATAAAACCGTATTTACCTTCCCGTACCCCCCTGGGAAAACTGGTAGCAGAATTGACACGCGATGTTTTAAGTTCCCCCGCCTTGAAGGAATTGAATGTCAAACCCGAACTTGTAGAAAGGTTAAAAGAAACCCTGCAGGCGTTAACACCCAAACCGGGAGCCCTTCCTGATGAATTGGAGATAAAAGGGCAGGTTGATAAATCAGGCATCCGGTACGAGTCTAAAGTCAAACAACTTTTAACTCAACCCGCAAACCCAAAAATTAAAACAGAACTTGCAAAGGATCTGAAAGGTCAATTGCTGAATTTAATTCAAGCAACAGACAGATCCGTCAAAAATTTATCCGGGCAAAATCAAAGTCGGCAGATTTCCGAATTTCAGCAGCGCATAAAATTCGCCGTGGACAGTATTGAGTTAAACCAGCTTTCTTCCCGTGTTTCCACACAGGAAAACCAGCCTTTAGTCCTGCAAATACCCAATCCACTCAGTGGAAACGATAAAACAATCCAGCTGTTTATTCGTGAAGATCCAGGGGATGGGAAAAAAGAGGGAAAAGGCGAGAAGGGTTTTTATAACCTGGCCTTTTTTCTGGACCTCTCCTCTTTGGGGAATATAAAGATCAACGCAAAAGCAGGGCCTGAAAATCTGTCGGTCCGAATGGATGTAGAAGAGGAGGAGGTCGCCAATTACATCCGGGAAAACGCCGGGGATTTTGAGAAAAGAATGAAAACCAAAGACTTAAATACCACGGTGGAATGTTGTGTCGCCGAAAAAGTCAATCCAGTAAAGGATAATTTAATCGAACTTCTGGTAAGCCGAAACACTTCTATTTTAAGTGTAAAAACATGAAAAAGGACGCTGCTTCACCGAATAAATCTGCCGTCTCTCTCAAATATAAAAAGGGGAGGGATTCAGCACCCAAAGTGACCGCAAAAGGGAAGGGGTGGGTTGCTGAAAAAATAATTAAAATGGCCCACGAAAATAATATTCCCATAAAAGAGGATAAGGATTTACTCAATTTACTTTCAGAAATCGATGTAGGACAGGAAGTGCCAGAGTCTCTTTATAAAGTTGTCGCTGAACTTCTTGCCTGGGTATATCAACTAAATCAAAATTTTCCGCAAGCCAAACAAGGCAATAGTTTGAAAAGAACTGAATAAGCGTGACAAATTGAACCGAATTCACCTTGACCTTGGGTGGCCCCTCTGATATCCTTAGAAAACAATATGTTATATGGCTTTGGAAGCATATTGAGAGTTCGAAAATGCAATAAAATTATTGTTTATAGTTTTTGAATAGAAAGTTCTAATTTGATCCAGACAATACGAATAATAGGGTTCGTTTTCGCCTTGTTTCTGGCACCTTTCTACTTGCCTTTTGCGCAAGCAAGTTTTTCTTACGAAACGCATACCCTAAATAATTACAATTTCACCACTCCCCCCGGGCTTTCCAAGCAAGTCGATTTCTGGAAGAAGATTTATTCAGAATACACCACCCAGCATGCGGTTGTTCATGATATGAGCGACCTGGGAATCACCTATGAAGTAGTTTATCTGGGTGACAAGCCTTTGTCTCGACGCGCCAAGGAAAGAAGGCTGGATAAAATTAAATCCAAATACAGAAAAATTTTAAGGCGGATTGCAAAGACAAAAAACAAATCATCGTTAAAAGGGGAAGACCTCAGGGTTTATAAACTTGTAAAGAAAGACTTTTACAAGGCATCCCGGCGAATACGTTCGCAACTGGGATTGAAGGATAGATTTAAAGAAGGGATAGAAAGATCCGGACTCTATATGAAGGAGATTAAAAGGATTTTAAAAATTCATAAACTTCCCGAACAACTGAGTGTTTTACCTCATGTAGAGTCGTCTTTTCAGATAGGGGCTTATTCCAGTGCAGGTGCAGCGGGAATCTGGCAATTCACCCGTGGCACCGGGCGATTGTTTATGAGGGTGGGTTACGATGTGGACGAAAGAAGAGATCCGATTCTTGCCACCTATGGAGCCGCAAAGTTGTTAAAAAAGAACTTCGAGACTTTAAACTCCTGGCCTTTGGCGATAACTGCTTATAATCACGGGCTTCAGGGTATGCGTCGAGCTCAAAAAAGACACGGTTCGGATATTGTCAAAATAATAGATAAATATAAAAGCCGGACTTTTGGTTTTGCATCGAGAAATTTTTATGCAGAATTTCTTGCGGCCCTCCACGTCGTAAAAAATCAGAATAAATATTTTCCCAGACTGGATATAAAAAGACCGCTTCGGCGAGCTTCGATAAGGCTGCCCGACTATATTCATATCAATACCGCCATTAACTATTTTGGCATGACACGCGAGGAAATTGCAGAAGCAAACCCTTCTCTTAGGCGTCCTGTCCTCAATGGTGAAAAAAGAATTCCCAAGGGATATGTTTTCCAGGCACCCGCATCTAAATTTAATAATTTGCAAACCAGTTACAATAGAATTCCCAAAAGGGCGCTGCATGCAAGTCAACTTCGATCCAAGTTTTATACGGTAAGAAGAGGGGATACCCTCTCGGGAATTGCACTAAGGTTCGGCACCCGTGTCCGGTCTTTAAAAGCCTACAACAATATCGGTCGGCGAAACCGGATTTATATAGGGCAGGTGCTCCAACTCCCGAAAAGAAGATCATCACGGCCTGCTATTCGTTATGCAGACTATTCCCCTGAAGACCGATCTTTAATCTCCTATAAAATCCGAAGAAACGATAATCTTTCCAAAATTGCCAAACGTTTTAATACGGATGCGCGCTATCTGGCCCAAATCAACCATATTAAAAACCCTAACGCGCTTTATCCAGGACAAAGGATCCGGGTTCCTCAATCAGGCCCATCCATCCAACTGGAAAAAATGAAAAGCAAAAGAAAGTTAATGGAGAGCGACTATTACTGGGTTAAGAAAAATGACAATCTCTCAAAGATTGCAAAACGATTCGACACGGATGTGATTCACCTGACCAGTTTAAATAAAATGAGGGATCCCGACTCCCTGTTTCCCGGACAAAAACTCAGGATAGCAAACAATGCGCCCGTGAAAACCAAAGCTAAGAAAAAAAATCAAATTAAAAATTTCAAGCTTTCCGTTGATCGTTCTAGGGTGAAGAGCACAAAACCCAAAGAATCAAAAATAATCAAAATGGAGCGTGCCGTCCCCAAAGGAACACTGAAGGTAGCAACCCATTCAAAATCAAAGGAACGTTTGAATAAAAACAGACCTGCATTCATGCCCGTATCCTTTTCCAGTGGGAGCCAGGAAAAAATAGGTACCATAACCGTAGATTTTGATGAAACTCTCAGCCATTATGCGGAATGGGCCCTTTTGTCGGTGCGTGAATTGAAAAAAATCAATAAAATTCCCGGCAAAGGTGAAATTACAGTTCACGATCAACTGCAGGTTAGTTTCAGAAGAACAGACCCTGATAAATTTGAAGAAAGAAGGCAGGAATACCATAAAGCTATCCAAGAAGATTTTTTCAATAACTACGACATAAGAAAGTTGACCGTCAGGAGCGTTGAAAAAGGAGAAACTTTGTGGGAGATCTGCCACGACTTATATACCATTCCATTGTGGCTTTTAAGCAGCTACAATTCCGAAAAAGATATCCACGCCTTAACTGTGGGGGAACCCATCGTAATTCCTGTCATTTCCCCGAAAACCGGCTGAAAACTTTATTTCAGGAACCTTTGTGGAAATGATTTAAAGCGGTATTCAATGCCGACAGGTGAGCATCCACTCTTGCGTTTAGCTCAAAGCAACTCGCCGCTTCCAGGGTTAAGCACATTTGCGTTCCTCTGGAATAACTATAAAACGCCATCGGCCACCACTCCATTGCTGATAAATCCAACTCTTTTCCAATGACTCCTTTGTCTGCTTTTGAGCCATCGATCTCTTCATCCAGGTTTACGGGCATGATTTCTTTTAAAGAGTTTAAAATTTTTAATCCTATTCCTTCATGTTTTTTATCTACCCCTTTTTGGTAAAGATAGTAACCCTTGCTTTCATTGTCTTCATGCAACTCAATAGATAGCTCAAAACCTGTTTCCATGATGGATTGAGCAAAAACCACCTCCAACGGAGGATTTTCAACTTTAAAAAGTCGGTTTAAATCCTTTCCCTGGTGATTTTCGCGGGTGCCGAACTCATAACCATAGGGATTAATGCAAGGGAGCAATGTGATTTCCCATTCATCCATATAGGACGAATGCCTGTTTTCCTGTAAAAATTTAACAACGGTTTCTACCCCTCCGGGTTCATCTCCATGGATTCCCGCTGAAATCAGGGCGCGACGGGTATTTCCCTGGCCAAGCACGATTTTTATAAGCGGGTAAATCCCGGCAGCTGTTTTGCAGGTGTGTGATATTTCAATATTATTGGGATCGTTTGAAATATTTTCAAGGCGATCGATTACTGTTTGGAAATTGTAAATTTTACGGCTGGATGTCATTTTTTAAAAGTTCTTTTCAGGAAATTCACATTCGTTATTTATGACACATTCCCTGCAGTCAAATTTTTTGGCCTTACAAACATAACGGCCATGAAGAATTAAATAGCGGTGGGCTTTCGCAGCCCACTTTTTAGGAGTGACGCGAAGTAATTCTTTTTCTGTTTCCAGGACATTTTTACCAATAGCCAATCCTGTTCTGTTTGATACTCTGAATACATGGGTATCCACAGCAATGGTAGGTTGACCAAAGGCTTCATTTAGGACTACGTTTGCCGTCTTGCGTCCCACTCCCGGTAAAATTTCCAACTCCTCCCGGGTATCAGGTACTTTTCCACCATGTTTATCCAGCAATATTTCGCATGTCGTGATTATATTTTTGGATTTGGCAGGAGAAAGGCCTACGGGTTTTATTAATTCCTGAAGTTTTTTTTGTCCTAACAATAAAGCGGAATCTGGATTGGGGGAGGTGCTGAATAGCTTTTGGGTGACAGAGTTTACAGTTTTATCGGTGGATTGCGCGCTTAAAATTACGGCTATAAGTAATTCAAAATGGTTCTTATATACTAATTCTGATTCGGCGGATCCCAGTTTTTGAGAAAGTTTTTTATATATTCTATTTACAGTGTTCCTGTCCAAATTATTTTAGGGGTCAATCAAGTGATTTTGCACATCGTACTCCCACCCAGTAACTCTCAGTGGGGTCCGACATGCCTCTATGACGGGCCGTCACACGTAAATATTTTTCATCAATCATCCAGGACCCCCCGCGGATAACTCTAAAGCTTTGCCTGGATGGCCCCTTGGGATTTTTCATCGGACTCTTCTCATAATAATCCAGAGAAAACCAATCTTCCACCCATTCCCAGACATTACCCATCATGTCGTGCAATCCCCAGGCATTGGGGAGTTTTTTCCCTACCTGGGGAACCTGCCTGGGTGAGTTTCCGGCGTACCACAGATGGTCATCATCGACTTCATCCCCCCATGGGAATCGGGCCTGGCTGCCTGCTCTCGCTGCATATTCCCACTCAGCTTCGGTGGGCAGCCTTTTTCCTACCTTCTTACAATAATCCCTGGCTTCATGCCAGTCTATGTGGGTGATAGGTTGATCGGGATGATGAAATACAGACCGATTGAAATCCATTTCCGCATCCCATTTTTTCTGGGTCACTTCATTAATATCCAAATAAAAACTATTCAGGCACACTTTATGAGGGGGTTTTTCTCTGGCATTGTCGTCATCGTCTTCATAAATCGCATTATATTCAGTTCCCATAATAAAGCACCCGGATTTAATCAGGACCATCCCTTCTTCATTGGCAAAAAGAAGTCCGGGGAAGAACAAAGAAAACAGTGTTATAAATAGGACAGATTTTTTCATGGGGTGAATTGTACTGTTTGAACCCGATTCGGTCAAGTAATCAAAATGGATAAAAAAAGTTCATTTTAGAGGGAAAATACCCAGTTTTCCGTGAAGATTACTCCAATATTGACGATAAAGTAATAATAACAGGTTGTGGATTCCCCAAATATTTATGCTTAAAATCTCATCTCTAAAACTCATTGTAAGCCTGATTATATTTTGTTTTGCAAATGGCAATGCCCTCGCTTTTTATAAGCCCAAAGTGGTGGTAACTGAATTAAGTGACCCCAAAAACTGGGACAAACCATTTAGCCCGGGGAAATTGATATCCCGCCTACTTGAAAAAAAGTTGTTGGACCGGGCCCGTTTCCAAATTATACCTGCTGGAAAAACCGGGAATATGAACCATCCGGAGTTTCCAGATTCATCAATTTTGAATAAACCTCTGTCCGAAATGCCAAAATCATCGAAAATGAATAAAGAGCCGATGAAGGAAATGGAAAAGCAAAGCTCCATGGATAGTCTGGGCGATGAACCTGAATCTCGAATTGTAAAAAAATCCCACCTCCCGTTTAAAAAATACGAAAATTCGAAGAATTTTCAGCTTCCAACATTACCCCCCGCGGGGTCCTATGCAAAACATGAAAGACCCCTGATTATGGAACCCGCAATTCATTATTACGATGACGATTCTGCGTTTAATGTAATCCCGATACAAAACCCTGATAATGAAATGAGGGAAGAATCCATGGCAATTTCAGGTGGGGCCATTCCCTGGCCCGGTCAAATGGGAAATATTCCTGAAAAAGCCTCGCTTTATAAAATCAAAGGTCAAATTGTCAAATTTGATCCAGGTAGGACAGACAATTCAATGCAAATTTCAGAAAGGGAAGAGCAATCGGGCACTGAAAATGCGGAGCTCGAGATAAAAATTCAATTAGTTCAAAACAAAACGGGAAGGATTGTCAAAAAACAAAATTTCAGAGCATTTTCCAACTCAGGAAAGCGCCCTTTTTCCGAAAAGGTTGATTTTTCATCGGCCGGGGAATTCAATCCAAAACCAAGCTCAATGGGTTTAGCGCTCTCCTTTGTTACGAAAGAAATGGTTGCATTTGTTAATGACACAATTTCTTCCGGCTATCTTGAAGGTGAGATTATTTCAATAAAAAACGAAGATGTACTTGTAAATATTGGCAGACAAAACGGAGTTAAGGTTGGGGACCGGTTCCGCGTGTTTTCTTTGAGTCTTAACCTGACCGATCCTTTAACGGAAGTCGATCTGGGCGATATTTATGTCAAAATGGGAATCATTCGGATTGTAGAAACCATGCGGGGATTTTCAAAAGCAATGATTATTACAGGCGAAGAATTAATTCCAGGCAACCTGATACAATCATTTAAAAAGATTAAAAACAGTTATAATGAGTTTAGTGCGGATGTTCCTACGGATGATTTTAAGGAAAAAACTCCCTGGTGGGAATTCAGGGGAATTAAATCCGTAAACTGAACACTCTAAGTGTTGTATTCCTGAATTGCGGTGATTCCCAAATCCTCCTCCTTCATTGCTTTCAGTCCTCCCAATAGAGCGGATGCCCCGGCAATGGTTGTGCAATAAGGCAGATTCTGGTTCAAGGAGCTTCTTCTTAAAGAAAACGAATCCTCAATGGCTTTTTCACCGAAAGTAGTATTTATAACCAAATCAATTTCCCCTGATTCAATGGCTTCAACACAATGTGGGGAACCTTCCTGGACTTTATTTATTGTTTCGACAGAAACTCCGTTCTTATTCAGGTAGTCAGAGGTACCTTGAGTGGCCACAATTTTGTATCCCAGTTCCTGTAGGCCTTTCGCGATTGTAACCGCTTTGGGTTTGTCCGAGTCCTTAATACTGATAAAAGCAGTACCTTGAACGGGCAAATTTATGCCAGTGGCCAATTGAGATTTGGCAAAAGCTCTTCCAAAAGTTTTGTCAACTCCCATGACTTCTCCTGTCGATTTCATTTCCGGACCAAGAAGGACATCCACATCTGTAAATTTATTAAATGGGAAAACCGATTCTTTTACTGAAATATGGGAAGGCTTAATTTCCCGAGTAAACCCAATTTCCTGCAAACTCTTACCCGCCATGACACGGGCAGCTATTTTAGCCAGAGGAACTCCAATCGATTTGCTGACAAAAGGAACGGTCCTGGAAGCTCTTGGGTTTACCTCGATGATAAATACTTCTCCATTCTGTACTGCAAACTGGATATTGATCAATCCGACTACATTGAGTTCTTTTGCCAGGGCACAGGTTTGAATTTTTATTTCTTCGATTATTTCAGGTGGAAGGGAAAATGCTGGAAGAGAACAGGCACTATCGCCCGAATGGATACCTGCTTCTTCTATATGCTCCATCACTCCGCCAATGACGACCTCTTTTCCATCAGATATCGCATCTACATCAATTTCAGTCGCGTCCTCAAGAAAATCGTCAATTAAAACGGGGTGTTCGGGGGAGGCTTTTACCGCATGCTGCATATAGTGCTCAAGACGGTCTTGATTGTATACAATTTCCATTGCCCTTCCACCCAATACATAGGAGGGGCGCACCACCACCGGGTAACCGATTTTAGCAGCAATTTCTTTGGCTTCCATGTAAGAGGTCGCCGTACCATTTACAGGTTGTTTCAGCCCCAGTTTCTCCAAGACCCCCTTGAACAGTTCTCTGTTTTCCGAACGGTCTATGTCTTTCGGGCTTGTCCCGATAATCGGGGCTCCTGCGTCCAGAAGGGGCAGGGCTAGCTTTAATGGGGTCTGTCCACCCAGTTGAACAATAATTCCCGTTGGTTTTTCTACCCGAATAATATGAAGTACATCTTCCAGCGTCACGGGTTCGAAATAAAGCCGGTCGGAAGTGTCATAGTCCGTGCTGACGGTTTCAGGGTTGCAGTTGACCATTATGGTTTCAAACCCATCTTCTTTAAGAGCAAAGGATGCATGGACACAACAATAATCAAATTCAATGCCCTGACCGATTCGGTTTGGCCCGCCTCCCAGAATCATTATTTTTTTCTTCAACGTGGGGTCTGCTTCGCATTCTTCTTCATAAGTGGAATAAAGATAGGGAGTAAAAGCCTCAAACTCAGCTCCACACGTATCTACCCTTTTATAGACAGGGACTATTCCGAAACCCATACGTTTTTCACGTAAGTCGCTTTCAGAACAGTTAAATATATCTGCCAGATATTTATCTGAATAACCCAGTTGTTTGGCTTTCAACAAGGTATGTTTTTCCATTGAGTCCAATGAAGGAATCTTTTTTAACGCAACTTCAAATTCAATCAGGCTAACCAGGTTATCAAGAAACCAGGGGTCCATTCCTGTCAGCTCGTTAATTTCCTCAATTGAAATCCCACGGCGCAAGGCTGCCGCCACATGCCATAATCGATCTGAAAAAGGAATGCATAATGCGGCGATAAGTTTTTCCTTCTGCATCTGATCTGATAATCCCGCATTATTCAGTTTGAAGCGAAAAGCCTCCTCAAAACCATAACTGCCGATTTCCATGGACCGAATCGATTTTTGCAAAGCCTCTTTAAAGGTTCGGCCTATGGACATTACTTCACCCACAGATTTCATTTGGGTGGTGAGAACCGGTTCTGTTTGCTGAAACTTTTCAAAAGTGAACCGGGGAATTTTGACGACACAATAATCAAGGGTGGGTTCAAATGAAGCCGGGGTCACCCTGGTAATATCATTCCGGATTTCATCAAGAGAGTATCCTATCGCCAGTTTTGCCGCGATTTTAGCTATGGGGAACCCGGTGGCCTTGGATGCCAGGGCAGAGCTGCGTGAAACACGGGGATTCATTTCTATTACAATCATTTCTCCCGTATCAGGATGGGTGGCGAACTGAATATTGGATCCCCCGGTATCCACTCCGATTTCTCTTATAATATCAATCGCGGCATTCCGCATGATCTGGTATTCCTTGTCCGTCAGAGTTTGAGCTGGAGCTACCGTTATACTGTCACCCGTATGAACTCCCATCGGGTCAAAATTTTCAATGGAGCAAATGATGACAACGTTGTCATTGAGATCTCGCATCACTTCCAATTCATATTCTTTCCAACCTAACAGCGACTTCTCAATAAGAACCTGGTGAATGGGGCTGGATGCCAGGGCGTGTTCAACCAGGGGAACAAACTCTTCTTTAGAGTAAGCAATACTTCCTCCCGTTCCCCCAAGGGTGAAAGAGGGTCTTATTATGGCCGGAAAACCCGTTTCACCAACAATGCTCCATGCCTCTTCTAAAGTTCCCGCCTGTCCACTGGGAGGAACTTTTTGTCCTATTCGAACCATTGCTTCTTTAAACAGATTTCGGTCTTCCGCTTTTTTTATAGATTCAACTTTTGCACCAATCAATTCGACATTGTATTTTTCAAGAACTCCTTTTTCCGCGACCGCTAAAGCCGTATTTAACGCCGTTTGACCGCCCATTGTAGGAAGCAGGGCATCTGGCCTGTCTCTAATAATTATTTTTTCCACCACCTCGGGAGTGACCGGTTCGATATAGGTTCTATCTGCAAATTCAGGGTCCGTCATAATGGTAGCCGGATTGCTGTTTACCAGAACAACTTCATAACCTTCTTCCTTTAGGGATTTGCATGCTTGTGTACCCGAATAATCAAATTCACAAGCCTGGCCGATGACAATAGGCCCCGAACCAATGAGAAGAATTTTTTTTATGTCAGTTCGTTTAGGCATTAATTTTTATATATATCGGATATGTCTATTTGGCGGGAACGTTCCCACTTTAAATTCATATATGCAAAACGGTTTATTAAAGCGTTGATCTGCTTTTTTCCTTCAACCTTGATTTTATCGTTTTTAATTTTAAAAACTTCTCCTTCCAGACCCCGGATAATTTGAGCCTGATTTTCTTTTTCTCCAATTAAAACATTTAGTTTTTCATTGAATTTTGAAATTTTATTTTCTGAGTCGGTGTTGGTTTTTTTCTCATTCAGCTTTTGTATATCCAATTCCTGTTTTTTCAGGATTTTATTTGCTTGTAAAAGTGCTTTTTCTACTTTGGCCAGATCGTTTTTGTATTGGATAATGGTTTTTGCAACACTTTTTATTTCGGGCTTGATAAATTTATGGGTTTTTTCAGGATGGAAACAGTAATTGCCCGTAAAATAGTACTGTTCCTGGTAGGAAATAATCCGTCCCTGGAAGATATCATTTTTTCTGAAGATCAAACCCGAATCTTTTTCCTGAACCAGATAAACATCATCTGTGAACAAATTTAAAACTTTTACGCTATCGCCTTTTACTTTTTTGACGAGAAACAAAGCCTGAATATTTTCATTAATGTCATTGAAAATTTTAATCTGATCCTGGCTCCACGATTCCGGTTTTTCTTCGAGGAGAACTTCAAGGATGGTTTTGGATGAGTCAGGCTGGTAGTTGTCGAACAAATACCATTCTAAAAAAAGGGCCATTCTGGTATTATAAGATTTATCATCCTCGTAAATTTCACCTGTTTCTTTTTGATAAGATTTTTTTGCCTCTAAAATCCTTTCGGATGGGATCGATTTTGCGGCAAATTCGAATAGCTGTTCTAAAATTCCCTGAAGCATTAATTTTCCGCTTTCATTAGTCCCACAAATTTATCAAACAAATAATCCGAATCCTGGGGACCCGGTGATGCTTCGGGATGATATTGAACAGAAAAGACAGGCATATTTTTATGCTGGATGCCTTCCACTGTTTTGTCATTCAGGTTAAAGGATGTAATATTTATATCTCCCTTTAAGGAGTTTTCTTTTACCGCAAAACCATGGTTCTGAGCGGTGATTTCAACTTTTCCGGTTTGAGTATCCAGAACAGGTTGATTGCCACCGTGGTGTCCAAATCTTAACTTATAAGTACTTCCATTCAACGCCAGACTTAGAATCTGATGCCCAAGGCAAATTCCGAAAACCGGGGCCTTACCCAATATAGATTTAACATTATCGATGGCATAAGGAACTGCAGCGGGATCACCCGGTCCATTTGATAGAAAAATGCCATCGGGGTTTGTGGCAAGGACTTCATCAGCCGGTGTATCGGCGGGCACTACTTTTACTTTGCAACCCGCACGTGTTAATTTTCTTAAGATATTTCTTTTTACTCCAAAATCGTAGACCAACACCTTAAAAGGTCGATCTTTAACTTCTTTTAATTGGGTCTGGCCATTTTCAATCAACCATTCACTCTCATCCCAGTCATAAGCCTTTTTGCAAGTCACCACTTTTACCAGATCTTTGCCTACTAAGCCGGGTGATTTTCGTGCCTTTTCAATTAACCTTTGCGGGTTTGAGGTGTCTGTAGACAAGACTGCCTGTTGCGCCCCTTTTTCTCGGATCCTCCTTGTTAATGCCCGGGTATCAATTCCCTGAATACCAAAAACTTTATTTTCCAGAAGAAAATCTTCCAGGCTTCCACGCGACCGCCAGTTACTTTGTACTCTGCTCAATTCTTTGATGATAAAACCTGATAAATGGGGTCGGTCTGATTCAAAATCTTCAGGGTTTATACCGTAGTTTCCTATTAAAGGATACGTCATTACCACCATTTGGCCGCAATAAGAGGGATCCGTGATTATTTCCTGATAACCGGACATGCTGGTGTTAAAAACTATTTCGGCTTCAACCTCGTCTTTTGATCCAAAATGTTCACCTTCAAATATTTTCCCATCAGCAAGGGCTAAAAGCGCTTTCATATTTTTTCAGATATTTGATTAAAGATAAATCTTGAGGTTAATGGGACTTATATACCGTTTTTCCGTTTACAAGAGTGCGAAGAATTTTCCCTCGAACTTTCCAATCTTTGAAAGGGGAGTTTTTACTGCGTGATTTGAATTTGCTGGGATCAATGGAATATTTTTTATTTTCATCAAAAATAGCAATATCGGCGACTCTGCCAACCTCCAGGGAACCCTTATCCAATCCAAAAATTTTATTGGGTTGTGAGGTCAGCATTTCAATAGCCCTTTCCAGAGAAATAACCTTTTCATCAACCATCTTTAGTGTTAGAGGAAGCGCCGTTTCCAAACCCACGATGCCAAAACAGGCTTTGCTGAACTCAACCTGCTTGTCTACCAGGTCATGCGGAGCATGGTCGGTTGCAATAATATCGATAGTTCCATCTTTCATACCTTCCTTTATCATTTCCAGGTCGGAGTTCGTTCTGAGGGGAGGACTCATTTTGGCATTGGTATCATATCCCCTGCAAGCTTCGTCAGTAAGGATGAAATGGTGCGGCGCTACTTCACAAGTTACGGGCAACCCCTTTGCCTTTGCCTGCCTGACCAGATCGACAGACCCACCGCTGCTGATATGCGCCACATGAAGTTTGCCGCCGGTTTTGGGCAAAAGACATATATCCCGATGGACCATGATGTCCTCTGCTTCCGTTGGCATTCCTTTAAGCCCAAGTTCGGTTGAGACGACCCCCTCATTCATGCTTCCACCCCGGGTCAGTTCAAGAACTTCGCTGTGTTGAATGCAGGGGAGGTCAAACATTTTACTGTACTCCAAAGCCCTCCTCATAATCTCACTATCGCTAACCGGCCTGCCGTCATCCGAATAGCCGATACATCCGGCTTCCTTAAGTTCGCCCATATCCGAAAGGGTTTCACCTTTAAGACCTTTGGTGATGGCACCAATAGGAAGGATATTGACGATTGCAGTTTGTTGGGCCTGAGACAAGATAAGTTCCGTTATGGATCGATTGTCGTTAACGGGAGAGGTGTTTGGCATCACAGCAACGGTAGTGAACCCCCCCGCGGCCGCAGACTGGCTTCCTGTTTCAATAGTTTCTTTATATTCATGGCCCGGTTCCCTAAAATGGACATGCATGTCACAGAACCCGGGAGTTACCACCAGACCTTTGGCATCGATTAATTCAAGCCCTGGAGCCTCTTTAATTTTTCCTTTAGGCTCGACCGCTTCAACCTTTCCCTCACTAAGGAGCAAATCAAAATTTCCGTTTCTTTTATTTGCCGGATCTATGAGATGGCCGTTTTTAATTAGGGTTCGCATCACTTTCTCCTAAAAGCAAATAAAATAGAGCCATCCGGACAGCAACTCCGTTGGTTACTTGATCCAGAATCAAAGACCGGGGACCTTCCATAACATCTAGAGCGATTTCTATTCCCCTGTTGACAGGCCCCGGGTGTATTATCAGGGTGTCGTTGCTGACATTTGACAGGTGTTTCTCAGTGAGGCAAAAATAATTCGAATACTCTCTTAGACTGGAAAGCAGCCCTTGATTTTGTCTCTCAAGCTGAATTCGCAGGACCATAATAACATCCGCATCCCTTATACCTTCCCCAATGTCATAACAAACTTCCACGCCCAGTTCCTCGATACCTACAGGAATCAGGGTAGGAGGACCGACCACTTTGACCTCCATTCCCATTGTTTGCATTGCGCGAATATTGGATCTTGCAACCCGGCTATGGGTAATGTCCCCTACAATGGCCACCTTTAAGCCCTTTAAAGTTCCCTTGTGCTCACGAATGGTTAGCAGGTCGAGCAAGGATTGGCTGGGGTGTTCATGGGCACCATCCCCTGCATTGATTACAGGACAATTTATGAATTGAGAAATAAGGGCTGGAGCCCCCGAGCAATTATGCCTGATGACCAGAATATCCGGATTCATTGCTTCCAGGTTTCTTGCGGTATCAATAAGGCTTTCACCCTTAACCGTGCTGCTTGCGGAGCCGGAAATATTTATGACATCGGCGCTTAATCTTTTACCCGCAATTTCAAATGAGGTGCGCGTCCGGGTGCTGGGTTCGAAAAACAAATTGATGATGGTGCGGCCTCTAAGAGTGGGAACTTTTTTTATTGCCCGAGTGGAAATTTCCTTGAAGGAATCAGCGGTATCGAGGATTATTTCTATATCTTCCGATGTGAGGTTTTCCATCCCAATTATATTTTTCCGGGAGAGGGTGGCAGTCTGAGTCAATTTGAAGGCTCCTGAATAATGACCTTGTCCTCGTCATCAACTTCTTTTAATAGAACCTGGACCCTTTTGGATTTGGGTGTGGGAATATTTTTTCCCACATAATCCGGTCTTATCGGCAGTTCCCTGTGCCCCCGGTCAATTAAAACCGCTAATTGAACAGAAGCCGGGCGACCAAAATCCATAAGTGCATCAATAGCTGCACGGATTGTCCTTCCCGTGAACAAAACGTCATCGCAGAGAATCACATGCATGCCTTCCAGGGCGAATGTGATCTCGGTCTTTTTTAACTCAGGTTTTTGCAGGCCCGCTCCCAGATCATCTCTGTAAAGGGTGATATCCAAAGCCCCTTTGGCGACCTCGATTTTTTCGATGGATTTTATTTTATTTTGAAGCCGGTCGGAAAGGGTGACCCCTCGAGTGCGAATCCCAACCAATGCGATATTTTCAGCACCTTTATTCCGCTCCAGAATTTCATGTGAAATTCTGGTAATAGCCCGCGCTATATCTTTTTCATTTAATATGACTGTGCTCATTTTGAATTTGGGGGGAGGGAGGCTGAAGGACAAAAAAAAACCTTCCAGAACCTTGGTTTAGGTTGTCAGAAGGTAGAATTAGTACGTTTCTCATTTTATCCCTTTACAGCCTCACAGGACCGTTTAAAAGAGTTTAACTTTATAAATATCTTAACAGAGTTTCCAGTTTTGTCAAGCCACTCCTTACTAGGCCATATCAAGGAAAGTGGCCTATAGATTTATCCTTTAACTTTTTTCCATTTCAGCGTCACATCACCCTTACGTATTTTTACCTGGCATCCTAAACGCATACCGCCTTCAAGATCCTCTTCCAGCAAATAGTCTTTTTCCTCATCTGTTATTCGGGAAAGGTTTTCTCTCCCTTCTACCACGGTGACCTCGCATACACCGCATGTTCCTTCCGTACAACCGAACGAAAGAGAAACCCCCATTTCGTCACAAAAATCTATCAGCGGTGTGCCGTCCTCAACTTCATGGGTTACATTATCTGTCTTAAAAAATACTTTAGCCACTTTTAACTCCAAATCAAAAACATGAATTTATAATTACTGTAAGGCAGGATTTTTGAAACTAAATCTCAAATCCATTAAATGCCCGTATCTTTTAAAAATTGGATGTGTTTCTTTTGGTCTTCGGTAAGATCCTTAGGGATTTTGACTTTTATATTTACTAATTGATCCCCCTGGGTTCCACTTGACGACTTGATTCCTACTCCCTTTAACCTTAATTTAGCATTATTCTGCGTCCCGGGTGGGATTTTCACCCCTTTTACTCCATTTAATGTTTGCACTTCAATCGTATTCCCTAAAATCGCATCCGTTAACTTGATTTCGGCATCGACCACAATATTATGGGATTCCCTTCTAAACACGGGGTGGGGCATGACACGAATTTTCAAGTGCAAATCACCCTGTTTTTTACCTTTTGGGCTTAAATGGCCTTTGCCCTTCAGTCTGAGTATTTTTGAATCAACGATTCCCGCAGGAATTTTAACACTTGTTTCTTCCACCCTGCTGTTTCGGGAAATGGAAATTTTTCTTTGGGCCCCCAATGCGGACTCTTCAAAGCTAATCGAAAGCTCTTTGACCAATGGCGGAGGCATGGGATCTGATCGATGTGTCTGCTGGAAGGGGTTACCAAAACCCCCACCCGAAAACCCACCTTGAAAGGGGTTCCCTGAACCCGAACCAAACCCAAATCCTTTTAAAATTTCATTGATATCAAAGTCGCGAAAAATATCCTCTTGTGTAAATTTTTTGTGAAAACCTTCTGAACCAAATTGATCGTATTCTCTGCGTTTATTTTTGTCGCTAAGCACCGCATAAGCTTCGCTGATATCCTTAAATTTGCTTTCGGCTTTAGTATCCCCTTCATTCCGATCAGGATGGTACTTCATGGCCAGCTTCCGATATGCTTTTTTTATTTCATCTTCAGAAGCCCCTTTTTTTACTCCAAGAACTGAATAATAATCTTTCATTTGCCTAAAGGGTTGAAAATTAAGGGGATTTTGTCTAAACTTATTACAGCTATATTATAAATTATATCTATTTACAACTATATGAAAAGTATTTTTCTCTTATTGTCTTTATCGGTTTTCATAGCAAATTGCGGTGGGTACCTTCCATCCTCTCCTACGAACTGGTCTGCGAATCCCTCTGAAATGCACACCTGGGATCCACCGGATGAAGAAAAACTGGCAATCAGAAGAGAAAACCAAGAACATCTGGATAATCTGACAGGTGAAATTGAAAGACTTTTCGTTAATCATGCTTCCTTGCTGCAACAAGAGTCAACGATGGATGAAATGATCAGAAAGAAGGACACGGAGATACGAAAAACGGAAAGAGATTTTTCGAATCAAATTGGGAACCAGTTGGAACGCAACAAAAAAATGCGAGAAGACCTCGATGCAGTCCGTGCAAAATATAAAGCTCAAAAAGAATTAGTGAGAAAACTTTCTGAAATAAAACCTCCAGTTATATTTTCTACCAAGAATTATAATTCGGCGATGAGAGCTTTTAGTGAAGGAAAGTATGCAATAAGTTTAAAAATTTTTAACAAGCTTTTATCGCAAAATCCCCCAAAGTTTTTGGAAGACAATATTCATTTTGGAATAGGGTCTTCTTATTTCAGACTTAAAAATTACCAGAAAGCAAAAATCCATTTCCAAAAAATTATTGATGATTTTAAAATGGGGGACAAGCGTTTCAATTCCTATGCAATGCTGGGAATTGTTCATAACCTGGAAGGTGAAAAAAGCCGCGCGCTATATCTGCTTGATGAAGCCCTCAATAGTAATCCCCCGGAAAAAATAAAACCCCTGCTCCAGCGTTTAATGAAAAATATTAATGAAAATGCGGGTTATGCCTCAAATTGATCAATTAGCTCCCGATTTGAATATCGCGGAGTGGGCACAGGGCGAACCTTCAAACATCAGCGAGCAAAGGGGAAAAATTGTTGTCATAAAAGTATTTCAAGTGAACTGCCCAGGATGCTTCAGCGTAGGTTTTCCGGAAATTATTGAATCGTATAAAAAGTATTCAGACAAACCGGTTGTTTTCTGGGGTTTGGCTACCGCCTTCGAAGATTTCCAATTAAATACCCTGGATAATTTAAAAAAGCTGCTGTCCAGTGGCGAAGTCGTAGGTGAAACACTATACAACCTGACAAGCCAGGGATTGCTTGAAGGAAATCACCTTTCTTATGCTATTCCTTTTCCGGTTGCCTGGGACAACATTCAGCCGTCAAAGCCGGAGGATGCCGATAAAGATGCGAAAAAAATGATCGAAAGGGATTTCCCTGAGTTTTCCCAAATGCCCGAACATACCCAAAAGAAGATATCTGAGCAGGTAATTAATTACTATAAAAATAAAAAATATACCGCGGAAACTTTTGAGAACTACCAATTACGAGGGACTCCATCTACCATAGTCATCGACAAAGAGGGTCGATTGCGTGGCAAATGGTTTGGGTCAGGATTTGGGCTTGATAAGGAAATTGAAAACCTGTTGGCTGAATAGGGGCCCCTGGAATTTCAGGCTGGTTATTTAGATCTTTGATTGGAATTAGCAGTTTTAATGCTGCATATCATTTCCCGTAATCGCAGACTTCTCAGTAAACGCAAATTCTCTTCCCGAAGTTTTTTCTCAAATTCCTCTGGGGTATCCGCAGCATTAAACGAGTTAATGTCCGCAGGGGAGGGCATTTGATCGTCATGCTTTTCCATGCAAACCTCTGTTTGACTCGTGGATCGAGTGTTATCGAAGCGGAGAAAATTTAAGCTCCACCTCCTGTCCCAGCTAAATCTTCAAAAACATTTATATTAAATTCCAGAGATTTTTTTAAGGCATATAAGAATTCCCTGTCCCGCTGGAACTCTTCTTCCAGGAGATCTACACTTTTATCCTTTTTCTTCCTAAGTAAAATTTCATTGGATCTTTTATTCCACAATGAAAACCCCAGAAAATCGTAACCCTGGAGAAGCAAAGTAGCCTCTTCATTTCTCAACAAGTTTTGAATTGTTGATTTCATCTCTAAAACCAAATTTTCTTTATTTTTATTGGAAATAACTGCGCTATTAAGATATTTATATTCAAGTTTATTTATACTTTGAAACACCTCTTTAAAAAAAAGAAGCTGCCTTTTTGCGGGCACAGAGATTTGTGATTCGGAGAAAGGACCCGGAAAAATCGAACCTAGAGCATTTTCCTTTTTCGCACCTATATTGACCCTGCAATGATGGTTTAAAATTTCGCGTAATAAATAATTTTTTGATTCTTTAATTCCAAGGCCACCCTCCGTCGCATTGAAGGTATTCTGAATATTACCAATTGAATCCGAAAACATTTGAGCATAAGTTTCCATGGCAACAGTTGTTACCAGACTGTTATTAAAAATATCCTTCTTCTGTAAAATATTCTTTGAATATTTTTTAAATTTAATCCCGTCCAGAATTTCCATGGTCTCCAGCCTATTGATCCGATCCTCCCTGCGCTGGTAATAATAGGAATTTCTTGAATGGAGTCGTTTTTTGTTAAATGAAAGATCTTGCCCGATAAAAATAATCGGGGAACATCCCATAAGCCTGGCAAGGTTGTAGGCAGCATGGGCAACGGAAAACACTTTACCGAGTGACCCCTTTGTTTCCGTGTAATTCTGGACCCATTGAGCCAGACTGATGGGGGAGTCATAGATGAAGCGTTTTCCCTTGAAGAGGGTTGGTATAACGGAGGGTATAACGGGATCATAAACCAACCGTGTTTTTTCCAAATCCTTCTCCAGGTTAAAAAACTGGGTGGTTAATTCATTCGGGTCAATTGCCACTAGAAAATCAGGGAAAACCTGGCACCGCTGCAGGGAATTCAGTGCGGTTGCTGCCGAAATTAATACAAAATTTTCTCGTTTTGCTTTCAGATACTGAATATTCTTATCCAGTGAGGGGCCTGCGGAACATATTATTGCGGGAATGTCCACCAATGCATTTTTTAACTCCCTGACACCAGGGCTAGCCAACATATTCTGGTAATTTCCCGAAATGTTCTTGTAAAAAGTTTGGGATTTAGCCGACTGTGTTTTTAATTCGATCTCACTCGCCTGAAAATAAACCGTTACTTCCTTCCTTATTCCAAGAGATATTTCGGGGTTTACCTCTGACAGGGAATTTTGTTGGATTATCTTATAACCATTCAAACTGAAATTGATCTTTTCCTTATCCAGCAATGTGGATATTTCTACAAAGTTGCCTGAGATGACCAGGTTCAGTCCCGGATAAGTAAGGATTTGACTCAGATCATTTGTTTCAAACGCCAATCTAGCTAAATTTTTGTCCGTCTCTATAAGAATAATTTTTGAATACTCTGGAATGGATTTGATTAACTCCATGACTTGATAACCCAAGCCCAGTCCGAGCACTATAAAATTAAAGTATTCATCTACATTTAAAGAAGCGATCAATCCTTTGGCTTCCTTGAGGGGATCGTATTTGCTAAGCAAATAAATTTTACTTTTATCCGGTTTTATACAGGAAAGAGTGGAAACGCCCGAATTCGACAAAGTTATTTCATAATCCCTGGTATTCCCCGGGTCTTTTACAATTTCATAAACTTCTGGATGAAGTTTTTTTAAATGGAGAAGGTTTTTTTGGAGAATTTCCGTATTCATAGAAGGAGGAAAAGCTCTGGAATGATTTAAATTTTGTGCAGCTTATTACTCACACGAGATTGAGAAATAATAAAGTTCCCAAGTCGCATATACTCCTTGATCTGTGGAAAAATGCTTGTCGTAATACCGGATCAGTTTTCTTAATCCTCCAGCATTGAACATTTTAATAGGTGCCGCCCCAATTTGTTGCAAATTCTTAATTAGATTCATGGTATTGGGAGTAAAAATCTTTCTTTTTTCAATATCAAATGAATTTAGAACAAACCCTGTTTTTTTTAATAAGTTTTTCCACTGCTTGAGGGAATGGAGGGTTATCGGGCTGCTCAAATTTGCAGCCTGCCGAAATTCCTTTAGCGTTTCGGTTCCAAAGGTGCTGAAAATTATTCCTCCATTTTTATTTAACGCATTTTTCAATCGGATCAATGAATTTTCGGGCTCTTGAAACCATTGAAAAACAGCATTTGCGCATATTAAATCTGCTTTTCCAAACGAGATATTTTCGGCGTTTCCTATTAAAAATTTAGTATTGGGAGGAATTTGCAATCGCGATTTAAGAATTTCGATCATTGCCGGGGAAATATCATTCAGCGTAATCTTTTTAATAGGCATCGTTAACAGATGACGGGTAAACACTCCCGTACCACAACCCAATTCAATAATATGTGAGGGAGGTATTTCCGGAAGATAAGAAGCCAGCCGTTCTGCCATGGACTTTTGTAAAAGCGCATAGCGGTCATAGGATCGGGCGTATCTGGAAAAGCTTTCTATGATCTTTTCTTCAAAATTGTCTGATGGATTTTTAGAATCCAATTTTTAAAGGGGATGAATGTTTATGAAGATAAATATTGCAAAACGGCGCAGGAAATTCTAACGATCCGTTTTTCTTCGTCGCAATGATGTTTTTGCAACAACCTTGACGGGCAGATAAATGGTAAAAGTGGAACCTTCACCGACAACACTCGTAACTCTAATATCGCCTCCCATCATCAAACAAAATCGCCTGCTAATAGCCAACCCGAGCCCCGTACCTCCAAATTTTCTCGTGGAGGAATTGTCTACCTGCGAGAACTCCTGGAATAATTTTTTAATGGAATCTTCTGGAATACCAATTCCCGTATCTATGATGGCAAAATTAACCCAATCGATGTCATCTCGATTATCAAGAAATACTTTTAAAGTTACGGTTCCATTTTCAGTAAATTTGCAGGAGTTGCTCAGTAAATTATGGAGCATTTGCCGAACCCTGGTTTCGTCGGCATCCATTGTACCCACGTTTTAGGGGCAGTCTATAATAAGATTATTTGAATTTGTTTCCGCAAGTGGATGAATGGTTGCTTCCACCTCTTTAACCAGTTTGTATATATCGAAACTATCAAGAAGAATTTCCATTTTTCCTGCTTCGATTTTGGAAAGGTCCAGAATTTCATTAATCAAACCTAACAGGTGTTTTCCAGAAGATCGTATTTTGCCAAGGTCATCTTGAAAATCATCCAGTCCTTCTTCTTCAGCGTCTTCCAAAAGCATTTCGCTGTATCCGATAATCGCATTCATGGGGGTTCGAAGCTCATGACTCATATTTGCAAGAAAATTACTTTTCGCCCGGTTGGCTTCTTCAGATTTGTCACGTGCGACTATCAATGTCTGGTGTGCGGATTTAAGCTCGTTTATGAGGGAAGTGTTACTAACCGCCACTGCCGCCTGAGAAGCCAGTGATTCAACCAGGCTTTCATAATCCGGTGAAAAAGGTATCACTCTTTTTTTGTCTTTAATATCTCTTGCGTTTAATAACTGCAGAACACCTATAACCACATCCTCATGATTTGTAAGAGGTACAACGAGCATGGATCGGGTCCGGTAACCGGTCTTTTCATCAAACTTTTTGGGGCCGGTAAAGTCAAAGGGATCGTAGTTGTAAACATCCGGAATATTAACGGAAATATTCTTGATGGCCACATAAGCGGATACATTTGACTCTTTTAATGCAACAGGGGGGAAAGTAATATCCTTACCCGTTGTGCCGCCCATAAAAATATTCAGCGATTCATTTTGTACAATTTTAAAATTTAATACATTGTCTTCTAATATATAAAGGGTTCCACCATCAGCATAAGTCAGATTTCTCGCTTCATTTACAATTATTTCAAGGAGGGCATTCAGGTTTCGTTCGCCTGACAATGCGCGGCCGATATTGGAGAGCCTTTGTATATGACCCATTAAATTAAAAGATCTTTTTGAGTCCAGACCGCCTTTTTGAATAAATTCCGCCAGCTCACTTCCGAATCGACTTCGGTGCTTGGCTATTCCGTTTACCAGGCTGGGATCGTTAATCCAGCCTTCTGATTGAATACTAGGGTGATGCAAATCAGGAATTCCATAATTTGGTTTGCCCATATTGTATGACCATGCGGTTTGCACAGCACTCAAAATTGCATCAAGGGAATGCCCTTTTACCTCCTCAATGCATTCGAGCTTCAAAGTGTCATCAATATATAATTTGAAATCAAAATCATGCTCAAATTCGGGTGTTTCCAAACCTTTAATAATCTCTTTGTGAATATTTTCTGATTCCGATTTTTTCTTTTTTCCGTGGGTTTCTTGAACCTTGAACCTCTTTGCCACCAGAGAGGGTAAAGTCTCAATAACAATTCGATTCGTTTTTTGGGGAAAGCAGGTCACGATTGAAACACCGGATTTAAGCAGACAGCGGGTTCCTTCAAAAAACCTGCCGATAGAATGGTCCCCGGTTGTCTTGAGCGGACTTTCAGCACCGGCAAAAATATCTGTTATACGAAGGGGAGTTTTTACCCCTTTGGAAAGCTTTTTCGTATATTGTTTAACCTTTTTTTCAAATCCTGTTTGTTTCCACTTATGAATTTCTTTGATGGAATGGTTCCAAACATGAGACAATGTCATTTTTTCCAAAAACTGCTTGGGCTGTGTCAGAGGAAAATTCAAAACGGCAAACCAGGGTTCTTTTTGTTCTAAAAATTTTTCAAACTCTGTAAGAGAGGAAAAAGCCTCTACTTTGTGAACCGTTAACCCGTTATTTTTTTTTGAATCACAAAACGCAACTGAAATGGCGTTTTTCGGTGTGGGTTTATCTTTAAAATTTACTCGAAAATTTTTCATTTGGTATCTGTAAATCCTCTATCCTGTAGAGTTTGTGCTAATTGATTCAGCAATGGGATAGGTGAATGACCAACTCCGCTCATGATTTCCAAATGTGGAATATGAACTTTTAATGTTTCAGCATCTATAAAAATATCATTTTCTCCTATAATCGACAAAAAATCATTAGTTTCTTTGCCAGTGACCGAGGAATTTTGCAGGAACTCCAATCCTTTTATCAGGGTTTCCCTGTCGCGAATTTCATGGACCTGAGATTCTGGATAGGGTAAATCCGCATGGTAAAAAAAATCTCTCAAAACTTCCATTTTGCTTGAACTTCCTGCCAATACTTTAATCAAGTATTTTAATTGAGACTCCGAGGTTTTTCCTCCCATATCAGCTTTATCCAAAAACGCTAGAATAGGGGCTATTATCGCTTTTTGACAGTTTTGGGGTAAGTAGCATTGGTATTTCAAAAGCCAGAGACTTCCCAATGAATATCCTATATATAACTGTGATTTGAATCCACTTAGAATACTTTTTGCTTCTTCGCTGTTTTCAGGATCCTCCGGATAAACAATTTTTAAGTCCGAGTTGGGGAATGCCTGTTTTACCTGGTCTGCATACCAGGTTTCGGGGACAGCCCAACCGGATATTGCTGTTATGGTCAGCATTTTTTCCCATCCTCAAGAATATTCAATAATTCGTCCACGACCGATTTATTGATTTCTGAGTTAAGTGAAACCCTGAGACGAGAGGTATTAGCAGGAACCGTAGGAGGACGAACCGCTCCTACCAGGATTCCTTTCTCCAGCAATACATCCCGTATTTTAATTGTCTTCAGGGAATCGCCTATTAAAACAGGAACGATGGGGGATAAATATTTTTCACTCGAGGGATTGACTGCTTTCCTGAGATATTTCGACAATTCCCGCAGCTTTTTTCTCTTCGTGTCATATTTTTTTATTAATTTAACAGCTTGCAAAGCTGCCGCGGCTTGTGCAGGAGACATAAATGTTGAGTAAATATATTCACCCGCCTCATTGGTTAAGTATTCAATTATGGATTGATTATTAGCCAATACATAGGCGCCCATACTTCCCAAGGATTTTCCCAGCGTTCCCACGAGGATATCAATTTCCGGCAAAACCCCCATTTCCTCGGCAAGCCCTCCGCCAGTGGGTCCAAAAACCCCTGTACCATGGGCTTCATCAAGCACCAGCACAAAAGGAAACTTTTTTTTCAAAGCTACCAGCGAATTCAGGTTCGGATAATCTCCATCCATACTGAATACACTTTCAGTAATCACAAAAATAGATTCGTATTGTTCCTGATGTGTTTGTAAAAGTTTTTCCAAATCATCCAGATCAAGATGGCCGTAACGCTTGAATTTCGCAGGACATTTTTTGAGTGCTTGAGCTATGGAATTGTGAACCAGGCGATCGGCCAAAATAAGGTCATTTTTTCCTGGAAGATATTTTAAAATGGACTGATTGGCAGCATAACCGGAATTAAACAGCATACCGGAGGGTTTTTGTTTCCATTTTAGAATTTCGTCCAGCAAATCCTTGTGGCAGGGAAGAAAACCGGAAAGGAGAGGGGAAGCACCGCTTCCTGTTCCATAGATTTCACAGGCCTCCTTGGCTTTAGAAATAACTTTGGGATGATAGCGGAGCTGAAAATAATCGTTGGAGGACAGATTACACCGGTAACCACTGTACAATTTGACTTCCCGGTAAAGGTTTTTCTCTTTACGATCATTCAGATCTTTATTCAAACGGTTGATTAATTTTTCAATCAATTAACTTTGCTATTTTGAGGTGGGTTGAAAAATTAAAATTATGGTATAAATCCTCTTTCAAGTCAAAGAAACCCTATTTGAAATCAGGAATATGGCAGAAATAAAAGATACCGGTAAGGTCTGGATTAAAGGTTCAGTGGGTCCGGTGCATGCGGTTCGAATCGATGATAAAATTTTTGCTACTGGAAAAAAAGAAGATCAAAGTATTGAGCTTTGGATAAAAAACAACGGTTTATGCCTTGACTTACATGATTCCAAAAAAGGCGAAAGAACGGCACGGTTCATTCCCCTCAATGCAAAACAAACGTTAGCAGGAACCCTTTTTAATGGATTTGAAAAGACCAGGCATGCGGATGTTCTAATCGTTGCAAGTGATGGTGAACAGACCGAAGAAATATCGATTGCAGGAAAAGAGTATCAGGAGGGCGGGTTTAGCAACCTGGACTCCCAAACCTTCTGGCAGACCATTTGGATAAATAAGGATTGAATATAAGAAAAATATTAAATATCACGAACCAACCTTGCCGCCTGTTGGTCGCGGGTATTGGGGTCAATAAATTCCGTTTCTTTATTTCTTAAATTGATTCTGCAGATATTCTGATTTTCATCTTTATCACTGGTCCAGATGAAATTGGAACATTTTGTTACAAAAACGGTTGAGATATGAACGATCTCGTTCTCCCAATCCAGCGAATCACAAGCAACATCATAAAGGTCTTCCGCTTCCTGCCTGGTGGGAAGCCTCCAATCGCTAAACCCTCCCGCGTAGACCTGATTCATCAAACGAGCATAGGCAATTGCCTCTTGATAATTTCTCCACTGTCCAAGGTCCCCCCAGGAATCCTTGGGAAGCCATAGCTTCTTGTACTTGTTATCGGTAATAACTCCCGACGGGTTATCTTGAAATCTTTCTGATTCAGCCATGAAATCGCTCAATTAAATTTATAAACGGGCATAGAAATTAGCATGATTTACTCTCTGCTTCAACGCATTTTAAAAATTCATCATGAATAAACCCTGTTAAAATCCCCGGTTTTTTGTTCGCGATAGGGTTTGAGTCTACCTGGGTAACAGGGACAATTTCGATCCCGCTGCTTGTTATAAAAACCTCATCAGCATTAAGGAGTTCTTCTTTCGTAATCTGGCCTTCTAGAAAGGGTATTTTATTGTCCCTGGCAATATCAATAACAACTTGCCGTGTAATGCCTGCTAAGACGTAGGGACTCAGGGGTGGAGTTTTCAATTGTCCTTTTTCTACAATAAATATATTGCTGGTGGTACCTTCAGTGACACCGAAATCAGGATCAACGACAACCCCCTCCATAAAATTCTTTTTGTCTGAAATTTCTTTCAACAGAATATTTGATAAATAATTGCAGGACTTCAAACGCTGTCTAATTCCATTGGTCAGGTTCGCCCGTTCCTGAAAAAGCATGATACGTATGCCCTTTTTATAAACCGCCTTTGGAAGGGGTGTAAAAGGACGAATATTGACCACCAGGGTGGGGGGAGTTTCATAATCGATCTGGATATTTGATTGTGTATTCCCCCGTGTGACCGCTAATCGAACAATGGCATTTTTCAATTTATTTCTAGCCAAAGTCTCCTTTACCACTTTAGCAAGTTCCAGGCGGGTCATAGGAAGATCAATTAGAACTTGCGGCATTGAATCAAATAATCTTTCTATATGTTTTTCCAGGCAAAAAATTTTTCCTTTATTTACACGGATGGTTTCAAACAGTCCATCTCCATAGCAAAAACCTCTATCCAGAATAGAGATTTTTGCGTTACTCTGACGCATAAACAATCCGTTTACGTATACGGTGGGCTCACGCATCCATTTACTCTCCTAAGATAAGGCTTCAACCATGGCGGCAGCTTTATCTAAAGTCTCCTGGTATTCTTTTTCAGGAACTGAATCGGCCACAATTCCCGAACCCACATGAAAGCTTGCTTTGCCCTTGTGGATGACTATTGAGCGAATAATAATATTCAAATCCAGATAAGGCGCATAACCGATGTAACCAAAAGATCCGGAATAGGGTCCGCGCTCGACAGGTTCCAATTCGTGGATTATTTCCATGCATCTTATTTTTGGGCAGCCTGTAATAGTACCGCCCGGAAACATCGCTTTTAAAATATCAAAAACCTCCCGGTTGGGTAAAAGACTTCCTGAAATATTGGATACGATGTGGCTCACATGAGAATATTTTTCCAGAAACATGAAGTCAGTTACTTCAACGGTTCCCACCTTGCAGATACGGCCCAGGTCATTTCTTTCAAGATCAACCAGCATTAAATGTTCGGCACGCTCTTTATCATTCAACAACAGCTCTGCTGTTAAAGCCTTATCCTCTTCAACATTGGTACTGCGGGGACGTGTGCCTGCAATAGGACGGGATTCGATTTTATCACCGGAAATTTTTATCAATCGTTCAGGGGAAGAGCTGACAAGTGTAAGGTCATCAAACTTTAACAATCCGGAAAAGGGAGAAGGGTTGACCTTTCTTAATCTCTGGTATAAATCAAACGGGTCTTGATTAAATGTCGCTTCAAACTTCTGAGAAAGATTGGCCTGGTAAATATCTCCCTGGGAAATATATTCTTTAGCTTTGTTTACCTTACTTATATAGTCCTCTTTTTGCATAATGGGTTCGAGTGGAACAGGTAGAAAAGGTTTTCTTCTTTCCGCTGTTAACGGATCTCCGTGTCTTATTTTCTTGATCGCCCTTTGAACGTCTTTCCAGACTCGTTTGATTTCCCAAACAAAATCCTCGTAATCAGATTCTTTTGTCTTCTGGTTTCCTGATAAAATAAATTTCAGTTTTTTATTATTATGGTCATAAACAAACAGCCCCTCGACCTCCATAAAGCTTATATCGGGATTATTTTTGCAAGAGCTTAAAGGCAGATTTTCAAATAAAGCCCCGGCTTCATATCCCACAAAACCAACCCAACCTCCCCAAAAGTGAGGCAAGTAGTCCATTTGCGAATGTTCAAAATTCAGCATTTTGAAAGCCTGGCTTATTTCGGGAAGCTCTGATTTCAAATTACCGTTTTCGTATAAACTTGCTTTTTCTCCAAAAACCTTTAACAGGCGCGAATGGGAATCCCCAAAAATCGAGAACTGTGCTGTTTCCAAAGGACCCTTTCCGCTCTCCAGCAGGAAAAACTGGTCCGAGTTTTTATAAAGCTCCTGGAATAAGAGGAAGGGATCAAGATCAGGAATTCGTTCTTCACCCAGAACGGGTATACGAGATGAAGAGGCGGCCAGCCGGATAAATTTCTTTTTGTCAGGAAGAATATCCATAATATACGCCTAAAATATAAGATATTCCTGATTATGGCAAGAGGAGGGGAGGTTGGGGTGTTTTCACAAGCAGGAGTGAATCATTGGACCCGCAAACTATTCATATCGTAATGCTTCTATGGGGTTCATATTTGCCGCTTTATTAGCCGGGTAAAATCCAAAGAATATTCCGATACCAACCGAAAACCCAAAAGCCAGAAGAATAGATTGTGTCGAAACAATCGTATCCCACCCGCCAATATTGGAGACCATTTTGGAAATGGAAATTCCTAATAAAATACCTACACCCCCGCCAAGAAAGCTGATTAAAACCGACTCGATTAGAAACTGTTCCAGAATCTCCTTTTTCTTGGCGCCAATGGCTTTTCGGATTCCTATCTCACGGGTACGCTCTGTAACAGATACCAGCATGATATTCATAATCCCAATTCCTCCCACCATTAACGAAATGGCAGCAATACCCCCTAATAAATAAGTGAAAGTTTTTGCGGCATCCCCCCAGCTGTTTAACCATTGAGAGGAATTCTGCACATAAAAATCGTTTTCCTTACCTTTGGGTATGTTGTGCCGGATTCTAAGTAACTGGGCTATGTCTTCTTTTATAATTTCCAGATCTTCAATTTTTGCAGCTTGAACGTCTATGGACTGAATATGATCCATCCCGAAAACCCTTTTTTGTGCCGTAGTGACGGGGATGAAAATCTGGTCATCAGGGTCAAACCAGCTCAAAGCCCCTTTTGGTTCCATCGTGCCAATAACCATGAAGTTTTTTCCATCCACCTTTATGTTCGTCCCTAATGGGTTTGCCTCTTCAAAAAGGTTTTTTACGACGGTTTGGCCAAGAACACACACCCTTTTAGAAGCATTGATTTCCTGCTGATTGAAATACCGGCCCTTTTCCAATTCAAAATTAGCGAGATGCGCATAACTTTTCCCTGTTCCGCGAACCGTTGTATTCGTATTTTTATTGCCAAACTTCAACTGAGCCGAACGGTATACCTGGGCGGCTACCCCTGTAATGAGCGGAACATTCTTTTCTATGACCGTTGCGTCCTCCAAAATCAAGGTATCGACTTTTCCTGTAGAGACGTGGCGAGACTTTTTCTGCCCGGGTTTAATGGTAATGATGTTTGTTCCAAATTTGGAAATGGTGCTCAGGGTCTGCTGGCGGGCACCTTCACCAATGGAAATCATGGATATGACGGATGCCACTCCGATGATTATCCCCAATGCCGTCAAAAAGGTTCGAAGTTTATGGGATATTAAACTCCGAATGGCCATCTTGAATAAGTCCAGGATCAGCAAGGAGTGGCCTCGAGTAAATGGTCTTTAATGATCCTGCCATCCTTCATTTTGATAATTCGTTGCGCTTTCAACGCTATTTCCTCTTCATGTGTGACCAGAATCAGGGTGACGTTTTCTTTATTTAATTGAAGGAAAAGAGACATGATGTCTTCGCCTGTTTCCGAATCCAGATTTCCGGTAGGTTCATCGGCTAAAATAATGGCGGGTTGATTGACCAAGGCTCTCGCTATTGCAACCCTTTGCTTTTCGCCTCCTGAAAGTTCTGTGGGTTTGTGATTTGCCCTGTGCTTTAATCCAACCCTCTCAAGGGCGTTCATGGCAATTTCAGTTGAATTTGAAACCCTCCCATAAAGAAGGGGCAGTTCCGTGTTTTCAAGGGCAGTTGCGCGGGGAAGGAGATTGAAGCTTTGAAAAACAAACCCGATTCGTCTATTTCTCACTTCAGCCAACTGGTTGGGTTTGAGGCTGCTTATTTCCAGGTCTTCAAGGCGGTAATTCCCGGTGGTAGGAAGGTCCAGGCAACCTAACATATTCATCAGGGTGGATTTGCCGCTACCTGAAGGACCCATAATAGCCACAAATTCCCCTTTCTTGATTTTAAAACTGACCCCACGCAATGCGGTAACAGTTAATGTGCCCGTGTCATATACTTTAGAAAGGTTTTTGACGGAAATCAAAGCAACCTCAAAATTATTTGGAGCGAATCATCCACAATATTTTCTTAAGGGAAGAGCCTTTTGAACTCGATTTCCTGGCTTCCTCCATGACTTTTTCCCAATCTCCCAGAATAACCTGGTCTCCCGGAGACAATCCCGAAAGAATTTGAACATGTATCGGGTTTTTTATTCCTGTTTTAACATTTATTCTTTCCGGCTTGTCGTCCTTTAAAATCATAGCAAACTTTCCATCTTCCCCCTCACGAATACCGGCCCTTGTCGTGTAAATCGAATTCTCGACGTGACCCGTAACAATTTCTATGTTTGCGGACATCATAGGCTTTAATATTTTTCTCCCTTTTCCAAGAACCTCGATTTTAACCTTGAAAATGGTGATACTGTTTTCAACCAGGCCCTGAGGAGCTATTCTTTTAACACGCCCTTTAAATTTCTTATCCGGAAAGGCGTCAGCCGTAATGGTAACCTCATGTCCCATTTTAACAGAACCAATATCCGTTTCATCTATGTCGGCAATTATAAACAGACGAGACATATCCGCTATGGTCGCAAGGGCGGTTCCTCCACTTACATTGGAAATACCTGAAGCTATTATTTGACCTTCTTCCACCAGTTTTTCAATGATAACTCCGGAAATGGGAGCAAATATTTCCGTTTCCTCGAGTCTTTCCTCGACTTCATCCAAAGCGATTTCCGCAAGTTCCACCTCGGTTTTTACCAGTTCAATTTCGTTTTCCTTCATGGCAATGTCATGAACGGAATCTTTAGCTTCCTGCAGTTGAGATTCCGCCTGGATTAATTTCTGTTGATTGACCTCAAACAAAGTTTCGGCGGCATCCAGGGATTCCTGGGAAACGACTTTTTGTTCAAAAAGTTCAACTTGCCTTTTTAATTTATCTTCACTTTCCTTGAGATTTGCAATGGCAGATTTGACTTCGGATTGGGACGTTTTTATATCCGTCGTGTATGTCGTCTTTTGAAGGAGCAGGGCGGTTTCGGCCTTTTTAAGTTTGGCAATTGCACTCGAAAGATCCGCCTTTGCCTTGGCCACGTTTCTTTTTTCATCTGATTTATCCAACTGTAAAAGGAGGGTCCCTTTTTTAACCTTGTCGCCTTCAAGCAGTGGAAAAGATAAAACTTCACCGCTGGCTTTTGATTTGACCTCAACCTTGAAATTGGGCTCGACGACACCTGTCGCAGAAATCTTTACGGATAAGGGTCCCTGAGCAACTTCGGACAATTTAAATGAAGGTTTGAGGGGTGCTTCTGATTCGCCATCGGATAAATAGAGACCGGCAAGGAGAGCCAACACCCCGATTAAAACCAGGGCTTTTTTCATGTTTCATCGCCTTCAGACAATTGGATATTGTTTTCTTTAAGAGTTTGAGCTTTGACCTGCCGCAAACGGTTTCGGGATTTCTTGTAATCAATGATCGCTTTAATTTCATTGCTTTGTTCTTCCGCCAAGTCCTCCTGGAATTCCAATACATTAAAGCTGGTGGAAAGCCCGACCTCAAACTTTTTCTCTTCGGCACTCAGTTTCTCTTCAGCCAGTTTTCTTGCTATCCGGGCCGCATGAACCCTCTTAATATCCGTTTTGATTTGTCGATAGGCTTCCCGGACTTCCACCGCGATTGTTTTTTCCACGTCTTTTATATCCAGCAATAATTGCGCAACCTCCAGTTTTTTTGCCACCAGTCTGCTTTTTGCTGCCCGGTTACCCAGGGGATAACTTAAATTGAATCCAAATTCCCAAAGATGATACTTGCCAGAACCCAGATCACTGAGGGCGTTATCATAACCCCCGCCGAACTTACTTTTTCCCTGAACCGTTCCACTTGTAATATTGATAGCTTCACCACTTATTCCATTGAGTCCCAAACTGCTAACAAGATCCAGAGTTGGATAAGTTTGATTTTCGTTGTATTTGACTTCTATATTTCGATTTTCCAATTCTTTCTTTTTTACTAAAAGATCAGGTCTGTCGTTCAAGGCAATTTGTATCGCCTCCTCAAGGGTTCCTTCCGTTCCCGGGTCAAAAACGGGGGGTTCAGAAGGATTAAGTGAACTTCTACCCTGTTCGGAATCAAAGGAATAATTGAGAATATTTTTTAAATTGTCTTCATTATCCTGGATTAAATCCTGCGCACTTAACAGGAGTTGATCCCTGGAAGCCACCTCAGATTGTGCCTGCAGCATTTCCAATGGCGCCATGGTTCCAACTTCAACCTGGGCTTTGACCTGCTTTTCTAAATCCTGAGCCCGTTCGAGTGATTTCTTCTTAACTTTTAAATCTTCAATGCTGAAAACCAGATCCCAGTAAGTGTTTTCCGCTTCGGTGATCACATCAATAACCGATGCTTTAAACTCAAAATCCGATATCTTCTGGTTGTTTTTTGCGATATAAATTTCACGCTTGTTATTATCGATTCCAAAGTCTTTCAATAAGGGTTGAGTAAAAGACAGGTTTAAATCAGAAGTGTATTGGGGATTCAGCCCTGCAAATGTCGAATTGGTAAGGTTTCTATTGCTGTCAAAACTCAATTCGTAATCAGCACCGGTCATAAACTTTTTTGAGATAGAAAAGTCCCAGTCATAATTCTGATTCCTGCTTTTAACGGGATTGGCAAATGCACCCGCTGCCTGACGGGTTTCCTCACCTGCAGAAAACTCAAAATCCAGAGTCGTGTCAAAATCAGCTTCTTTTTCAAAAATGGATTGCTCATTGATTTTTGAATTGTATTTCTGAACCGCAATGGCCACGTTATTTTTTAAAGTATCTTCAATCGCTGCTTTCAGACTTAAAGAGGTGGGAGCGGGGGAGAGGGGAACGGCACTAACCCGGTCTGGTAAAATATGAAAAATGAAACAAGCCAGACTGCAAACCAACAAGTTACTAATAAAATTCATTTTATGTTTGGACTCCCAACTTTGACTAAATGGAATAAATCATTATATCCCACACGCACCCCTCGACAGGTCAAATGAGAGGTCGAATGGTCCCGGATCTGTAATTATTAAAACAGGGATTAAATCCTTGAATTAATGATATTTATCGGAGTTTAGATCATTCTTCTTGATATGAAACGAAGGTTTTAAAGGAGAATTCAGCATTTATTTTAATTCAAGTACCCTATAATTAACATTAAAAATTTTTAATTAAATTAAAAAATATAAACATATATCATAAATTTAAGGAAAGCCGATTCGATTAATTACATTTACTTTCAGTTGTTGATAGGGTATGTTATATTAGTTAAGAATTAGGAACCGATAAAGATCGCTTAAACTAAATGGTAGTAAGAACATGTCCAGGGTAACCGCAGCTGATATATTAAAAGTAGTCCCCATTACAAGAAAAACCTTATGGTTATGGCAAAAGAAATACCGTTTTTTTCCTGATCCTCAAAAGGAAGGACATCCCGGAGGCAAGGGAATTGTCGGTTATTATCCGGCATGGGTCGAGGAGAGGTGCAAACAGGTTTATGCCTTGCAGAAAAAAGGCTACACCATTGCAATGATCCAGGAGATTTTGGAAAAGGAGGAAAAGGACAAGTCAACTCGGAAAATACTGGTTGTCGATGATGAAGTAAAGTTTTGCGATCTTTTAAAAAAGATTTTTCAAAAAAACGACTTCCTGGTTGAAACCGCCTACGATGGCTGGGAAGCAGGGAAAAAGGCCGCAGAATTCCAACCCACCATAATGATTCTGGATATTACTCTGCCGGGTATCAATGGATTGCAGGTTTGTGAAAATTTGCGATCCGATCCTAAAACGGAAAACATAAAAATCATTACCATCTCCGGAGACCTGAGGTATTCGGAGGCCGAGGTTCTCAAATCAGGTGCCAATTCTTTTTTTAGCAAACCCGTGAACTTTGAAAACCTGCTTTCCCTATGTAATGATTTTGTAACCGTTCCCGAATCTCAAACGAAATCCTGATTTAAAATCAATCCTGATCATTGCAACAAACCGGGCCTTTTTTCATTTCGCAAAAGGCCAGGGGTTGTGATATAAGCATGAGCACGTTTTTCTCCTACACCGTTTTTCAACATGACAAATGCACAAATGGATATAGGCCAACTTGAAAAAACCGCCTTGGAATTAAGGCGTATGGCTTTGAAAATAATTTTTGAGGCAGGGTCCGGGCATCCCGGTGGAAGCCTGTCTGCTACCGACTTGATGACCGCTTTGTTTTTTGGTGGGATATTGCGTTATGACCCTAAAAACCCCAAAGACCCCAAACGGGACCGTTTCTTATTGAGCAAAGGCCACGCTTCGGGAATTCATTACTCCGTACTGGCAAAAGCCGGGTTCATTGCCGAATCGGACCTTTCTGACTATAGAAAAATAAACAGCGCAAAATTCCTTTCCGGGCATGGTCATCCTAAGACCCCCGGGATAGAAATTGCCTCAGGAAGCCTGGGGCAGGGCTTGAGTGTAGCGCATGGAATCGCCTTGGGAACCCGGCTTCAAGGTTTCGATTCAAAAACCTATGTCATTCTGGGAGACGGTGAAATTCAGGAAGGTCAGATCTGGGAAGCGGCCATGTCCGCATCCAAATTCAAAACCAATAATCTCATTGCCATCATTGATTTTAACAAAGTGGCGCAAGACAATATCACCAGAGACCTCAAAGACATTGAACCCATCGAAGCCAAGTGGGAATCCTTTGGTTGGGACGTGCAACGGATTGATGGACACAATATGGCGGAAATCATGGAAGTCCTGGAAAAACCATCCCATCCGGAAAAACCGCGGGTCATCATAGCCGACACCATCAAAGGAAAAGGCGTCAGCTTCATGGAAGGAAAAACCGCGTGGCACGGGGTCGCCCCGTCCAAGGAAGATTACGAAAAAGCTTTAAAGGAATTGGAGTAGAAATGAAAGACGCAGCGACCCGCGACGCCTATGGCGAAACCCTCATGGATATCGGCAGCAACACCGATATAGTCGTTTTGGATTCAGGAGTTAGCGACAGCACCCGGACTAAAAAATTCGGACAGAAATTTCCAAAGCGGTTCTTCAACATGGGAATCGCAGAAGCGGACATGGTTTGCACCGCTGCAGGATTGGCCACCACCGGGAAAATTCCTTTCGCGACCAGCTTTGCCTGTTTCCTTCTGGGAAGAACCATGGACCAGGTTCTGGTCAGCGTTGCTTATTCCAATACAAACGTAAAGCTCGTCGGCACCCATTGCGGGCTTGCCGTTGGTGAAGACGGTCCGAGCGCGCAAATGATAGTAGATATCGCCTATACCCGCGCCATTCCAAATATGATTGTGGTTCAACCCGCCGACTGGGTAGAAACCGCCCAGGCAACGCAGGCCCTGGTAGATCATGAAGGACCCGCTTATTTTCGGCTGGGCAGACCCAAGGTAAAGGCCATTTTTGATTCTTCCTACAAATTTGAAATCGGTAAGGGAAGGGTGGTCAAACAGGGAAGCGACCTGGTTATTTTCGCCACCGGCAGCATGGTCCAGGAAAGCCTGGTTGCCATGGAAGAATTAGCCAAGGAAAACATCAATGTGACCCTGGTGAACATATCAACCTTGAAACCCATTGACCGTGACATTATTCTGGAACTTGTGCCGTGCCATGGCGCATTGGTCACCGCGGAAGACCACAATATAATCGGCGGCCTTGGCGACGCCGTTGGCGAAGTTCTTCTGGATAATCAAATTGCCGTCCCGTTCGGCCGTGTCGCAGTTAAAGACCAGTTCGCGGAAACAGGGACCGGACCCCAGTTATACGAGAAATATGGTTTGTCCCACAACCATATCGTCAAAACCGTTAAAGACACCCTCAACAAGAAATAACTCTTTAAATTAAAAGAGTTGGGCCATTGATATTTGGAGCCACAGGCCCAAAATCACCTGCGCTTCCTGGTTGACATAATATATGTTATGAGAACCTGGAAAAATACCCGGTTTTACCTGATATATTTAAATCCTTCTTTTTTATCCCCCGTTTTTATTTTAATCCCACTCCTAATCCAAGTTGTTTTCATTACTTTAATTAGGCCCATCTCATTCATATCGCTATCCCAATATTTTTAACTGAGATTAAATTAATTATAGATGTTCGGGGAATACCATCTTTTGGAGATAAAATCATGAGCGAAAAACAAAAACATTCGATCGGTCTTGTTCTCGGGTTCGTTGCTTTCTTTGCTGTTTTCATTTATTCCATTTCTTCAGATAATAACAAGCTAAGCACAGATCAAAACTTCGGAAATTATGGAAAACTGGTTCCACAGGCAAAATCCAGATAGTTATCCACAGTCATATTAAAGGCCGAAAAATGTTTGCGGGTAATTTCAAAACTCTGCAAACATATTTTCGGCCTTTTTAATTAACAAAAGCCCCTTAAATAATATGCCCAACCTGCCTAGAACTGCCTGGGTCCTTCAAAAATAAAATTTTAATTCCCGGATCTTTCCTTAAACATTCATTTTGCTGTACTTAAATCCTGCCCTCATCACAAACTCCTAATGAGTTCTACAGGAATCTTCTTGACTATTTAACCTCAGAACACGATAGTGCATGGGTGTTTGTCTTTTAGGCAACCGCCATTTCTATGAATGAATCTTTATTCCTGATTTCGTCTCATTTTTTCTCAAAAATTTTATGTGCGGCATAGCGGGTATTCTGGATTTTGATAAAACGGGACAATTGGAAAATCCCGGCCGGATTTTAAGGTTGATGCTGGACCGTATTCGGCATCGGGGTCCCGATGACCGGGGTGAAGAACTTATTTCCAGTGAAGACGGCCCCACCCTGCATTTGGGTCACCAGAGATTTTCCATCATCGACCTCAGTCCCGGCGGGCATCAACCCATGGCCAATGAGGACCAGTCGCTTTGGATATCCACCAACAGTGAAATTTATAATTTCAGGGAATTGCGGCAGGAGTTGTCTCCGCATTTAAATTTTCGATCGCAATCGGATACCGAGGTCCTTTTAAAATCTTACGAATACTGGGGATTGGATTGTCTCAAAAAATTCCGCGGCATGTTCGCCTTCGCCATCTGGGATTCGGTCAGACAACAATTGATCCTGGCCCGCGATCGTCTGGGAATCAAACCCCTTTATTATTTTATAAAAGGCAACCGGTTTTTATTCGCCTCGGAACTGCGAGCTCTTCTCGCCACGGGTCTGCCGGAAAAATCCCTCAACCCCACTGCCCTTTATCATTACCTGTCGTTCGGGCATTTAAAATCTCCTGATTGCCTGACAGAAAATATGCGGGAACTCAAACCGGGACATTACATGGTGGTTGAGCGCGACGGAAGTGCTGAAGAAACCAGATACTGGCATCCCTTAAAAAATTCATCAGGCGAAAATGAGGGTGAAGCGATACAGGATATTCTGCAGGACGCGGTGAAATACCGCCAGGTGAGTGATGTTCCCATCGGTGCTTTTCTCAGTGGAGGAATTGATTCGAGCGCCATTGTCTCCCATATGGCCAGCGTTTCAGATGATCCGATAACCACACTCACCATTGGATTCAAAGAAAAGGAGTTTGACGAGTCGGAACATTCCGCAGAAATTTCGCGCCTGTTCAACACGAAGCACCAGTTGCTGACTCTGGACGAAGAACAGTTATTGCAAGTCCTTCCCGAAGCGGTCAGCGCCATGGACCAGCCAACCACGGATGGAATCAATACTTTTATCATATCCCGTGCCGCACATGGAGCTGGCCTGAAAGTGGTCTTGAGTGGACTGGGTGGAGATGAGTTGTTTGGCGGCTACCCCTCTTTCCAACTGGTCCCCAAACTCCTGGAAAGAAAAAAATGGATGAAGCTTTACCCAAAATTTTTATTGAACCTGGGAACCCGGATATTAAAAGGGTCTCTTCCACCCGATCAATGTATCAAGCTGGATCACTGGTTGAATGGAAAATTGAGCGGAGCCCATGAATATTACCTGGTGCGGGCGCTTTATTGCCAGGACCAGGTTGCAGATTTGTTTCAGGATAAAAACGTCGCAGAAAAGGAAACAATAAAAAATCTTGAAGAAACGCAAAAAGTACTGGATGGTTTCGGTGAAACAAAAATCAACGGCGATTTTAATTTAATCTCTTATCTTGAAATAACCCATTACTTACAGAATATGCTCCTCCGGGACACCGACATGATGAGCATGGCGCATCCGTTGGAAGTGCGTGTTCCCTTCATGGACCATAAACTGGTGGAATACCTTTTCGGCATGTCCACCCATCTGAAAAAATCAACTTCCACTCCAAAGTCTCTACTGGTGGACTCCATGAATCCCCCTCTTCCTGATTCCATTGTGCACCGAAAAAAAATGGGATTCACCCTTCCTTTCGAACCCTGGATGCGGGGATCCCTGAAATCGGAAATGGAATCGGTTTTACTGACCCGGGTAAAACCTTTGGATGACTGGTTGTCTCAAGCAACCGTTGAAAACATATGGCAACAATTTCTGGGTGAAAAAATTTCCTGGTCCCGTCCCTGGTCGCTTTTTGTGCTGAAGAGATGGGTTGAAAAAAATCTTTCATAAGGATCGATTCGCATTTTGAACACTCCCTTTTATCAAGTCGATGTCTTTTCGAGTGAATTGTTCGGGGGTAACCCCCTGGCGGTATTTTTGCGGGGAGAAGATTTTAAAGAAAGCCAGCTGCAACAGGTCGCGAGGGAAATGAACCTGTCCGAAACCACTTTCGTATTTCCCTCTACTCATTCCGACGCCGATTTTGATGTGAGAATCTTCACCCCCGAAAAAGAAATTCCTTTTGCAGGTCACCCCACTCTGGGCACGGCTTTTGTTTTACGGCATACGAACATGGTACCTTCGACACAACACCGGATTCGCTTGAATTTCAAATCGGGTGTGATTCCCGTGAGCCTGGAACCGGATGGAAAAATTTTTATGACCCAACCTCCAGGTAAAATACGGGAGACTATTCCCAACGCGGAGGGTGTGGCGCAGGCATTGGGGCTCACCGTAAACAACATCGATCCTGAGCTTCCCATTCAAATCGCTTCAACGGGGTTTCCTGCCTTGCTGGTTCCCATTAATTCTCTTCGTTCCATACAAAGAATTGTTTTGAACTTGTCCTTACTCAAGGTTCTTTTAGAGGAAATCAAGGTCGATATGATTTATCCGTTTACCCGGCAGACCTGTGAGGAGAAAAATTCGATTCATGCAAGAGGATTTGCCCCCTTTATCGGCATAAACGAAGATCCGGCAACAGGAAGTGTTGCAGGTGCCTTAGGGTACTATCTCTTTGAGAAAAACTCTGAAGAAAAGGCAATGATTATCGAACAGGGTTACGAGATGAAACGACCGGGAAGTATTTTCGTTGAAATAGATGAATCGACTGCTATTCGGGTGGGGGGTAATGCCAGATTAGTATTTATAGGGGATTTGTACCTGGAATAAATTCAGGCAGATTGCTGAATGATCTTGTCTTCCGGCCCATGCATGCAATTTCCGCAGATATGCCCCTTTTCACGCCCGCACATGAGACAGCTTTCCATTTCAACGGAACCTTTAAAAGCACCACTGCAATGGTTGCAACGCTCTTCCGTTTCCTTTTTCTTCTTGATTCGCCGTTTGACGCGTTTTTTATTGATTAAAAACTGACTTTGGGAAATATTCATTATTATGCTTTCAATATCAGATAGCAAAAAATGCCTTATTGCCCGTTTTCGATGCAAAACCGGCTGAAAAGTTTCAAATTTGTTTTAAAACCCTCAAATTCGGGCTAAAACACCATCATTTACCTTTTTCAGCCGGTCAGCCCCAAAGAGAATTTCCACCAATTTCAGCGAAAACTCCATGGCCGTCCCGGGACTTTGACTCGTGATTACCTTTTCGTCGACCACCACCCTATCTTTAACATAGGAGTCAAATCCCGATTGAACGGATGGGTGGCAGGTCATGGACTTATCTTTTAGGATCCCCGCCTTTTGCAACACCGTGGGAGCTGCGCAAATGGCCGCAATGTATTTATCCTGATTTTGCATTCTTTTTAGAATTTTTTCTATTCTTGCATCCTTTTTCAAGTTATCGGTTCCGGGTTGTCCCCCCGGAAGACAAATCAGGTCAAATTCTTTTTCCTCCAAGTTATCCAGCAACTCATCGGGTTCCACCTTAATTCCCCGGGATCCTTCCAATACCCCTGGAACGGTTGCGGCTAGAGTTACTCTGGCCCCTGCCCTCCTTAATATATCGACAACCGTGATCGTTTCTATTTCTTCAAACCCGGGCGCAATCGGCACGAGGACCGTTTTCATAAACTTCTCCGTATTGAACATCTGCAATTATTTGTAAAATCATTCCCTTGTACCATATTCCAACAGGTGTTAATATTTTTGTAAACATAAACATTAAGATTCAATGGGTTGGATAATAGAGTGCTGGCCATAGAAAAATCAGAATTGCCTGTAAATGGAACCAACCCTATTCAGGCTATGTTCAATGCCGTTGCCCCAAGGTACGATTTGCTCAATCGTCTATTAAGCATCGGTTATGACCGGCATTGGCGAAAGGCGGCCGTCCGGGAATTTGAATCGGTTGAAAACAAGAAATATTTAGACGTGGCAACAGGTACGGCGGATATCGCATTGGAAATCGCGAAAAGGCATCCTAAACCATCGCAAATCGTTGGCATGGATTTCAGTATTTCCATGTTAAAGCTGGGTCACAAGAAAATTTCCACTAATCATTTTGGAAAGGGAATCAAGTTGATACCCGGCGCGGCGGAAAATATACCCTTGAAGGACCACACATTTGACGGAGCTATAACCGCGTTTGGGGTGAGGAATTTTTTAGATGCCAAGCAGGGACTCCGAGAAATGTATCGAATTTTGAAACCCAATGGAAAGATTGTGGTTCTGGAATTTTCATTTCCTAAAAAGGGATTACTGAATAGACTCTATCGGTTATATTTTGAAAAAATACTGCCATTGCTGGGACGCATCATCTCAGGGCATAAAAGCGCTTATTCCTATCTGCCCGCGTCAGTTGCAAATTTTCCCCAAGGTGAGGCATTCAATGAAATCCTTGAATGTTCCGGTTTCAAAAGTGTTTCTTTCAAGCCTCTGACCTTAGGTATTGTTACCCTCTACACAGGCATAAAAAATGCCTAAAAATAACAATTTTTTAATTGCGGTTTTCACCTTTTTGCTTTTTCTATTTACGTTTGTAAATTCCAAGACCCATTTTTCTTATACCCCTCCCTCCCCGGTCAAGTCGGTCTCCACCCAAAGCGAATTGAGTAATGATTATCAAGGCCTCTTAAAACTGCAAGAGGCTTTTGTTCGAAATGCAAAGGCGCTGAAACCCTCGGTAGTCAGCATCAATAAAGTAAAGGAAGTCGTTCAAGAATCTTCCTGGTACGATATCGACCCGCAACATTCAATGTCATGGTTTTTTAGAATTAAGGCGTGGTTGTCAGAAAACTTTCGAGGTCGAAAATATATGGTGGAAAGTGTGGGTTCCGGAATTGTATTAGATTCGGATGGATACATTTTGACCAATTACCATGTGATTGAGGGGCTGGATAGAATCCTGGTCAAACTTTCAAACGGAAGGGAATATTTTGGAAAAATCCTGGGTCATGATTCCAAAACGGATTTAGCGGTCCTGAAAATATCCAGTTTGAGAAGCTTGTCGGAGGCTCAATTCGGTCAATCCGCAAATCTACAGGTGGGTGAATGGGTGATGGCTATTGGAAACCCCTACGGGCTTGAAGGAACGGTTACGGTTGGAATTATCAGTGGAAAAGGAAGAACCGATCTGGGCATAACGCAATTCGAGAGTTTCATTCAGACAGACGCATCCATCAACCCTGGAAACAGCGGGGGACCCTTGATTAATCTGGACGGGAATATTATCGGCGTGAATACCGGTGTTGCCGCTATAGGGTCCGGGGTTGGGTTCGCAATTCCCATAGAAAACGCCTTAAAAATTGCCAATCAGCTTGTTAAGAATGGAACCGTGGCTAGGGGCTGGCTGGGTGTCGGCATTCAAAATTTAACTCCCGAACTGGCAAGTACCCTGAAATTTGAAAGTACAGATGGGGTACTGGTTAATAGCGTAGACAATAAAACCCCGGCTCAACTGGGAGGTATTAAACGCGGGGATATCATTTTTCAATTCGATGGCAAACCGGTTTCTGACTCAAAGTTATTTCAAAAAATGGTCGCCAATACGGAAACCGGAAGTGTTGTTATGGTAAAAGTTTTTAGAGAAGGAAAAGAAAAAGAACTGGAAATTACTGTCGGGAAACTGGTTTCCTGATAGATTGTTTCTTAATTTTTTTGGAGTTCAAACCCTACCTCAACAATTTTACCGGTTATTTCCTGAAGGCTGGTTTCATTTTCATCAAACTTTACATCGACTTCTTTTTTATCCAGGTCCACAACTACCGAATCTAAACCTGGAATTTTCTTCAGCGCCTCCGTGATGGTCTGGACGCAATGCTGGCAGGTCATCCCTTCTACTTTTACTGATTTTTGCTTCATTTGTTCTCATCCGCAGAAAATTATTAATACCCTTATATTATTCCTTATTTTGTTCATATTTGGTTGATTTTTAAATTGATTTCATATTTTAGCTCAAGAATCCGTCATTTGAGCCGTAACTAAATTAAGGCGGCTTGGAGGCCGCGACCGAGATTGGCCCATAACTTATTGAAACTTGGAGGTTTCTTTATGGATAACCAATCAACTTTTATAAATTCCACTTTCAAGGAGGAAATGGAATGCCACTCAGAATCTTCAACAATCTTAACTCACAAATTGCCCAAAACCGGTTGGACAAGAACAACGTCAGCCTCGGAAAAGCCATAGGAAAGGTTGCTTCAGGAGAGCGTGTGCAGAACAGCTCTGATGATGGAGCCAGTCTTGCTATTTCCGAGTCTTTGCAGTCCGATGCGCGTGCATTACGCCAAGGCTTAAGGAATCTGCAGGACGGACTTTCCCTAATCAATAACGTTGCAGAAGGTGGATTGACGGTTGTGGCAGAAATTCTCATTCGTTCGAGAGAACTGGCTTCACAGGCTGTAACAGGGACAATAGGCAACTCAGAAAGACAAACCCTGCAACTTGAATTTGAAGCCCTAAAGCAGGAAATAAACCGAATAACCAATACTAATGAGTTTTCGGGACAAAAACTTCTGGATGGTTCGTTGGAGGCGGGTTCTCCTGGCGAAGATGTAGTCATCCATATGGGTTTAGACTCCCGAAACGAAAACCGTATCAATTTAAATGAAACCCTGAATCTGGCAGCTACCTCAACCACCGGTTTAGGTATCGCAGATGTAGATATAAGCACACAGCAAGGTGCCAGAGAAGCATTGGTAACCCTTCAGGAAGCGGTTGACAAATTAAGCGCTGCCAGGGCGCGTGTAGGGGCGATTCAAAACCGGTTGACCCGGGCGATTCAAAATTTAGGAGTAAATATTGAAAACCTCCAAGCCGCCGCATCTTCCATTAAGGATGCCGATGTGGCCGAGGAAGTAACCGATTTAACAAAACAGCTTTTGTTAGTACAAACTTCTGCCGCTATGGTAGGACAGGCAAATTTAATACCCGAGGGAGTACTCCTGTTGCTCCAATAAGTTATGAATAAACTAGAACCGACAATTAAGTTAGGAAGGGGAAATACGGTCAAAGGTGACCCCAAAAGTATCAAGAACTCGGATAAGAGTTCTAAATACTCGGAAAGCTCGGCAGACCGGGTAACCCTTTCAGAAACTTCTAAGAATCAGGCCGTTTCAAAAGAGTCAAAAAATGTAACAGGCGAAATTCGCCATGATCTGGTGAATAAATTTCGCAATGTTCTACGAGATGGCAATTATTCGATCAAGGCGGATGAAATCGCGGATAAAATCGTTCAGAAAATCCGTGACAATAAAAATCATCTGGTCCTGTAAGTTTCATTAACCCAATTAGGAGTAGGCCTGGCCCTTGTCAGGCTATCCTCAATTGGGATAACTTGGGGAAATGACCTTTTTCCCTAAGTTTTTCTTCCCACCTTTTCCCTAACTTATTGACTCGCAAATCAAGACTTTCCAAATTCAACAGGTTCCTGGTTTCAGATAATAGAAGCATCCCCTGTCGGGTAATTTGATTGTTCCTGAGATCCAGATCTCTCACATTTTTAATTTTTTCAGAATTAAGTAAGACTTCCAGCCCTTCATCACCCAGTCTGTTTTTTCTTAAATCCAGTTTTTCTACGTTTTCAAGTCCGGGATACTGGCTTAAATAAGCGGCCTCAACAGGTGTGATCTCCTGCCCCTCCAGATTTAAAACTTTGGGGTTTAGAGTTAGTCGGGCCCGGATATATTTTTCAAAAAGGGTAATACTTCTTATTTGTTTTCCAAACAACCGCCTGTCGATTTCAGCATTAATGTCATCAATGTTTCCTTTTGTATTGAAGAAAATATCCAAAAGCATTTCTTTATTCTTTGTGTTCTGGTCAATTTCGTCCTGATTCAATTCGTCCGAGCTCATAATTAAATTGCCTTCTTAAATTCATTAATTTTTTGACCGTCTAAATAATTAGAACATAATAACTGATTTTTTAACTATTATCCGCTATACTATCCTTGTTTGTAATTTACCTCCTGGCAAAACAGCTTTAAATAAAAGACATTAAATATCTTTTAACTTGGCCTGCGGCCAACACTCCACGGACCAAATATTCCCGGTGGCTATAGCAAAAGCTCTCGCTCAAAAGATTTTTTCCGCTTTCATGGATGTGTTTCCCATCATCCTGGTCATCGCCTTTTTTCAAATCATCATTATCCAAAAACCTTTCCCTAATTTAGACCAGGTTTTATTGGGCGTTTTACTTGTTGTCTTTGGGTTGTTCGTTTTCATTCTCGGACTTGATAGCGCCCTATTTCCCATTGGGGAAAAAATGGCCAATGAATTTGCCATCAAGGGTAATGCCCTTTGGATCATTTTTTTTGGATTCGCCCTTGGTTTTTCCACCACTATAGCCGAGCCAGCATTGACAGTGGTAGCGGGAAAAGCAGGCGGGCTTGCTGCCGGAGCCGGTGCGATTAAAGATAATGAGGAATCGATCGGCTCATTTGTTTTGGGCCTCAGGTTTACGGTTGCCTTCTCAGTTGGAATGGCTATCGCCATGGGTGTTTTGCGAATCATAAAAGGATGGCCCCTTATATGGTTCATCATAGGAGGTTATGCCCTTATCGTAATCACAACATTTTTCGCGCCTCCACAAATCATTGGTATTGCCTATGACTCAGGGGGTATCACCACATCAACCATAACCGTTCCCCTGGTGGCGGCACTGGGAGTGGGTCTGGCAACTGCAATACGAGGCAGGAACCCCATCCTTGATGGTTTTGGATTGATTGCGCTGGCGAGTTTGAACCCGATCATTTTTGTATTGGCCTATGGGATTTTTGTTTATGGCTTGAACTTTTAATTATGGAAACCAGTTTTATAGAAGCCATCATTGAAGCTCTAGGAGGGACGTTTATAGATATTCTTCCCATCATCTTGGTATTGGGGTTTTTTCAAGCGGTGGCTATCCGGAAAAAAGTCCCGAACCTGGGCCATATCCTTTTTGGACTTCTTTTGGTTGTGGTGGGATTGAGTATTTTCATCGTGGGGCTTGAGAAATGCATTTTTCCAATTGGAACGCAAATGGCAAATCAATTGACGGATTTGAATTTTCTGACCTCCGGGGATAAAAAAGTAATTGAGTCGATTAAAAACTCAACGTCAATAGATCCCACTATTTATTTTTGGACCTATGTATTCGCGTTTCTAATTGGGTTTTCCACAACACTGGCTGAACCCGCCCTTATTGCAGTCGCATTGAAAGCCAAAGAAATTACAACGGGTGCTATTTCTGCATGGGGTCTTAGGATTTCGGTAGCCCTGGGGGTTGCGGTTGGTGTAGCCCTTGGAGTTTATCGTATTGTTACTGGAGATCCTCTCCATTACTATATTGCTTGCGGATACGCATTCTTATTAGTACAAACTTATTTCTCACCCAAAATGATCATACCCTTGGCCTATGACTCAGGAGGAGTGACAACCTCAACGGTTACCGTACCCCTTATCGCTGCGTTGGGCATAGGGTTGGCCTCTAATGTTCCCGGACGTTCACCCTTGATCGATGGGTTTGGGTTAATAGCATTCGCCTCCCTTTTCCCTATGATAAGCGTAATGGCCTATGCTATGATCACCGAAATCCTAACCAAACGTAAACGGGAAAAAAAATTTCTTAGGAGAAATTAACTTATGCGTTTTAAAGTAGTTTTAGCTCTTGTAAATGATCAATATCAAGACGATGTTATCGAAGCTGCAAAAGCCGCAGGAGCAACGGGAGTTACCATTCTAAATGCCCGTGGAGAAGGCATTCATTCCCAGAAATCGTTTTTAGGTCTTTCAATGGAAGCCCAGAAAGATATGCTGCTCTTTTTGGTTGAGGATTTTATGGCAGATGACATTATGGATGCAATATATGAATCCGGTCAGTTGAACGAACAAGGCAATGGAATCACCTTCTCCCTGAATGTCGACCGTGCTATAGGTCTGGAAAGCCAAATGCCGTCAATGGAAAAAGATGCAAAAGAACATTACTTTTAAATAAAGGAAACAGGAGAAAGGAATGGCAGAAACTAAAAGAGTGGGTGATGTTATGATGTCCAACTTCACTAAGGTTGATGGAGTGATGAAAGTTTCTGATGCGCTCAATATGATGCGGGGCAAAAATATTAATGCGGTATTGGTGGAGCCCCGGGATGACACGGATGTCTACGGAATTATGACACTAAAGGATATAGCCCGTAAGGTAATCGCTAATCGAAGAAAACTTCATGAAGCCCATGTTTACGAAATCATGTCCAAACCAGTTTTATCGGTTAATTTTGATATGCCCATTCCATTTGCTGCCCGGTTCCTGACCAATTTCAATGTTTCCTACGCCATGGTAATAGAAAATAATGTTGTAACAGGAATTGTTTCTTTAAATGGAATAGTAGGTATGTGGGAGGATTGATGCCTTATCCCTTTTTAAGGGAGGTCCCGGCACGGCTGTCCCAGATCACCGTTTCCGGGCTGGATACATGAGCTGCTTCTGCACGCCAATGGTCAAAACCCGCATTAACGCTGAGTATTTTTACACATTCATTCATGCCGCCCGCTCCCCCAATATGGGAATACAACTTCCGAAGGTCCCCAATATAAGTGCCCTGCTCTGATTTGTATCTATCCTGCGCTTCAGCAATATTTGCCAAAGTGGCTTCAGCCATCGAATTATAGGCAAAAATATCTTTTTTCAAACGAGAGTAGTCCACCACAAATTGCACGTAAACCCAGGCCATGAGTGGCAACAGGGCCAGAGCAAATAAAACCCTTTTCCCGGGTTTCTGATCCAGTAAAATCGCTACTATCGCAAGGCCCAATGCAATCCAAATCGAAAATTGCGAAACTCTCTCGTAAATAATTAAATCAGGGATTTTTTCGCCACAGTTTCCCTGCGAAATCACCCCGTTATTTAATATTAAAGATTGTGATATTAAATCGAATGCCATAATGACTTTTTCAATTATTTTATGAACAAGGCTATTTTTTTATCAGATAAATCCTGTTATTTCCAGTAGCAATTTAGATTTGTGGATAATTATTATATTTTTGTCTTCACACATATATCCACCTGCGTTAATATTTTATTTCGAAATTTGCAGAATGCTTATTGTCAACTTAAAAGGTAGCGGGAGTAATGTTTGATGACCGATAATCCTAGATTTGTGGATAATGGTGATTCCACCATATTAGATAACGAAACCGGACTGGTTTGGTCCAAAGAAGATTCCTGGCCGGTAGCTCAAGATTGGTTAACATTTCAGGAGGCCCTTCAATTCGTCGATGAAATGAATAAGAAGGATTACCTGGGTTTTCATGATTGGCGTATCCCGGAAAAAGAGGAAATAGAAAAATTATTTGTTCCGGAAAGTACGATATTGGCCAGATCAAGCTGTGAGATTCATTTAGATACGCTGTTCGCCCCCGGCGGAGGAAATGCATCCTGGTGTTTGCCGTTTGACCAGCAGGCTGCCTTTTATTTCTCCTATGTATCCGGAGAATCTCAACATTTTGATCAGGACTATTCTCAAGGCTATGTGAGGCTCGTTCGACTCTACCCGGATGATTGATAAGGAAGAAATTAAAAATCGGTCTTTTTATGTAATTCCAGGTAATATTTTTCCAGGTCTTTCACTGAAAACATACCCGCTATTTTTCCATTTTCCTTCACGGGAAGGTGGCGAATTTTATTTTTTTCAATGATGGCACTCGCCTCAGAAATGGTTTCATTGGTATCAATCGTATGTTTCAAGTCCGTCATAATAGTTGATACTTTAATGGACTTGGGGTCACACTCCCCTTTTAGAACCAGGGTCATCCAATCTGTTTTGGTAAACATCCCTACATAGTTTCCATTATCCTCAACCAACAGCGCCCCAATTTTTTTTCGTACATCTTATTAATCGCTTTATAGGCCAAAGTATCCGGGCTTGTGGAATAAATTGTTTTGCTCATATAATCGCCAATTTTGCTCATGCTGAAACTCCTGACTTATTTCACGATAATTTTTAGGTGCTTTTATCTTTTTCTACAGGGAATTATTTTAGGCATTTCTGAAGGGGCTAAAACCATCTGCCTGATTTCTACCTGGTCTGATTCATAGGCGATAGTCGCAATTTGGTACCGTTCTTCTTCCTTGGGAACCAATCTCCCCTGATATTGATCCAAAGCTGCGCTCAATGCACTCCATTCCAAATAAAGTAAGAACTGGTTTTCAGAATCGTCCAACCCCAGTATATTTACCAAATCATCAAATTCCAGTTCCGATAAGACATCCACTGGTTTGCCGATACAAAATTCTCGAAAACCGGTTCCCCCGCCAACTTCTTTATTACAAGTATTTTTGGAATAATCGAAATCAATTAAATGATCCCTCTTGTCCAACAGGATACTGATTTGCGATGTGGTGTCTTTGCAAGGCATGATTATTTAGTTGCAATGTTCATGCTGATATCAACCGCTGCGGCAGAATGTGTCAAAGCACCTATTGAAACAAAATCGGCACCTGTTTTCGATATTTCGGATAATCTATTAAAAGTAACCCCGCCGCTGATCTCGGTTTTCGCTTTTCCATTTATTTTGTTGATGGCCTTTTTCATCGTATCCATATCCATATTATCCAGCATAATGATATCAACATTATTGCTGAGAGCTTCATCAACCTCTTCAAGGTTTTTAACTTCAACCTCAATAATATTATCCGATTTTTCTTTTATCGCTTTTACAGCTCTGGTTATGCTTCCTGCGGCTTCAATATGATTGTCTTTAATTAAAACCTGGTCATATAACCCTAATCGATGATTGTTGCCACCCCCGCACTTCACAGCATATTTTTCGAAAATCCTCAACCCAGGGGTTGTTTTACGGGTATCGAGGACTTTAACCGGGCTGGCCTCTTTTACATATTTTCTTGTCAAAGTCGCTATTCCACTCAACCACTGCAATATATTCAAGGCGCTCCTCTCCCCCTCCAGTAAGGGAATCACACCACATTCAACTTTTATGATAGTCTCTTCCGCCTTCACATCATCTCCGTCTTTAATATCGAAGCAAGAGAAAGTCACTTCCGGGGTCAGGGCTTTGAAAACGGCTTGAAATATTTCCAGTCCGCATAGAACCATCGGCTCCCGGGCAACGACTTCTGCCATGGCTTTTTGTTCCGTTGAAAAAATATTTCTCGTGGTGATATCGCCTTTGCTGATATCTTCCGCAAGGGTTTTTTCAACCAGATCCCCTATGCATGCTTTTTCAAGAAATGACGCCATAAACCCTTATAAAACAATAAATTTTTTGAGTCAAGACAGTTCGGGAATAACTGTATAAGTTATCCTTACCCTTGGTATATCATGACTAAAACTGGCCCGCAAATAACAAACAAAAGCGATTTAAATAAGGTTTCAGGATCAATCAAGAAATAGAAGCCGATCGAATGGCATTGAAGTTGATTTCAAGGATGGGACTGAATAAAAAAAACTATCTGGATTTGTTGTTACTATTGCAGGGTAAAATAACTGATCAAAACTCACTGATATATCACCGAATTAATTCTCTTATAAATTATAATGAATAATACCCTCCCTAAAAACGGTTTGAGAGCAAGGCTTTTACCCAAAAAGCAAGATTTGGATCGATTTTCTCACGACAACGAAATGAACCAAGGAGCCAATTATGAAATCATTGACCCAGAAGAAAATAAAGTTTGGGGCTATGTAACCATTGACAATACTCAAAGAGGACCCGGTTTGGGCGGCATCCGCATGGCTCCCAATGTCAGCCTGCAGGAAGTAAATCGATTGGCTCGGGTAATGACTTTGAAAAACAGCGCGGCCTGTCTGCCCCATGGTGGGGCTAAATCGGGATTGGTCATCAACAACCCCGCCTTTTACAAGGACCGTCAAATAAAAACAGAACTTATGGAGAAATTTTCGGAAGCCTTGTTTGAGCTGGACCAATATGTGCCTGCACCAGATATGGGGACAGACGAATATGACATTCAAATCATTTACGAACACCATTCAAAAAAATTGGAAACCAAAGTTCATAACAGAGGGGGTGCCGGCAGACCGGTTGAACATGGGGGAATTCCCCTTGATGAATGGGGCCTGACCGCCCATGGCCTGTTTGCAGCAGCAATGACAATTGAAAACCTGGTGGATAATTTCAAACTGAACAATTCCAGGGTGATTATTCAAGGTTTTGGAAATGTAGGTTGTCCGACCGCTGAAAAATTAAACGAGAAAGGGGCTGTGGTGGTAGGAGCATCGGATATAAACTGCGCGCTGTGGAATCCCAAGGGATTGGATTTAAATGAACTCGGTAAAATCAGGAAACTTGAAGGTGGATTATCTCTATATACAAAACAAGTAGATAAAAGATTCTGCACCAAAAAGCTGGACTGGCTACTCGAGGCTCCATGCGATATTTTAGTCCCGGCTGCAAGGCCCGATGCCATCACCTCAAAAAATATTGACCGCATTGACTGTCGAATTATCCTTCAGGGCGCCAACACCCCAAGCAGCAAATCTGTTGAATATTATTTAAAACATCGCAGGAATATATTGTCCCTGACCGATTTCATAGTCAACGCAGGGGGAGTGATTGGCTGTGCTGTTGAGCTTAATCTCGCGAAGGATAGTTCCTATGCCAACAAAGTTGAGGCAAAGGGTTTGAGAGCCTATACGGAAAAACTTGTTTTCGACACGGTTTCAAAAAATGTAAAGGAAATATACAAACGAATGCGCGGCGATTCAATTTTTCGAGATACCGCTACCGAACTGGCCTATGAACGATTAAAAAATCAGGAGGTATGGTTATAAAATAAAAAGTCAGGAAAATTTAATTTCCTGCATTATGCGGTCCCCACCCATAGCAATGAGTTCATCACCCATTTTTCGACCCAGAGAGATGGCGTTGGTTTTTATATCCGTCATTTCTTTTTTGTATACCGTTTTGCCATCAAGGCTGGCTACAAGCCCAGTTAAAGTTATTTGATCTTCATCCAATGTGGCAAAAGCTCCAATGGGAACATTGCATCCCCCTTGCAATTGACTGACCAGGGCTCTTTCTGCATCCAGTGCGTAATGTGTCTCTTCATCATCCATATCAGCAAGTAAAATCTGATTGTCTACATCATTTCTCCTTGCTTCAATTCCTACAGCCCCCTGCCCCATGGCCGGCAATAAAATATCCGGGGAAATGATTTCCGTGATGCGGTCATCCCAACCCATTCGAATGAGTCCGGCTGCTGCAAGGATAATTGCATCCAACCCTTCTGTTTCAAGTTTCTTTAACCTGGTTTCCAAATTGCCGCGGAGAGGAACCAATTCCAGGTCCGGACGATAATTCATAAGCTGGGATATCCGGCGCAGACTTCCGGTACCAATTTTTGCGCCTTTGGGGAGATCGGCAAGCTTGACCCCGTTTCTTGAGATCAACGCATCAAATGGATTCTCACGCTTTGTGACGCAGGCAATACAGAGGTTCATAGGAAAAGATATGGGCATGTCTTTCATGCTATGAACCGCAAAATCCACCTCGCGTTTTAAAAGGCCTTCTTCAATTTCTTTTACAAAAAGACCCTTCCCGCCAATTTTAGCCAGGGGCATATTTTGTATCTTGTCGCCGGAAGTTTTTATGATTTTAATTTCCACAGCCAGGCCGGAATGATTTTCCAGCAGCAGGTCTTTCACCCAGTTTGCCTGCCATAAAGCCAGTGGACTGCCCCGGCTTCCAATAATAATTTTGCGTGGTTCCATTAGTCGTCTAGGTGAAATAAATGCCGAATGGCCTTAAGGTAAATATGGCCGTCCTGGGATTGGGTTTTCTTCTTTAGATTGATAGTGGGTTTATGCAGAATTTTATTTACAAGAGACTGGGTTAATTGGTGAATCGCATCTTTATCATCAGGGGTCAGGTGGTCCATGTTTTTAAGCGTTTTATCCACTTCAAGGGCTCTCATCTCTTCAGCCCGGTTTCGCATTTCTACAATGGTTGGGACCGCATCCAATGTAGAAAACCAGTTGTTGAATTTGGTCACTTCCTGCTTGATGATTTCCATCGCGTTTTCCGCTTCTTTTTGCCTTTCCTCCATGTTGGCATTGACTACATTTTGCAGATCATCAATATCATATAAATAAACATTCTCAAGGTCATTTACTTCGGGTACAATGTCTCTTGGCACAGCAATATCGATAAGAAAGATGGGTTTGTTTTTTCGTTTATGAATGGCGGCTTCCATCATTTCCTTATGGATTATAAATTTAGGAGCAGCGGTGGAAGTGATAATAATATCCGCTCGATGCATTTCTTCTTTAAATGAATCGAAATCCAAAGCACAGCCATTTAATGTTTGTGCCAGGGCAGCGGCCCTCTCATAAGTACGGCTTGCGACATAAACCGTTTTTACCCCGTAGGAAATAAGATGCTTGGCAGCCAGTTCAGCCATTTCCCCCGTACCCACAAGCATTACGGAATGGTTTTCCAGGTCTTCAAAAATCTTTTTAGCCAGTTCCACCGCAGCGGAACTGATTGAGACTCCTCTCTCCGATATTCCTGTTTCTTCGCGAACTTTTTTAGCTACGTTGAAGGCTTTTTCAAACAGCTGGTTCAAAACCATGCCAGTGGAACTGAATGCTCTTGCCGTGCTATAGGCATCTTTAACCTGCCCCAATATCTGCGCTTCTCCCAGCACCATTGAATCAAGGCTGGAGGATACTCTAAACAAGTGCTCTACGGCCTGATTGTCGCAATAGCTATAGAAGTATTGATCGAGGCTGCCACGGGAGATACCGTGATAATCACAAATGAAGTCCTGCAATAATTGAATGCCGAGGTCGGTATTTTCTACCCTCGCATAAATTTCGACCCGGTTGCAGGTGGACAGGATAATATTCTCAGCGATTTCAGGGCTGGATACCAGTTGCTCCAGAGATGCCTCAAGCTTAACCTGGCTGAAAGCCAGTTTTTCTCGAATCTCTACAGGAGTCGTTTTGTGGTTGACTCCTACTAAAATTAAATTGGGTCCTGAAGTCATCATTTAAATATGCAAGAAATAAGATCCAATTACCGCAAAAAATCCCAAAATCGCCCCTTGTGCCGCCTTTTTTCCTCGAAGACCGGTAGCGAGTCTGCCAAAAAATACCAATCCGTAAATCAACCAGACCATGACCATGGGCATGGTTTTAGTCAAATCCCATTCAAAAAAAGCCTGGTCCATTTTTGTATTCCAGATCGACCCCGTCATGAAACCCAGCGTAAACAAAGGAAAGCCGATGGTGATGACCTTAAAGTTCAGGTCATCAAGAACTTCCAATGACGGCATTCGGAAATACATGATGCCCAGTTTTTTTGTTTTAACCTGATGTTCCTGGATCAGGTACATTATTCCGGCCGCAAATGCGATTGAAAACGCCGCATACCCTATTATAGATAACGTTCTATGCAGAGTCAGCCAGAACCGCACTTCAGACTCGGGAACAAGCCCTGCTTCTTTCGATAAGAAAACCGAAACCAGCATAACGAAAAAAACAAGGGGGATGACAAAGGCTCCCAGGTCTTTTATTTTATATTTCCACTCCGTCAAAAAATAAATCACAACCATAAACCAGGCAAGGAACATCGCCACCTCATAGGAGGTGGTATAAGGCCCATGCCCCGTCTGGCTGGATCTAATACCAATGGAGACCGTTTGGGCAATCAAACCCAAAGCCACCATTCCACTCGCCAGGGTTGAAACCAATGGGCGGCGGTATACCAGATAGACGAAGTATCCCAATGATGCCAACAGATAACTGAATAACGCGATATTGAACGAAATTTTATCCATTGGCCTTGAACTGGGAAAAACAGGTCTACATTCTAAATGAACTGGTTATCGTAACATTTTGTTTTATGGGATTCAACAGGACATCGGAGAGAGGGGAAACCAGGTGCCAGGAATAAAACGGGCAAAAAATATCAAGCTCTTAACTCGTTAAAATATAGGATTATTGCCACTGCTCGGGGGGTTTGGAGGCATCTTTGCTTTTAAGGACTTCTTTCAGTTCCACCATGAATTCATTCACATCTTTGAAGGACCTGTAAACGGAAGCAAACCGGACGTAGGCGACATCATCCAGGTTATAAATTTCACGGATGACCTTCTCCCCCACTTTCACCGCGTGAACTTCTTTTTCACCCAGTTCCTGTAAATGCTGTTCGACCCGGTCGACGAGGTCTTCAATGTCCTTGGTGCTTACAGGACGTTTCTGGCAGGCTTTCCTGACACCGGAAATGATTTTTTCACGGTCAAATTCTTCCCGGCGACCATCCTTTTTAATCAATAACGGAAGGGACCGTTCCAGTTTTTCATAGGTAGTGAAGCGGTCTGTGCAACTCAAACATTCCCGCCTTCTTCGAATCACGTTTCCTTCTTTATTCAATCGGGAATCAATGACCTTATTTTCCATTCCAGAACAACCGGGACATTTCATTTACAAATTTCTATTTATTGGTTAATTCCAAATGAAGAGGAAACTGGTCGCAAAGATCACGGACCTTTTGTCTTGTTTCTTTGTGAAAATTATCGTCCCCAATTCTTTCCAGAGTCTGAATGATCATTCCCCCAATTTGTTCCATCTCCCTTTCCTTCATTCCCCGGGTGGTCAGCGCAGGGGTTCCGATACGCACACCGGAAGTGACAAAGGGGCTCCGGGTTTCAAAAGGAATGGTATTTTTGTTGACTGTAATACCCGCTTTTTCCAATGCTTCCTCTGCATCTTTCCC
>WAIB01000011.1 GCA_009873655.1 Nitrospinota bacterium | reverse complement strand
ATTTACTAATATCTAAAGTATTACATTAAGTATCTTAGTTAAATTATTGTTTTTATTATATTTTTTATAATATAAAATATTATAATATTAAGACTTATCAAGAATATAAACACACATAATTGCTTTAACAGCTTCTCAGCTTTTGCTAATTTATGAAAAATGTTTGCTTTTATTATGGAGTTAATGCTGCCAAAATGAAAAAAAGGAAATAAAGGTGAGAATTATTGATAAATAGAAAGGTGTTTTAAAAAAAGATAACTTATCCATACAATTAACCTTTCAAAAACTAATCATGATGGAGAAGGTTTACTTGTTAATAAATACTTCGCCTCTAAACAAATAATATCCTTAATTTTTTGTCAAGTATTAAAGAGAGAACTTCCTTTTTTTATAAAACAACAACAAAAAGCAGAGTTTATTTCGAACCATGAAGATAAATAATGGGTTTGGGTGAAAATTTGGGGAGAATTTTGGTGAGGGAGGGGGGCAGGCCAGTTAGATTTGCCTGTATATTGATGTTTCCTGTTGCCTTGGGGCTCGCATCAATATTGAACGTACCAGCCCCGGCTACCGTGTCTACCTGGGTAAGGATGGCGATAAACCTATCATCCTATTGGGTGGCGGAAAAAAAAGCATCAGCAAAAAGATATCGAACAGGCAAAGAAACTTTGGAAAGAATATAAGAAACGCAAAAATGAAATATAGTCATGGCTGTAAGACGTCACTTCAAACAAACGATTCAGGCCCGAGCTCTTAAGGACTCAAAGTTTCGCGCGGGTTTGATGGAAAGGTGCTAGTATTGCCAGGATTTGATAAGTGATTTTTTTTAAATGGAGTAAGTATGATTATTGATGAGATACCGATCGGGGAAAACCCGCCGTGGGATATCAACGTGATTGTGGAAGTCCCTTTCGGGAGGGAACCGGTTAAATATGAAATGGATAAAAAATCGGGCGCGCTTTATGTCGACCGGGTGATGCACACTTCCATGCGCTACCCCTGCAACTACGGCTTCGTTCCGCACACCCTTTCTCAAGACGGCGACCCCATCGATATTCTCGTGGCCTCCCCGGTTGAGTTTCTGTCGGGCTGCATCGTCCGCTGCCGGCCCGTGGGGGTTTTGAAAATGCAGGACGAAAAGGGGGCCGATGAAAAAGTCCTCGCCGTTCCGGTGGATGAGTTGAACCCCTACTATAAGGAAGTGAAACAATACACCGATTTACCGAAGATATTGCTGAACCAGATCTCGCATTTCTTTTCGCACTACAAAGATCTTGAGTCGGGGAAGTGGGCCGAGGTGGAAGGATGGGACAACGCCGAACACGCCGCCGAGCTCATTGAAGACGCAATGAAACGCGCTTCTTCCTGACCGTTTTTACACTCTCCGCTTATTGACATTTTGACGATTCCAAATGTGAAAAAAAATTCTGGTAGGTTTTAATTGGCACAGCGCCTGTTGGGGGGTTAGCTGGCCCCACGCCTAGTGGCGGGAGTGAGTGATTAAAAGCCCGCGGGTGTAATGCCATTGGATGGATCTGGAAAAGTCGAGCCGGCCGAACTGGTCTTCGAGGTTCGCCACGCATTGCACCAGCAGTTCTCGCAAAAGTTCCCTGTCTGAATCGGTCCATGCCATCGGCGTGTCCAGCAACGCCCTTTCAAAAGAAGATACCTTTTCATCGTCGATGATCTTTCCTTCATCTTTGAAAATGCCGGTGATGAATACCACGTCGAGAAAACTTTTTGCCGCTGAAACCGGCAGGGGTTCGCATGACTGGGTTTTGAACAGGGCATGACGTGCGAAGGCGGTGGTGGTCAGGGTCAGTAAATCCAGTTTGCCGTTTTCGGGGTAGTCGAATCCGCCCCACTTTTGTTCCAGTGTCTTCACATCCAGCCCCAAACTTTGTTTGGCGAAACGGATATAGAAAGTCCAGCGGTCGAGAAAATGATTTATGGAACGGACATCATCCAATGTTTCGGGATCTCTCCAGAGAAGAGGGGCTTCCTCTTCCCCTTTTTCCGCGATCTGGGGAAACGGTAGAACCAGCGCGCCTAATTTTTCCTTGTCGTTTTCCGAAATAAAATTTTCCATAAAGGCCCCGTTCTCTTTCAAAAACCGGCTGGCCTTGGACCGGATCTGTTTGAGTTGCTCGAATCCCACCTGAAACAGGGATTGCATCCAGATCTGGTGTAATAATGTATGGCCTTTTTCAAGGTTTCCCTCGGCGCCGAGTTCGAGTCCGATATTGATATAACCCACGGCTTTTCTCATGGCCTTTTGCCGGGTTTCCAGATCAGAGAGGTCGAGCTTGTCTGCCACCATCACCTTATTTGCCAGACAAACCAGTTCCCACCGGATGGCGTCGAGTCTTTCTTCGGAGTCCAGGTTCATAACGCATTGCCCCAGGAAATGGGAAAGCAGGGCCTGCGATAATGGATATTGGGGAGAAAACCGGAATTTCCCGCTGGGGAAATAGTCCAGGGTAGGGACGGCCTGCTTCAGGGCATCGGGATTCAAACTGCTGTAAATGCCCATCGCCTCTTCAAATTCGGGGATGCCCCTTTCAGAGGTTCGGGTCAGCCGCCATTGATAGGCTTTTTCCACCGTGATGGTCAGGGGATGCCAGATGACCGCTTCCAGGAGTTCGTGCAGAAGGCCGATATCTTTTTCGGCGAGCAATAGAATCAGTTTTCGTAGGGGTTTTGATTCTTTCACCTTAAAAAATACATCGTAAACCCCGTCGGGGGAAAAATGTTCCAAGCCTTCGACGCCATCATAGGAGTCGGTCATCTCATCCTGTTTGAAAACTTTGATCAGGGATTGCAGCAACATCACCTTCTGTTCAAAGTCTTCGTTAAAAAACCATTCCAGGGTTTCCGGTTCATCGCATTCATCGAGAGTCTCCAGCCATTCCATTGCCCTTTGAGGTTGAAACCGGTCTCCCTGCCACCATTCGATATCGAAAAAGTATTGCAGCTGTTCCGCCGAAACCATGGAAAGGACCAGGAGTGAATCTTCCTTTCCCAGTTCTTTGATCATATTGTAAATTTCTTCAGCGGGGAGAACCCGGGTGACTTCGACTGCGTCTTCACAAAGAACCAGCAATTCCCTTTGGAATACCACAGGCAGGTTCAGCACCCTTCGAGCCTTTTCCTCCACGGACAATGTGGCAAGAATGGCCTCAACCTTTCTGGGATAGATTTTTATCCATTCAATAGGGAAATGCTGCGTTGCGGTCAGATCTTTCGCACTGGGAATGTTTTCTTCAGCCATTCGAAACCGTTTTTCTCAAATTTAAACTTATAGCGGAACCCGTAGTATAAAACCCGGTAAGGCCGTTAATCAATAACCTTGATCCTGGTTTTTTTTAAATCCGGACTACTGCATCATGATAAACGTTAATATTCTTCCGGTTTGACCTTCCCTGCGGTAAGAGAAAAAATTCATGGAGGAGCAGCAGGTACATTCCCCGGCTCTGAATATATTTTCAGGAAGCAAACCTGTGACAGTCATTTCCCGGGTATTGATGGCATCCAAATCCAGTAAAAATTTCCCGTTTTCCCGTTTTTTCACAAAGGGCGGCTCGAAGGGGATCTTATTTTCAAAAGTTCCCAGGCAGGTTTCGTCGATTTCGTAGCAACACCCTCCGATTCCCGGTCCGATACCCGCGACAAGGGCTTCGGGGCGGCAACCGTATTCTTTACTCATAGCCCTTATTGTCTTATTTACAATATTTTGGCAGGTCCCTTTTCTTCCCGCGTGGACCGCCGCGGCGACATGCTGTCCCGGATCGTAAATTAAAATGGGAAGGCAGTCCGCGGTAAAAATTCCGATGGGAATTTCTGAAAGATGAGTGATGATTGCGTCGGCTTTTATTTTTGCAACCTGTTCGGGAGTTTTTTCTTTGTCTTTTAATAAAAAAATTTGATCACTGTGAACCTGATTTAAAACATAAGGAAATTTATTTTTTATCGGAACCGTTTTTATGAACTGCGTCATATGACTGCATTTTTTTTGCAAATTCCCCTTTGCCGCAAAATCATACTGTTCTATTTCGCCGGATTGATTTTGAAAATACCTCGGGCTGCTTGCGTGAACAAAACCGGAAATAGTATCAAAACGATTAATTTTTACCGTATCAACAAAAAGTTTCATAAAAAAATTAAATTTTTTTTTGTATTAACAAATTATGCACCTTATCGACTCAAAACATTTGGGTTTCTGAAAAAAATTGATCATATAACTTTTCAGCCCTAAAATACGCGGTTTTTACCCCAAGGATAAAATAATGATCCGGACTTAACAAAATAATTTTATTTCGGCCTGAAAATGTTCTCCCCGAAAAATTTAAAAACCTTAATATTCCCTTGACAACAAACGCTTATATCATAAAATGATAAACGGTATTTGGGCGCTGAAACGAATACCAATAGATGTACGAAAGGAGATCTTGATGGCAACCAAGAAAAAAGCAGCTAAGAAAAAAGCTACAAAGAAAAAAGCTGCTAAGAAAAAAACAACCAAGAAAAAAGCTACAAAGAAAAAAGCTACTAAGAAAAAAGCTACAAAGAAAAAAGCTACAAAGAAAAAAGCTACAAAGAAAAAGGCTACTAAGAAAAAGGCTACTAAGAAAAAGGCTACAAAGAAAAAAGCTACAAAGAAGAAAGCTACAAAGAAGAAAGCTACAAAGAAGAAAGCTAAAAAGAAGTAAGCAGGTTTTAGATTTCTTACCAGCCTATGCTGGTGGTAGTAAACTGTCTCTCAACTCAATTGTATTAAACCTTTTCGTTTCAGCGCCCAACCAAAACCCTCTTTTGAGAAATATCAGGCAAGCCATTGAAAGTAAATGGTTTGCCTTTATTTTTTGCCCCCAACCCAGCCTGTTACCGACTTCAGGTATTCCATTTCCGCAAAGCGTACAGGGTGATCGATTGCGTGCCCGGACCGCGTAATTTCGGTCAGTTTTCTATTGGCAAGAGCGACTCCTTTATGAACCGCTTTGTAAAAATCGTCCGCGGAAACAGGAGCGGAACAGGACGCTGCAAACAGCTTTCCTCCCTCGGCAACCAATTGCACACCCAGTTCCGCAAGGCGACTGTAGGCTTCCAAAGCCTGGGGCCGGTGTTTTTTACTTCTCGCAAACGCAGGAGGGTCGAGGATAACCAGATCGAACCGGGTGTTATTAGAATTTAATTCTTTCAATTTTTGAAAAGCGTCTCCCTCTATCTGCTGGAAATCAAAATTACGGGTTTCCTGAAAATTCAGCTTCAGGTTTTGCAATGAATCATTTAAAGCCCAGGGATTGCTGTCTATCTCTACAAGCTTCCTGCATCCTCCGGAAATTGCGTAAACTGAAAATCCTCCCGTATAACTGAAAACGTTCAGAACGGATAATCCCCGGGAGATTTTTTTGATTTGCAGCCGGTTGTCTCTTTGGTCCAGAAAAAAGCCTGTTTTTTGTCCATTTACGACATCAACTTGAAAATTTAAATGATTCTCCTGGAAATTCACCGGAACAACGGAATCGGGGCCAAACAACACCTTTCCATCAAAGAAATCGGATTTTTCTATATTTCTCGCTAACCGCAATACAACCTGTTCCACATTTTTCTCAGATTGGATTACCTCCAGGATCCGGCCTAAAAACTCAAACCAGCCTTTGGTATAAACTTTTATTACCCAGGTTTTGTCGTATTTATCCAAAACCAGTCCCGGGAAACCATCGTTTTCTCCATTTAGAACACGGTATCCGGTTGTTCCTTGTTCTATTAATCCCTTTCTCAAGGAGAGCGCCTTTTGAAATCTTTCCTGGAAAAAACCATAATTGATTTCTTTGGGTTCCAATAAGTTCAATACCCTAAAGCAGAGATCAGAATCAGGATCCCAAATTCCAATAGCCAGGAACCGGTTTTTATGGTCATAAAGGACGGCCAGACTGCCGGAGTTTTCAGAAACCGGGTTCTGCAATTGATATTTGAATATCCACGGATAGCCTTTTTTTATTTTGGCCTCCAGGGTCTTGGAAATTTTAATTTTTACCATTTCAGTTTTTCGGAATATGCACCCTGGTCATGGATTCCAGGATTTTTGCCTGCCGGTCTCGAACATGATCCGGTGCGGGTTGTTGCGACCATTTTCTGGGGCTGGGTAAAATAGCTGCCATCCACGCTGATTCTACAGGTGAAAGCTTTGAGGGAGGGTGCTTAAAATATAAAAGAGAGGCCTGGTTGCAGCCGAAAACTCCTTCTCCCCATTCAATGACGTTTAAATAGACTTCGAGAATGCGTTTCTTATCCCAGAAAAACTCAATCAGGGTCGTAAAATATCCTTCAAGGATTTTTCGCAACCAGGTGCGTTTCTGCCAGAGGAAAACATTTCGGGCCGTTTGCATGGAAATCGTGCTGGCCCCGATTTTCCTGTCTGTTGTCAAGTTTACCTGAATGGCATATTCAATGGCTATCCAGTCAAATCCTTTATGTGTAAAAAATTTCTGGTCCTCCGCAGCTACCACGGCCTTTAAAAGATTTGGAGAGATGTCATCGATGGTTTGCCAGGTTGCAACATGGAGGGGAGTATCGATTTCACTTTGAAACGAGCGAATCCACATCAAAGGGGTTGAGGGCGGGTTTACATAGCGAAAAACAAGAACAGGTATCAAGGTGAGCGCAAAAAAACACAGAAAAATATCAAATACTACGCGTCCAACTCGAATTTTTATCGGGGCTTTTTTTCTACTTCGCTTTCGCCTCTTCTTTGAAGGGGTTTTCAAGGCGGCCCTGGTCTTTCTATGAAATTACCGGTCCTGATTTTTCTTCTATCCAATCAACTTTGCTTTAACAGCGAGTCGTAGTGCTTTAAGGTGTCTTTGAACTGTTCGAGACTATTAACCGGTATCTTGCGCGTATAATGTTTATGGTGTTTGGATTTGAAAGGATTATATATCCGATCCCGGTTTTTTCTATGCTGAATTTCATAATGTAAATGAGGGGCAAAGGTTCGACCCGTATTCCCCGACTCCGCAATCTGCTGCCCTGCTTTTATGGTTTGCCCCGGCTTAACAAGGACTCGGCTCAGGTGCAAATACAGGGTTTTAATGCCTTTTTCGGGATGGTCGATTTCAACACAATAGCCATTGGCCCGAACGTTCCAGTTTGCCCGGGTTACCTTACCCTTAAAACCGGAATACACCGGGGTTCCAACAGGGGCTTTAAAATCGGTTCCCGAATGACCTCCACCGCCTTTACGAAAATCTCCGGGCAAAGAGGTGATTTCAGTATAAGTTCGAATGGGGCTTTGGGATTCTACGATTCGCATGGCCACTTCGTTACCGTCAAGATCAAAATACCCTGCCTGATCCAAACCTTCAAAATAATTTGCTGCATAAGTTTTTCCGAACCGTTGACTCTTATAGGAAAGTTTTAAAATTTTAAATTGCTCAGGCCCTTCCTGTTTCTGAAAAACGATCTTCATCGCATCCCCGTTTCTAATACTTCTGTTTACGTCAAAGAACCAGGACATCAGCCGTCCCAGATGTGCGGAGAGTGCGGCGCACCCTTCTTTACGGGATACAATTTTGCAAATGGTATAATTCAGGGAATTGCGAACTTTGAATTCCAGGGACTGGACGACTTTATCTCTTAACTTTTTATCTTCTGATTTCGAGAATGACACCGGCTGGATTTTAGGGGCAGGAGGAACGATTTCCTCCAGGGCAATATTTTTTTCCGGATCAAGTCCTTCGATTTGCGACTCAACCAGATTCGATTCTTCTACTTGAGGAAGGGCTTTCGCCATTTCTTCTGAATTTTTTCCATCGAAAAGTAAAAAATAAAAATTCAAACCCAATGACACAGCAATTAACAAAAGAAATCCCCAATGAGGTGAAGGTTTCTTCTTATTTTCTATCTGCTGACCGTCGAGCGAGCTGGGAAAGTCCATTTTATTTCCTTCTTTAAAGTGATAAGGTGGTTTTTTAAACCATTCAGGAACCTGAACGCACCCATTATATCGAATAATGTCAAATAAAACAAAAACTTCTGGGAGCACCCAAAGCATCTATCAGCCGGATGCGGTCTTTGTAGAGCAAAACTGCAGAAACTTTCCTTTGACGGAGGAAATATTATCCAGGCTTTCTCATGTTCCGGTTTATGAAATTCAAGATATCGAACAACTGGAAACGCAATTCAAAACTTCTCAAAACGATGTTTTTGGGGAAGGGAAAAAGAACCTGGTCTTATCTCGTTTCAATGGATCTTTTTTAAAGAAATGTCCGGGGGCGAGCCCGGGTATGGTTTGCTGCAATTATTATGTCGTCAACCTGGCAAAAAATTGCATCTTCGATTGTTCCTATTGTTTTCTGCAGGATTTCCTGAACAACAACCCTTTGCAGGTCGCTTATGTAAATATTGAGGACCTTTTACAGGAGCTTGAAGAGGTTTTTGCTCAATTCCCGGACCGGGCCTTTCGGGTGGGGACAGGAGAGATCACCGACAGCCTCGCGCTCGATTCGCTTATACCCTATTCCAACTCACTGGTTCCGTTTTTCAACAAACAAAAAAATGCCGTATTGGAATTAAAAACAAAATCGGATTGCGTCGAAAATTTACTGGACCAGCCAGACCCCACTAATGTCATCGTTTCCTGGTCGATCAATCCGCAACAGGTCATAGATCTTGAAGAAAAGGGAACCCCCGGTTTAGAAAGCCGCCTGCACGCGGCCAGCCTCTGTGCGGAAAAAGGTTACCGGGTCGGATTTCACCTGGACCCCATCATATTGATACCCGAATGGGAAGAAGCTTACCGTGGGTTGGTGGATACTCTATTTGATTTTATTCCTGCCTCCCAAATGGAATGGGTGAGTCTTGGCAGTTTTCGCTATCGATCCTCCCTGAAACCCATAATAAAGTCACGCCACCCCGAAACCCTGCTGTTCACCGGGGAACATTTACCAGGGAAGGATGGCAAGTTCAGATATCTGCGCCCATTAAGAAATAAGGCCTACGAAACCATTCGGGGATTCCTGCAGGAAAAATCGAAAGAGCTTTCCATTTATTTTTGTATGGAAACAAAAGAGGTCTGGGAAGGCGTTACCGGTAAAACTCCGCGCAGCGATGAAAAGCTGGATGCTTTTTTTGATCTTTGAAGGGTTTTCTATAAACGCATTGGCATGACAATGCTTTTATATTGATCATCGTTTACAGAAGTAAACAGGCAGGAGTGATTCTGGTCTTTCAAGTTGAGAGTCACCGCTTCAACATCCATGACATTTAAAATGTCCAGAACGTATTTGGCATTCAGGCCAATGGAGACTTCATCGCCATCGTAGTCAAGGGCAACCTCTTCCACTGCCGCTCCCAGATCCGTATTGTCTGAAACCAGGGTAAGGCTGCCTTTTTGAATCTCAAATCGGACCATTTTTGATTTTTCGTCCGCCAGAAGCGCAACTCTTTTCAATGCGTGGGTCAAATCTTCCCGGTTGGCTTGGGCTTTTAATGAATTGTCAGTGGGGATGACCTGGCGGTAATTGGGGAATTTCCCGTCAATTTTTCTTGAAACAATGACCTGTTTCCCATGAATAAAGGCCAGGTGGTTTTCATGAGCAGAGAATCCAAATTTTTCGTCATCGTCTTCCATTAACTTCAAAAGTTCAGACAAAGCTTTTTTGGGAAGCAGGTAACTCACTTTTTCCTTACTGTCATTTTGCGAATTTACCGGACGACTGATTAAAGCAAGCCTGTGTCCATCTGTACCTACAAGCGTCGCGTTGCTCCCCTCCGCTTCCAGCAAAAGACCATTTAAAGCCTGCCGTGATTCATCGGGTGACACAGAGAAAAAGGTTTTTCGGATCATTTCCTTTAAAATCTTGCCGTCAAATTCTATAACCACCTTGTCACTGTATTCCGGCATCGGGGGATAATCTTCAGGGGGCAATCCCGGGAGACGGAACTTGGATTTTCCACACTTCAATGTAATCCAGTTATTTTCTTCTTTCTTGATGTAAATTTCTTCGTTCGGCAATTCGCGGATAATGTCAAACAACTTCCGCGCATTCAGGGTCACTGCACCCTCTGTGGTGACATTGGCGGGATAATTTCCTAAAGTCCCAATTTCCAAATCCGTAGCGCGGATAATAATATTATCTTTTTTTGCGGAAAGGTGCAGGTGGGAAAGAATGGGCATCGCCCCTTTTGGTTCGACTATTCCCTGAACTTTGTGGACGGCGTTCAGGAGCACATCCCGGCTTATTCTAACTTCCATGTAGCTCCTCAATTACAACAATTGCGCCCGATTCCGGACTTGAGGGTTTGTAGCACAATTGCAAAAACCTGTCAAAACAAATGATAAATTTTAGAAGCGTATTTTCCAGCACTTACAAAACCCCCGGCATCAGACCAATCCGGGAACCTTGGAACAAAAACCGGAATAAGGATAAAGGGTTGAAAAAAAGACGCCCCTACCCGGCTTTAAAATCATTAGGAATTATAATTATCAAGATATTAATTCAACAAAATACGGGGAAATTAAAATCGGAGAGTTGCCAAATATTGAAGCAGATCCATTCCAGATGCGGCAACTATTTCAAAACCTGCTCGAAAATGCCTTGAAATACCATAAAGAAGATACCCCGCCCAAGGTAGAGATCGACAGCAGCTATAAAACCCAGGAAGGCTGGACCATCAATATCAAGGATAACGGAATCGGGTTAAATGATGAAAAGTTTTCCGAGCGGATATTTGCTCCCCTGGAACGATTGCATGGAAACTCGACCTACGAGGGAACCGGGATTGGCCTTGCTATCTGCAAAAAAATTATTACCCGGCATAGAGGATCGATCTTTGTAAAAAGCCGGGAAGGAGAAGGAGCCACCTTTAGCTTCATCCTGCCCAAAAAGCAACCCGGTAACGGAATCGGATAATCCAGGGTTATTTATTGGCAATTTTTGCCCAGGTATCCCGGAGGGTAACAACCCGGTTAAAAATCTGATCCCCGGAAGCAGATTTCTGAGGGTCTACACTGAAATATCCCAGTCTTAAAAACTGATAACCGCCTTTTGCATTTTTTAATGACGGCTCCAATAACGCCTCTTCGATTATTTCCAGGGAGTCCGGATTCAAACTCGATTTCAAGTCAGGACACACCTTTTCATCTGCAGGATTTTCCTGCGTAAAAAGATGGTTGTACAATCTCACTTCCGCCTTATGCGCGTGATCCTCTGAGACCCAATGCAGAGTGCCTTTTATTTTTCGCCCATCCTGAGTTGCGCCACTCCGGGTTTCCGGATCATAGGTACAACGCAATTCCACAATTTCCCCATCTGAATTTTTGATCACTTCCTCGCATTTGATTACATATGCGTGTTTGAGGCGAACTTCCCGACCCGGGGCAAGCCGAAAAAACTTTTTCGGCGGGTCTTCCATAAAGTCGTCTCTCTCAATATAAACCGTTCGGGAAAAAGGCATCTTGCGGGTTCCCGCATTGGGGTCTTCGGGATTGTTAACCGCGTCCATCTCTTCCACCTGGTCTTCCGGGTAGTTGATTAAAACAACTTTGAGTGGACGCAATACCACCATCACCCGGGTAGCAGTGCGATTCAAATATTCCCGGACACAATGTTCAAGCAGTGCAAAATCGACCGTGGCGTTGCTTTTTGAAATTCCTATACGGTCACAAAATTCACGAATCGCTTCCGGCGGGTAACCGCGCCTGCGCATTCCAGAAAGGGTGGGCATACGGGGATCGTCCCAATTATCCACATGCCTTTCTTCAACCAGTTGCAACAGTTTCCTTTTACTGAGGATCGTGTAATTTAAATTCAATCGGGCAAATTCAATTTGCTGGGGATGGTAAATTTCCAATTCATCCAGAAACCAGTCATAAAGGGGCCGGTGGTCTTCAAATTCCAGGGTGCAGAGCGAGTGGGTTATTTTTTCAATCGAATCGGATTGCCCGTGTGTAAAATCATACATTGGGTAGATACACCATTTGTCACCGGTTCGATGGTGTGAGGCTTTTAAAATCCGGTAAAGCACGGGGTCGCGCATGTTTAAATTCCCTGAACCCATATCGATTTTAGCCCGCAGAACTTTTTCACCTTCTTCAAATTCGCCGGCCTTCATTTTCTGAAATAAATCCAGATTTTCCTCAATCGACCGGTCTCGGTAAGGACTGTTTTTCCCGGGTTCGGAGAGGGTTCCCCGGTATTCCCTCATCTGCTCCGGGGTTAAATCATCCACATAGGCCTTCCCTTTTTTTATAAGCCGGATGGCAAATTCAAACAATTGGTCGAAATAATCGGACGCATAAAATAATTGATTCCCCCAGTCGAATCCGAGCCACTTAACATCTTCTTGAATGGCTTTAACAAATTTCGTTTCCTCTTTGCTGGGGTTGGTATCATCAAACCTTAAATTGCAAATTCCGGAAAATTTATCCGCCAGTCCAAAATTAAGACAAATGGATTTTGCGTGCCCAATATGAAGATGACCATTAGGCTCTGGAGGGAAACGGGTATGGACGGTAAAGCTGCTTGATTTTAATTCTTCTTCAATTTTATTCTGAATAAAATTGGAAGGGGTTTCAACTTCTGACAAATTTTCTCTCCTCTTTCTTGACCTTTGGCGGGAAACAAACGAAGCTATTATAACCACAAAACCGGTTTTCTATGGATCGGATTCTACCAATAGGAGTTCCTGCAGGCAAGGAACGAAAATTGGTCTCCCTTTCCAATCAGTTTTAAGGTAAAAATATACAAGCTTTAACTCATTTCATTACCTCAAAATTATAGGAATGGCTGGTAAAAAAAGGTTTACTATCCTTATTGTTTTTCTAATTTGCGTTTCCGCAAGCTTCTGGTTAGTTTCCCGCTACCCTGCATTGGATTCTAAAGCGGCCCTTTCCGGAATGGAGGCCTTTGAAGACCCTCTTACCAACGAAGCTCATTTCCATGTTTCGCGAAAGGCCGACTTTCTTTCCCGCGTCATTGTTACCACACTGAACTGGTACCAGACCAACTGGCGGGGCATGGCGTTCGGGCTGGTAATCGCCGCGGGCTTTTTCACCCTCCTGAAATATACACCAAGACAACCCTCTGACAAACGCTTTCGGAACAGCTTTATGGGAATGTTTGTAGGAACACCCCTGGGCGTTTGCGTTAACTGTGTCGCTCCCATTGCCAAAGGATTGTACGAGGCCGGCAGTAAAATGGAAACCGCCTTGGCGGTGATGTTCAGTTCACCCACATTAAACATCATTGTCTTAACCATGCTTTTTTCCATTTTTCCCTTCTATATGGCATTGGCAAAACTTCTGGCAACATTCGTTCTGATTCTTCTCATTGTTCCTCTGATATCGGATAAAAAAATGATCCCCCAGGAAAACTCCGTTTGCGAAATTGACACTTCCTGCGATATTTCAAGCGAATCCTGGCCTGAAGCCTTAAAAAACGCGACCGCGGATTATTTAAAAGGACTGCAATACATTTTTATCAGAACCGTCCCCTTGATGCTTTTAGCGGGGCTCTTGGGAGCGCTAGCAAGCCATGCCTGGAGCTTCGACAAATTGATTGGAGTGCCCATCAACCTCATCAACCTGAGCCTGATCTCCTTCATGGGTACGATCATGCCATTGCCGATCGCCTTCGATTTAATGTTGGCGCAGGCTTTGATGATGTCCGGGTTGGCTCCGGCATTCGTTACCACCATGCTTTTCACCCTCGGTACCTTCAGCATCTATTCGGCAATGATTGTGGCACGCACTTTTTCCACGTTTTTAGCTGTTAAACTTTTTCTCATTGTCTTCGCAATCGGAGTGGGCCTGGGTTATATCTCCAATGGATTCATTGAATATCGCCACGTTCAATGGCTGCAGCAATACGACCGGATCATTGACAAAAAACCCATTGAGAAACAAAACTCTCAATCCAGCCAGTTTTCTCTGGTCCCGAGAACCCGCCACGCGGCTCCCATAATTCGAAAGCAGGGGAATATCACCCTGCAGGCACTCTCCCATAAACCGCGAAATAAAAATGAAGGCAAACCCTTCACCGTCCAACCCGGAAACCAGATGGGTATCACCTACTCAAATTCCCTGACCCCAAGTGGATTTATCGACCCCCTGTTTTTTGGGCGCGGTATTGCTTCCGGAGATTTCGATCACGACGGATGGACCGATTTTGCGATTGCAACCGATAATGGATTCGAACTGTACCAGAACCTGTATGGGAAAAAATTCAAAAAAGTCTTCAACAATATCTCTCAACTCAATGGCAAGCAGGCCATTAACATTGCCCTGGTCGATTTAAATAACGATGGCTGGCTGGATATTTTTCTGACGACTTTTAATGAGGGAAATTATGTTGTTTTAAACCCGATTCCCGTCGAAGGGGAAATAACCGTAAAAAAAGTTCCCAATGGCAGTGCTCTCCTCACCAGCGCTTCTGCCTTTGCCGATATTGATCAGGATGGGTTCCTCGATATCATCAATGGAAACTATTATCTGGGTATTCTGACTCGCAAGCCCATAAAACAGGCCACAGACCAGCTGGTCCTGAATCGAAACCTTGAGTTTGAAATTCAGGAGATGGAAGGCATTCCCGGCCAGACTCATTCCACCCTGCTTTCAGATTTTAATCTCGATGGCCAGCCCGATTTGGTAATCGCTAACGACTACCGGGTTTCCGACACTTACTATCATGGCAAAAGCGAGGGCGTTTTTAAAAAAGTACGCCATCAGGACAATATTATTCCTCTCACTACCCAGAATACCATGAGCATCGACACCGGTGATTTTAACAACGACCTGATTCCTGATATTTACCTGGCCAATATCGGAATGTCCCGTGGGCTTGATGTGGTTTCAAATATTTTCGGCGATACCATGAAAAATGTGGGATTTGATTTTTGTGAGTCAGGCAAAAGCGTTCTCAACAAAAAATCTTGTTACCAGCTCGTTAAGCTCGCAACCCTGTTGAACCCGGAAAAGCAGGATTTATCTGAAAAGTGCTCATCACTGACAGATCCTGAAAAGATCCAGGAATGTATGGTAATGCGAATGGTACTGGTAGCAACCACCCGAAAAAACAAAAACCTGTGCGAAAAAATTTCGACTCCTTTCATGCTGAACAACCTGGTTTGCAATAAATACTTTGAAGCACAGCATCTCAAACTTTCGATTGATGAAGAAATTCCCATGCAAACGCAGTTCAATCTGCTTTTATCGGGCCAACCCGATCGCACTTTTGAGGATGTTTCAAAACAAACACAAATCTCAACAGCAGAATGGAGTTGGAACGCCCGCTTTGGGGATCTCGACAACGACCAATGGCAGGATCTTTATGTCGTCAATGGAGTACCCATCACCCAGGAGTTTGCGGCCAATAATTTCTTTCATAACGAGGGAGGAAAAACGTTCAAACCCGCCGAACAGGAATTCGGGCTGGATGATTACGACCACAGCTCCTCCTACACCTATCTGGATATCGATCGTGACGGCGACCTCGACATCATAGCAAATACCCTGTATGGCCCGTTCAAGGTCTATACGAATCATGAGTCGAAAAATAATAGTGTGACTTTCAAACTCTGGGATAAAATGGGAAACCGATTCTGCCTGGGATGCAAAATCATAATCCACTATGGATCAAAAGGGGAAAAGCAGCAGTTTCGTGAAATAAAAACCGGCGGCGGATTTCATTCCTACGACGCGCCTGGAGCGCACTTTGGCCTGGGGGAATCCGAAAATATAGCCCGCATGGAAATAACCTGGTCAACAGGAGAATCCACTCGGTTGGAGGGAGACTTTCCTGCCAACCGGGAATACATTATCCAAAGGGAAAAAAAACCATGACCCTGAAAAACTGCCCGAGATGCGGTACCCATTTCGAATGTGAAAACGATTCTCCCAAACCCTGCCAGTGCGATGATGTTCCCCTGAGCAAAAAACAATTGGACTATATCCGGGGAAATTTTGAAAACTGTCTTTGCCTGGATTGTCTGCATCAAATAGGTAAAAGCACATGAAAAAAAACATTGTCATTTTAATTACCGTGGGTGTTTTGGGGGTTGTATTCTGGCACATGGCAACCCGCGAAGATCCCATGCTGGCAGAGGACTATCTTCAACTGGGAATTGAAAGAGGGGCTTCCGGGAAACACGATGATGCCATTGAAGCATTTAAAAAAGCCTTGAGCGTAAACCCTGATTACATCCCGGCGTATTTGAGTTTAGGGAACGCATATGGTAATACAGGGCGTTATAAAGAATCGATCGCTTCCTATAAAGAAGGAATTCAACTCAACCCCAGACATCCGGAAGTACCCCAAATGGAGATGAATATCGCCTGGGTAGCGGATAAGATGAACGATAATAAAACGGCGGTCCTTTACGCTAAAAAAGCCATTCAATCCTATACGGACCGAAACGATTATGCCGGGGTTGCCATGGCTGCATCTCGACTGCGCATGATCGAAGAAAAATCCGGAAACAATAAAAAATAATCCAATGTCACTTTGGTTTTTAGTCGGACTGGGAGGATTTATCGGGGCCCTATTGCGTTATTGGGTCAGCGGGTGGATTCAAAGCGGCTTTGTCACCTTTCCCCTGGGAACTCTCGGGGTCAATTTTCTTGGCAGTCTGTTGCTGGCTCTGATAATGTACGCCTCCGAATACCGGGGACTTTTTGGCGAAGAAGCCAGGGTTTTCCTGACCATCGGGGTGCTGGGTTCATTTACCACCATGTCTACCTTCAGCTATGAATCGATGAAGCTTCTGGAGCAAAGTGAGCACATTATGTTCGGGCTCAATCTCGTGGGCACGGTAATTCTGTGCCTATTGGCAATATTACTGGGAAAATTTTTAGTCGTTGGAATGGGAATGAAATAAAGTGAAAAAAGAGTCTGAAGCCATATTGTTGAGGATATTTATCAGCGAATCCGATAAATTCGCAGGCAAACCGCTGTCAAAACATCTGGTAGAATTTTTTAAAAAAGAGGGACTTTCGGGAGCAACGGTATTGAGAGGTATTGAGGGGTTCGGAAAAACCAGCCATCTTCACACCACTTCCATTTTAAGATTGTCCGATGATCTCCCCATTGTCGTTGAGGTTGTTGATCGGAAAGAAAACATAGCCCGGATCAAACCCCAATTGGGAGAATTTATCAAAGACGGGCTGATCACGGAGGAAGAGGTTAAAATCGTTTTTTATGAAAATAATAAATCTTCGGAAAATTAGAGTAAAATATCTCACCTGATTTAAACTTATGCGCCTGTAGCTCAGCTGGATAGAGCAACGGACTTCTAATCCGTAGGTCGTAGGTTCGAATCCTACCAGGCGTGCCAATAAAAACAAGGGGTCAGCTAGAAACGGCTACCCCTTTTATTTTTAAAAAGCTTATATTTACACCCATTTCGCCCAATAACAGCCATTAAATGCTCTATAAAAGAAAACAGGTCTATTGGATAGATACCGTATATAAGGATAAGAGAATAAAGGAATGTACCGGGTTTAAGTCAAAGAAGAAGGCAGAAGAGTATGCCAGTAAGGTTATCAAAGACCTTATGGTTCAGGACAGGTTAAGCTTTAAAGACTCTATCAAATAAATCCAACCCCCTTATTCCTTTGGATTAGAAAATGAACAGTAACGAAATCTTTGAGATTATATATGAACAGGTGGATGGAAGAATTATAGGCGGGGATTTAGGCTGCCAAGATGAAACTAAAGAGTGGGTTTCTGGTTTCTTGGCGACTTTAGAGAATTACCAGGAGTTAATTGGATATTGATTGGCTTGTTGTAATTCCATTAAGCAATAGCACAGCAATTACATTTTTATAATCACTAAATTGGAGTTAATTATGCATCTGAAATTTATTTTGAAGATGGTTATTTTTTTCTATTTTGTAATTAATACTCCAGTATTTGGAGAAGAAGCTCTTATTTTGCCGGTTATAGAAGGCTCTCATTCAGTGGGAAATGATCAAAACAATCTAGGAATTAACGCCTATAAGAAAGGAAAATTTAATCAAGCCTTAAGGCATTTTCAGGTGGCTTCAGTTGTTGACAGAAAAAAAGGTGAAATATTTTTTAACCTTGGAATAACTTTGCACCAACTTGGAAACCACCTTGAAGCAGCCAAGCACTTTCAATGGGCTTTAAAGCTTTCTCCAGAGAATAAAAGAATATCCGAGTCTGCATTACTTAAGAAGCATCATTGTAAAAGTAATCCTAAGATACCTTGTGATCTTAAAAAACCCGAAAAACATAAAACAGAAGGGTCAGATACAATCACAACTCCTAATTATATGCCTTCATACGGTGGCAGTGGTTATTGATTTTGCCCTGGCGAATATTAGCCACGGTGGGGATAGAAGCAAACCCAAAATTTTGTGTTTGAAAACAACACAAGACAGCGAAACCTCTATTGCGAATTTAATCGGTTAATTTCATTTCCCACACTATTTCCCCTCTATCCTTATAGGCTATTGATAACATTAGCATTGAAAAGAACCTGCCTGAAATACGGGTAATTTTTCCGCGTAAAATTCGCCCGTTTTCAACCTGGATTTCTTATATAAGTTTGGGTTTTGCGGGGCAATGTGCTATTATAGAGCATCGCACCGAGACAACCTGGGAAGAAAATTCCTAAGTATTTGGAACATCATTTTGGGCATGGGTATTACAATTTCAATCGAAATAAACTGACCGTCCTGATTTTCCGGGTGGTTTTTTTTTGCCCTGTTTTCTTCCAAATAAGTCTTAATTATTTAAACTGGGAACTCTGTTTGATGGTTTGAACACAAGGTTGTCCCAAAAATTTTGAAGGAGTAAAATTAAAATGGCTCAAGGTAAAGTAAAGTGGTTCAATGAAAGTAAAGGTTATGGCTTTATTGAATCCGATGATGGCGAAGACTGTTTCGTCCATTTTTCAGAAATTCAAGCGGAGGGTTTTAAAACTCTTCATGAAGGCCAGGCAGTAGAATTTGAGAAAACAATGGGCCAAAAAGGACCGCAAGCTTCTAAAGTTATCCCTAAGTAAAAAGCAATTAAATGTCTTTCCCCGGTAAGGATTGCATTTTATCGGCTAATTGACACATCAAATTGTATAAACGAATTATTGGAAAGGAAAGACAATGCATGAAGTAAAAGTTTTTGATGGTGCAGGAAACCTCAAAAAAGTAATTTCCGTTAAAACCTTGAATAAAAGGACGGATAAACAAATAAGCTCACCTTCTTTTTATAATAAAAAGGGACGAAAGGTAAAACCCCTCATAGAACAAGGTCTTAAATAAAAGCCAGTACTTCAAAGTACTGGCTTTTTTATTCCCTCAAACTATCCGGGCCCAACCTGACCTACTATCTTGAATTCAGTATCAACCTTTCGGCTCGTAATAATCCAGACCCGAATGGTCGATTACCTTTTCCCCCATTAAAATTCTCAGAGTATTTCTCAGCTTGTCGTCTTGGTCAAATAAGGAATTGACAGGCTTGAGATCGGGTCGGCATTGAGGAGATTTAAAATAAAATGAGAGCCACTCTTGTATTCCACGCATACCCGCTCGGTTAGCCATATCAAGGAATAAAACCAGATCCAATACGACCGGGGCTGCAAGAATCGAATCGCGGCACAGAAAATTGACCTTCAATTGCATATTCTGGCCTAACCAGCCCTGGATATCAATATTATCCCAACCCTCCTTGGCATCTCCCCGGGGAGGATAATATTCAATGCGAATTTTATGATAATAATCTCCATAAAGTTCCGGGTAGAGATCATCTTGAAAGATGCTGTCCAGGACAGAACCTTTACTCACCTCTTTGGAGCGGAATGAATCGGGATCATCCAGAACTTCGCCATCCCGATTTCCCAGGATATTGCTGGAAAACCATCCTTCCAGGCCCAACATCCTTGCTTTAAGGCCAGGAGCGATGATGGTTTTCATCAAAGTCTGACCGGTCTTAAAGTCCTTTCCGGCTATCGCCACATTGTGTTTTAGGGCCAATTCCACCATTGCCGGGGTATCCACGGTAAGATTGGGAGAACCATTGGCAAAAGGAACACCCATTTTGATTCCTGCATAAGCGTAAATCATGGAAGGGGGAATGATGTCCAAATTATTTTTCAGGGCTTCCTCAAATCCATCAATGGTTTTAAAAGCTTCGTGGTCCATATTCTCCTGATAAACTTCCGTAGAACCGCACCAGCACATAACCAAACGTTCCAGGCCATGCTGCTTTTTAAAATCTTCCATGTCCCGCATCAACATCTCCGCCAATTCCATTTTATTAGCGGCTTTTTTTACATTGGGTCCGGAAAGGTTCTTTACAAAAGCGGGATCAAACACAGCGGACCAGGGTTTGATTTCTTCCAGTTGTTTTCGAATCGGTTCCAGTTCCTGTTTATCTATCACCCCACAGGCCAAAGCGGCCTGATAACAGTTGTCGTCATAAATATCCCAGCCGCCAAAAACAAGGTCTTTTAGAGGGGTTAGCGGAACAAAATCCTTAATATAGGGGTATTGGGGATTGTCCCTTCTTCCCAGGCGAATACGGGACATTTGGGTCACCGAGCCGATCGGCTGGCTATGTCCTGCATTAACCAATTGCACCCCGGCAATGAGAGTGGAACTTACCGCTCCCATACCTGGAAGCAAAACTCCCAGTTTTCCTTTTGAGGGTTCTATTTTTCGAGCCAAACCGTCATACACATCCGTACTTTCATTCATAATTTAACAGCCTTTAACCTTAGAGATGTTTTTATTGAAATAGATATTTGCTAAAATGGTCCCAAAAAATTTCTGGGTAAAAAAAAACCGAACTTTAGCAATATACATCACAACATACAAAAATAAACAGCTGAAGGACAATTTTGCAGTAATTATTGCTTAAATTCGATTGGCTCCTTTTAAACCCTAAGGAATTCTTAAGAAAAATCAATACCTTATAAAAAATGACCGCAAACCCCGAAAAACCCAATTCTTCTAAAATGGAAGAAAGCAATACAGCCGGAATCCTTTTTCTTAAAAATCCGGAAAGATCTGCCAACCCATTGGAATGGTATTCTTCCAAAATCGCCGGGGTTCCTTTTATCCTGAGGAATCTTTTAACCTTGAAAAGGTCCGGCTTAAAAACTCTTGCTGTCTTTATGGAAGACCCTGGCGGAGACCTGCAAGATTCTTTTAAAGAAATCCTGAAAGATCGTCGACTCTCTCAGGACATTATTTGGCTGGGAGATCTTAATCAGCTAAAAAAATGGATTCAAGACAACTCCGACCCGGTCTATATATTTAATGGCTCCGTGCTGCATGACAAAAAGGAGTTATACCAGATTATTCATTCTAAAACACAAAACAGGAATGATTCTGTTTTTCCCATAAGTGCTGAAAACCTTCAGGATTTATTGTCAAATAACCTGGAAACATCGATGGTTCCAGGTTCATCCGGGTCAGGGGAAGGAAGTTTTCCTGTTTATTACATTCCTGGCTCAAAAGAGGTGGAAATAAATAAACTGGAAGATTTCAAAACCCTCCATAAAGAGCAGGTAAAGGGTTCAGGTCTGCACCACGACAGTCCCATCACCCGAATTTTATCGAGACCCGCCTCGCGTGTCCTGACTCGTGTGTTTTTAAACACACCCATCAGCCCCAATCAGATTACCCTTATCAGTTTCTTTTTTGGGTTGATGTCTGCCTTCCTTTTTTTTCAAGGGCATTACGAATCCAGTGTGATCGCATCCGTGTTACTGGTTTTTTCTACCTGGATAGATGGAGCGGATGGAGAAATAGCGCGTTTGAAGTTCATGGAATCAGATATCGGGAAAAAACTGGACATCTATTGTGACAACATTGTCCACTTTTTAGTTTTTACCGCCATCGGGTGTGGCGCCTACTTCAAATCAGGCGAAACCCTGTTTTTATACCTCGGGGGTTTGGCCGGGTTGGGAGGGTTACTCGCATTTTTTCTGCTCAGTCCCATACTCCTTGAAAAAAGATCTCCGGGAAAACAATTATTCCATGTAAGCGAACCGGAGTTGGCGGAAAAATTCGCAAACAGGGACTTTATTCATTTTCTTTTATTGGTTTCCTTATTGGACCAGTTGGAAATTTTTATTGCCGTAGCGGCGGTAGGGGCTAATGTATTCGCGGGGTACCTGGTCTATTCCAGGTTTCACAAATTAAAAACAGCTTAATATATCCGGCCTGATTTTATCCGGCGCAGTTTTCTACCAGGCTTGTTAAATAATCTTCAGCTTGCTTGAAGTTTTTGGGATCGTCAATATCGCACCAGAAAGATCCGTTGATGGGAACCGTTTTTGCCTTTCCTTGCCGGGCCAGCAAGCGCACCCCACCTGAAAGGGAATCGTCCCCTTCTTTTGAAGAATCGCTGATCGCCGCAAACAGCGAAGGGTGACAAAGAAAAATTCCGGTATCAAAACAGTTGTAGGTCTCCATTCCCTTGCCAATATTTTTTATTCGATTTTCGTGTGTCGACACCCGGGTCACATCATCCATATCTACAAAGGGGTTTTCCAGGTCTTCGTCAACAGCCAACAAAAGCCCTTCATTATTGGAAGATTGTCGGATCAGCAACCGTGCTATTTCGGGATCAAAAATATGGTCCGCCATCATAAGTAAAAAAGGCTCGTTTAAATAAGGTTGGGCCTTCAAAACCGAAATCCCATTTGCCCGATCCCATTCCCTATTTTCAATGACGGTTATAGAAACACCTCTGGTGCGACTTACTTCCTCTAAATGAGCCCGGACATCTTCTCCCTTGTAGCCTACAACCACATAAAAATCATCCGCCCCAGCCTCCCTTGCTGAATCCACCACCCTTTCAATAAGGGGAACGTTTTTGAGGGGAATCAAGGGTTTTGCATCTGCAATGGATCGCAATCGACTCCCTTTTCCGGCTGCAATGATTAAGCATTTCATATAAAATTTTAACTTTGAGGGGTATAAGATTGGTAAAATCAAAGCTCATTGTTACATATAGAAGGAGCCTCTTCAACCTTTTGTTTACTTGAAGTTAGCCTATGGCCCTCTGCCAGCCTGGCTGCCAGGATAGTGCCGGGAGCAGGATCTTATTCCTTGGATTTTTCCCGTTTGATCAAGGGTGCCAGCGGCGGGCACTGCGTGTAAATTGGAGACACCAATAAGCCTGTGCTCCAATAGCTGCAGTAGGAAGAATATACCAGAGAACCCCACCCAAACTTAAGGCAAGAACGATAAAGCAAAAATCACTTCGAATCATACGCGCATTCAAAACAAAGCGATCCATTTTTGAATCGTCTTCTTTGATAGCAGTCTCCTCAGCTGTCAGCTGGCTCGAATGAGGTTTGGTTCTGTTTTGGTAAAGTTCGAGCCCATAGTTCACGCTGCCGCCGAAAGCCGCCAATAGCCCTGACCAAAACCAAAAGTCTTTCCCGGTAACAGATGTGGCACCCCACCCAAGACAAATAAAAAATACGGCGTGTACAATCCAATCAACAAATGTGTCGTACCTCATTCCAAATAGGCTTCGCATATCCTTAATTCTGGCAATTTCGCCGTCACAATTGTCCAGAATATAGCAGATCAAAAATAAAACAGACCCCATCAGAATTGAGTAATAATCTCCCTTGAGGCAGAACAAGCTTCCTGCGATACCAGATAGCATTCCCAGAGTCGTGATTTGATTTGGGGTAACAGGAGTTTTCGCCAAAAAAAGCGATACAGGATAAGAAAAATGCCTTATTAAAGGCTGTATTTTTTGGGGGCGCTCAAGCGGTTTTCCTGCTTCGGTTTTAAATGTTGTGTCCGGAGTATTAATGATTTTCAAGCCAACTTTGTTTGGAAGGAATTAGGAATTTATTTCATCATAACGGCCGACCCCCGTAAACCTTACTGGTGAGTCCCCTGGAATGCAATAAATTTTATTGAAAATAGATCATCAGTAATGGTTTTTATTGGGCACTCCGCTTTGAAATTGCTACAATTACACCATGTCATTAAAAATTGCACTCGTAAATATGCCCTTTGGGTTTCATATATACCCTTCCATTCAATTGGGTACCCTTTCTACTTTGCTGAAGGCTAAAGGCTGCGAGGTAAGGAGTCACTATTTAAACCTTTATTTTTCCCATCAGCTTGGACTGCCCATTTACAACCAGCTTTGTGAAAAAAGGTTCCTTGTTGGAGAATGGCTTTTTTCGCATACCCTCTATGGAGAAAACCCGAATAATCGTGACTACCCGAATCACTTTGCCCCGCATATGGAAGATGTCTGCCAATCCATCGATCGTCCCCTTGAGTATCTGCTGGATGTCAAAACCAAAATGGTTCCCGAATTCCTTGAATGGTGTCGTGATGCGGGCAAATGGGGAGATTTCGATGTGGTGGGGTTTTCCTCAACATTCAACCAGAACATTGCCAGCCTGACTTTGGCAAAAATGATCAAAGAAAAATTCCCGCATTTAAAAATCCTTTTTGGCGGTTCAAATTTCGAGTCGGAAATGGGGCTCGAATACTTTCGGGTTTCACCCTGGGTGGATTATGTCGTTCCCGGTGAAGCAGAAGATATATTACCCAACCTGGTGGATTACTTAGAAAAGGGAGGCCCTGTACCAAAGGGGGTTATTCATCGGTGCAAAGGCGAAGTCCTCTACGAAGAACCTGAAGCCATGTTTGGAAACTTTACCGATTACGCGGCACCTGATTATCAGGATTTTTTCGATCAGTTAAATGAGATCGACCCCCAGTCTTCGCTATTGGAAAACCCTGTCATTTTATACGAAACCGCCAGGGGATGCTGGTGGGGTGAGAAACATCACTGCACCTTTTGCGGCTTGAACGCCAATACGATGAAGTTCAGGGCCAAATCCATGGAACAGGTGCATACCGACCTTGCCGAGCTTTCCCAGAAACACGAATCTTTCCGCTTTCGTCTGGTCGACAATATTTTAGAAATGAAATATATCGATGGAGTCTTTGGCAAACTGGCAGAGAAAAATTTTGATTTGCAGTTTTTTATTGAAGTAAAAAGCAACCTGACCAAAAAGCAGATCAAGACCCTGGCCCAGGGAGGAGCCAAGGTAATTCAACCAGGAATAGAAAGCTTCAGCCAGAACCAGCTACAGGAAATGGACAAGGGTGTCAGGCCTCTGCAAAATATACTTTGCATGAAATGGGCAATGTATTACGGCATTGAAGTGAACTGGAATATCCTTATCGGCTTTCCCGGAGAAACCAACGAAGACTATCGGCAGCAAATTGACCTGATCAAGCTTCTATTTCATTTACCCCCTCCGGAATGTGTCGGAGATTTATGGCTGGAAAGGTTCAGCCCCTATTTCATGAGGCCTGACGAATATGGTGTGACCATCACGGCTCCCGGCGAGGCCTACCCTTACGTTTATGATGACAAGAATATCGATCACATGAAAATCGCCTACGATTTTGAATTTAAAACCTCCACGCAAATAGATCCAAAACTCAAGCAGGAGCTCTACGACGTTGCGGCAGAATGGAAAAGAAGGCACCAGTCTGATCAATTACCTTTTCTGATATTTACCAAGTCGATGGATTTTGTAAAGGTCTACGATGACCGATCATTGCAGTCAACCCAGATCAAACTGGAAGGAGCCGCGGCAAGCGCATTTGTATTCTGTAATGAAGCACCCAAGACCCTCGAACAGATTTCCAGCCATTTAAAAGAGCAAAACATTGGGGGTGAAAAATCCGCTGAAGAGGCGGTACGGTTTTTAAAAGATAAGGGTCTCGTTTATGGTGAACGCGGGAAATACCTGAATTTAGCTCTTCCCCATAACTCCAACTTGTAGTTAATAAAATGGTAGAACGTAGACTAAAAGGCGAGCGCGAACTCCAGAAAAAGTATAACACCCGGAAAAGTGCCAATTCATTTTACAATACACAGGTGTTAAATTTTTTAAACTCCGAAATGCAAAAGTTTATATCTGAGCAGGAGATGGTCTTCATTTCAACAGCCGATGCAAAAGGGGAATGCGATGCCTCTTTTCGCGCCGGGCCAAAAAGCTTTGTGAAAGTATTGGACAACAATACGATAATTTTTCCGGAATTCAAAGGAAACGGAGTTATGGCAAGCATGGGAAATATAATTGAAAATCCTAACATAGGATTGATGTTTATCGACTTTTTTGACTCATCCATCGGGCTCCATGTGAATGGCAAGGCAGAAATAATTACGGAGCACCAGGCCGGGAAACTCGTGAACCCCATCGACAAGGCAAAAGCAGAAAAAGACGGACAACACAAAACTAAATTATGGATAAAAATAGAAGTGGAAGAAGCCTTCATCCATTGTTCCAAGCATATTCCCAAACTTCAAAAGATGGATAAAGTCCTTCATTGGGGTACGGATGACGAAAATTTAAAGGGCGGAGATTTCTTTAACACCAGGGAGTGCAAGTCCTGATTTTAACCGCTTCCCACTCCGGCAAAACGAACCCCCGATAACTCCTCCATTTCTTTTTTCCATGCACTCAGGTCATTCAGATTGAATTCGTTCAAATGCGAATGACCACAGGCAGGGCATAACACTTTCATCAAAATGAGTGTTGGCACTTTTTTTATTATACGAAACGGATTTTTTGAATTCCCTTATTGCTTCGTCGTTTTTCCCATTCAAATGGTAGTCCGCACCTTGTTCGAAATGCTTTAAGGCCAAATCTTCCTGGGCCTCAACGTCAGATAAAATCCCGGCAAACAGGATTACGGCAAAGACAATTCTCAATGCAGCTGTCCCCACGATATTCTCCGGTTTTTGCTGTTTGACCCCATATTTATATTAACAAATGGTTCGGCGGTACTATAATAGGAACATGTTTGAGTCTATTTAGAATAGCCCCTTTATGAAAAATAACAATAAAGATTTGCCGGTTACTTTGCTTTCCGGGTTCCTTGGTTCCGGAAAAACCACACTTCTCAATTATATTTTAAAGCAAAACCACGGAAAGCGAATCGCTGTCATTGAAAACGAATTCGGAGAGATTGGAATTGATTCTGAGTTTGTAATCGGAGCTGAAGACGATATATTTGAAATGAACAATGGCTGTATCTGCTGTTCCATCCGCGGAGATTTAATTGAAACTTTAAACCGTTTACTGGACAGGCAGAAAGCCTTCGATTCAATTATCATAGAAAGTACAGGCCTGGCCAGTTCTGGACCGCTTGCACAGGCCTTTCTGGTTGAAGAAGAATTGTCCCATTCCCTGGTTTTGGATGGAATCATAACACTCGTCGATTCAAAACATATCTGGAACTTTCTCAATGAAAAGGAAGTCGCCTGGGAGCAAATTGCATTTGCGAACGTAATTTTGCTTAACAAAACCGATTTGGTGTCCAAGGAGGAACTGAATGACCTTGAAAAAAAAGTTCGGTCCATAAATCCAACCGCAAAAATTTTTCGAACCGCCCAGGCGGAAATAGATCTGGACCAAATCCTCAATATCAGAGGCTTTGACATTAATAATGTCCCTGAAGATATCTCCCTGTCTTCTCACCCATCCGAATCGGGTATTTCCTCGGTAGCTTTGACCTTCCCGGAACCGGTTCATCCCGATCGATTGAACTATTGGCTGCAGATGTCATTTTTAATGGAAGGGATGAATGTTTTCCGTGGCAAAGGCATACTTAATGTTGAAAACTCAAAGAACCGATACCTGTTTCAATCGGTTTATATGATGTTTGAGGGACGATTTGACAAACCCTGGGGTGAGGAAACCCCGGAAAACAAAATGGTCTTTATTGGACAAAACCTGAATGCCGAAAGGCTTGAAAAAAGCCTGAAAAATGCAATAACTTAAAAGGGATTAAAAACTCTTTCTTATGGAACATATCCATGGCTGAAGATTCCAGAGGCAGACAAGAAGGTTCCAACGAAGTTGAATTAAGCGAGGAAGAACTCAAAGAGGCCAGGCGGCTTGAAGCCAAAGCCCAGGCGGAAAAGCAAAAAGTCCTGAAATCGAAAGATAATTTATATGGGGCGGTTTTAGTCGATCTGAATTTGACGGGATTGAATCTTGAAAACGCCAATATGGCCAAAGCCAATTTAAGTAATGCAAATTTAAGCGAATCCAACCTGAGCAATGCAAACCTGATCGAAGCCGATTTAACAGGGGCTGATTTAAGTAATGCCGACCTGCATGACGCCTATTCTCCTGATTCGGACTGGGTGGCGGTAAACCTGACCGGTTCCGATTTGAGATGGGTCGATTTCAGCTGGTCGACACTCAGTGAAGCCAACTTTACCGAAGCCAATCTGCTGGAAGTCGACTTTTCCGAGGAAACACTGGTTTCAGCAAATTTCACCAAAGCCAACCTTTCAGGGGTGAATTTTGAAAATGCCAATATAATGGATGCCCGATTCAGCGGCTCTGACTTGTCAGAGTCGTTGAACCTGACTCCTGACCAGGTTGAATCTGCAGAACTGGATCGAACCACCCAGTTGCCACCCTACCTGGAAATCAACTGGAAAGGCAAAGGAGAATACGAAATCACAAAAAGGATCGAGAAAAAAAGCAAACGAAAAAAAGCCAAGAAAAAACCCTAAAACTGGGACCGTCTTCAGGTACAATCAGCTTCAAAACGGATCACTTCATCCTTGAAGACCTCACAAGTAATTTCCATAGGTCGACAGCAAATTTCGCAATCTTCTATATATTTCTGGTCTGGTACAGACAAGTCCACCAGAACGGAAATTTTTTGCGCACAATGGGGACAATAAAAAAATTGTTCATACTGATCCAAGCCTGCTCTCCTTTTTCATAAAGGCCTTATTCTTATGCCGCACAATTTAAACATCGTATTGGTTGAACCGGAAATTCCAATGAATACGGGAACCATTGGCAGGCTCTGCCTGGCTACAGGAACCACCCTGCACCTGATCGAACCTCTGGGTTTCGAGATAAGTGATTCAAGGTTGAAACGAGCAGGGCTGGATTACTGGAAATACGTTCGAGTTGAAATTTATCCCGATCTGGATAATTTTTTCAGGCAGATCATGCCTGATGCACCAAAAATATTTTTTTCAACCAAAGGAAAACGCGATTTCTTCGAACACACTTTCAAAGAAAACTCTTATATGTTTTTTGGAAGTGAAACGCGAGGCCTGCCCAAAAAACTGCTTGAATGCTATCAGGATATTACCTATCGAATACCGCAGTACGATGATCGGGTTCGCTCAATCAATATCGCCAATGCAGTGGGCATTGCGGTTTATGAAGCCATCCGCCAGTTGGGCTACAAATAAATTTTAAAAAATCAAAAAAAATTATTCGATCGTCTCATTTCCAGGCTTGAATCCAAATTTTCGATAAAATTCTTTCAGCAGCCTGCGTGACTCCATTTTATTTACCGAGTCGTCCCTTTCCCCAAAAAGGTTCCCGGCTTTAAGGATATGCACGATAGCTTTTTCACCCTCGTTTAAGGTACTGTAAAGAACACCAAGATTAAAATGGGCTTCAGCCGAACTGGAATGAATTTTTATTGTTTCTTCAAATTCACGCACTGCCTCGCGGATTTTGCCTGCCTTGTCATAAGCCGTTCCCAGATTAAAATGGGCTTCAGGATCATCCGGCCGCGTGCTTAACTCCGCTTTTCTTTGTTTGATTTCCTTACTCTCAAAAAAACCCATTTCCTACATTCCCGAATCGCCCAACTCATCTTCTTCGAACAACTCCATCAGGGCTTCTCTCGAGTCATTTTGTGTTTGTTCCTGATCGGTCCGGTCGATGTAATTATTGACCTGTCGCAACTGTTCCTGAGAAATATTACAAAGTATCAATCTTTCCATAACCGTTTCTTTGGCAAAAAAATTAAGGAGCTTGCCAATCGAATTGTGTAAAAAAGGGGTTAAAATGGATTTCACACCTGTAAAATCGACCTCAACTGATTTTTTTTCTTTGAGTTCCGGATAGACCAGATTAAAAAATTCCCTCCCATCATCGATAGAAGAGCAGTTAACGCCAATGGAGTCCACCAAGTTTATTTTCATAATCTAAATCTTCCCAAGGTCATAAAAGTTTTATCAATATAACCTTCCCAGGCCATTGAATTCTGATTTACATGAGTTTAAAGGCATTTTTCTGCTTTTTAGAGTAAATTCCTGATTCTGAAGATTTAATTCCACATAAATCTTCCGATAAGTTGATATAATTTAGTATATAACCAATCTGTCTCCAAATGCCAAATTTTGCGAATACATTAAATCCATTCCTGGCAATTCTTCGTGCCCCCATAATCCGAAGGCTTTTTCTTCTGGTGTGCCTCCTGTCTCAGCTCTTCTTATCCAGTTCAAATCTTTCCGCACAGGGTGGCGAGGAGTTCAAGTTCGATGCATTGGATAAGGAAGAAATCGAGCGAAATAAAGAAGAAATCTTGAAAGAGCAGGAAATCCTGCGAGAGAAGATGAAAGTACAGCAGGAGATTCTCCGCGAAAAAATCGAAAGAATTCGCATCGAAACACAGAAAATAATGAAAGAAATTGCCATGGCAATGAAGGAAGAAGCCCTCAAATTAAAAGGCGAATTGGAAAAACTTCAGGATGAAACAACAAAGATCAACCGGGAAATTGTCGAGAACCTTGAAAAATCAAAAGAAGACTTTTTAGAAGGCCGGGAGGAGATGCGCAAGGAACTTGAAAATATGCGGAAAGAATCCAAGAGCTTAACCAAAGAAATTGCTTTTGTCCTGGAAGATCAAAGTAACGTTTGGAAAGAGGAAACAGAAAACCTTAAAGATTCATTGCTGGCTGCAAAAGCAGAGCTTGCCGCAGCTCAATCCGAATCAGGTGACGTTCTTGAAGATAGTCGTTCTGCTTACAAGGATTTCCAGGCAGAAAAAATAATCACCATGAGCGATTCCAAAGGCGAATCGATAGAAGCGATGACTGAGGCTGGACATACCCTGGAAAAAAGCAAACGCGATTACAAAAAAGCCTCTGAAAGGACAGCTTCTGAAATTTTAGCCCAAATGAAAAGCGCCAAGGATTCGCTGAAAAGAGGCCAGGCCAAGTCAAAAAGAGACACCAACAAGGCAAACAAAGAAATCCTTGCCGCTCTCCAGAAAGACCAGCTTCGTCGCAAGGCCGCATTGCGAAACCTCAAAAGGCGAAACAAGGCCAACCTTAAAAAAGCGAAGAAGTTTGTAAAAAAAGACCAGGCTGATTCCAAGCGGGCGAATCTTAAAAAAGCGGAAAATGAAGCTTCCAAAAAGAAGGCCCTCGGAAAAACGACTGATAGAAAACGGGATGAATCCATTGGAAATTTTGGTGAAGGAATTCAGGATGCCAAAGGCGGCCTGGAGTCTTTCAAAGATCAAGCGGCTGATAAACGCTCCAGACAAAAAGAGGATGAGGCTGACAAACGCTCCAGACAGAAAGATAATGCGACTGAAAAACCTCCCCAAAGAACTGTCTTAGGGGATGAAGAAGAAGGAAGCACGGTTGTTTTGACATTAGAGGAGCAAAAACAAAAACTTTATAATTTCGGCAACCGAATTAAAATATTAAAAAAACGAATTGAAGAAAAAAGCGGCAACGCCTCTCCCGAACTCCTTGAATTGGGAAATGAATATCTCGCAGCCCACCGATTTATTGACTCCCGAGATGACCTTGAAAAACTGGCGCTACTGCAGTTTGCGAATCGAAAAGACTTGCCCCTGGGCAGTTATGAACAAGCCGCGTGGGCCTTCAAAATAGCGCTGAGCTTTAACAGGAGTAAAGGGGAAACACACCTGACCATTGGAAAGATTTATGATGAGATCAATGACGGGAAAAACGCTATTATGTACGCAAAATTGGCACATTTGGTGTTTAAGCAGGGAAAAGATAAAGCTAAAATACAAGAAGCTGAGAATTTCATCGAAGCTTTATCAAAAAAATATGCAGACAAGACTTCCTAAATGAGGTTTAATAATTAAAAAAACTGCCAGGTTTCAAGGTCACACAAACAAACATTCAAATCAAAGAGGTGTTTCTTGGAGAATAACCCGGTCGAAGAGTTTGTTGAGCGACTGCCGTTTTTCAGCGAATTTTCAGATTCCGAAAGATTGAAACTGGTCAACACCCCTGGAATTTTTGAAAAATTCAAAAAGGATGAGGTGATTATCGCCGAAGGTGATATGGATTCTGCCGTTTATATCATCCTCACAGGAAATATAAAAATCAAAAAGAAACCAAAGACCGTCGTAAAAGAAAATCATATCTCCTTACACGATCCGGAAGAAATCACCATCGCAGAATTGAAAGCGGGGTCGATTTTTGGTGAAATTTCATTAATCAGCAAACATCCTAGAAACACCAGCGCCATAGCCTCTTCCGCCCAGGTTGTAGTTATGAAGATCACAAATGAAGTCATTGACAAATTTCATTTAGCGATCCAAAAGAAATTTCAAAAGCAATTGGTAAACATCCTGGTTCAACGGCTGGATGATATGAATGAAAAGTATATAAAACTTAAATCAAGTACATCCAAAGTTTAAATGATAAAAATATTTTTTCATTCTGGCCGTTCTTTCAATCCTCTTATACTGACTAATCCCATTTTTTTTCCCCTCGATTTGTGAAACAGGAATCCAATCGGTTTACTTATTCCAATTCAGCCCACCCAAAGGCCATTCTTGTAGGGATTAAACTACCCGGCAATCATTCAGAAATTTCCCTGGATGAATTGAATGGCCTTGCCGTAACCGCAGAATATGACCCGGTGGCACAGTTGACCCAGCGATTGACTGAAATTAACCCCAAAACCTTGTTGGGGAGCGGGAAAGTAGAAGAACTAAAACAATCGGTCCTTCATCACTCTCCGGAAGTCGTTGTTTTTGATGAGGAGCTTTCCCCTCGGCAGAACCGCGAACTTGAAAAAATATTGAAATGCCGGGTGATAGATCGCCCCTGGCTGATTCTTGAGATCTTCAGCCATCATGCGCGTACGCGAGAGGCAAAAACCCAAGTCGAATTGGCCAGATTGAAATATGCACTCCCCCGGCTTACCAAATTGTGGGGCCACCTTTCAAGGCAAAGAGGTGGAATTGGAATGAAGGATGTAGGTGAAACCCAGATTCAACTCGATCAGCGAATGATTCGAAATGAAATAAATAAACTCGAGAAAAAGCTCAATCAAATAGACCTGGAAAAAAAGACTCAAAGGAAAAGCCGCAAAGGAACCTTCAAAGTTTCTCTGGTGGGTTATACCAATGTAGGCAAGTCAAGTTTGATGAACAGGCTTACGGGGGCAGACACGCTGGTAGAAAACAAGTTGTTTGCAACACTGGACCCCACGGTTAGAAAAATTAAAAAGAATTTTCCCTATCCGGTTCTGCTGTCAGACACCGTTGGGCTGATAAACAAATTACCTCATGATTTGGTAGCCTCGTTCAAAAGCACTCTTGATGAAGTTCGTGATGCGAATCTGCTTATTCATGTCGTAGACATAAGTCACCCTGAATACAAGAATCAGTTGCAAACCACCGATGACCTTTTGATTGAAATGGGAATGAATGAAATAGATATTATTCTTGTATTCAACAAAATAGACTCGATAGACGATATCGAAAAATTGGAGGAGGCCCAGGAAAACCACCCCTCCGCAATTTTCATCTCGTGCAAAAAGGATGAAGGAATTGAAGCTTTAAGACAAAAAATTATCGACCAGTACGAGAAAAAATTACTTCCCTTTAATTTGCAACTGGAACATTCCCAAGCGCGCCTGGTATCTCAAATCAGAAAATTTGCCTTAATTGTCAAGGAGGACTACCAGGAAGACCGAATCAACCTGAGCCTGAGACTTCCCCCTGGCGGAAAAGCAAAATTGAGTAATTTATTATCGGCTCAGGAAATCCACGCAAATACCTAAACCTACTTTTTCTCCAATTTAACGGCTATATACAACCCCGCATCTGTAACGATATACGCACCTTCAACTTCATCTTTCTTTTTCAAATTCTCCAAAGCTTTCAAACCATCAGGCCTGGTGTTTTCGTTCACAATAACCGTGAACCGTTTTTTTGTTTTCGGATCTTTAATCCCCACCTTATTTTTATTTGGAATTACTTTTTTGACAACTCCGGAAAAATGAACCTCATCTCCTGCAGTAACAACTGCAGCAGAAATAAAAAACCACAAGAAAATCATTACCGCAGAAAAACTCAACCTGGATAGTCCAGCCATTTTAGCCTCCTTTATTATTTACCGTTCCAGTAAGATGAGATCACAGAACTATAAGATTCGCTAGATTCGCTGCCAGCTTCTTTTTTCCATGCGGGCCTTTGAAAAAAACTTCGAGCTTTAAATCTTTTTCCTCTCCGGACCGGTTGATTACAATTCCGGATCCAAATTTGGGATGCAAAACTTTCGTTCCAATAGGATAATTTTTTACAGACTCCGCCTTGACTGAAAAGGATGAATCAGGACTTTCAAAAAAGGATTCGGATGTTTCTACCTGATATTCCGTGGACTCCCGAACCAGAACTTCTCCAGGAATTGAAAGCAAAAAGTCCGAAGGAGGGTAGTTAAAACTATTACCATATATTCTTCGACGCCTTGCATGGGAAACGAACAGCCTTTTTTTTGCGCGGGTAAAACCCACATAACATAGCCTTCGTTCTTCTTCGTACTCCGCAGAGTCGGACATGGAACTTGCATGGGGTAACAGTCCATTTTCCATTCCAATCACAAACACGGCTGAAAATTCCAATCCCTTGCAAGTATGCAAAGTCATGAGCGGGAGGATCCCTCTACTGTCATCAAGATTATCCAGATCGGCAACCAAAGCAGTGGAATCCAAAAATTCGCGTAAAGAACCATTTTCATTCTCCACCAACTGTTCCACCGCTGAATACAGTTCGTTGAGGTTTTCCATTCTGCCCTTACTTTCCCGCGTGTCTTCCCTTTGCAACATGGTTGCGTATCCCGTCCTCTCAATCACTTCCGTCAACAGTTCCAAAGCATTTGACTGCCGGTAAACAGCATCCAGATGGTCCATAATACTGATAAAATTTGCTATTTTTTTTGTGGCAGCTGCCCCCAATAATTCCCCCTTCCCTGCACGCCTGAGACCTTCAAAAAAAGGAAGACCCTTTTCCCTGCAAAAAGACTCTACCTTTTCCAAAGATGTTTTTCCTATGCCTCTTGCAGGGACATTGACAATACGCTTTAACGATATGGAATCGTCAGGGTTAATAAGCACTCTCATATAGGCGAGAACATCCTTGATTTCTTTTCTCTCGTAAAAACGCAGGCCCCCTATAACCTGATAGGGTATTTGCGCTCGTCTCAGGGCATCTTCCATCACACGGGATTGAGCATTGGTTCTGTATAAAACGGCGATCTCGTTAAACGAGTATCCTTCTTCCCGGCAGAGGGTTTGAATTCGATCGCAAACAAATTCCGCTTCACGGGTTTCATCTTCCGCTTTGTGGCAGATAACGGGATCTCCTTTTTCGTTCTGAGTCCACAATTTTTTTTCATTTCGCTGCAGGTTTTCACGAACCACGCAATCGGCCGCATTCAAAATATTTTGCGTGGATCTGTAGTTTTCTTCCAATTTAATAACCGTTGTTCCCGAATAGTCTTTTTCAAATTTGAGGATATTCTCAATATTTGCCCCTCTCCATCTGTAAATACTTTGATCATCATCCCCTACTACGCAAACATTATTAACTTTATTGGAAAGCAGCCGAACCAGGTCATATTGGACCGCATTCGTATCTTGAAATTCATCGACCAGGATATATTGGAACTTGTTATCGTAATATTCCCGCAATGAGGGAACCTGTTGAAACAATTTGGCCGCGAAAACCAATAAATCGTCGAAATCCAATGCATTGTTTGATTTCAAGGCTGCCTGGTAAACAGGATAAAGCTCGGCCGCCTTCATCTGGTTTCCATAAGACATGCTGTCTAAATCCAGTTGTTCTGGAACAACAAAATCATTCTTAAATCCGCTTATATGGTTCAAAAGAGATTTTGCGGGAAATGCCTCTGTGCTGATTTGCGAGGATTTCATGCATTGTTTCAGCAGGGTCAATTGATCTTGAGCATCATAAACCACGAAATCATTGGAAAACCCCAACTCCGCAATATGTTTTCTTAGCATTCTTAGACAAAAAGAATGAAAGGTACTGACCCATGCATAAGTCTCGCCTTGATTCAGCATATTGCGAATCCTATCTTTCATTTCACCAGCGGCCTTATTGGTGAAAGTGATGGCTAAAATATTTTCCGGATCAATTCCTCTTTCACGGATCAAATGGGCAATCCTGTAGGTGATAACACGTGTCTTTCCCGATCCTGCCCCTGCCACTACCATCAGAGGCCCGTCACTATGGCAGATCGCCTTACGTTGCTGAGGATTTAACGATTCAAGGTCCATAATCTATAAGGAAGGAAAATTGAGGAAGACCGGTCTGCAAATTGTCAGACCATTGCTTCCCATGCAATCGAAGCCAATGCTTCAATATACGTGGGAGAATAGTTTAAAGATTCTGTTCTATATAATTTAAGTTTTCTTTCCTCTGCGTATTTTTTAAACTCGATATCAATGTCAAAAAGTATTTCCACGTGATCGCAAACAAAACCCACCGGAACGATTAATACCGTCCTGGAACCCACCCTGGAAATCCTGTCTAAGACGGATTCAACGGTCGGCCCCAGCCAGGGAACAGGTATCATCCCCTGGCTCTGGTAGGCTTTAAACCAATGGCTGGGTTTTACACGATCCACTAACAGTTGTACGGTCTTATTAAATTCTTCATCATAAGGGTCACCCAGCTCAATGGATTCTGAAGGAATGCTATGAGCTGTGAATATGGTGTATATAGATTCTGGTTTTACTGAATTTAATTTTTTCAGGGCTTCCTGATATTTCTCCGCGAAAACATCAATCAGCAGGGGATGGTTGGCCCAACTACCAATAAAATGAACATCGATGTTTTCACCACCACAACTTTTTAAAGCATCTTTAAACGCGTTGTAGTAAAGCTTGGTACTCCAGGAACTAAACTGGGGAGCAAGACAGAGGGCAATCACTTTTTGAACCCCGTCTTCTTTCATCCGCTTGACTTCGTCCTTAATAAAAGGACTCCAGTTTCTCATCCCCACATAAACTTTGAACTGAGGTTCCTGCTGGTTAAGGAATTTTTCCAATCGGGCCGCAAGTTCAGCAGTTATCTCCCTCAACGGGGACTTACCGCCAATCTGCCCGTACCGATCCCGGATAATCTGGATGGTTTCGGGTGAAGATTCCGTTCCACCACGTATTTTCTTTAAATATTCGGGTATATCATCGGTAGATTCCGGTGCCCCGTGCGCCATGAGAAAAATACCGATTCGGGGCAATGATTCATTCATATTTAAATTCGTGAACCATATCGGCTACGGCTTTGACATGATCCACAGGGGTGTGCTGCAATATTCCGTGTCCCAGGTTAAAAATATGTCCGTTGGGCCCCGCACGGCGAAGAATATCATGAACCCTTTCCCTAATTACCGGGAGTGGTGCAAAGAGGGTTACCGGGTCAAGGTTACCCTGGACAGGTTGATCCGCACCCAGGATTTTTCTTGCTTCATCAATTTCAATACGCCAGTCAAAGCTGACCACATCGCCCCCTGCCTGTTGTACCAGATCAAGAATAGTGGAAGTACCCGTACTGAAATTAATGAGAGGAACACCCAGGTCCTGAAGTCCATCAAAAACTCTTTTTAGATGCGGCAGGATATATTTCTGATAGTCATGGGGACTGAGGCATCCAACCCAGCTGTCAAAAATTTGCAGGGCCTGCGCACCTGCATTTACCTGCATCTTAAGATAGTCCACAAGCATGGTACAAACCTTATCCATCAATTGGTTCCAGACATCTGTGGCCTCATACATCATTAATTTGGTGGTTGTAAAATCACGTGATTTACCACCCTCAATCATATAGCTGCATAATGTAAAAGGCGCGCCCGCGAACCCAATGAGAGGAATCTTTCCATCAATCTCTTTACGCACAAGCTTTATAGCCTCCCCTACAAAACCCAGTTGCTCCTCCGCATTTACCGGTAATAACTTTTCAACCGCCTTTTTGTCTTTTACGGGTCGGGGTATCACCGGGCCGTCACCTGCGGAAAATTCCAGCCCCGTACCCATGGGTTCGAGTGGGAGAAGAATATCAGCAAAAATTATTGCCGCATCGATATCCAAAACACCCAGAGGCTGCATGGTAACTTCACATGCCAGTTCAGGTGTTTTACACATTTCCAGAAAGGTATACTTTTCTTTCAGGTCCCGGTAAACTTTCATGTATCTTCCGGCCTGGCGCATGAACCATACTGGTGTTTTGTCTACCTGTTCTCCCCGACAGGCCTTTAAAAATCGAAAATCGTTTGAATCGCTCATAAACCTCTAATTAAAAAAGGGAATAAAATTTACTGATTATAGGCCGGGTCCCCTTAAGGTTCAACGGTTTGTTTGGTTACCTTGAAAAATTTCAATCCCTCACGAAAACCCTGCAAATCTCTCCCGTATTGCGCCAATTTCCCTTAAAACCAGGGGGTCCTTTTCATCAGCAAGCTTCTGTTCTATAAAAGGAACACTTTCCGACAGCATAAGTTCTCCCAATGCCCAAACAACATGTGCCCGAATAAGCGGTTCCTCGTCATTTAGAGCTTTTTTTAAATAAGGAACGGACTCGGGATTTTCGGAATTTCCCAAGGCAATGGCTACGTTTCTTAATAATCCACGGCGTTTGATTCTTTTTATAGGACTTCCTTTAAATCTTTTTCGAAAACCCTCCTCATCCAACTGGATCAAATCAATCAGTAAAAAATTTTCATTCACGACATTAAATGCGGGTTCTTCCGTTTTAACCGCATAAGAATTCCAGGGGCAAACTATCTGGCAATCGTCACACCCGTAGATTCTGTTGCCAATTGCCTTTCTGAACTCGACAGGAATGACCCCTTTTAACTCAATGGTGAGGTAGGAAATGCATTTATTTGAATCCAGAACATAAGGGGCAACGATAGCATCCGTGGGGCATATGTCGATACAATTGCGACAGGTACCACAATGGTTATCTGCTGCCGTCGATTCAGGCAGCGGAACATCGACCAATACTTCTGAAAGAAAATACCAGGAACCGATATCTTCACTGAGCAGGTTGGTGTGCTTCCCAACCCAACCCAGCCCTGCCTTCTCAGCCAAGGGCTTTTCAAGAACAGGCCCTGTATCGACGTAAATTTTTGTTTTACAGCCTTCAAATTCCTGCTGAATGGTTCTTTCAAGTTCTTTCAATCGGGGAGTGATGATATCGTGATAATCCTCATTCAAAGCGTATAAGGAAACGTCTCCTCTCTCGGGAAAGTTTAGAAAGTCCATTCCTTTATCCGCTGTGAAATAATTGGTCCTCAAACAAATAATGCTTTTAATGTCTTCCAATACGAGGCTGGGGTCACGTCGTTTGGCTTCCCCCCGGGCCATATAGGCCATTTCTCCAGCGTAGCCCATTTCCAGCCACTGGCTGAATTTATTCCCTGCCTCATCAATTTCCGGACGGGTTATTCCAAACCCGTCGAAGCCCAGGGCGTAGGCCCGCTCTTCAATTTTCCTTGTTTTGGTATTTATGTCTGAATCTAGCATGACCGGATAAGTTGAAGGTAATTCGTTAATTTGATATTCTCCGCAAAGCTTATCATTTTAGGAAAAAATAAGAATTCTGATAGGAATTGAAAAGTGAATAAGACGGGCTACATTTCAGATCCCTTTTATTTAAAACACGAAAACGAGCCTCACCCGGAAAATCCGGGACGCTTGACCGCCATTCAAAGTAAAGTTGAGTCTTCAAAATTTTACAACAACCTTGCATTAATTCAACCCCGCAAAGCCACCTTAGAAGATATCGCAAGGGTTCATGACAGGGGATATATTGAAAGTGTCGAACAGAGCTGCCAAAATGGAGTACGGAATCTAGATGCGGATACCGTAATCTCCCCTGACTCCTACCAGGCCGCCTTGCTCAGTGCAGGGGCAGGACTGGAAGCGCTGGACAAAATTTTAGAAGGCACTATTGATAATGCGTTTTGCGCTGTCCGCCCCCCCGGGCATCATGCCGAGCAAAACCGGGCGATGGGGTTTTGCCTTTTCAATAATGTCGGGGTAGTAGCCCGCTATGCCCAGGAAGTGAAGCAACTCGATAAAATCTTCATCTTTGATTGGGACGTGCATCATGGAAACGGGACGCAGCATTCCTTTTATAAGAATTCTTCGATCTTTTACAGCAGTACTCACCAATACCCTTTCTATCCGGGGACGGGTGGCAGCGATGAAACTGGATCAGGAGATGGTCTGGGCGCGAATTTGAACCTCCCTATGCGGGCTTATTCAGGAGATTCCGATTATCTCGATGCAATAGAAAATAAACTGGTACCGGCAATTCAAAAATTCAACCCCGATCTGATTATCATTTCCGCCGGCTTCGATGCCCATGAAAACGATCCGCTTGCACAGGTCGAACTCAGCACAGATTGCTATGGTAAAATGACACAGCAACTCCTGGAAGCTGCCAAGGATGTTTGCCAGGGAAGAATACTTTCCATGTTAGAAGGCGGGTATGACTATTCTGCTCTGGGGGATTCCGTTCAGCTTCATATTGAAAACCTATTAAGTCATAAAGCAGTTTAAATAGAGGGGCCTCCTCTTAAAACCAGGAATACATCCTCCAGGCAAAAAAAGTGTTCCGATTAAATCTTGTTTTAGATATTATAGGGATGTTGTTTTTATAAACCTTTTCAAGGAAGAAAAGACTAAGAAAATCATGACCAACCAATCAGGGCCAAACAACAAAATCAGTATTGTTTCAGAATTTTGGGATTTTTTGAAAACCAGGAAAAAATGGTGGCTGGGCCCCATAGTTTTAATCATGCTGCTTATGGGCTTATTGATTGTGCTAACCGAAGGAAGTGCCGTAGCTCCTTTCATTTACACTCTTTTTTAAAATAACCCTTGCTAAAGTTATCTATAGTCATTCCTGTTTACAACGAGCGGGAAACTTTGGAGACTGTAGTCGCCAAAGTCAATGCTGTGGATTATGAAAAAGAAATAATTTTGATTGACGATTTTTCGACGGATGGTACCCGAGAAGTCATGAAGAATTATGAAAACAAAGATAACTTTCAAGTTCTTTATCACAATCGCAATCAGGGGAAAGGCGCCGCACTGAGAACCGGGTTCGCAAAAGTTACCGGAGATATAATTATCATTCAGGATGCAGACCTTGAATATAATCCCGCTGACTACGGCATTTTAATTGAACCCATTCTGGATGGCCGTGCAGATGTGGTATATGGTTCCCGATTTCTAGGAGGGCCCCACCGTGTTTTATTTTTCTGGCACTCTGTTGGGAATATGGTACTGACCACCTTGTCCAACATGTTTACTAACGTAAACCTTACGGATATGGAAACCGGTTATAAGGTTTTTACCAAAGAAGTGAATGATTCCCTTACCCTAAAATGCAATCGATTTGGGTTTGAACCCGAATTTACCGCAAAGGTTGCAAAAAAAAAATTCAGGATTTACGAAGTCCCGATTTCCTATAATGGCCGGGACTACTCGGAAGGAAAGAAAATTACCTGGAAAGACGGCGTGGCTGCCATCTGGTACATTTTCAAGTTCAGGTTTACAGACTGATCGATTCTGCCCAAACTACTAGCTGAGTTTTTCCCCGCAATGGCCACAGAACTCATCCTGAAAACCCACTTCGGTTTCACAAGATGAGCATATCTGAACATCCTCCCTTTCCTGGAGGAGCTTTCTTGCCCGAAGCACATCTTCTTTTTTAGACCAAAGACGAACTTTCATCAAATCCGCGACCGGGGCGGGTCCGGCGTGAAAAGAAATATTTTCCAACTGGCAGGGAATACTTTCGTTCTCAAGAAAGCCTTTGATAATATGGGCGGTTGTTTCATTTAAAATGGTGCAAACAACCGCCAACTCCGGAAATTCGGGTTCTGCCAAAGAAGGAACAAGCCGCACATTGCAATCCCAGCAAGTCGAAATAGTATCCGGGAACTCTTCTTCACATTCTGGACAAATCATCATTCATCAAATTTAATTCACCCAATTTCCATATGCAAACTAAATCCTTCTTTCCGAAGACACCCATTCCCTCTGGTATAATGCAGAGTATAAAAACTTTCGTTGGGGTGGGGAATGTTTCTATACATTTCTGAAAACACTTTCCAGTTGGCAAAAAAAGATCAGGTCGTCGGCTTTTTTGTTTACGATAAGTTTAATGAGGCAATCGCTAAGGTCGATGCATTGCTGGTGGAACCTGAAACCCATATTTGCCGTTATTTAATAATCAAACTGGGTGGTTTTTTACAGATCAGGGGTAAGACCATCGCCCTGCCTCATGAAATCTGTGAGGTGGAAGATCTGGGAAAAATAAAAACTCAATGGAGAAAAGAGTCGCTGATCTCTGCGCCCAGTCCGGCTAATATCCGTCACCTGACACCCGATGAAGACGAACTTATTCAGGATTACTTCTGCCAATAGCCAAAATCAAACTCTTTTCATAAGCCTGTATATAGCCTCATGCACATTTTTCACCGTGATGTCTTCCAGGCAATAAGGTTTATTATGTGGAGACGGTTTACATTCTTTAAAAAAACGTTGCCGACAGGGAGAGCAGGAATAATTCTGAGTTAATATTTCACAAAATTCAGAATCCATATAAGGCCCTGATGTATTGGGGTTGCCGGGGCCAAATATTCCCACAATCGGGGTACCCACCATCGCCGCAAGATGCATCATTCCGCTATCATTGCCAATAAAAATCCTGCTTTTTTTCAAAACTCCGGCCAAAACCCTTAAATTCATTGGGGGAATAACTTTTACCTTTCCGGGAGGGCAATAATCTTTGATTCTGTTCAGCATATCTTCCTCGGATTTTGTACCCAGCAAAACCAGTTTTTTCCCGTCCGCTTTAAAAATTTTCTGGCATAAAATTCCAAACCGTTCTACATGCCAGCTTCTTTCCACTTTCGATGTTCCCGGATGGAGTGTTATAAACTCTTCGTCCTCATCAAGCCCAATATTCAGTAATGCTTCTCGAACTGACAAATCGCCTTCCTGTTTAACAACCGGGCTAAAAACAGTATCTGGAATATCCATTTTTAATGGAGAAAAAATTTTAAAATAATACTCTACTCGGTACTGGCTTTTTTTAAGATGATTTGTTGTAGTAATCGGGTGTGTCAGCAAAATATCCCTGCCATCGGTATTGTACCCCAATCTGTTTTTTGCTCCTGTCAGGCTTAATAAAAATGCCGCACCAAATGAGTTGGGAATAACAATCCCCACATCAAACTGATATTTTTTCAAGCTGCGCGCAAAATTAATACGTTTCCAGAAACCCGCTTCGGGTCCAGATGGAAGAGGGAGAACGGTGTTGATTGCAGGATGGCCCAGGAGCAATTCATCGGAGGGAGGTTTTACAACAACCGTTATGCGCGCCTTTGGGTAAGCACGGCGTAAAGATTGCAGGGAAGGAAGAGTCAATATCACATCGCCAATCCAGTTGGGCATCCACAATAAAATACTGTGAATATCCTGATCATATAAGGGGCGGGACTCATCCATAACTTTACCCTGTGCTTTTTAATATGCTTTGGTTTCTAAACCTTGCAGGGGCGCTTCCATAACACCCAGGCCGGGTTATAGAAAATTTTATTTTATTCGGCGTATCTGCGCACCCAGTTTCGATAACTTTTTTTCAATGCCAACATAGCCGCGGTCTATATGATAAACCCGTGAAATTATGGACTGGCCTTTGGCAGCCACAGCGGCTAAAACCAAAGAAGCGCTGGCACGCAAATCGGTGGCCATCAGCGGGGCTCCCGAAAGGCTCTTGACGCCCTTTATAATCGCGGTATGCCCATCCAGTGAAATATCGGCACCCATTCTTTTTAATTCGGCAACGTGCATGAACCGGTTTTCGAAAACCGTCTCCACGATAATACTCTGTCCTTGCGCCAAAGTCATCAAAGCCATAAATTGTGCCTGAATATCGGTGGGGAAACCAGGGTAAGGATGGGTCTTGGCATTCACGGAATCGATGATGTCTTTACCCTTTACCCGGATTTTATTTTTACTGATTTCCACATCTGCTTGAGCTTCCTGGAGCTTCAAGGTAATGGGTTCTACATGCTGTGGATTGCAATTTTCAATCGTTACATCCCCTTTTGTAATTGCTGCCGCAATCATAAATGTTCCTGTTTCAATTCGATCAGGAAAAATGGTGCATTCGATGGGTTTGAGCGAAGACGTTCCCTGAATGGTTATTATATCTGTTCCATGGCCTGATATTTTTGCTCCTACCTGATTCAATATATCAGCAAGAAATACGACTTCCGGTTCTTTCGCTGCATTTTCAAGAATGGTTTCCCCTTCTGCTAAAACCGCCGCCATTATCAAGTTTGCAGTTCCCGTCACCGAAACGGTATCAAAATAAAATTGGATGCCCTTCAGGCGGTCCGCTTTACCTTGAACATAACCCTGTTCCAGGGTTATTTTTGCACCCATTGCTTCCAGCCCTTTAATATGAAGGTCGATGGGTCGTTCACCAATGGCGCAACCTCCCGGCAAAGAGACTCGCGCCTTTCCCAGTCTTGCCAGCAAGGGACCCAGTACCAGGCACGAGGCCCGCATGGTTGAAACAAGGTCGTAGGGAGCTTCCGGGTTATCTGCCTTTGAGGTGTCTATAACTATTTTTTCGTTACTGTAACTTTCTAATTTTGCGCCCAGATCTTCCAATAGTTTGATCATGGTGGCTACATCGCGGACTTTGGGAACTCCCTTTATAATATTTCTTCCCTGAGTCAATAAAGTCGCTGCAAGAATGGGGAGCACCGCATTCTTTGCCCCGCTCATTTTTACTGTTCCATTCAGCGGAGTGCCGCCTTCAATGACTATCTTATCCATCGGAGCTTTCCTTTTTAGCTTTTATCACACGGTCGTAACCTGAATAATCTTGAATCACTTGAATATTTTTGAAACCTGATGATTTTTGAAAAATTGTTTTTATATCGTCAGCTTGAGAATGACCGATTTCTAATATCAGATATCCATTTTTCTCAAGTCGGTTCCTGGCTTTCGGAATAATATCGCGATAAAAATCCAGGCCATCCAGCCCCCCGTCGAGGGCTTTGAGTGGTTCATAATTTTGGACCTCTGGCATTATCTTTTGGATATCAGCGGAGGGGATATAAGGTGGGTTTGATAGAATCATGGAATAGTTACCACGCCAATCTCCTTCTATTAAATCGCCGCAAATAAATTCGACTCTATCATCAACGCCATGAACCTTTGCATTTTCTCTGGCAATACTTAAAGCCTTCGGGTCCAATTCCAGGGCCACCACTTCACAACCGGGAACCTCTTTTGCCATTACTACGGCCAGGACTCCCGATCCCGTTCCCAAGTCAAGAATTTTTCCATGAGACGGACAACTCAACGCGGTTTCTATCAAAATTTCCGTTTCGGGTCGGGGTGTCAAAACATTCTTATCAACTGCAAAATTGAGAGACCAAAACTCCTGGTATCCCACAATTTGTGAAACGGGTTCCCGGTTCCGCCGGCGTTGCACATATTTTTTTGCTAGATTTTTTTCAGAATCATTTAGGACCCTATCGAATTGGGTCCTGAGCTGGGTCCGTGAAAGTTTTAAGGTGTGGGCAAGAAGAATTTCCGAGTCCAGTCGAGGCGAGTGCACGCCCGCCAATTGGTTTTGGGACCAATTTAGAAATGAGTTGATATTGGAAACCATCCTTTTTAGATGTCCCCTTTAAGCGCCTCGGATTGAAAATGCAAGCTTAAAGCATCGATGATTTCATCGAGATCTCCTTCCATAACGGCAGTCAGCTTGTGTAAGGTAAGTCCGATCCGGTGATCCGTGACCCTCTCTTGCGGAAAATTATAGGTTCGTATGCGTTCGCTGCGGTCGCCGGAGCCGACCTGCTGCTTTCTTTCACTTGCCTGCTCGTCATGCATTTTTTTCTGTTCCTCATCATACAGTCGAGCTCTTAAAACTTTCATGGCCTTTTCCCGGTTTTTATGTTGTGACTTTTCATCCTGACATGTGACCACCATTCCAGTGGGCACATAGGTGAGTCGCACAGCCGAATCCGTTGTGTTAACACTTTGTCCACCGGGGCCCGATGCACGGTATACATCAATTTTAATATCTGCGGGATTTATTTTTATGTCTACGTCTTCGACTTCAGGAAGGATTGCCACCGTAACTGCTGAGGTGTGGATGCGTCCCTGGCTTTCTGTATCAGGAACACGTTGAACGCGATGGGTACCCCCTTCATATTTCAACCTGCTGTAAACCCCTCTTCCAGTAATACTGAAAATCACTTCTTTGAAACCGCCCTTTCCCGTGAGGTTGGAACTTAAAATTTCTACCTGCCATTTTTTTTCTTCTGCAAAACGGGAATACATTCGGAACAGGTCATTGGAGAACAAGGCTGCTTCCTCTCCCCCTGTTCCCGCTCTGATTTCTACGATTACATTGCGCTCATCCCGCGGGTCTTTGGGTAATAGAAGAATTTTTAAATCTTCTTCCGCTTTTTGCTTTTGTGCCTCTACCTCAATTAAATCCTCCTCTGCCATCTCCAGCAATTCCGGATCTTTTTCTTCCTCCAGAATTTTTTTGCTCTCATCCAATTGTTTTACATATTTTTGTAACTCCTGAAACCTGTTTACAATGGGAGTCAAATCGGATTGTTCTTTGGCATACTTCTGGAATTCGGACTGCTGGGCGATGATTTTTGGATCACTCAGCAAATCATTGAGATCGTTGTAACGCTTTTCAACCGTTTTCAACTTGTCGAACATGGGAGATGCCTTTGGAAATCCCGCTCAGGCGGGAAAAGCCGGGGAAAGAGAAGAAGGAGAAGCTACTGAGGGCTTGCGGATTCTTGAGGTTTTGCTTTGGCGTACTTGCGCTTGAATTTCTCGATCCGACCTGCGGTATCAAGAAGTTTTTGTTTTCCCGTGAAAAAAGGATGGCATTCCGAACAGATTTCCACGTGCAGATCTTTCATGGTGGTTCGCGTTTCCACTTCTGCCCCGCAAGCGCAGCGGACCCTGGTTTCAAAATATTCTGGATGAATGCCTGATTTCATTGTGTCACCGTCAAGAGTTCATAGTCGCCAAAAATTCAGCGTTCGTTTTGGATTCTTTAATCTTCTGCAGGAGAAGGTCCATCGTATCATGGATGCCCATGGGGAGCAAAACTTTTCTCAATAACCACACGCGTTGGAGGTCGGCCTCCGGCAATAACAATTCTTCTTTTCGGGTTCCTGAGCGGTTGATATCAATGGAAGGAAAGGTTCTCTTATCGGCAAGTTTGCGGTCGAGCACGATTTCCATATTACCCGTTCCCTTGAATTCCTCGAAAATAACGTCATCCATTCTGCTTCCTGTGTCAACCAGGGCAGTGGCAATGATGGTCAGGCTTCCACCCTCCTCCAGGTTTCTGGCGGCACCAAAAAATCTTTTCGGACGCTGCAGGGCATTTGAGTCAACACCTCCTGATAATACTTTACCGCTGGGGGGAACAATGGCATTGTAAGCCCGGGCCAGGCGGGTGATGCTGTCTAGCAGAATAACGACATCGCGCTTGTGTTCCACCAGCCTCTTGGCCTTTTCTATGACCATCTCAGCAACCTGTACGTGGCGCTGAGCGGGCTCATCAAAAGTGGAACTGATGACTTCTCCGCGGACGGAACGCTCCATATCTGTTACTTCTTCAGGTCTTTCGTCAATCAGAAGCACGATCAGAGCAATTTCCGGGAAATTGGTGCTGATGCTATTTGCCACCGACTGCAATAGCATGGTTTTTCCGGTCCTGGGAGGCGCCACAATCAGTCCGCGCTGCCCTTTCCCGATAGGTGTCATCAGATCCATGACACGGGCACTGTAGTCTTTCCCTCCCGGGGTTTCCAGGCGGATCCGCTCTTCAGGGTAAAGAGGAGTCAGGTTATCGAATAATATTTTATCTTTCGTCTTGTCCGGATTCTCAAAATTGATGGCTTCAACCTTCAACAAGGCAAAATAGCGTTCGCTGTCTTTTGGGGGCCGAATCTGACCGGAAATCGTATCTCCCGTTCGCATATCAAATTTCCGGATCTGGGAAGGCGATACATAGATGTCATCCGGACCGGGGAGATAATTATAGGTCGGCGCTCTTAGGAAACCGAATCCATCAGGAAGGATTTCCAATACCCCTTGTCCGAACATCAAACCGTCTTTTTCGGTCTTGGCTTCCAGTATTCTAAAAATCAGGTCCTGCTTTCTGAGACCGCTATGGCCCTGAATTTTTAAATCTTTGGCGATATTTGTAAGCTCGGATATAGTTTTAGACTTGAGTTCTTCAATGTTCATTTGGTTCATGGTTTGTGGCATCTTTGAGGTGAGGTCAGGACTGGCCCTGTTTCGTTATTGGTGGATTTAAAGTCAGGAAGTATTTATGAATTTTAAATGGTTTCCTAAATAAATAACGGCGAAAGCGCAAAATAATTAAGCTAATATGTGATTGGATTTTAAAGGGATATGTCTGGGAGCTTTCGGAGCTTACTTACTCTATCCAGTTATTTCCCATTTGTCAACCCCTTTCTATCCCCTTGCCTGGAGCCGGCGAGGCCAAGCTGAAAAGAGGTCGTTGCTTTTCAAAATATCACCTATTTCCAAGCCTTTCTCTAGGAGGCGGCAATTAATTTATCAGGATATAGCCTTGGGTTGACTCCTTAAATTTTGGCAGGCAAAATAGCCACCTGTTTCGATTATCAAATCCACTATCTCCTGAACCATCTAAGGATTACCAATGGCTAAAACAAAAAGTAAAAGAGATGACACCCACCAATGCGAAAAATGCCTACCGGCTTACTGTTGCAATTATTTCGCCTTTGGAATAGATGAGCCTGAAGACCGACGCGACTACGAAAGTCTTCTTTGGAAAATTGCCCACGAAAACGTTTCCATTTATATTTACAGGCAAGACTGGTTCATCATGATCCATAATCGCTGTAATTTTTTAATGCCTGACAACAAATGTGCCATCTATGAACACCGTCCCTATATGTGCCGCGAACATAGTACCGAATCCTGCGAATATACAGGGGATGATTACGGGTTTACAGAGCACTTCAAAAGCTATGATGATTTATTGATTTATATAAAGGAAAATACCAATTTCAGGTTCAAGCATGGTCCAACGGGAGTAGGGCCCAACTGCCTTTAACGTTTAACGAAAGGAAGCTTCGTTATTTTTTATCTTCCTTTTTCTTTGGGGCAGATTTTTTTGGCTCAGCTTTCTTTTTGGTTTCTTTTTTCTCCGCGGCTTTTTTCTCTGTGGCTTTTGGTTTGGCTTCTTTTTTCTCCCCGGCTTTTTTCTCGGTTGCCTTGGGTTTGGTTTCTTTTTTTGCCGCCTCTTTTCCTTTTTTCGGTGCAGGGGCCTCACCCTCCCTATCTACCAACTCGATGAAAGCCATGGGAGCATTGTCTCCACGACGAGGCCCTATTTTAATGATTCGGGTATACCCTCCCGGTCGGTTGGCGTAACGTTCTGCCAGGTCTCCGAACACTTTGCTTACGGACTCTTTTTGCGGTGCCAGTTTAAAAGCCTGGCGTCTGGCGTGAAGGGTTCCTTTCTTTCCCAGAGTGATGGTTTTCTCCACTTTTCCGCGAAGCTCTTTTGCTTTAGCCAGCGTGGTTCTGATTCGTTCTCTTTGAATCAACGCTCCCACCAGGTTGCGAAAAAGGGCTTTCCGGTGAGCGGAACTTCTACCAAACTTTCTACCTGCTTTCAAATGCCGCATTACTGGTTTTACTCCTTAAAAACTTATTGTTCAGGCTCGGTTTCAATTTCTTTTTTCTTCTGCGCCTGACTGATTTGCTTTAAATCTTCTTCCTCGACTTTCATACCAAGGTGGAGACCCATTTCCTCAAGGATTTCCTTAATTTCGTTTAAAGATTTTCTGCCAAAGTTCCTTGTTTTAAGCATTTCGCCATCTGTCTTGGTGACCAGTTCAGCGATGGTCTGGATATTGGCATTCTTCAAACAATTGTAGGAGCGAACAGAAAGCTCGAGTTCTTCAACACATTTGGCCATATTACTCAGCATCTTCTGTTTTTTCTCATCCACCTGAGGCATTACGGGTTCAGGCTCTTCATCAAAATTGATGAAAATCTGCATATGGTCTTTAACTATTTTTGCTGCGTGGGCCACGGCATCTTCAGGAGTGATTCCTCCGTTGGTCCACAATTCCATTACAAGGGAATCGTAGTCGCTGGACTGCCCCACCCTCGTGTTCTCTACATGGTAGGAAATCTTTTCAATGGGAGAAAAATTGGAATCAATTGGAATCATTTGAACGGATTCATTTTCGATCACGTGTTTTTCCGCCGAGACATATCCACGGCCTTTTCTGACAATCATTTCCACGTCCACCTTGGCACTCTGGTCAATGGTTAACAGGACGTGGTCTGGATTCAGAATTTCAACATCCGGGTCGGCAATCACATCTTTCGCACATACCGTACCCGCTTCCGAAGCCTTGATATAGATGCGTTTTGAGTCGGCCTCCCCCGTCAATTTAAGGTTGAGCTGTTTGATATTCAGGATGATTTCCGTAACATCTTCGACCACACCGGGGATGGAGGAGAACTCGTGAAAAATTCCCTCAAACTTTACCGCTACCACTGCGGCTCCTTCTATGGAGGACAGCAGCATTCTGCGCAAAGAATTTCCGATGGTCACTCCAAATCCGCGTTCAAATGGGCCTGCGCTGAGCTTTCCATAGAATTCGGATCTGTTTTTCTTATCAAATTCTAATCGCTTTGGTTTAACGATTCCCTGGGCTGTGAACATATAGCCTCCGACCCCAAAATTTCGGGTCTCATCAATTGTTTAATATTTAGTGAATTACTGTTTATCTTGAATAGAGTTCTACGATCAATTGTTCTTCAATTGGCAATTTGACATCTTCTCTTGTAGGCATACTTTGAACAATTCCCTGCTTGCTGTCAGCGTCAAACGAAAGCCATTCGGGCAGGGTTTTTTCTTTAATACCTTCTATCGCCTCATTAACAGGTTTCTTTTTACTTTTGTTCGGATTGGGGGTAATGACATCTCCCTGCTTAAGGATATAAGAAGGAACGTTCATTTTTTTTCCATTGACGTGGAAATGCTTATGCCGCACCAGTTGGCGGGCCGCATTTCTGGATGGCGCCAACCCCATCCTGTAGACCACATTGTCAAACCTCAACTCAAGGTTTTGCAAAAGGTTCTCACCCGTCACTCCTTTTTTCCGGTCTGCTTTAAAAAAGTAGTTTCTGAATGGTTTTTCCAGAACACCGTATATTCTTTTTACTTTTTGTTTTTCACGAAGCTGAACCCCGTATTCGGAGAATTTGGTGCGCCCCTGGCCGTGCTGTCCGGGAGGATAAGCCCTCTTTTCTATAGCACATTTTGCCGTTTCACAGCGGGACCCCTTAAGATACAGTTTTATTCCTTCTCGCCGACAGAGCCGACAAACAGAACCTCGATACCTGGCCAAATTTAGCTTCTCCTTTCAGGATTAAACATTAGACTCGTCTCCGTTTCCTGGGTCTGCACCCGTTATGCGGAATCGGGGTTTTATCACGAATGACAAGAATTTCCATTCCCGCTGCCTGCAAGGAGCGGATTGCAGATTCCCGTCCGGACCCCGGACCTTTTACATGGACTTCAAGCTTTCTCATCCCCATATCCCTGGCTTTTACAGCCGCCTTATCGGCTGCAACCTGCGCTGCAAAGGGAGTGCTTTTTCTGGATCCTTTAAATCCCTGCGCTCCCGCACTGGACCATGAGACCACGTTCCCGGACATATCCGAAATAGTGATGATGGTGTTATTAAAAGTCGCCTGGATATGGGCTACCCCCACTTCGGGGGCGGTTTTTTGTTTTTTCTTTCCGGTTTTGGATTTTTTATCCATTAACTTTATTTCTCCAGATTCTCAAATTTGAGAGTATCTAAAACCTCCTGATTTTAGATCCCGATTCGTGTTCGCTCTCTTATTTTTTTGATCGAGCCCCTACGGTTTTCTTCGGGCCTTTTCTTGTTCGAGCATTTGTATGTGTTCTTTGGCCATGAACAGGCAGTCCCCTTCTATGCCGCAATCCTCTATAGGAACTGATATCCATCAGGCGCTTGATGTTCAGGGTAACGCTTCGCCTCAGGTCCCCTTCAACCTCGTATTCCTTGTCAATGACGTTTCGAATTCGAGTCACCTCTTCTTCTGTCAGGTCCTTCATCCTTATTTCCGCACCCACTTGCGCTTTTTGCAGGATCTCACGCGAGGTGGTTCGGCCAACCCCGTAAATATAGGTCAGGGCAATCCAGGCCTGTTTGTCTTTGGGGATATCAACACCTGCTATTCGTGCCACGCTTTCTCCTTTTAGCCTTGTCGCTGTTTATGTTTCGGGTTCTCGCAAATCACGCGGACCACACCGCGACGGCGAATCACTTTACATTTCATACAAATGGGCTTTACTGAGGCTCTTACTTTCATTTTTCCATCCTTCTTACTTGTACCGATAGGTGATTCGACCGCGAGTCAAATCATAAGGGGACAACTGAACTTTCACTTTGTCGCCGGACAATATACGAATGAAATGCATCCGCATTTTCCCGGAAATGTGCGCCAATACCTTATGGCCATTTTCCAGTTCAACCCGGAACATGGCATTCGGCAATGGCTCTAAAATGGTGCCCTCTACTTCTATCGATTCTTCTTTAGACATTCGTCATTCAATCATTTCACAAACGAGGGAGAAAATTTCTTCTACAGACCCTTTCGCTTCTACTGTTTTCAGGCTCCCTTGTTTCGAATAAAATTCCTTTAAAGGCGCTGTAGACTCTGAATAAACCTTTAACCTTTCCTCAATCGTTTCCCTGTTATCGTCCGGCCTTTGTGCCAGCTTGCCGCCGCAACCATCGCAAACCCCGGCAACTTTGGGAGGCCGGGATACCCGGTGAAACATCGTTCCACATTCCGAACAGGTACTCCGTCCTGTCAACCGCTCAATCACTTCTCCTTCATCGACTTCCAGGTCTATGACATGATCGATGGCCAGGTTCATATCCTGCAGGGTTTCTGAAAGCTTTTCTGCCTGGGCAATATTCCTGGGAAACCCATCCAGTATGAGTCCGGTTTTACAATCTCCTTGCCGGATCCGCTCTTTTATCAAACCTATGACGATGTCGTCAGGTACCAGTTGGCCCGCATCCATCACTGTTTTTGCCCGGGCACCTAGCTCGGTATTATCTTTTACCGCCTGTCTTAAAATATCACCGGTGGAAATCTGCGGGATCTGAAATTTTTCTTTCAGCATCTTTGCCTGAGTGCCTTTACCAGCACCTGGTGGCCCTAAAAGAATCAATCTCATCAATCAGCCTCTTCGGCTTTTCAAACGCCCCTTTTTCACAAACCCATCGTAATTTCTCATTACCAAGTGGGACTCTATTTGCTGCATCGTATCCAAGGACACGCCCACCACAATCAACAAGCTGGTTCCACCGAAGTAAAACGGAATGTTGAAGTATTTTATCAAATAATCCGGCAAAATACAGACTAAAGACAAATACAGCCCTCCATAAAACGTCAGCCTGGAGAGAATGGTGTCTATGTACTCAGACGTTTTGGTTCCCGGTCGAATTCCCGGCACGTAACCGCCATGTTTTTTCATATTGTCAGCCACATCCACGGGATTGAATATAACCGCCGTGTAGAAGTAACAAAAGAAAAATATCGCGCCTACAAAAATCAAACTGTAAACAATCGTCCCCGGTGTCAACATGGCTGATACCGTCTGCATCCAGGGATGACTGATAAACTGCGCTATGGTGGCCGGAAACATGATGATAGAGGAAGCAAAGATCGGTGGAATAACCCCCGACGTATTTACTTTCAAGGGCAAATGTGTCGACTGCCCTCCCATCATTTTCCGTCCTACTACCCGTTTGGCATATTGGATGGGAATCCTGCGCTGCCCTCCTTCCGTGAACACGATGGCTCCCACCACCACGACCATTAAAACCAGAAGGAAAAGCATAACGAGCACAGACATTTCACCTGTCCCCATCAAATCCAACGACTGAAAAATAGCTGCGGGTGTTCCGGCAACGATCCCGGAAAAAATGATCAGGGATATCCCGTTACCAATTCCCCGTTCCGTGATCTGCTCCCCCAACCACATCAAAAAAGATGTTCCCGCGGTCAGGGTAATGATGGTCATCATTCTAAACGACCACCCCGGCTCGGGAACAATGGGGCTGCCCCCGGGGCTTTTCATTGCTTCAAGCCCGACTGCGATTCCCGCTCCTTGAATTGTACTCAATAACACGGTTCCATAACGGGTGTATTGAGTGATCTTCTTTTGCCCCTGCTCCCCTTCCTTTTTCAACCTCGCAAGATAAGGAGACACAATGGTCATCAGCTGCAGAATAATGGATGCGCTGATATAGGGCATGATGCCCAATGCAAATATGGTCAACCGGCTCAATGCCCCGCCGGAGAACATATCAAAAAACCCGAGTATGGTTCCCTGTGCCCGGGCAAATAATTCCGCCAAAGCAACCGAGTTGATTCCCGGAGTGGGGATATGCGCCCCGATCCGGTAGACCACCAATAGTCCCAGAGTAAAAAGAATTCTCTTTTTTAACTCTGGAACTCGAAATATATTACCGAAGCTTTCTGCGGCCATTTAAAGGTTTACAGCCTTTCCCCCGGACTTTTCAATTTTTGCCTGGGCAGATCCACTGAACTTATGCGCATGCACATTCAGCGATTCCTTCAACTCTCCCGCCCCAAGGATTTTTACGGCACCCATTTTTTTAATCAACCCCTTTTCTTTCATTACCTCCGGGGTTACCGGGTCTATGCCTGCGCATCGAGACAATTGCTCGACATTCACAATTTCATAATGCTTCTTAAAAATATTTGTGAATCCCCGTTTGGGCAACCTTCTGTGAAGAGGCATCTGTCCACCCTCGAACCAGGGGGGCATTCTTCCTCCAGAGCGGCTGTTTTGCCCTTTCTGCCCCTTGCCGGAAGTTTTCCCGGTCCCGGACCCGATTCCACGGCCTATCCGTTTTCTATTTTTTCTGCCGCCGGTCGGACCTTTTAAATTAGATAATTGCAACATACGCTTTCCTTATTCAGCCTACCTGTTTCCCCCTTGCCCGGGTATAGTCTTTAGCACTTCTTAAATCTTTCAGTCCTTGAATTGTAGCTTTTACGACGTTATGCGGATTGTTTGTACGCAGACATTTCGTAAGGATGTCTCGCACCCCTGCGGCTTCCAATACCGCGCGAACAGCACCCCCTGCAATCAAACCGGTTCCCCGGGATGCGGGCTTCAACATGACTCTTCCCGAACCATAAGCACCAATGACTTCATGGGGTATGGAAGAACCTTCGAGACTGACGGCAACCAGGCTTTTCTTGGCTTTTTCAACCCCTTTTCGAATGGCTTCAGGAACTTCATTGGCTTTTCCCAATCCCCAACCCACTTTTCCTTCACGGTTACCGACCACGACCAACGCACTGAAACTGAAGCGCCGGCCACCTTTCACCACTTTGGCAACGCGGTTGATCTTGACTACTTTATCAACAAATTCTGTTGGGTTTTCCGCCTGCTTTTGTCGCAAACCTTCCTCCTGCTGTTTTAGAGCTTCATGGCTCCCGGATTAAAATTTAATTCCTTTTTCCCGCACCGCATCGGCAAGGGCTTTTATTCTACCGGAATAATGAAAACCGTTTCTATCACAGTAGACTTCTTTAATTCCCTTGGCCGCGGCCTGTTCGCCAATCATGGCGCCGACCAGGGCAGCGGCTTTCAAGTTTCCGCCGGTTTTCATTTGTTCTTTAAATCCTTTTGACAATGACGAACTGGAAACCAGGGTTTTCCCCTCGTTATCATCAATTATTTGCGCGTAAATATGCTTGGTGCTGCGAAACACCGTCAGCCGGGGCCGACTTTTTTGTTTCTGTACCTTCAGCTTGATTCTTTTTTTCCGGCTCAGCCGCAACCGCTCACGCTCTAATGTTTTCATTTTAAGTTCCTTTTCCCACTGCAGCCTTGCCGGCTTTTCGAATGATTCTCTCGTTCGCGTACATGACCCCTTTTCCCTTATAGGGTTCCGGGGGCCGGAAACCGCGAATTTCAGCAGCGGTCTGCCCGACAATTTCTTTATTGATGCCCTTCACAATGATGGTGTTCTTTTTACCATCCACTTCAAATTCGATTCCTTTTGGGGCCGGGTAATTGATTGCGTGCGAATGCCCGAGATTCAACTCAAGGTCTTTCCCTTTCAGGGCAACCTTATAACCCACACCTACCACATTGAGTTGTTTCGAATACCCCTGCGATACACCGAGGACCATGTTGTTGATCAATGTCCTTGTCAGGCCGTGCAGGGACCGGTCCAGTCTCCCATCTGAAGGCCGGGTTACGGTGACCTGATTATCCTTCAACTCGATTTTCATATTCGGATGCAATTCACGGCTCAGCTGCCCCTTGGGCCCTTTCACATCAACCTTGTTGCCGTTGATTTTGCATTCTACCCCGGAGGGTACCGGTACGGGTTGTTTTCCTATTCGAGACATTTTTTGTTTTCTATTTTAAAAATAAGCAAATATTTACCAGACATGTCCGATGACTTCACCGCCAACCCCTTTTTCCCGGCATTGCTGGTCTGTGAAAACACCGGATGAAGTTGAAACTATTGCCAGGCCCAACCCGTTCAAAACCCTGGGAACGGTATCCCGCTTGACGTAATGCCTTCGTCCCGGCTTACTGATTCTTTTGATTCCTCGAATTACCGGTTCATCGTTCTGATACTTCAGATAAACCCGGAGAATTCCCTGCTTCCCATCCTCATAATAGCGGAAATTTTTGATATAACCTTCCTCTTTCAAAATTTCCACAATCCGCTTTTTCATTTTTGACCCGGGGACATCCACCCTCGGGTGCCTTACCATTAGCCCGTTACGTATACGGGTAAACAAATCGGCTATAGGGTCGGTCATCATTTTACAACGGTACTCCAAAAAAATTTCAGCTACCCTGCCTTAAAAAGACAGCGCAATTAATCCTGCTACCTGTCCGGGGAAACCAGAATCCACCCGGAGAGTTTTGCTACCAACTGGCCTTGGTGACGCCAGGAATTTCGCCACGCAATGCCCTTTCACGAAAACAAATTCGACACATCCCAAATTTCCTGAGGAAGGCCCTCGGCCGCCCGCAGATATTGCATCGGTTGTAAGTGCGAACAGCAAATCGGGGTGTTCTTTTCTGCTTGGCTATTAAAGCTTTTCTTGCCATACTTTTACTTTCTCAGGGGAAGCCCCATATGGGTTAGCAAACACCTGCCCTGCTCATCATTTTTAGCAGAGGTCGTGATGGTGATATTCATTCCTTTGATCTTTTCTATTTTGTCAAAATTGATTTCAGGAAAGATCAACTGCTCTTTCAATCCAATCGTATAATTCCCGCGTCCATCAAACGCTTTTGGAGGCAGGCCCTTAAAATCGCGAACCCGGGGAAGCGCAAAACAAACCAGCCTTTCCCAGAATTCGTACATACGATTGCCACGCAGTGTCACCTTCAATCCAATAGCGGCCCCCTCCCGTAACTTGAAGTTAGAGACGGATTTTTTTGCGCGGGTCACTACCGGTGCCTGACCCGTGATTACCTTTATCTGATCAATTCCCGATTCTATCAATTTAGAATTCTGCAAGGCTTCACCCAGCCCCATATTAACGGTGATCTTTTCCATCCTGGGAATTTCCATTACATTTCCCAGGCCCAGCTCTTTCTGGATTGCCGCCTTATGTTTTTCTATATAAGCTTTTTTAAAGTTTGCCATGCTACACCTTATCCAACACATCCCCGGTTTTTGAGCAAACGCGAACCCGTTTCCCATCCGCCAGTTTTTTTAATTTTGTCCGAACTCCTTTTCCCACCTTGTCACTCACCAGCAGGACATTGGAGATATGTATGGTTCCTTCCTTCTCTAAGATAGCCGACTGCTTGGATTTGCCGTCACCCTTGGTGTGGCGCTTAACCATATTCAGCTTTTCAACCGTGACCCTTTCCCGCGCAGGGTGTATGGCCAGAATTTTTCCCTTTTTTCCTTTTTCTTTGCCGGCAATCACTTCGACGATATCGTCTTTTTTAAGGTGCAATTTATAATTCGCTTTTTTCATCACAGCACCTCCGGAGCCAGCGAGAGTATTTTCATATAGCGTTTGGCACGAAGCTCCCTGGCAACAGGCCCGAAAATACGGGTTCCCACAGGGTCTTTCCCCTCTCCGATCAACACGGCCGCATTACTATCAAACTTGATATAAGTTCCGTTGGACCTTCGAATTTCCTTACGCGTGCGAACGACCACCGCTTTTTTCACTTCGCCTTTTTTCAAATTACTTTGCGGATCGACTTCTTTAACGGCAACGACGATGACATCACCGATCCGCGCGTACCGGCGGCGGGATCCTCCCAGCACCTTAATACACTGGACGACTTTAGCACCCGAGTTATCCGCAACTTCCAGAACTGTTCTTAGCTGAATCATGACCCTCCACCTTCTTCCACAGCCTTTTCAAGAACCTCCAGCATCCGCCAGCGCTTGGTTTTACTCAGCGGCCGCGTTTCGCGGATACTGATGACGTCTCCCGGCTTACATTCATTATTTTCATCATGCGCGCTGTATTTGCGGGTGCTTTTCACCACTTTCTTGAATTTGGGATGCATGTATCTACGCTCAACCTGCACGACCACCGTTTTATCCATTTTGTTGCTCACCACAGTGCCTTGCAGGGTTTTTCTTTTTGTTGTCTTTTCCAAAGAAGTTTCCTTTTTTGTTTAAATTTCAGCTGGGGGTTTCACCCCAGTTCAATTATTTCTTTTCTTCTTTTTTTTCTTCAGCGGGCCTGGGCGCTCCTTCCCCCGCTTCCCGTTGAATCGTTTTGATTCTTGCGATGTCCCGGCGCAGGCTTTTCAATCGGCTCGGGTTTTCAATTTTCCCGGTGGCCAACTGGAACTTGAGATTAAAAATCTCCTGGTTCAGGTCTGTTACCTTTTCCTGCCGCTCTTTTTCTGTAAGGTCTCTTATCTCTTGTGCTTTCATTTCCAATTTATCGCTTGATTATTTCACAACGAACCGGGTTGCAACCGACAGCTTATGGGCCGCAAGACGGAAGGCCTCTTTTGCTACCGGCTCAGGAACCCCTTCCATTTCATAAAGCATTCGCCCGGGCTTGACCACGGCCACCCAGAATTCCGGATTGCCCTTACCCTTACCCATGCGGGTTTCGAGGGGTTTCTTGGAAACCGGTTTATCCGGGAAAATTCTCAGCCAGATTTTTCCACCTCTTTTGACATGCCTCGTCATGGCAATACGGGCGGCCTCAATCTGCCGATTGGTTATGCGTCCACATTCCAACGCCTGGAGCCCATAGGTACCAAAACTAACTGCCCCGCCTCGATACGCGGTTCCCCGCATCTTGCCTTTATGGCGTTTTCTATATTTAACTCTTTTGGGCATCAACATGATGCGCTATCTCCAGTAAACGGTTTTTTCAAATTGCTTAAAAATTTATTTAGCAGCCGGTTCCTCAGCGGGCCTGGATCCAAACCCTTCGGGTTTTTCGATTTTCTTATCCGGAATAACCTCTCCCTTGTAAACCCAGACCTTCACGCCGATGATTCCGAAAGTGGTGTTGGAGATGGCTGTTCCATAATCGATATCCGCCCTGAGCGTATGCAGGGGTACCCGGCCCTCTCGATACCACTCGCTACGCGCGATTTCGGCTCCGCCCAACCTTCCCGAAACCCGAACCTTGATTCCCTTGGCTCCAAACCTGAGGGCCGAGACCACACTTTTTTTCATGGCCCGTCGGAAAGAAACCCGCTTTTCCAACTGCAAGGCGATATTTTGACCAATCAAAGTCGCATCCAACTCAGCCCGTCGAACCTCTTTGATATTGAGGTTGACCTGTTTGCCTGACATCACTTTCTGCAATTCTTCCTTGAGCCGATCCACTTCCAGTCCTTTTTTCCCAATAATGATTCCTGGACGAGCGGTGTGGATATTGATCCGCACCCGGTTCGCAGAACGTTCTATTTCCACCCGGGAAATTCCAGCATGCGCCAATGTTTTGAATATATATTTCCTTAGCTTTATATCTTCTACCAGCTGACCGGAATATTCTTTACGCGCATACCAGTTGGAAATCCAAGTCTTGTTGAATCCCAACCTAAACCCATAGGGATGAACTTTTTGACCCACTTTTTTCTCCTTAAGTTTCTTTTTCTTCCAACACCAAAGTGATGTGGCTGGTCTTTTTCTGGATCATGGTGGATGTACCCCGTGCACGCGGCATATGGCGCTTCCATGTAACACCCTCATCAACCCTTACATTTTTCACAATCAGATCTTCAACATCCAGAACCTTATGGTTCTCTTCTGCGTTGGCAATAGCTGATTTCAATAATTTTTGAAACGTATCCGCCGCTCTCTTACGGGTGAACTGCAAAATATTAATGGCATCGTTTACATTTTTCCCGCGAATCAAATCAGCTATCAACCTCGCCTTGCGAGGTGCGGTTCGCGTATGCCTGAGCAGGGCTTTTACTTCCATGATCTTTCTGTCTCAAAATTTCCACAAGCGAGGGATTCACCCTGGCCCGGGATACATTAAAATTCATTCCGGAATGGCTTGAGCCTTCCTGTTATTTAGTCACTGCCTTTTTGGTTTTTCCCCCATGCGACTTAAAAGTACGAGTGGGAGAAAACTCACCCAGTTTATGTCCGACCATATTTTCAGTCACGAATACGGGGAAAAACTTTTTCCCATTGTGGACCGATATGGTATGACCGACAAAATCCGGGGTGATTGTGGAGCGCCGCGACCACGTTTTAAAAACTTTCTTTTCGTTTTTGCGGTTCAACTCCTCGATCCGGCCCATTAAATGCGCATCAACAAACGGACCTTTTTTTAATGATCTTGCCATTCCAAACCCTCAAAGGTTGCCAAAATATTTCTACCCTGCGAATTCAAATTTATTTTTTCTTCTTACGGCTGAGAATAAATTTGTTCGAAGACTTACTCACTTTTCTTGTTTTTAATCCTTTTGCACTTTGACCCCAGGGACTACAAGGGTGCCGTCCACCGGAAGACCGTCCTTCTCCACCACCCATGGGGTGATCGACCGGGTTCATCGCTACCGCTCTCACCCGGGGCCTGCGACCCATCCATCTCACCCGTCCGGCTTTACCGATCGACACGTTTTCATGGTCTGCATTTCCCACCACCCCGATCGTTGCCCGGCAGTTTTTATGAATCAGGCGGACTTCGCCCGACCTCAACTTCAGCGTGACATACTCCCCTTCTTTCGCCATCAACTGAACCCCGCTACCTGCACTGCGAGCGATTTGCGCCCCTTTTCCCGGCCGCATTTCTATATTGTGAACCAGGGTTCCTTCAGGAATATTCCTTAAAGGCAGACAATTGCCATTTTTGATTTCCGCGCTTTCACCGGACATCAACTCATCACCCACATTCAATTTTGCCGGCGCAATGATGTACCGCTTTTCACCATCGGAATAAACCAAAAGAGCGATTCTTGCGGAGCGATTGGGGTCATATTCTATTCCCGCCACTTTGGCCTTAATGCCATCCTTTCCGCGTTTGAAATCGATGACCCGGTACTTTTTCCGATGACCGCCACCTCTCCGCTTACTGGTCACACGGCCTTTGTTATTACGCCCCCCGGACCTGGAAATGGAAACGAGCAGGCTTTTTTCCGGCTCGGACTTGGTTATTTCATCAAACCCGGATATGGTCTGAAACCGGACGCCGGGAGATCTTGGCTTTAATTTCCTGATTGGCATTACCCCTTACACTCCCTCAAAAATTTCAATTTTATCGCCCTCTTTCAACTGCACCATCGCTTTTTTCCATGCCTTGGTATGGCCCGTTGTCCTGCCGAACCTTCTTCTCGTACCCCGGACGATCTGCGTATTCACCCTGAGGACAGACACATTGAAAATTTTCTGGACCGCTTCTCGAATCTGGATTTTATTTGCATCCATGTTTACCTTGAAAGTCACCCAGTTGCCATCACTGAGCATGGTGGTGCCTTTTTCCGTAACCAGGGGCTTATCTATTACCTGATAAATATCCATCAGTTCAACCGCTCCTCAATTTTTTGAAGCGCATCTTTCGTGCACACAATTTTTTCGTGCTTTAAAAGATCAAACACATTCAAGCCATCCACCAGCAAAACGTTCGTATAGGGTAAATTGCGTACCGCCAACTGAAAGTTCGGGTTCTTTTCTGCAAGGATAAATAAAGTTTTACTGGGAAGATCCAGTTTTTTAAGGATGGCCGCAGCCTCCTTTGTTTTAGGTTGCTCCAGG
>WAIB01000010.1 GCA_009873655.1 Nitrospinota bacterium | reverse complement strand
CACAACTATAAGACCAAACGAGGTGACTCTCATTGAGTTATCTCGTTTTTTCGTTTGTGGATAATGAGGTCTAAATTGAACTGTAATTTTTAATCTACTAGGCAAGGAGTAAGATGAAAAAGTTAGTTCTCATAATTTTTGTGATTGCTGCTACTTTTATTTGGTATGGGTTTGAAAGCAAAAGTGTTAAAGCAACAACTGGAAGTGAAACGAGTTCTGATATGCCTCCAACAAATTTCACTGGAGCAGATCTTACAGGGGCAAACTTAGGAGGAGTGAGTCTTGATGGTGTGATTCTCTGCAATACCACCATGCCTGATGGAACGATAAACAACTCTAGTTGTAAAAATTAACGTTTGCATCCAGAATCATCTCGTCGACCAGATGGCATGATCGTTTTACACAAAACTGTATCTTTAAGGGTTTTGTCAGAAACTTTTGTATCAGTAAGGTCAGCATTATAGAGATTAGCACCGGTCATATCTGAATTCTCTATCCTGGAACCTACTACTTTTGAACTATTCATGTGTGCATCTTTTAATATTGCACCAGATATATCTGCCCCATTTATATTCGAATAACTAAGTTTGACCCCAGTTAGATTTGTATTAGTTAATTTCGCATCCGTAAGATTTACACCCAACAAGTTTGCATTAGTCAGGTTTGTATTGGTCAGATTTGCTCCTGTAAGATCTGATCTTCTAAGATTTGCACCCGTTAGATTGGCACCACTCAAATCCGCACCTTTAAGATCAAAACTAATCAATTCAATCTCTTGCAAATCACAACCTGGGCACGACTTGGTATTTTGTAGTTTGGTTAAATTTGCCTGTACTTCCTCAGAATACTTCGCACATCCTGAAAGTGCAAAAAAGCAACTAAAAGCTAGAATAATTGATAAATTGAAAGGTATTTTAAGAGAATATAGCTTATCTGTATAATTTGCCATGCAAAAACCTCAAATAATAAAGACAAAATATAAAAACCTTTAATATTGGACAAAAAATTATAATTTTTGTCAAGAAATATGTGGCAATAAAACCAATTATTTCATAGCCTTACCTAAGTCTTGATATTAAATGCGATTTTCATCTCTTTGAAAGTTATATTTTCTCAAAATAAGACATTAAATAGAAATAGGGTATGAGTGTATATATGGTGTTTAGATGGTCAGTTATTTTTGCCTTTTTAATAATTCAAAAACAAAAAATTTTTGAGACCAAAATTTGGGGTCAAAAGTTGGAAGGTAAGACCAATATGATTTTTGAAAATTCTGTAAATTCAAATTAACAAAATTAACAGAATTTATACTCTCTAATCCTTCTATAAGTATTCTATAACTACGGAAAGTGCGTTTGCCCTTGATATGACTAGACTTGAGAAAATATGAGGTGAATTTAAGTCTCTTGCGTCTACCAATTCCGCCACCCCGGCTTGGCTTGTATCCTGGAACCGTTACGGATTAAAATGGAGGCAACCCGAAACGGGAGGGTTTTAACAGTTTCCGCCCGAAATTCCAAGTCATGCTTGCGACCCTTTTTCATTAATAAAGCCGGAAATGCGCGATCCGAAACGAATTCTAAAAAAGTTGATTGGACCGGATACTCCCATCGAACCTTTCGAAGCAAGTGGCGAATCTCTGGAGCAGGCGGTGGAAACCTTTCGCGACGTGGTTCAATGCAGAAAGATCCGCGACTATATCCAATCCCAATTCGGGATGGACCTTGCCATCTCCCCCGAAACCTTTTACGAACTTTTGGAGATCGGTCCCATCAATTATATCGAAACCACGAAGAGGGACCTGGAGGTCGAGACTATTTCTCTTAAAGATACGCGTGAGCCGGACGACCCGGTCAGCATCGGAAATTTGAATTCGGTATTGCGCGAACTTTTCAAAGACCTGCAACTGTTGCACGAAAGAATCCATAAAGACTTTCCGGACGCGCTGTTAATTCGCGATATGCGCCCCGAACTGATTGACCGCTGTCATGATTTTGCGGACCGACTGGAAAGCATGCACGGGAAATGGTCGCTTTTGAGGGGAGGCAAGGTTCGTGAAATTGAAAACGAATTTGCAGAACTTTTTCCTCATTCTCCAGATGCCCGGCCGATGGAAAGCAAGTTCCCTCTGGTCCGTCATGAAATGGAGCTTTACCAGAGTGCATTGCGGACACAGAAAAAATGGCAGGCGCTTGAGATGGACCTTTTCGCCATACTAAGGGGAGCCGATGGAAAGGATCTGGGATTGTTGTTACAAAATACGCAGGAGATGGGCAACCGGCTCTGGCAGGTTATCTACCAAAGTTCGCAAATCAAACAATGCGTGGAGTTGCTGGGAATCGATTTCGGAAATATCGAACCCCTTTTCGATAACGAGATCGTTCAACTCAATATCAATGGATAATCTACCAGGCGTAGCCCTCTGGCGAGGGAGGCAGATTGCAAAACTTTTTTTAGCGGGAAACGGCACATTCCCTCCGGGCGTGGCCCTATTGCGGCCCTCGCTAGAGGGTTAGGCTTTGACCTGGAAGCCTTCTACTTTGTCCAATAGCAGGTGTTTTACTGAGGACATTTTTTGCGCTTCTTTCAGGGCGTTTTTTCCTTCATCTTTGATCCTGTTGAGGCGGAGATCCAGCCGCACAAGATTGGTGAAAAGGGGTAAAAACTTCGCGAGCATTTTGGCGCCTTCATCGGTTATCTCGTTATCGGTGAGTACCAGGTTTTGCAGGCTCAACAGATTGTCCGAAACAGCGATATACTTAACCCCTTCGTTTCCAAGCTTGTTATAGAAAAGGTTGAGGGAGGTCAGGTTGACCAGAACTTCAGACTGGGCCAGCCATTTTGCGCCTTTGGGGCCGCAAAGGTTGGTTCCAAAGGCCAGATGCGTTAAAGGCCGCAGCGTTTCCATCTGGGAAATGTCTTTGGCTCCGTATTCCTTCAGGTAAGTAGCTGTAAGGTCGAGAGTTTTCCCGTCTTTGCTCAGGTTCATTTGTACAATGCTTTCGGTTTCCGAGATGGCCCGATCTTGTCCCATTGCTGCTTTGTTACCGCTATAATCCATTGTCCTTTTTCTCCACGTCTTCCAGGTCCTTACTGGAGAGACCTGAATTTCTGATTTAAATTTACCTAGATTGGCCTGATTATACACCCCTTACCCCAATTCCCTCAAGAACAACTTGTCCACTGCGTTTCTGGCTTTCTGAAAGTAAAGCAGAGCAAATTAGAGTAAAATGGTCTATATTGTTTATTGTTGGTTGGGTATCGTAAATCTTCCTCCGGACGTCGTCCGGGGTTGGATTTTAGGGAAAAATATTCTAATATACGGCATCAATTATTCTCACGGAGCAGTTTAATGGCTGGATTATATAGAACAGAAACGGAGATGAGTCTGGGCAATAATGTCATCGTCACGCAGATGACGCAGGCCATCAACTGGGCGCGTAAATACTCCTTTTTCATCTATCCCTTCATCACCGCATGTTGCGGTATGGAGTTTATGTCCGTCGCCGGTCCGAGATACGATCTGGACCGAATGGGTGCGGCGTTTCCCCGTTTCTCCCCTCGGCAGGCTGACCTGCTCATGGTGGTGGGAACCATCAGTCACAAGCAGGCACCGATTCTGGTCAAAGTTTATAACCAGATGACCGAACCCAAATGGGTGGTGGCCTATGGGGTGTGTACGGTTTCCGGCGGATTCTATGACAACTACTCAACGGTCATGGGAATCGACACGCTGATCCCGGTGGATGTCTATATCCCGGGTTGTCCGCCACGACCTGAAATGGTCATTGACGCCCTGATGAAACTGCAGGACAAGGTTCAGGCCGAAACTCTCGAAGACCACGTCAAAGGCCCGGCACTCGTCACCCCCGCAAGCAAACTCTAGCGGCGAACCGCCGCGGGTGGCAGGTCAGTGCTGGCGGCCAAAGGGTCAATTCCCGAATGCCGAAAAATGTTTTCGCCCCCTTGACGATGGTTCGTAAGCATTTCCTCAAGGTGTAGCCTGGAGCATTTTTTCTGCGCCTTTCCGTTCGATCTCCGTGAAGTTTTTTGATTTCATCATTCGGTTGATGTGCACCCGTTTTTCTTCCACGAATTTCTTCAAATCTTCTTCGTTGGAAACTTTCAAATTCACTTCTCCATCCGGCCCGATATATCGATCTTTTAAAAAATGAAAATAAAGTGCCAGCCGTTTTTGCGGATCTTTAATTTTCATTCGATAAGTGAGGATCATTAAACCTTCTCTCTTGCGGTCCACCCGGTAGCCCAGCCGGGTGTTGTCGAGTTTGTTGAACTGTTGTTCAAGAATGGAGAAGGCTTCTTCACGCTCACTTTCCAGGGCACCGAGGTCGGGTAGAGGCATTAGTTTGGCTGCCGCGATGTCGAGCAGCAAAGACAGGGCCCGTGTCTGTTCTCCCAGGTAAGCGGCTTCAATGGGAAATTTGCGGTTCAACCTTTCCACTTCCTTTAAAAGCGGTTCCATTTTTTCTATTTGTCCCTTGAGTTTTTCCAGTTCCCCCTCATCAAAGGGCATTAAAAACCATTGCACCTCCCTGGGTACATTAATATCTTCCCGAAAAGGTCGGGCAAAAAACCGGTCCAGTATATTCGGCAATTCCGGCATGAAAAAAGCGGTGACGGTGTCAGAGAAGTAGGGGAAATTCAGAATCAAGAACTTGGGATCGGCGCGAACATTCAGACCATAGGCTTCCAGCTCATTGGCCGCACCCAGAAACGGCTGGGTTAAATGCAGCGACTCATGCAGATGCGTCGCGTTGCCATAGACCCGGCTGTCTATCAGAATCGCACCGGGAGAAATCCGTACCGAGTCGTAGGTGGTGTGTGCAAACTGCCAGGGTTGCAACAGTTCGCCGGACCAGGACTGGATAATAAATTGTTTTAACGGTGCCGGAGGAAGTTCGGGGAAAATGGAATGCAAGCGTTCAAGCGTAAGCTTCATCCGATTTGCGGAAAGATCCAGCAGGTCCTCCGCCTGGTGACATTCTCCGCAGCCAAGAGCTTTGAATCCGGGAATGGAGAAAAGAGTGGGCTCAACATCAGGGAGAAGTTGAACGCTTTTTTGAGGACCGACCTTCGCGTCGAATCCTTCAACCGGCTTCTGGGGTTTATGGATTTTTATCAACCGGTCCAACTCTCCCAGGCCTATTGTTTCACCGGCGAAAAGAGAGGAGGGGAGGCTACAGGTCAGGAGCAAACTCCCGGCCAACAAAAAAAGATTTCTGATTTTCAAAAGATGCAATCTACTTTGGTTTCAAAATATTGAATCGCTGCCAAACGCTGATCACTTTGCGGCCGTTTCTATCCTCTTTAACACCGTCCCAGACGGCGAACGCTGTCAGGGCAGGGTCAATGCGCTTGGCAAAATCCACATCCCATTTTCCTGTTTTCGGCATATCACGAAGGAAGACCACCGTCCAGGTGCCGTCTTTCCATTCCCCTGCGCCATCCACATTCTGGTTCTCAGGAGGTTGAGGAGTGATGGTGCCGAAGCCTTCCGCGTTCAGTTCTTCAACCGGGTTTTCCCCCGTGGCGTTTAGTTTGGAAACCGGGTTGGACATGATACCGCCATAAATCAGCGCATCCATATCGACACCCCCACCTGCGTATTCCAAATCGTCTTCGGCTTCGAGAGCTTCTTCAAGTCCCGCTTTCCAGTGCCAGATGTTCACCGGCTTGTTTCTGTTACCCATTCCAAAGAACGGTTCATTGTGGCCATGGGTGTGCAGGGTCACAGCGCCAAGGGCGAACTGAACCGCCACGCCATCGCGGAATATATCAGAATGTAATTCAGAGAAGGCGTCGTGAGTGGGGTCGTCCCATTTGATCCTGATAGCGAGCTGTTCTCCATTATTAACCGAGGTGACGTTCACAATTTCCACAGCGTCACGACGTGCGGACAGGGGCCGTAATACCAGGTTCGTGCTTTTCACTCCGTTCCAGACAGGACTGAACGGATCGGTGGTCAGCTCAAAACCGACAGGGAAAGAATAGATATCGGTTTCAAATTCCGCTTTTTTAAATTCCTTAACGAAATTGGAGCGGATGAAATGCACTAAAGCCCAGCGGTCTTCTTCCGGGACATCAATGTAGGAGCGCATGGGTGTTCCATCCAGCCCGGCGGAGATGGTTCTGAAAATATCATCCGGTTTGTGTCCGCCTTTTAGAGCTTGCGGATTGGTGATGTCGTGAACGAACACCGCGTGTTTCCATGCGTCCATCAGAGATTCGGACAATTCCCCATCCCCTTTCAGGGAATCTCCGTGACAGCGATTGCATTTCAGCTCTTCATAAACCGTTTTGCCTCGGGCAACCCGTTCAGGAGAAGAATCGGGATGGGTCTTGGGAACGATTTTTTCACCCTGTTTTTCTTTTTTAAACCGGGGCGAGAAATTTTTGATGTGGTTGATCAATGCCCAGGTATCTTCAGGAGTCAACGCGTCTTTCCAGGCGGGCATGGAAGTGCCGGGCACCCCTTCTACTATGGTTCGATACAAATCCTCATCGCGGGGAAGTGTTCCTGTTGGAGTGGTTCGGAATTTGAAAATTCCTTTGCGGAAGTCCCGCGGCCAGGGGTAAAGATATTCGGTAGCTTTTCCCCCGCCATTTCCATCTTCCCCGTGGCAGAAAACGCACATATGCATAAAGATATTGCGACCCCGGGCTAAAAGGGCTTTGCTGTCCAGGTTTTCGGGTTTGGACATACCCATGTCCTCATGAGCGCCCAGCGTCCTGAAAATACTTCCATCGCTTTTTCCGTGATCCATGTGCCCGTGGTCCATCGAGCCATGGTCCATTTCTGCGGGTTCTTTCACGCGATATTCGTCCCCTGAAGCTGCAGGTGGACTGGAATGGTCCATAGTACCGTGATCCATCGATCCGTGGTCCATTGAGCCATGGTCCATATGTTTTTTTTCAGAAAAAGCGGAAGGGGTGATCCAAGAAAGTCCAACAATTAAAGCGAATACAAAAGCGCAGGAACTTATTTTCCGTTTCATTATTCACTCCTGTGGAGAGGCCACTCGGCATGGGGCCAATAGGCCGATAACCGTAAGGCCGGACTACATGGCCTTTAATTAGTTTATTTTCATTTGTTACTGGAGCCCAGCTTTACGCTGGCGAACCATTTTTACACCTTGTTCTAAATCTGCTAAATCTTTCAAATTGAAATAATTTTCTTTTTGTCCCAGGCCAAAATACCAGGCGTGGTCCAATCCTCTTTCTTCGCCGGTCCAGATGTAGTAGCTGCCTCCACTCTTGAACTCGGCTGCCAACCCCAGGGTTTCCTCATCTTTGCTTTTTACTTTTCCTGAAGAGGACCAAAGATTGTTCAGTTCGGACAAAGAAGGCAAACGCCAATCATCATATCCGGCAAACTTTTCGGAATTTTTTAAAGTGATATATTCCAGGGCATCGTACCAGTTGAGCCCTTTTTTAATGTCGTGATAGGAATCACCTTTTTGCCAGACCAACCCGGTGGCTTCGTCGGTTACGGTGCCGTTATTATTATCTTTAAAAGGCTTGGCCCAGACAGGGTTTGAAAAACAAAATAGAACGAAGAAAATGGCTGGTAAAAAGTGTGAAAATGTTTTTGAAAACATGAAAAGACCCCTTTTTGCGTTTCCACGATAAAACAATTATACCATTTTTACCGTGAGGGAGAAAAAAGCAAAACCTCCTTTTTTAAAGGAAATTTTTCCGTGCAAAAGAATCCCATTTAAGATTATGAAACAATGCGTTCATACAACCAGACTCGATGTTGCAGCCGGTTGGGGTTCAACCCGTGTTTTGATTGATCTCTCTGATTTAAAGGGATAATTGGCGATTCTCAGTGGAGAAATGAAAGCCCTGTCCCATGATCTGCAATTATGAAATTTAAAAATCATCTCAAAATTTGGAAAACAGAACTATTTATTTTTTCGGGCCCACAGGTGGGATGGGTGAACTTCCATTGCGCAATGGGTTCTGCTTAGGTATGCTAATTTCAGTAACTATCTTGCAAACAGGGAATTATTGTGGAGAATTTATTAAAATCCGTTGAAGCATTTATTATAGGCCTTCCCCCTTTACTGCAAATGCTTCTCGGCATTTTTGCAATGATTGGATTGATCAAGCTTTTCATGTTCACGGTGGACCTCATTGAAGACCGCCGTGAAGGAAAAAATTGATTCAGATCTCAAACTGCATCAGGTCATGGGCCAGTACCAGTTCTCCTTTATAAGTTTCCTGCACGGTTTTTCGAATGTCTTCCAAATCACAGGGGGGGTAAAAATGGGTGAGGCAGAGTTTTTTGCAGTCTGCCTCGAAAGCAAGCCTGCCAGCCAGGGTCGGTCCCAGATGGCCTTCGGTTTTTTCTTCATCAGGCCAGGCGCATTCCAAAATCATCAAATCGGCCTGTTTGCCTAATTCGATCATGCCTTGACAATAATCCGTGTCACCTGAAAGGGCAACGGACTTTCCTTTGCCATTGGTAAATCGGTAGCCCCGGCTCATGGCAATATGTTTCACTTTTTCCGCCCGGACTTTCAGAGTTTCAAATTCGTAAACTCCTTCATCCAATTCAAAAATATTCAGTTGGTACTCGGTGGGTTTCAACCAGTGTTTAAAGGCCGTCATGAGCTTGTCGAAGAATTCCTGGAATCCGGGTCCCGCTACAATCTGGAGATCTTTTTTGCGGGCATCCAACTGGTAGCGCGACCCAAATAAAAATGGAATGAGATCGCACATATGGTCGGGATGGTTGTGTGTAAAAAATATGCGGTTAATATCGTGGTAGGTGATTCCCAGGTTGAGGAGTTGTTTCAGGTTTCCGTAACCAAAGTCCACCAGCGAGTTTACTCCGTTTTCCTGAATCAAAACTCCCGAAGAATTTCGCTGCAAAGAGGGCACGGCCGTACCTGAACCCAGTATGGTGACTTTCATGCAGGTCAATATGAAGATTTAATTGCTTCCAGGATGGAAGCTTCAAGATTGCTCCAACTGGCTTCAGGTTTTTTTGTGACGGAGATGAAATCGGCCATCAGAAAAACCTGGCTCACTCCATCTATTGCAAATAGCGCCTTGGCTACGGGGGAGTCTTCTGCAGCCTCGGCATTGGCATAAGTCTTATGTCCCGATTCGATGGAATTGCAATTGAGGGTGTACTTCATTGCGTTTTCATTGGGAGTGGTTGACACACTTACTTCAACGGCCATAATTTTTCCTTTCTATTCAGGTGTGGCTGGTTTTTCTGAATATTCCAAAAGAACTGGTGTAGCCGTGCAGGAATGTGGTGTTCCCCACCGGACCTATTTCTCCATTGCAGAAAAATCCCCCTATCGGAATTTGTCCCAGTTTGTTGCGGAACATGTTGGTATCGTGGTTTTCTTCTCCGTAAAGATATTTTCCCCTTCCAAGACAGGAAAACAATAACGCTCCGCTGGCATTTTCAGCTTGTCCTTGCGACCGGTAGCGTGTGAGCATCATGTCCAGATCTTCGGCAGACATTTTTTTGTCGCGAAGATGGAATTGCACCAGTTGCCCGGTTCTCAGGAGTGCGCCGATGGCGAGAGCTCCACTTTCCCGATCGACTCCCATCAAGTTGCGGATGAGGAAGTCCCCTTGCTGCGGGTCGTCCTTCATCGGGTCCATCTCTATACCCAGAAAGAGAGAAGTCTGTAAAAGTTTTTTGTCGGAGTCAGAAAGAGTTTCGTTGAGTTCCTGCAAAACCTCCAATGTAGGTTTGCCGTCGAGCTCTTTGAGCAATGTATCCTGGCAATCGGTGATTTTCATTGGTTCCCCTATGGGTCGGCAACCCTGCGCTACGATGGTGTCGATTTCTATGTCACCGCTCAATGCAATGCCAATCAGACCCTTGTTGTAGATCTTATCCCCCAGATAAAGAGCGTTTCCTCCCATGGATTGCGCACCACTGGCGAGTCCTCCTACCTTTTTACTATTGGGGTATGCGAAATCGACTCCCGCTAGAAACTCATCTCCACGGAAAGAGAAGGGGTCAGCAAGAAAAACAAAGTGGGGTTGGTCTTCAATATTTACATTCAACCATTCCCGCCAAACGGAGGGCGAAGTGTCCTGATCCGGCAGCTCCCGGGTTTCCGAATATATGGGCTGGATTTTAACTCCGGGCATTTTAGCGCAAGTGATGCTGAAGGCTGCCTGTTGTTCTGCTTCCTGCCCATTTCCAATAATCCCCCCGCCCGAACAACCAAAAAGCGTGCCGGGTTTGAGGTATCGATTTACCAGGTCGGGTACCTTGTCATAAAAATCTCTATACTGAGGAGCAACGAATATTACGGTCAAATCCGCCTGGTCGTTTCCCAATTGCCGGATTATTTCTTCACTGGCCTCTTGCACAGCGGCATCGATATCCGTTTGTTTTGATAGGGCCGATACCCATTTCATAGTTTGCTCCTTTTGAAGTTACTTAATGATTTATCTATTAGATGTCAAATCGGTTAAGGGGATTTACCATTTAAAAATTCCAGAGTGGCCTCGGCGGCCTGATTTCCATTTTGAATGCAGTCCGGAATACCTATTCCGCGATAAGCACTTCCTGCAAGGAAAAGTCCGGGGAAATTTTTTAAATCTTCCATCACAGAATCAATTTTCTCGGAATGACTCACATGATATTGAACATTTGATTTAAGGTTTCGAAATACTTTGCAGAACACGGGAGTTTCTTTTATTCCCATGATTTCCTGCAGATCTTTTCTAACCAGAGTTTCCAATGTTTCCTCATCCTTTTCGGCTATTTCTTCCTGAAGTGCCCCTCCCAGATAACAGCGCAGCATGACATAGCCTTCAGGTGCGCGGTGGGGAAATTTTGAGGAGGTCCAGGTACAGGCCAGAATGCTGCGGCCTTCTTTTTTAGGCACCACGAATCCGAATCCATCCAGAGGGTGGGAGAAGCCTTCCTTTTTATAACCCAGAGTCACGGTTGCGGTAGAGACATAGTTTATGCCCTTCAATATTTCAGCAGAGTCAGGAGCAATGGGCTGAAGGATTTTTGCAGTGATGGTTCCCGGGGTGGCAATAATTACAGCATCTGCCTGGCGTTCCCATCCGTTTTCCAGTTTCACATGCCAGCCATCGGGTCTTTTCTCCAGTGAGGAAACTTTTGTTCCAGATTTAAACTGAACGTCGGGTGATTTTTTTATAATGGCATCCACCATTTCACCCAGCCCTTCTTTTAAAGTCATAAACAGGGAATAGGAAGTGGGAGGACGTTTTCCGGCATTCATCAACATGGCTTTCTTTCTGGCCAGCATTCCCAGTATGAGGGAACGGTGCTTACGTTCTGTTTCCACAAACATGGGGAAGGTGCTTCTGATACTCATTTTTTCCGGGTCACTGGCATAAATTCCGGCAAGCATGGGTTCCGCCATTTTGTTTAGGGCTTCTTCTCCCATTCTGCGGCGAACGAATGACGCCAGGCTTTCATCCGAATCGTCCTCTTTCCCTGGGATAAACAGGTCAAAGGCCATACGGATTTTTCCCGGCATACTGAATAAGGGTGTCAGGGCGAAGGGCAAAAACTTGGTGGGAATCATCAGGCTCAGCCCATCCGGCATTGTTACCAGCTTTCCCCCCGTATAAACAAAAGTACTGGGTGCTCCCGGGTTTGTCCCCGTAAGCCGGTCATCCAGTCCAAGTTGTTTGCACAATTGGATGGCTGCCGGTTTCTGCGAGATGAAGGAGTCGGGGCCGCGTTCGATGACGAACCCGTCTGATTTCTCCGTGGAAATTTTACCGCCAAACCGGTCGTTTCCCTCCAGAAGGATGCATTCCATATCGGCACCTTCGGATAATTCCCGTTGAAAACGGTACGCAGCAGCCAACCCGGCGATACCGCCACCAATGATAATAATTTTTTTCATGGGAGCATTATGTCAGGTTTTGTCTGTAAAAAAAAGGCGGCATTAATTTTCTATAAAATAAGTAAAGTCAACTTTTGCTTTTCAGGAAAAGTTTTGCCCTGATTTTTTGTTTCAAAATAGATAGACTGAAATCTCGCGGAAAGACCACCATGAGCTTTAAGCCCAAGCCCTCACCCCGCGGTTTATTGCAACTTTTTTAATGGATCTGCGCGATTATAAAATTGTGAGTTTGGGCGCTTGAATTATGCTGACAAATAAAATCTGGTCATTTGGAAAGCATTATTCGTTTTCCTTTTCTTTATAAATATATTTAACTTTTTGAATTTCCGGGAAATCGTTTTTCAGGTTTTCCAGCAACAAAGTCAAGGCAACGGATTGATGTTCTTGTAAATCATGTCTCGCGCCAATTACGCATATTCCCAGGCTGGTTTCGTCGAACTCTGGATAATGAGCTCCTATTTTGGATGCATGCCTGCCCATTAAAATCTTTCCCTGCGAATCGATGATGTAATGGAAGCCGATTTCACTTTCACCGCTATCGAGGTGACTCTTCTTTATTTCCTCATAGGTGAGAGAGGAGTCACCGGTAAAATGCACGATTGTAAAAAATGTGGTGTTTCTTTTTTCCATATTTAAAAAATACAGATGAGAATATTTTTGGAAAATGATTTTCCGCAAGCCTTCCTGATCAACGCTTTAATCTAAAAGCATTCGTTGGTTTTTTCAAGTTAATGCTCCTAAATCCTTTAGAAATTGGGGCTTTTGCCGATATGGATTTGTGGTCTTTAGAATAAAATCAATGGTATCCCGGCAAAATTTCGTCCTTTCTTAAAGGGAATTCAAACTTGTTAAAACAGAACCGTTTAAGCCTGTTTTTGGCAGCAATTATTTTTTCATGCTTCTGTCTGAATTTAATGAAAACCCTTGTTGCTGATGCGGCCGAGGCCGAGCAAGAAACTCAAGACCCCCTTCCACCTTATCTCTTCCTTTCAACCCCAAATACTCAAGATTTTAAACCCAAAAAAGCTCCGACAGTTTTACGTTCCCGGCTCGTGAAGCTGGACATGAGATTTTTGCCTGTACCCGATGAAAATTTTATTGCGGAACCAGACCATGAAATTCCGTTGATTTTAAATTTATTCCCGGCAACGGAGTTCTCAGTCCTCGTTTATAAGATAGAAAGAAACCGATCTGGGAGTTATTCCTGGTATGGAAAGTTGGAAAACGTTCCAATGAGTCAAGTAGTCCTAGTCGTAAAAGGCGAAGCGGTTTATGGAAACATATCAAAACCAGGCTTAACCTATCAGATACGTCATGTTGCGGATGGATTACATTTTGTATACGAGATAGACCCTTCCAGGTTTCCTCCCGACGGGGAACCAGTTGGTCCCAGCATGAAAACCAATCCCTCTTCATTGCCTGATGAGGATAAAATGTCTGAAAATGGGGACAAAACTATGTCTTCGTTTTTAGCCAAGAATAAATATCCGACCTCCAGCTCTTCTGATTTGGGGTTTGGTTATGATTCAATGGGCGATTTGTTCATGTCAGATAAAGTAGACAAACCTGATGCTTTCAGTGCTTCAGGAGGTACGGACTCATCTTCTACTACAGGATCTGACGATGGCAGCGTGATTGAGCTGCTGGTCGTCTACACCGCAGCTGCCCGAGAAGCAGAGGGGGGAGCAAGCGCCATGGAGAGCCTCATTGACCTAGCAGAATCGGAAACCAATGCTGCCTTTTCAAATAGCGGTTTAACGCTGGTTGTCAATGTAGTCGCCAGACAGGAAATCGTTTTTTCGGAGGACAATTTCAGCTTTAGCGGGACTTTGTCTTCTGCTCAGAATGGTTCTATTCCCGATCTTCACGATTTGAGAAACACTCACGGAGCGGATCTAGTCGTTGTGTTGGTAAAGGGAGATAATAGTTTGTGTGGTATTGCGTATTTAATGACAGAAGTATCTTCTTCTTTTGAGGCTTTTGGATATTCTGTAACTCAGACCAATTGTGCGACGGGAAACTTTACATTCGGGCATGAAATTGGACACAATATGGCCGCGCGCCATGATCGCGCCAATGATGATACGGATGGACTTCCTTTCGATTTCAATCATGGTTACGTGGATTCCGCTAACAACTTCAAAACTATCATGGGGACAGGGAGCAATACCCGCATTCAAAACTTTTCGAATCCGAATGTGTTATTTGGAGGTGCAGTAACGGGTGTCGCTGAAGGCAATGCGCTTGCTGCAGATAATCGAAAAACTTTTCAAAATACGGCCCTTACAGTATCAAACTTTAGAGAATCAATTGGAAATCAACAGGTTGCTTCGATTGCTAAAAACAGTGCATACCGGGTCATGTCTCCTTATTGGCAGTCTGATGATTCTTCCTATTCATTCATTGCTGTTACCCATCCTTCCCTTTCTGGCGTGGCTTCCCAGGTAGGGGTTTTGGTTCAAGCGGTAAGAAAAAACGGGACTTTATTCGGTTCCTCAAGGACCTTTACCATCGACAGGGGAGTTACAAGAAGAATTTTTATTGTTAGATCCGATCACCCCTCCATAAACAGCAGCAATTTGATAGATGTCGAATTGATTGCAGGAATTTCAGGTTTCCGTCATGGTTTTGTGGATATCAGTCCCGTGGCCAGCAACCCAGAAGTAAGTGTTCAAGGGTTTAGGGATGTCACGATGCTGAATTACTGGGGGGCCATTGTTATTGAATCTAATACAACCGGGTTTGCGATGGAGTTCATTGGCGACATGCATGACAGCGCTGCAACATCCTCTATGGACGACTCGGTTCCCGTAAGCGGAGTAAATTAAACTGCCGACAAATAATAATCCGGTTTCGGTCCTTAGTTTATTCCGCGGGTTATTCCCGTAGATACTCCTGTTGTACCATCCATAATGCTTGAGTCGTAATTACGGCCAATAGTTGAATCGTGGGCATCGCCAATAAACTCCATGGAGAAACCAGTGCCACTTGATTCTATGAAAACAACCCCCCAGAAATCCAATTGAGAAAGGTTGTTGAATTTTCTGACATTGTTGACTACAACAGAATTGGCTGGGTCTTCATGAATGCCGACGGCTCTTACATTTCCGAACTGAGCGGAGTCTGCTGTTAAAATCAAATGGGTGGTTGAGCTTTCAATGGAACTATTGACTGTTGAATGGGAAAGATTAGCTACAAAAATTCGATGCGTGGTTCCAGCGTCAATGGTGAAGATGGCTGCTCGCCCCGCTGCATTATCTGGGACGGTCGTCATACCGATCACCTCCAGCCCCACTCCGATCTGGGTTTGTGCAGAATCCAGAGAGGGATGGCTTACGGATATAAAAGTATAACTGTCGTTGGGAACGGCTTGCGCATAGGGTGATATAACGACTCTGGATTTTGAGACGGTCTCAGGAACAATGACCTGTGAGTGGGCTATTTGCGGGAGTAAAAAAATAATAAACAAAGACCTTAAAAAATCAAGCCAATTTAATTTTTCGGTTTTAGCATTCATAGTTTAATTTACTCCGCTTACGGGAACCGAGTCGTCCATAGAGGATGTTGCAGCGCTGTCATGCATGTCGCCAATGAACTCCATCGCAAACCCGGTTGTATTTGCTTCTATAGTAACGGCCCCCCAGTAATTCAACATCGTGATATCTCTAAAACCCCTGTTCTCAAGAGTGCTTGCACTTGGAGGGAGATCTGGGTCGACACCAAATTCAGGGTTGCTGGCAACAGGATCGACTCTTATATGGCCATGTTTAAAATTTGTGGTTCCTATTATAAACAATGCGGTTGGAATATTTGTCGAATTTATAGTTGAATGATTCGTCCGAGCAACAAACAACCGTTGGGTCGAGCCCGCTGAAATTGTAAAGGTTACGGCGGTTCCAAAAGCGGTCTGGTCACTTTGTATTGCATTCACGACCAGCCCGATTTGGGATGCGAGACCGGACAAGGAAGAGTGAGACACGGCAATGAAAGTATAGCTTGTCGTATCCGATTGCCAATACCCCGAAACCACCCGGCTCTTGTTCTCAATGGCCCAGGCTGAATTGAAATTGGACCCAAAAAGACAAAGCGCAACCAAAGTTAAGATTTGAAAGAAAATTTTTGTGTTCATTATTTTTTCTTCGTTGGATAACTAATTATTACTTAAATATTTAGCTCCATCAACCCTTTGATATGTCGAAAGGTCAATAAAAACAAAGGAAGTTTTTATAAATATTTGATTATTTGAGGGATAGGAGGGTCAATTTGTTGCAAAATTGCGATGGATTTTAACTGTAAATCAGGCTTGTCGGGTGGGCTGGAGGGAGGATGTGTTAATTCAAAAAAATCAATTAAGTATATGTGTGTACCTTGATTTCAGGATCGAGTTGGGACTTCAAGTGATTTTCTATAACCCGAAGAGTGCCGCCGCTTGCACTGGGGCAACCACCACAGGCACCTTGATACCGAATTCGAACAATGGGTCCTTCGACTTCAATGACTTCAAGACCTCCCCCGTCATTGGCCAACGCGGGCCGTACAGATTCATCGAGAATCGCTTCAACAATGATTACCTTTTCGTCATCTGAGAGTTCTGGATATTTTTCCTTATCAAAATCATCGAGGATTGAGGAGGAGACCTCATCATCTCCTTCTTCGTATTTTTTTAAGTCTGCTTCAATGATGTTTTTTATTTTATCCTTAAAAACAACCCACAGGTCAGGAGATTGGAGGGTAATGGAGATAAAATTTTCCCGGCAATAAACCAGGTCGACGATGCCTAAATCAAAAATATGGGTCGCAAAGACATCGGTTTCCAAATAGGCCCCTGCCTCAATTGTTTTTGAGCCTGATTCCAAAACGACCTGGTCTAATATGAATTTCACCGCCCTCGGGTTAGGTGTGAGTTCTATTTCTTTAACTTTATAATTTTCAGACATCCCATTCTCATTGAAAAAGTTTTACTCCATTCATCTTTTAAGATGGGTTCTCGCCAACGGGGGTTCAAAAAGTTTTTAAATAGTTTTTTTCAAGCAAAATAGGATTTTGCCTTGAAATTTTATTTTAACAGGTTTATATTCAAATAAAAAGATAAAAGGATATTTTTATCTTTTTTTTGGCGAGACGGATTTTTTCGAAAAAAAGTGAAAAAGGGAGACAATTATGAATTCCAACTGGAGTACCCAAACCAAGGTGGGGGAGTTTGTAGAAGACAATATTCTATGCGCCCAAACTTTTGAAGATTTATCCATCGATTTTTGCTGTGGGGGAGAGACCTCTCTTGAAAACGCCTGTCTGGATACCGGTCTTGAACCTGAAGATGTGTTAAACCGGTTAAGGGGGTTAGAGAATCCTAAAACAGGTCAGGAGGGAGATTTAAATTCTGTTACCCCGGGACAACTGACATTGCAGATTGAATCGGAGCATCATGAATATCTTAAAAAAGCCTTGCCTCGAATTGCGGAATTGCTCACAAAAGTTTTATCCGCGCATGGGGATCGTTTCCCGGAGCTAATCGTTTTAGAAGTAAAGTTTGCAGAGTTGCGGGAAGAACTTGAGCCGCACTTATTGAAAGAAGAGCGGGTTTTATTTCCTCTAATAAGAAAACTTGAATCAGAAGAGCTGGGCCAAAATATGAAAGCCGTTTCCGGACCCATTCGGGTCATGTTGAAGGAACATGATCAAGCTGGCGATTTGCTGAAAAATATAAGGGAAATAACAGCCGGATTTAAAGTTCCCGAAGAGGGGTGCCAGTCTTTTCGGCTATTGTACGAGGAGTTGAAATTTCTTGAAAAGGATACACACCTTCATATTCATAAGGAGAACAATATCTTATTCGAGAAAATTAAGCCTGTGAATTAATACTTTCCTCGAATGTGCGGGGCAACATCCTGTTTGTAAAATTGCTTCAATGTTTCATGAAAATTTGCGGAAAGAGGCTTAAGGTCGCTTGCCTGGCAATTTTGCAGGACTTGTTTTGGGGACTTGGACCCGGGAATAATCACGGAAACCGCTTCAAAATCAAGAATCCATCTTAAGGCGGCTAGAGATAAGGATAAATCATCCGGGATCAATGGTTCCAGCCGACTGATAATTTCAACACCTTTTTCGAAAGGAAGACCGGAAAAGGTTTCACCGACATTGAAATGTTCACCGTTTCGATTGAAGTTGCGATGATCGTCGAAAGCAAAGGTGCTTGTCGTATTTAAACTTCCGGAAAGAAGCCCGGATGCCAGTGGCAGACGGATGATCAGGGCCACCTGTTTTTTCAAGGCCAAATCAAAAAGAGTATCTATTGGTTTTTGCCGTAACACATTGAAAATGATCTGCAGGGAACAGAGACCCTCTTGTTTGAGACAGATCTCCGCCTCTTCCATGGACTCAACACTGACTCCGAATTCCTTTATTTTCCCTTCCTTTTTTAAAGTACGTAACCAGTGGAACATTTCTCCCTGCTTGATCAACTCTGTGGGCGGGCAGTGTACCTGGGTGAGGTCGAGACATTCAATGCCAAGGCGTTTGAGCGAGTTTTCCGTATGCAGGCGAAACTGTTGTATTGAAAAATTATCAGATCCACCGGGTTTTGGAAACCGGCCAAGCTTTGTAGCGATGAATACTTCCCGGGAGATTGAATTCAAGAATTTCCCAAGCCGGGTTTCGGACAAACCTTCACCGTAGCAGTCGGCAGTATCAAAAAAATTGACTCCCGCATCAATTGCAGTTGCCAGAACTTTTTCAGCGGTGGAATCATCGACATTTCCCCAGTCAGCTCCTAATTGCCAGGTACCCAATCCGATTTCTGATATTTGTCTGTCTGTTTTGCCAAATTTTCTATATTTCATTCTGGCCTCAATAGAAAAATGTTACATTCATTAGATGATCCAGGATTGCAAGCCACATATTTTGTTTGATATTACCTCTGAAAACAAGGGGGTATTTTTTATCCTGCTTGGTTTGTTTTTGTCATGGGGCTGTCCGAGTGTGTATGGAGGTGAAACGGATTTCCAAACTTACCGAAAAACAGCGCAGCAGGAAATATTCCGACAGAAAGCCATCATCCAACAGGACCCAATGGATTTCCAATCTTATTTTGAGTTGGGCCTGGCTTATTTGACATTAGGCAAACATAAAGAAGAGGTGCAGGCATACAAGGAGGCTTTAAGCCTGAACCCAAAATCCGCATTGATCCATTATAATTTAAGCATTGCTTACGATCATTTGAAGGAGGGTGAAAAAGCTATCCACCATATGCAAATGGCGCAGCATTTGTACACCCAAAAGAGAAATCATCGAAAAATACGTTCAACTCAACGACAATTGAAACGTTATTTCCTGAGTTACCCGGGTTTTGGCGGGCAAAAATGAGGGGATCGCTGGAAAACGTGGGCCAAAGAAAAATCAGAAAATTTTCCAATAAATATTTGAGTTTTTTTATCTTCCTTGATTGGGATTGAATTTGGGCCCCCATTTTTTTATATTGGTAGCGTTACTGTTGAGAGCTAACTAGGTTGATAAAAGGCCATGTTTGTTATCAAAGAGTACAGAAAGGGCAAGACCATTGTCCGCCAGGGCACTCACGGAACCAGTGCCTTTCTCATTAAAAAAGGAAAGGTTGAAGTGTTTGTAACAGATGCCAATGGCAACAAAAAAGTTCTGGCGAACCTGAAAGAGAATGATCTTTTTGGCGAAATGGCCATGATCTCCAATGATGCTCGTACGGCCTCGGTGGTTGCCACAGAAGATGTTGAGGTAGCAATTTTAACCCGCGACAAATACCTGGCTCTTCCTGAAGATAACCCTGCTGCCCTGCGTTTAAAGAAGATTATGATAGAGCGCAAGAAAAAAGGTCAGTGATTCCCGACTACTGGATTCCCCTTCTTATTTATTCGATCTTGTGATTAAAAAATGGAAAAAGATTTTGAACCATTAAAAGCCCGACTACGAATTATTTGTGATCGTCTGGACGAAGACGAACAACAGTATTTTCGTCCGTTGATTGATAATTTCAAAGGTCAGACCCAGGAGTTTCAGCGCATCATGCGCGACCTGGGAAAATTCGGTGAAAAAATTTCAGATGGGAATAAATTTAAGACCTATCGTGAAGTTCAACATTTGTTTGACGACGCTTTCAGGAAAAAGAGTTGAAGATCCATAAACTGCAATGATAGAGGCCATCCACATCCTTGTTCATGGTCGGGTTCAAGGGGTTTGGTTCCGTGCTGGAACTAAAGAAAGAGCCGATGAACTTGGTATTCTGGGCTGGGTTAAGAACAGACCCGAAGGAACGGTAGAAATTCATGCGGAAGGGGAAAAATCTCAACTCGAAATTTTTATTTCCTGGTGCCGCAAAGGAACCCCTGCGGCAAATGTCACGTCGCTGGACCTCAGTCCGATCTCATTGCAAAATTTTAAATCCTTTGAAATTCGTTCCTGACCGCCAAAATTTTACCTCATGATTTCCATCAAGGGGTTGACCAAAAAATACGATTCCGTTACCGCGGTGGACGGGTTGGATCTTGAAATTCCAAGGGGAGAACTGTTTGGTTTCCTGGGGCCAAATGGAGCGGGGAAAACCACTACCATAAAATTATTGGTCGGTTTACTGAAGCCGACATCCGGTTCCATTCATATTGATGGCATGGACCTGTTCAAAAACCCTCTCGAAGTAAAAAAAATAATCGGCTATATACCCGACCGACCTTTCCTCTACGATAAGTTGACAGGCTGGGAATATTTGGAGTTCGTAGCCGGGCTTTATTCCATGGAAATAAATGTGGCTCATGACCGGGCGGAAAAGTTTCTGAACTTTTTCGATTTGGATGGTTTCGCTGATGAACTGATTGAGGGTTATTCACATGGAATGAAGCAAAAGTTGATCATCTCCGGAGCATTGATTCATAACCCGACCGTATTGGTGGTTGATGAGCCTCTGGTGGGGCTGGACCCGAAGGGGGCCCGGCAGGTGAAACAGTTGTTTCAGGATTTGTGCGCAGGAGGAACCACCATTTTTTTGTCTACCCATTCACTGGGTGTGGCTGAAAATATGTGTCACCGGGTGGGCATCATCCAAAAAGGGAGAATCGTAGCCATGGGTACGGTGGATCAATTGCGTTCGCAGGCAAAACAGGAACACGGAGACCTGGAAGAGGTATTTCTCAAACTCACCGGCGATTCCGATTTTGCATCCCTTCTTGATTCCCTGCGTTCCACCGGGCCGGGGAAAGAGGGCCCCGGCCTCAAATAAAAATTTCCGTGAGCAATCCTGGGATAATGCAGGAATCTAAAACCTACAATTCCAAAATGGCAAAAACCCGAAACCCGTCATTTTTATTTTTGACTTCCCTTTTCTTTGTCGCTCTCGCGGTTCGAATATTTTACCTGTTCGAACTTGCACAACTTCCCTTCTTCGACAATATCCTTTCTGTCTATGACCATTACAATTTTGATGAAGGGGCAAAAAGTTTTGCAGGAGGGGATTGGCTGGCTTTGTCTCCTAACAACAGCTATTCCCCTCTGTACAAATATTTTCTTGGAATAATTTATTGGGTTTTTGGCAGAAATTTTTATGCGATTTACGGCATACAGTTTCTTTTTGGTGCCCTGGGAGCGGTGTTGCTGTATTTGATAGGAAGACACCTGTTTGATAAACGCGTTGCATTGATTGCCTATGCCGGATTCGCATTCTATTCAAATGAAATAATTTATGAAGGCATCATACTGAGAGCCGCGTTTATAACTTTTCTCGGAATTCTTTCTTTTTACCTTTTGCTGAAGTTGCAGGAGGCTCCCACTCCCCTGAAGCTTTTAATTTCTTCTCTGGCTCTTTCCCTGTTTTTTCAATCGCGGCCGAATACATTTCTTTGTTTACCCTTTATTGTGTTCTTTCTCCATAAGTATGTATTCCGGGGAATGGATGGGAAGGTAAGATTTAAAAGCTGGCTGCAGTTTTTGGTGCCTCTTGTCCTGTCTTTGATTCCTCTTTTAATCCAGTGTTATCTGGTCCACGGGAGGTTTGTGTTTTTTGATTCCAGTGGCCCCACCGCTTTCCTGGCGGGAAATTTTTTTGATTATCCCGGTGTGGGTTTTGATGCGGGATTGTTAGCCCATTTCCAGGAAAAATATAAACTGGAAAACCTTTCTCCAATTGCGTTTATTTTTCAACAACTATTGGACAACCCTTTGGGCTTTATTGGAATGTATTTGCGAAAAATTTATTTTTTCTTTAACGACCTTGAAGCCGCATCCAATCTTTCCATCAATCTGTATCTCGAATCGTCGAGGTTGTTGCCCCATTTATTGAGTCACTTTTCCCTGTATTCTTCTCTTGGATTGATAGGCGTGGTTTTGGCAGTTTTGAAAAAAGAAAAACTGTTTTTGCTTTATTCTTTTTTGGGGAGTTTGATTCTTTCCGTGGTTTTATTTCACGTGGTGTCGCGATTCAGGCTCCCTGTTATCCCCTTTTTTATTTTATTTGCAGCCTATGCTTTGGGGCGGGCAATAGACTGGATAAAACAAAGGAAGGTGAAACCGTTCGGATTGATGACAATGGTTTTATTAATTTGTTTGTATGGATTCAAGATTCCCGAAAACCAGGTGGTTATACGCTATGTAGACTATTGTAACTGGAGCTTAGGCTATTACGGGTTTGGAGAAAAATGGTTTGACCTGGAAAAAGCAGAAAAATATGGAATAGACTGCTGGGATTCGGAAAGAAGAACTTTTGTGGATCATGAAAGCAAGGGCGGGCTGGACATGATCTATAAACTCTACGCTTATTATTTGCTGCAAAACAATGATGAAAAGGCAGGGGAGATTTTAAAAAGAGCGGTTCTGATAAAACCCCTTGATGCCGAGTTGCATCGGATGCTTTCCGAGGTAGAAGAAAAACGTGGAAAGTTTGATGAGGCCATTCGCCATCTTCAATACAGTATTCTTGCAGATCCTTCGGATCCATCACCCCGCAGGAATCTTATAAGACTTTACTACAGGGACCTGAGCAGGCCGGGAAGGATACTGGCTTCACTAAAGGCAATTCTTCCATTGGAGGAAAACCGGGAAAAGCGGGTAAAGGTCCAGAATGAAATTTCCAGGCTGACTGCATTAATCCAGGTAAAAAAGGACGAAATTAGCAGTTTAAAAATACGTGTAAGAAAATATTTTAAAAATAAAAACTGGCTTTTGGCATTAGACGATTATAAAAAGCTGAATGATTACAATTCAACAGACGAGAGTTTTTTAATTGAACAAGGCATATCCTATGAAAGCATAGGAAAGAAGGAAGAAGCCCTGGCTGCTTTTTACGATGCCTTGTTGATCAATTTTAAAAACGGGGAAGTTAACAGGAACCTGGGGGACTATCATTTCTCAATCAGGAATTTCCCCCTGGCTATTATTCATTGGACAAGGTTTGTCGAGGGTTTGGACAAATCGTCGGAAAATTACAGAAAATATAATTTAAAGATCAAGGGTGTCAATAAACAGCTGGAAAGCCGAAGGTTGGAAAAAGTGGTTGGCAAACTTTCTGCCATTCAAAACAGGGAGCTCTATTCAATTTTCAATAAGTTGAAAACCTGAAAATCTCAAAGGATTTATTTTATAAACACCACTTCCACTTTTTGCTCTTTACCATTACGCTGGATCCGGAAGATGGAATGGTCGTCGAAACTTTTGGATTGCAATTGTTCCAAAATCTCTTCTACGCGAGAAATATTTTTTCCATCCATACTCAGCAATAAGTCCCCCTTAAGAATTCCGGCTCTTTCGGCGTTGGTGTTTTCCATTACTTCCATAATTGTTACACCCGCATTTTTCTTTGCCAGCCTTACCCCTAAACGCACGTTATCCGGTACTTTGTAATCAACCTTCCAGGCATAGTCAGCTGCAAAAAGAGGGATCGATACTTTTTCAACTTCCATTTCCCTGTTCTTCAATTCTTCGGGGATGTGGGTCACCGTAGGCTGGATGATGGAATAGGCGTGCGGCACTCTTCGGTAGGCCCGTTTGGGGATGCCGAATCCGTACTGCACATGAAATCCCCCGCTAAGAACAACCAGCTTTGTGTTTTTATATTTTGGGTTGGTTAAGAATTGTGAAACGGTTTGAGCCATCGTCTCTTCCCAGAGAAGCAACATGCGATAGGGCTTCTCAAGGGCTTTTTCGGTTCCGCGGTGGCCACCAAAAGCGGCCATTGAAAAGGCTCGATGGTAAGGGTCCTGGTCATCCAATTCAGGGTAAAACGTGCCGTTGGGGGCGGGGTCACCGGAGCGAAAACTGTTTTCAACATTTTGAGACGATTTCAACCCTATTAAAGGCAAATTTTTTGCCCGCGCAAAATCAAAAATGGGTTGATAAAGTCTGTAACCCGTGCCCCAGTTTGTATGAAAGAGGGTTTTAAATTCGCTTTTAGAGAGTTGGCCTGAATTCCACTGGTCGAGTTTTTCCTGGGATGAACGTCGAAACATTTCCAATCCGATGGCTACGGGATGCTTCTCGGATAATCTTTTTATGATTTTAAGCTGTACTTTGTGCGCTTCAATATTGTCGTGGGTTTCACCTACATAAATCACTCGGGAAGGATTAATTGAGTCCAACATCTGGTCGAATGTGACGGTCAAACCGGTGGGTAAATGCAGGATCTGGCCGGTATGAAGATCGCCCAGATTCAGATAGGGAGAACCCGAGTTTGGAACCGCGAATTCCTCGGTCCGGCCTTCCCTGGCGAAAAGAAGTAACCAGAACAAAAACAATATGGTAAGTACGATTCGTATGGTTTGCGTGACCGGGTTTGGGCTCATAATTTTAAGCTATTGACTTTATTGGAAATTTTGTTGATAATTCAAAGCTTCATGCCAAAAAAGGTTGCCTACAGGCGCGTGGTTTGTTGTAGAAGCATGATTTTTATCAATACGCCAAAGGGTTATTTTATTCATCTAGCTAGGAGGTAAAGGTTATTGGAAGTAACAGTTTACCAAAATCAGGTTGAAAAAGCGTTAAAAGTTCTTAAAAGACAAATGACCAAAGAAGGGTTGTTAAAAGAGTTAAAACGCCGTCGTTTTTACGAAAAGCCCTCTGTAAAGAAAAAGCGTAAGCAGAAGGAAGCTAAGAAAAAAAGAAAAGCCGCTATGCGTAGAATGCGGTCTTACAACCGAATCTAAGGTTCGATTTTTCTCTCCCGGACTCAGGTGCGTTCAAATTTTCATATCTCATTCAGAGCGTCCCGAATTATCACCCAAAAAGGTTGGTGAATCAGTTTTTATTTACAGGATTTTTTTGTCGCAAGGCCTCGTAAAAGACCACTGCCGCGGCAGCGGATGCGTTCAGAGACTCCAATGAGCCTTCCATGGGTATTTTCAGGGTGACATCGCATGATTTTTTCAATAAGGGTCGAATCCCTTTTTCTTCTCCACCGATGAGTAGAACCATTGGCGCGTCAAATTTGTATTGATAACAGGGAATCTCTCCATCGGGAGCTATGCCGGCAATCCAGAACCCGGCTTCCTTCAACTGTTCGATTCCACGAGTTAAGTTTGTTACCCATGATATGGGAAGATGCTCAATAGCACCAGAAGAGCATTTCGCAACGGTCTCGTTTATAGCTGAAGTGCGATTTTTGGGAAGGATGATTCCGTGGATTCCCAGTGTTTCTGCAGAGCGGATGATGGCACCCAGGTTGTGCGGGTCTTGAATACTGTCCAGCGCGGCCAGGGTTGGTAACGCAGATCTTTTAAAAGCCTGCTGGATCAGTTCCTCAAGTTCCAGGGCTTTGATGATAGCAAAAATTCCTATTACTCCCTGATGGTTGTGGTTGCGGTATTTTTTTTGGAATGTGGTTTTTGGGATCGTTTCAATAGGCACTTTATTTTCATGGGCCAATTCGATCAACGATTTCAACCGTGCCTGAGATTTACCCTTTTCCAGAATGAGCTTGTAGCAACGGCGTTTTTGAGCTTTAAGGGCTTCCATTACCGGGTTGAGCCCGAAAACAGTAGAATTGTCGAAAGAATCCATATTTCAGGGAATGTATCCTTGATATTTCAGATTATCGGGGCCTTGGAATTTTCTGGACGTAGGGCCGCAAATGAACTATAACTTTATGAAAACAATGGGTTTATTTTGCCGAAGGTTTCGCCCGTTGTTTTTCAGCAATAAAAATTGATCTTGTTCCTCCTCTAAGAACAAATTCAGGTTATTGTAACCTTTTTCACCTATCCTCTTATATGTCGATTTCAAAAAAAAGGGTAATTTTTTATTCCTTCTTCGTTTTGCTGATCGGCGTGTTTTCCATTTTTTCCCTTGCCTATTACCAGCTTCGTAATTTAGGGGAAGTAAAGCATCTTGCCATAGAAAAAATGGAAGAGCTAACGGGCCGGCAAGTTTCCATTGGGGATGCGGAGATGGATATTGTCCGAGGGCTCAGCATTCTCCTCAAAGACGTTTCCGTTCTATCCCGTTGGGATAAAAAACCGGAATTGACAGCGCGAAGCGTTTGGGTGGTGGTGAAACTTCTACCGCTTCTGGAGAACCGGATAGAAGTCAAACAAATAATAATTCAGGGTTCGTCTCTCAGGGTGGTTCGGAATGCATCGGGAGAATTTAGTTTAGGGGATGTTAAGAAATGGATTTCCCAGCCCGAAGACAGCCAGTTGTTCAAAGTACTCCGTGTCAGCCTGATGAATCAGGTTATGGTGGAAGATGGTTCTATCCATTTTCTGGACTATTTAGACCAGCCCAAAGGCAAGCCTCTTCCCCTGGAGATGGACCACATTCAATTTACCCTCAGAAAAAGCCTTTTAAAATCCCCGTTTCAGTTTTCCTTAAAAGGTGAAATTCCTGATTCAGGATCTTCTACAGCATTTCAAGTTTCGGGTAAGTTTGACAATTTTTCCGAAGAGAAAGGGTTTACGGGAATTTCAATAGATGGTGATATCCGTATAAATCCCTTGAATGTTTCCAGGTTCCAACCCTATTTGAAAAAAGTTTTAACAAAAACACCCTTGGACAGTTGGTTGTCTATAAATTCCAGTTTCTCCGGAAGTTTGGGAGGGGCGCTCAAAACCGAGGGAGTCTTAAAGTATTCCTCTGAGACAAAACCGGAAAGAGCGGTTTTAAGAGATGCGCGTATCCCGCACCGAGGTGGACTTGAGTATAAGATCTCCATGGAAAAGGACGCCATTACCATCGAAGAATTGAAAACGGATGCCGGGCCTTTCAAATTTAAAGCAAGTGGATCTTTAAAAGATATATTTTCAAAGGATCCCGCTGTTTCCATAGACCTGAAAACCGACCCCTTCCAGATTAACAAAAGTATCGATTATCTCCCCTTGAAAATATTTCCCGAGGGCTACCACGAAGTCATCCAAAAGACTTTCAAAAATGGATCGATAAAATTTAATTCGTTTAAATTTAATGGAACCCTGAAGCAACTCAGGGAGATATCTAAACCCGAGAACCGGAAAAAGATTTCCGGTGAAGTCGAGATGCGAAAGGTAGACTGGCACAGACCTCTTCCTCCTCTGCAAAAAGTAACTGGAACCTTTAAGGTTGATAAGGGCAACAGCAGCTTCCATATTCAAAAAGCCCGTTATGAAAAACAGCCGCTGGCCAATTTGCAGGGAAGCATAAAAAATTTCCTGACCCGGCCTGTTGCTGACATGTCTTTAGAGAATACCGTTGATATAGCCCAATTCCACAGTACTCTGAAAAAAGCCTTTAAAGGACACCCTATTCACGATGCAATTTCCATTTATTCTGACTTAGAAGGCTCGGCAAATCTAAGGTTAGATGTCAAAGGGCCCCTGGAAGACTTCGACAAACTTGCGATAGCGGGGGTCATTGACCTTCAATCTGTTTCACTGAAAGACGAAGAACTCGAACCCAGAATTGAAAACCTGAATGGCAAAATAATCTATACCCATACCCCGGAAGTGGTTCAAAGAAAAAATGAACCCTGGATCCGGATTATTCAATATAAAGACCTTTCCGGAAATTTTTCCAACAGCAAATTCAGCCAATTGAATGGTGAGCTTGGTTTAAGCAATGGGGAGCCTCTTGAAAAAGCCACCGCCCTTTATCATCTTGACTTCAGCGATTTGCATTGGATCATTGAAGAAGATTCTGAAGATGCGTTGCTGGCATTGCAGGAAGGCCTTGATTTTACATCTGGAGGGGTGCTTGTCGACTATGAGTTTAAGGGGAACCCCGAAAAACCGGAGACGGAAAAGGAATGGGGAAAAATCAAGTTAAAGAACCTTTCGATGAAATATAGAGATCGATCGCAGGCCATGACGGATTTGAATGGAATGATTGCATATAATGATGAAAAAATTCGATTGGAAAATGTTTTGGGCCGGTATGGCAATTCCTCCCTGCATCTGGAAGGGGAGATCGGACGTCAAAATAAATATGCACCCGAATTTTCCCTGCGCTTGAACCTTCCTGCTTTTCAGAATTCCGACCTGAAAGATATTCCCGTTTTCAGTGATTTTGACTATTCCGGTTCCGCTCATGTTTCCATGAATATTTATGGGACCCCTGAAGACTTTAAGTTTGAGCAACAGGCGGATTTGACAAGGGCGGGATACAAAATTCCAGGACTGGTCCAGAAAAAAGAAAACGCTCTAAACCAGTTTAAAGCGAAAGGCTCGCTCACGGAAAAAGAAGGACTCAATATAGAAAATTGGGTGTATGAATTAGGGGGCAACAAAATTTCCGGATCAATGCAGATTCCCGATTTGGATAACCGGAATTTTTCAATTCAATTGGCCTCGAAAGAATTTAAAGCCTATCCCTCCGATCAAATTTCCGAGTCCTGGACAGCGGAGGGCTCCATTAATTTTGATATTTCCGGAGATGGAAATTTAAACCAGATAGAAGATTCGCGTTTCGAAGGAAAAATGGATCTGATTAATCTGAAGATCAAGCCAAAAAATTTATCGTCTGACCTTATTCTCAACGCCGAAGTGGGGTTTAAGAAAAAAAGGTTTGATATCCGCTCGGCCAATGTTTCTTCTCCAAACAGCAAGCTAAACTTCAGCGGACTTTATCAGCTTGGTGATTCTCCAAATTTAGAATTGATTTTTACCGGTGAAAAACTCGATATCAACGAACTATTACCTGCCTCCCAGGAAAAAGATGTAAAACTGATAGACTTGTTTACCCGGACAAATTTTTTCAAACAAGGTAAAGGGAGGCTGGATTTTGACGTTGGAGAGTTAAGTTTTAAGATGCTGCAATTAAATAATGTCACAGGAAAAATTTCCCTGAATAACAAGTCCCTGGAACTCAAGGATTGGAGTGTAGGGACGAACCCATTGGTTAAAAGCTCTGGAAATTTGACCATCGACGAAAATGGGGTGAGCATTTTTGAAGGAAGGGTCAAAGCAAAAGATGTTGAAACGGAAAATGTTTTCGCCCTGTTTGGTGATGTGTTTAAAAACAGCTTGAGTGGAGATGTTAAAAAATTTGATGCAAAGTTAAAGGGAAAAGGAAAAGACTGGAAGGAAGTTTCCCAGTCGTTGTCGGGAAATATTTCGTTGGATATCCAATCGGGTATGATTGATAAAGAAAAGCTGAAGCACGGAGTCAACAAATTATTTGGTTCTTCACCAGGTTCATTACCCCCCAGTAAAGATAGCCGTTCCCCTTTTAAACAGCTTTCGGGAGACTTTATTCCAAAGAACGGGATTTTTGAAACTGAAAATTTTATTTTTGAAACCAAAGACCGCAGGACCTCGATCGTAGGAACATTTGATTTGAGCAAAAATCAAATGGATACAGTGGTAGGCGTCGCACCACTGGCCCAACTGGACCGGTTCCTGACAAAAATTCCACTTGTTGGGAAAATTTTGACCGCAGGGGATGAGAAAAGTCTGCTAAAAACCTATTACACGGTCAAAGGTGATTTTGATGATCCTGAGATTTCACCGATTCCCTTTACTTCATTAGGAAAAAAAGTAATGGGCATTTTTCAGGGTATCCTGCAGACTCCGGTTGGAATTCTTGAGTCACTGCCAAAAATTGAAAACCCGCCCGCTCCTTCCACCGAAGAAAGCAAATAAATACCAGTTAACGGGATTGAATATTGACAATCCTGAATTCGTCCGGTCTTTTCCCCATATGGGCCGCCAGGGTTGCGGTTATCACTGCCACCTGGTCATCCTGTCCGGAAGGACTGCCGGTAGAAACTTTTTGGGAAGCCGCAGGTTCTTCGTAGGGAATAAACTTTACCAGCATCTGAATGGTAAAGATAAGGATGGTTAGAACTACAAAGATTACAGTCATTGCGAGAATTGAAACATTGACTGCTGCAAGGACACTGACTTCCATTTTAATTTTCCTTTATTGCTTAATCGCATCCACAACGGTGGCAAGCGCTTGAATTCCTGGTTCCGGATTTCCTATCACCGGAGCAAGAGCCGCATGGGTATCCGCTGCTCCACCCATATCGCCAAAAAGCGAAACGAAAATACCGGCTGCAACCGCGCTCCCTATTACGCCTGCAACATTGGGACCCATGGCATGCATCAGTAAAAAGTTTGAAGAGTCGGCATCAGCTCCTACTTTTTGTGATACCCGGGCCGCCATGGGAACCGCGGAAACTCCGGCGGAACCAATTAAGGGATTCACTTTTCCCCCTGACATTTTGCACATGATTTTCCCGAAGATCAGTCCACCTGCAGTGGCAAACCCAAATGCCAGCAAACCCAGCACAATAATTTTTATGGTCTCCAACCGTAAAAAAGAATCGCCGGTCATTGATGAGCCTACGGATAGAGCCAGCATAATAGTCATAATATTGATCAGATGGGTTTCTGTTGTTTCATGCAGACGTTGCGTTACTCCCGATTCACGGAACAGATTCCCCAGCATAAACATGCCAAGAAGAGGGGTGACTCCCGGTAACAGGAGACAACAGACAAAGGTCACGACAACAGGGAACACGATTTTCACCGTTTGTGAAATGGGCTTTAACTGGGCCATTTTTATTTTTCGTTCCTCTTCCGTGGTCAGAAGTTTCATGATCGGCGGTTGAATCAGGGGAACGAGGGACATATAGGAATATGCCGCAACGGCTATGGGTGCCAGCAAATGGGGCGCGAGTTTACTGGCTATAAAAATGGAGGTAGGGCCGTCGGCTCCACCAATGATGCCGATCGCGGCTGCCTCCTGCATGTTAAACCCTAAATAGACCGCTCCAATCAGAGTTGTGTAGACACCGATCTGCGCGGCAGCACCCAATAGCAGTGTTGTAGGGTTGGCCAGCAGGGGGCCGAAATCAGTTAGGGCTCCCACTCCCATAAAAATAATCGGGGGAAGAATTTCGTGTTTGACCCCTTGATAGAAAAAGTTCAGCAGTCCACCTGAATCGGTGGCCGCCATCATGCTCAATGGCAGGTTTGCGAGAAGGCAGCCGAATCCCATTGGAAGCAGCAAAAGGGGTTCAAACTTTTTCCAGATGGCGAGGTAGACCAATGTGCAGGCAACAGCGATCATTATCAGATCGCCCCCGGCTAGATCGGAAAAACCCGTGCTATGAATTATTTTTGATGCGGATGCACCGAAGCTGAATTCCATTACCCTATGATTGCCAATTGATCGCCGGTCTGAACATTATCACCTTCTTTAACCAAAATGGATTGAATGGTGCCAGCCTGCTGGGCCTTCACTTCACTTTCCATTTTCATGGATTCCATTATTAGAATCGTATCCCCTGGGTTTACCACATCCCCCACTTTACATTTTAGTGAGAAAATCGACCCGGGTAAGGGAGCCGTCAACGGGGTCCCTCCTCCCGAAGCAGGTGCGGGTGCGGGTGCTGCAGGCGCGGCAGCAGCAGGTGCGGCAGCAACCGGTGCAGGGGCCATTGTTCCTGATCCCCCCGCTGCCACTTCCACTGTAAAATCTTTTCCATTAACTCTGACTTGATAAACGGACGAACCCCCTTGAGGTGCGGGTGCGGCAGCAGGACTTGCAGGTGCGCTTGCAGGGGCCGCTTTTGCGGCCGCAGGCTTGCTCGCTGGGGCGGGTTTCCCCCGGTTCTCAAAAAACTTCAGGGCTACTTTTTGAAACAACGCGTAGGTTAACCGGTCTTCTTCGCTGGTATATTTATCTCCCAGTTCTTTACAGACCCCTTCCCATTCGGGTTCAAGCAAGTCGGCGGGGCGGCAGTCTGTCACTTTTTTGTCCCCGGCCACTTTCTTTAGAAGCCCTTCATCAATGGGGGCGGGAAGTTTACCGTAATTGCCCATCACACATTGCCGGGTTTCCTTGGTGATTACCTTATAGCGCTCGCCTGTCAGAACATTCAGCGTGGCCTGCGAACCCACTATCTGGCTGGTCGGGGTAACCAGGGGAGGGTAACCCATATCTTTTCTCACACGCGGTACTTCCTCCAGTACTTCATCCAGCTTGTCGAGGGCATTCTGCTCCCGCAACTGGTTTTCCATATTGGAAATCATTCCACCGGGAATCTGTGACTTGAGAATGTTGATGTCCACCCCTTTGAAATCACTTTCAAACTCAGCATAATTTTTCTTAACTTCTTTAAAGTAATCGTTGATTTCCTCGAGCAGGCTCAGATCCAATCCGGTATCGCGCGGAGTTCCTTTCAAAGCTGCCACAATACATTCGGTGGCGTAATGAGATGTCCCCATGGATAGGCAGGAGATGGCGGTGTCCACCATGTCAACTCCGGCTTCGATCGCGCATTGAAAATTCATTCCCGCAAGGCCGGTGGTTGCGTGCGAATGTAGATGGATCGGCAGCTTGACGTTTTTCTTCAATTCTGTGATGAGGTCTTTGGTCACACTGGGAGTCAGCAGGCCCGCCATATCTTTTATACAAAGGATATCCGACCCCATGTTTTCAAGGTCTTTCCCCATTTGAACATAAAGCTCAATATTATGGACGGGACTGACGGTATAACTGATACAGCCTTCAACCGTTTCCCCGCATTTTTTAACGGTGTTTACTGCGGTTTCTATATTTCGGAAATCGTTGAGAGCATCAAAGATTCTGAAGATATTGATGCCCACTTCAACGGATTGTTTGACAAATCTTTCGACAACATCATCCGCATAATGCCGGTAACCCACTGCATTCTGGCCTCGAAGCAGCATTTGGAAGGGAGTTTTGGGCATCCTCTTTTTGAGAGCCCGGGCTCTTTCCCAGGGGTCTTCATTCAGAAAGCGGATGCAGGTATCAAATGTAGCTCCACCCCACATTTCCACTGAGAAAAAACCCACCTGGTCGAGCTTTTCTGCAATGGGCAGCATATCTTCTGTTTTCATCCGGGTAGCTAGAAGAGATTGGTGAGCGTCCCGGAGGACGAGTTCGGTGACTTTTAAAGGTTTTGTTTCCATTCTCCATGATTCCCTGAAAATTCAGAGGCGCGTTTGCCCTGGACCCTCTGAAAAATTAAACAAATACAAAAAGATACCAGCAAGAAATATTTATTTAGATAAAAAAAGTAAAGACTCTGGCTGGGGACACGAAATTCTAAGTTATTGCCCTGGCAAAATCAAATCTTATTTGCGCCAGGCAATAGGAAGTAAAAGAAGGAGAATGCCATAAATTTCAAGCCTTCCCAATAACATGCAGGTAATGAGGATTCCCTTCCCCATGGCGGGTATAGAGGCGTAATTGCCCATCGCTCCTACGGCACCCAGGCCGGGACCGATATTAAACAGAGAAGCAATGGATGCAGAAATTGCAGTGGTCAAATCAACCCCCATGAATGAAAGTAAAACGGAGCTTAGGGCTGAAATTCCCATGAAAAGAAATGTCAAGGCTGCAACATTCGACAGGTCATCCGGACTGATGGTTTTATCTCCCACTTTCACATGAAATATGGCCCGTGGATGAACCAGTTTGGTGAGCTCTCTTAGTATGATTTTTATAAGGATAATAAAACGGATAACTTTAAAAGAACCACTTGTTGAACCCGAGCAGCCGCCAACCATCATTATTCCCAGAATCAGGAGCTTTAAATACTCAGGCCATAAATTAAAATCGTCCGTAACGAACCCGGTTGTCGTTTGAATAGAAACCACGGTGAAAGTGGCATTCCTGAACGCTTCTCCTGCATGGCCGTCAGGGTATACCCGGGTGAGCCCCCAGGTCACCAGCAGAATTCCTATTATCAACATGGAACAGTAGGCCCGAAACTCCGGGTTTTTTAATGCGCCTGCGAAATTCCCTCTGACTATTTGCGAATGCAGGGCAAAATTGATCCCTCCAAAAAACATGAACAAGATCACAATGGCTTCAATAAAAATATTATTAAAAACACCCACACTGCCATTGTGGGGTGAAAAGCCGCCTGTGGCTACGGTGGAGAAGGTGTGGCACACTGCATCGAATAAATCCAAACCAGCGAAAAGCAAAGCGATGATCTCAATGACGGTCAAAGCGAGATACGTTTTCCAAAGAATTTTTGCGGTCTCCGCCAATCGGGGTTGCATCTGTTCCACGGTGGATCCACCGGGAATTTCTGCTTTGAATAAATGGAAGCTGCCGATTCCCAGCATCGGGAAAATGGCCAAAGAGAGCAGGATGATTCCCATTCCCCCCACCCACTGCATCAGGTTTCTCCAGAAGAGGATTCCACGAGGCACCGCATCGATATCGATGAGGATGGATGCTCCCGTAGTTGTGAAGCCGCTGGTGCTTTCAAATAATGCGTCGATATAATCAGGGCAGATTCCAGTGAGGTAAAGAGGAAGAGCGCCAAAGGCGGACATGGCCATCCATGATGAAGCGACAATCGCAAACCCCTCCCGGTCCCGAAGCTTTTCAATCCCCGAGGGGAATAGTTTCCAAAACAGGAGGCCCGTTACAAGACCTCCTGCAAAGGTCATGCTGAACGCAAGGGTTTCCGTAATATAACCTTCGAGAGCCGGGTGCCCGTAGTACATGGAAACCCCCAGCGGGGCCAGTAGAAGAGCGGAAAGAAGAATTAATAAAACTCCAACAACATTTAATATCGCCTGGATATTCATCGAAAGGGGAGAAAGGAGCGCTTGCGGTCAAAGAGTTTTTCAATTTTTTCTATAGCCCCGGGCAGGGCGACCAGTATGACGGAGTCGCCGGCTTCCAGGGTGATTTCATCGTTAGGAATCAGCATTTCCCCTTTTCTTAGAATGGCACCGATGATGGCCTCTTTGGGAAATTTGATTTTTGAAATTTGCTTGTCCACGATGGAGGAGTCGGGTTCGACTCCAATTTCCATGACCTCGGCATCTTCAATCAGCTTGAATACAGACATCACCCGACCTTTTCTTAGATGCTTCAAAATAGCACTGACGGTTATTAACCTGGGATTGATGGTGATATCCATTCCAATGGAATCTAGAATAGGCAGGTATTCCGGATCGTTGGTGATTACGAGAGCCCGTTTGGCTCCATATTTTTTGGCAAGCAACGCAGAGAGGATATTGTTTTCATCGTCATCGGAAAGAGCCAGAAAAAAATCAGCTTCTTTCATATTAATCTCATTGAACAAATCCATATCGGTTCCACTGCCATGCATCACCACGGTTTTCTTTAAAGCATCCGCTGCGACGTGGGCCATTTCTCTGGAGGGTTCAATAATGCGGACATCGTGACCCTGTTCTTCCAAAGCCTTCGCAAGATGAATCGCCATAGGGGTTGCGCCGTATATGATTACCTTTTCAACCTCATCCAGAGTTTTGTTCAGCATGGGAAGCAAAAAAGGCAGGAATTCTTTATCGACAAGTGTGTAAAACCGGTCGCCGGAATGAATGATATCTTCATCCTTGGGGAGAACAAGTTCCCCATTTCGGACAATGGCCACGATTAAAAAGGATTCCATCAAAGTGATATTGCGGATGTCCTGAATGGATTTCCCGGAAATGGGAGCGTTTTCGGGAACGTCGAATTCTCGCAAAAGAACCTCCCCGTCAGCGAATTCAGCCACGTTGACCACCCCCGGAGTTTCCAGAAATTTGAGAATGGTCTCAATCATTATTTGCGGGGGATTGATCGCCTGGTCAATAAACAGGTCTTGAGGAGAAAGGACAGCCCCGTTGGTGGTAAATTCCATGTCACGTAGACGGGCAAACCTGTTTGGAACGTTAAATCGGGAAGCTAAAGAACAGGCGAGTAGGTTGATCTCGTCTTTTTCGGTCACGGCAATCAACATTTCGGTGGATTTAATACCTGCCCTGACCAATACGCTGGGCTTGCAGGCATTGCCATGAATCGCCATGACGTCCAACGTATCCGAGATTCTCCGTGTGCGGTCCAGGTCCATATCCACAATGGCGACGTCATGACCTTCTTGCGAAAGTTCCTGAGCAAGATTGAACCCGACTATTCCCGCGCCAACAATGAGTATTCTCATGCGACCTTATAGAAAAGAAATCCCATCACTATAATAAGAGGTTCCTGTTATTTTTTCCACCCCAGTATCAGGGGAGCAGGTTATTTAGATTTATTAAGGAATCCAAGAAAATCGGACTCCTCAGACATCAGGAGAGTAGTATCTTTTTTTAACGATTTTTTATACGCTTCCATAGATCTCATAAACGAGAAAAACTTGGGGTCTTTCGCAAAAGCGTCCGCGTAAATTTTTGTCGCCATACCATCGCCTTCACCCCGGATCGCCTGTTCCTGCTTATAGGCTTCGGCGACGAGAATGGTTTTCTCTTTATCTGTTTCAGCGCGAATTTTGGTGGCTTCTTCTTTTCCCTCCGACCGGTATTCCATGGCAATCCGTTCACGCTCGGTACGCATTCGGTTGAAAATGGAATTAGCGATTTCAGGAGGCAAATCCGTACGTTTGATTCTTACTTCGATGACTTCGAGTCCATATTCCGCGGCTTTTTTATTTGCTTCCTTGGTTACCTTGGTCATGATGGTGTCACGAGTTTCTGTAACTATATCAATCAAGTCATGCTGACCGATTTCTACACGAAGTTCAGAATAAACAATATCATCCAGACGTGCACGGGCACCCTGCTCGCCACGGACCGTTTCAAGGAATTTCAGGGGATCATTTATGCGGAACATGGTGAAATTGTCTATTAACAGGTTTTTCTTATCCCTGGTTATAACTTCCGCTGGAGGAGAATCGTTGTCCAGGAGTTGCCTGGAAAAATATTTAACCTGCTGGAAAAACGGGATTTTAAAGTAAAGCCCGGGTTCTGTTATCGTTTTTTTAGGTTTCTGCAATTCCAGCACAATCACGCTTTGCGTCATGTGTACCGTAAACATGGATGACGAAAGAATGATGATGGCAATAACGACCGCGATAATAAAAGTGTTTTGTTTCATGGCTATTTTTTATCACCTCCCAATATGGGGTTTTTGCCTAATGGGAGGATGGGTAAGACCCCACCGCCTTTTTTACTTTCCATGACCACCTTGTTTATATCAGGGAGGATTTCTTCCATTGTTTCCAGATATATCCTTTTGCGGGTAATGTCAGGGGCTTTTTTATACTCTTCATATTGCTGAAGAAATCGTTTGGCATCACCTTCGGCTTTTTTGATTTTTTCTTCCCGGTAACCTTCCGCGACTCGAACGATTTGTGCGGCCTGCCCACGGGCTTCAGGAATCACTGCATTTCGATAGCCCTGCGCTTCATTGATCATTCTCTCTTTGTCTTCGCGGGCTCGTACTACGTCCTTGAATGAATCTGCCACCTGTTCGGGTGGGTTCACATCTTGAAGCTGAATGGTGACGACTTGCAGCCCTGATTCGTATTTATCAAGAAGACCCTGAATCTGATCTTTTGCCAGAACCTGTATTTCGGCTTTCCCAGTGGTCAAAGCTTCATCGATTTTTTTACTGCCTGTGATTCCACGAATTACCGTTTCTGCCGAATCGCGAATCAGTTTATGGGGTCGGCGGACATTAAACAGGTAAGCCACCGAATCCATTATCCGATATTGGACCACCAGATTGATGTCGACAATGTTTTGATCACCGGTAAGCATGAGCGATTCTGCAGGGACTCTTTGAGTGGGCCGCCCGGGGGCCGCCCGGAAACCAATTTCTGCCCGTCTTATCTGTGTGATTTTTGGTGTTGCCGCATGCTCTATTGGAGATGGAAATTTGAAATGCAAACCCGGTGATGTGGTTCGGCTGAATTTTCCAAACCGCGTTACCACCCCTTCTTCATCAGGCTCTACGAAATAAAAGGTACCCGGAATGATCCAGACAACAAGTAAAAGTAGAATGACCCCCAACAACATAGAGGGTTTGAATTGAGGAATCTTTAACTGAGGAATTTCAAACGGGGGTTTTTGAGGTCCTCCCTGTCCCCCTCCACCTTGAGGTCCTCTATTTCTAAACCTGTCATCAGGTTCTTTCGAATCATGTAAATCGTCCCAGGGCATACTTTTAATACATCCAAAAAAGATTAATAAATAGATAAAACAATGGGAGTTACGCTAACAGACCCCAACATCCTTGTCAACCCGGCGTGATGCTGGATTATATTGGGTCGGTGCCTTTATCACGATAAGAAAACTTTCAAGCTTCTGGATGGTGCAACTCCCGGACGGCGTCTGGGAAAATTAGGAATGAAATTTAAATTAAAGGCTGATGGTAAATGCCAGAATTTCGGGTATGGACCTATTTCCACAGGGCGTGGCCCGGGTTGACAGGAGGGGGGAATTTAAATTATCTTATAAACTATTCAATACATTTGATTTAGTTTCCTTTAAAAACGAATTGGAAGAAAACCCTTATGCTTGCTTTTGCGCTAGATATTACCCAAAACAAACCGGCAAACCCCAAAGAGAGTGAAAATGACGAAATCAAGCAGTATATGGATTATCAGCGCAAGCTCAACCATGTCAATTTGGTCAAGCACTCCTTGGAATATGTAAAAAACCAGCTGCAGGAAACTATCGATTCCGGCGATAGTGAGAAACTTACGCAGTTTTTACAGAATTTTTTCCCCATCTCCAGCCAGTTTGCCGATGCGGAAACACTCGTTCAGATGCTTAGAAAATTGTTGAACGCCCAAAACTCTTCCAATAACTGGTACCGGATGAACTCCTTTTACCACTCGGTGGTTTTTGAAAGTATGAATGAATTCGTTCAGTTTTATAACCGAATGCTGGTCGAATCCCCTGAAAAAGCAAAAGAAATGGAGGTGTCGGAAGCAGCGGAAGTGGACTTCGAAGATTGGTCGTATCTGTATTTCCCGGATATGGATTTCCATGTTGGTAAAAGCCTGGGTTACACCCATTACCCTTTTGCGAAAAGAAATAAAACCATTGAGGAAAAATGGCAGGAGGGTATTAAAGAAGGCAAGTCCAGATCGGAGGCGCTGAAAGCCATTCAGGCGGATTTTGAAATTGATGATTCGTCAGTTAAAATTTTGTTGGGACAAAAAGTAAGCCCGCAGGATCTTGAGTTGCTCTACACTTCCGTAGAAAATCCCATTTACGAAGCTTTGACTGAAGTTGAAGATGGTCGCTGGGGGGTTATGGATGGGGAGTCTCTGCTCGACCATACCTATTATATGGGTGCCCATTTAAAGGTATGGGAATGGAGAAAGCGCGAGGAAGTAGAAGCAGAAACCGAAACGGTTATGAGCCAGCTAAACAAGTCTTCCCAAAAATAGTTTTTCCTTTCTGAGAAAGGGGTGAGTGATGAAAACATGGCTATCTGTGTGGACATTTATTTTTTTAGGTTTGAGTGCGAGTGTGGCCTGGGGCCAGGATTCTATAGAGGGCACGGAAGATACTCGAAGGGAAGCTTTTGAAGGAAGACGCCAGCAACGGCAGGAAGAGCAACAACAGCGCAGGGAAGAAATTCAAAAAAGAAGAGAAGAATTTCGGCAAAACCGGGAGGAACGCCGGGACGCAAGGCAGGAACGCCGGCAAGACAGAAGAGAGCAGTTTCGAGAAAAACGTCAGGAACGGCGGGACGCAAGACAGGAACGCCGGCAAGACAGAAGAAAGCAATTTCGAGAAAAACGTCAGGATCGACGCGACGCCAGGCAGGAACGAAGACAGGACCGTAAAGAGCAGTTTCAAGAAAAACGTCAGGAACGTCGGGATGCAAGACAGGAACGACGGCAAGACAGAAGAGAGCAATTTCAAGAAAAACGTCAGGACCGCCGTGATGCCAGGCAGGATCGACGACAGGGGCGTAGAGAAAATTTACAAGGACAACGTCAGCAACGGCAAGGGGGTCAGGGAAATTTTCGGGGACAACGGCCGCAACGGCAACAAGGCGGACAAAACCGAGGCAGCCGGGGTGGCGGGGGACCCAGAGGCAGAGGCCGCCGGTAATCAATCAGTTTTTGAAAACCGGTTTTTCGTTTTCAAACACAATTCTTTTCGCAGCTACAATATTCAATAGTTCTAATGTTCCTTTAAGCGAGTGCAGTTTCTCATTGATTGCCGCGAATTGTTTGAGTCCCGCCACGGGAATTCTTTTCAATTCCGGCGCTTTAATGATTCCCAGCAAATCACTCTTCAGCCAGGCTTCCATATTCAAATTTCCATTTCCCAGGGAGATCAAAACACGATGAGGTGATGCGATTTTGAGTTTTGCGCGTGTGTCCACAATGGCCGGTTTGCTTTCTTCCGGATCAATATAAAGCAGAAGGCGATCTAAGGTTTCCGCACCGATTTTTGTAATCGCTATTTTTAAAGACAATTTATCCAAAGAGACATCAGCCGTTTCTACCTGAACAGCTATTTCCATATTGCCGTCAATTTTCGAGTCGATATTTTTTTCCTGGTTTTGCGGTAGTAGCCGGGATGAATCGATTTTGGCAAATTCCGTGACAAATTTCAGGGTAGGTCCGCTTGATGTTTGTGTGAAAGAAAAATGTCCTCCCACCGTTCCGCCTAAAACATCGAAAATAAATTTGTCCGCAGTGAGCCGGTTGTCCTTGAACACAGCATCCATGCCAATATTTTCAATTTTTTGACCGGATATTTCCAGGGAGTCCATCTTGATATTATTTTTGTAACGGGAAAACTCCCGCAACTGTTTGTAAAAACTTTTTTGCGCGGGTGAGACAGCATTTCCGGAAGTAGAGTCGGAGGAAAGTAAAAGGGATTTGCTGAATGGAAAGTTGCCGGTCAAATTTTTCAATTCAACTACCGAGGGGATCTCAGCACTGAAATGATTGAACCCAAGTTGTCCCTCAAGATCTATCCTTTCTCCGGCGACTTGTTTGATTTTTTGTACTGTATATAGTTCGCCCCTGGCATTTATGTTTCCAAATAATTCTTCCTTCATTTCTTTTTCGATTTTCAGATTGATTTCATTGTTAAGGGCAATATTGATATTTTTTAATATCCGGGGAAGTTCAAAAGGTCCTTTCAACAGGACTTTGAGTCCGTCCACTTTCCCTCCCAGTTTATGACTCAGTCCCCTGTTTTTCAGATTGAGCTGATGTTTTGCCAGGATGAGAGTGTTCAGGTTTTCCAGTTGGTAATGGAATTCAAATTCCGGGTACAGAGGCAAGGTTTCAAAAATTTCCATTCCCTGGAGGTTGCCGGAAGTTTTTCCGGATAAATTTGCGGAGCCGTTTTTAAAATTCAATTGGGTTTCCAGGTTCACTCCCCTGATGTTTTTATCCAAATGGCCCGCTTTACCGTTTAGCAATTGGAATCGACTTGAAATCTCAAGGGGGGGGAGGTTGTTCGGGCCGAGGGAAGCGAATAATTTTTTCCACCTTTCAAAAGGTTTTAAATCTTTGTTGTTTGCGGGAGGCAATTCCCCATGAGTTTGGAAAGTCAGCTGTATCTTTCCACCCAGGTCTTTAATGCCAAGACTTTTTTTAGTGTCCTCTGGAATGTTCCTCAAAATAGATGCGAGTTCAAAGCCGTCTACGGTGTTTTCGAGTTCAAAGTTTTCTCCCCAGTTCTTTGCATTTCCTTTCAGGTGAAAAGCAACAAGGCCAGGCGCGTTCAATCTGAATTTGTCGAGGTCAAAGTTTCCATTCAATAAATCTTTGCGGGAAAGAGACTCGATACTCATTTCTTTCAGGCTTAATTTCAAGTCGTCTTCGTTTATGGATGTGACTTTGGTTTTTTGGGAAAGATGAATTCGCGATAAAGATTTATCATGGACCTGCAATGAGAACTGGGAGTCAACTTTTCCAACTTGAATTTTTTTCAGGGCATTAAGGTTTCGAATTGACACCTTTCCTTCTAACCGGCTGTTGCGGAAATCATTCGGCCGCAAATCTCCTTTTAAGAGCGCATCTGTCTTAAAGTCAGCCAGTGAAAGTTCGGGTTGTGTGGAAATCAATTTGCCGAGTTTGATTTGTGAGTTCAATTTGACAGGCAGGGTGCCGAAATCAGATTTAAGGTTGTAAAAAGATTCGGAGTTCAATTTTATATTTGATGAAAAATTTTTGAGGTTCCAGTTGTTCAAAGCCTGGATATGTTTCAGTTTTGTTTCGATCTCCAGGATGGGAATTTTCACCCCATGTTCAACCTCATAATCCAATGGGAATGTTAGAGAGGTGTTTAATCCTTCAACCTCAATACGGGGTTCATCCAGTTTTGCCGAAACCTGGTTTAAATTGATTTCTGCATTTGTGTGGAGATGGGTGGGCTGAAATTTTGAATTTAATTTGCCTGAAACAGAAAATGAAACTTGTGTTTGACCCGATGCTTCCGCTTTAGGAATCTTGCTTGAAATTTCCCGGGGCAAGATTTTTAATGCCTCTGAGATGTTTAAGGAAATGCCTTTTTGCAGTTGAACCGATTTCTCTTCCTTTATTTCCCCTGAAAGATTTCCCTTTAAGAATTTCCCCGACTGATATGAGATTTTTTGTAGTTTTAAATCCCCTCTTTTCAAATCTCCGCTTAGAGAGCCTTTGGCATGAAACGGCAAGCTCACCTTTTTTGAAAGAGGGTGTTGGTAATGCAACGAACCGATATCGGTATTAAAACCCATTTTAATTTTTGAAAGTTCAGGGCCTCCTGCGTCCAAGGTGAGTTTTTGTTTCCAGTTGCGAATTTCGGCTTCCTCGGCCCGGCCTTTTACAAGCTGCATTTTTAACTCCGCAGAAACTTTAGCGGGTTTTCCTTTTTTTAAAATGGCCTCGTTGATTTTGAGTGAGGAATCAAGACCTCGGATATGAATTTTGAAATCTGAATAATCCAGGGCCAGATCCCGGGTTGATAAAGAGCCGCCTTTTAAGGAAATATTTTCGGGTTTGAATCCGGGGAGTTCCGCCTGGATACCCAGGTTTTCCGCTTCCAAAGTCCCGTTGCCGGAAATGGGGGGGAGCCACTTGGCCCCCCATCTCAAAATGTCGGAGAGTCGGAACGAAACCTTTTCTATCTGCGTTTCTATTGCTGGCGCGGTCGAAAAGTTTTTTATTTTGGTGGAGAAAGCGATTTTGTTTTTGTCATCCAGTTTCAGAGAGAATGCAGAGAGATGGATGCGCTCAGGTTGCAGTTGAACTTCCGCTGACAGGCTCCCTTCCAGGTCGGGGGAGGGAAGAGCATCCCCCAGTTTAACTTGGTTCTCGTTAAAGCCGAATCTGCCTGAAACATTCAGCTTATTTAAGTCCCTGGCGGAGAAGGTCAGGTCGGTAGTGGTTTTGGACTCAAAATAAAGCTTCTCTTTTTGATTTTTGAATAAAATGTTGGCATCTTTTTCAGGATGCATCAAGACTCGCAACGTGAGATCCAATTTGTCCCTGCCGGCTTTTCCTTTTGCTTCCAGGCTGAGCCCCTTGATGATGGCGGAAATCTGGTCATCCATCACCAGGGTGGCCCCGATATTTTGAATCTTGAGTTGCTGTAAATCGATTTTTGTAAGCGGCAATGCAGGAGTGCCTGTGGTTGAGGGAGCGGGGGTATTTTTTGAACCCCCCAGATCCAAAAGCGGTTGAAAATTCCACACCCCCTTTTGGGATATCGCGATCACTTGGGGCTGGTCAATGAGAACCTGGTTGATTACGAGGTGCCCCTGTATTAATTGGGAAAGATCGTAGTCCAATAACATGGTCTGGACACTTGCGATAGGTTTTGCCGAAGGGCCCAATACCAATCCATCAACTCGAATGCCGCTAAGCAGGCTGAACTTTATTTTTTTAATTGCGAGGGGTAGCTTGAGTTGCCGGGTGCCTTCTTTTTCTGCGAGAACTCGAATTTCTTCTGCTGGAAAATAATATTCCAGTACCAGCCCGATTCCTGCGATCAGCACAAAAAGAAAGAAGAAAAAATAGACCCATCCTTTTAAAAGCTTTGCAGCCAGCGATGGTTTTTTAGCCTCGCGGACAGGTGCTTCGCTTTCCGGTTCTTTTTCCTTGCTTGCCGGATTTGTTTTGTTCTTTCTCATGCCGCTTCTTTTTTGTGCAGCAGGGTTTTTAAAGTTTCAGTCACCGCTTCGGCATTTTCCCGGATGAAATCCATATCCAATGTGTCCACAGTGTCTGAGGGCTGGTGGTAATGGGGATTGCGAAAAAACGCGGTGTCGGTGACCATTACCGCTGGAATTCCCGCATCCCAAAAAGGGGAATGGTCGCTCAGGCGCACTTCGGTAAAGTTTTCTCCTGTTCCGGGTACCACCAGTGTTTCTACCTTCAAAGAAGGAACATGCTTTTTCATTCCATTAGCCAGACTTCGTACCAGATTCACTGAGGGTTCGTTGCCCACCACCGCGATGAAATCTCCGCTATCGGGATATTTTTCTGCATCGACATAAGCGGGATAGCTCTGTGAGTGAGGGGTTGAGACTTTATATCCCAGCATTTCTAAAGATATCATGCCGCTGAAAGTCATGTTTTCCGCGGCGGCCTTTTTTATGAATTGATGGGACCCTATAAACCCATATTCTTCTAGAGTGAATGCGGCAAAAATGAGGGGGACTGGGAAAGTTTGGTCCGCAAGGCACCGTGAAATTTCCAGTAATGCCGCCACAGCGCTTGCATTGTCATCGGCCCCCGGAGTTCCTGGTTTGGTATCATAATGGGCGGCAAGCACGAAGGGTTTCTCTCCCGAATTTTTACCCTTGCCAAAAATATTGAAGGAACGGCTGCCTTCATAGTCTACGGCATCTTCAGTTACAGACAATCCGAACGTCTCGAATTGCTTTGCGATATAGAGACGGGTTTTTTCCAGGTGTTCCGGTTTCGTAAAAGGATTCCTTTCTCCAACAAGGAATTGCAGATGCTCTTCGATATTTTTTTTCTCCGGTGTGAGCATGATTTCAATGGTTTCTTGCAAGGTCTGATGCCGATGGATTATAACAATAAATATTCGGAATGGGCAGGAAGCGGTGGGTGGAGTTATGGCCCTGTTTTTCTTTCGTTTTGTTGAGGTAAGAGGTAGGAGAAAATAGTTTACAATTCAGTTCGAAAGTCATAACATGGCCTCATGTTAAAGGTAGAGTGTTATACATCCTCAAAATTAAATGAAAGACCGGTGGCCTTCTCCCTCAGTAACTGCCGTTACAAGGTGGAAGAAATTATTGACCGTTGGTATGGGGAAGGTTCGCGCTATTTCAAGATCAAAGCAGACGATGATAATATTTACCTCCTGAAATACGATGAACGAATGGATCGCTGGGAGTGGGTTTTTTATCAAAACCCGAAAATGCTGGACGCTTTGCCCGACCCGGATCTTGGTTCACTCCAGGGTTCTGGACGAGAGATTGAAGATCTGGAAAATATCCATCCAATAAATTGAATTTCAAAGAGCAGCCCGCTCATAAATTAACAAAAACCAGTTTTTGAATTTTGCCGAATAATATTTTATGAACCGATTGAGCCCTGAAGCGATTCATTCGCATGCAGGACAGCGCCGTAAAATGGTCGAAGAGCAGTTGGGAGACCGGGGAATAAAAGATTTGCGCTTGCTCGAAGTGATGAGTCGGGTGCCGCGGCATCTTTTCACACTTGACTCTTTGCAACACCGGGCTTATGGAGATACGCCATTGCCCATTGGAGAAAATCAGACGATTTCCCAACCCTATATCGTTGCAAGCATGACAGCCGCTTTGGGGTTGAAAGGAGATGAGCGGGTATTGGAAATTGGTACAGGCTCGGGCTACCAGACAGCGGTGGTAGCGGAACTGGCCGCTCAGGTTTTCACCATCGAACGGATCAATGCTCTCTCTCGCAAAGCCCAGAAAACCCTTGAGGAATTGGGTTATTCCAATATCGTTTTTAAAATGTTTGATGGTACTTACGGTTGGCCGGACCAGGCACCCTTTGACGCAATAATTGTGACCGCATCCGCAAAAGAAATTCCCGAAGCATTGATCAAACAGCTGGGAGAAGGAGGAAGGCTCGTAGCACCGGCAGGCGATGCAGACCAACAAAAGCTCATTCTTTTGACCAAAAAAGGCAACAGGGTGAACCGGAAAGAAATTGGTGATTGCAAATTTGTTCCCCTGGTTGGAAAATACGGCTGGCCGGAAAAATAAAATGGCGATATGGACGTTTCAGACGGAAACGTTGCTTTAACGGGGGTTAGTAAAAGTGTTTTCAAGAATAATTCATAAGGGAAATTTTACACTCAGTTCCGGCGTCAAGTCGACGTATACCTATGAGTACGGTGACTTGACGGATGCCATGAACGAGGCTTACTGCGAAGTGCTGCTTAAAAAACTCCTGGCCTGGCAAAAGAACCATGAAAAATTCGATGTGGTGGTGGGCTGTGAAACCGAGGGCATTCGCATCGGTCACCAGCTTTCCAAGCTCATGAACCTGCCCTTTCATATCATGCCCAAAAAAAGACTGGACTATGCACAGGTTCCCGTTCCGGCTTATCCCGCCGACACGCACTGGTTGATCGTGGATGATATTGTAACAACGGGTCATTCGTTTATCCGCGCCGTCGATTACCTGGAAGTGGAAGAAAAACCGGAGACCATCACCTTTGCGTGCATGATCAAGCGCAACCCGGCCAACCTGGACTATTCCGCCGTAAAAGGAGATCCGGAAAAGGAACAGTTGATGGTTTCAGATGAAAGAATGGATTTTATCGACAAGCGGCTGGTATCTTTGTTCAGCGAAGTTTGAGCAGCTTTTTTCTTTCAATAGTTACAGTTTTTGGGGAAATTTGGATCATTAAGAAAAACCCACCCAAAGAAACGGAAGAGGGCTATGGAGAGTGGTGGTTTTTTTGGAGGATGGGGGGCGGTGCAGATCAATCAATTTCATTCAACAAAAAGGGATCAGCTTTTCTTGATAAGGTAATAGACTTCCGCTTTTTCATGGTAGTGACCCGCCATGGCTCCGGCTTTCCGGCCGGTTCCAAAATATAAATCGGCCCGTCCCTTACCGCGAATGGCACTTCCCGTATCCTGGTCCAGAACAAAACGGGTAATCGGTTTCCAGTATTTTATTTCATTGCTGGCATCGAGTACCGGCTGGCGCACTTTAACAAAGGCCAGCCCGCCTGCGGGATAGATCGACTTGTCGGTAGCAATGGACCTTCCCCCAACCAGCTCTCCCCCGCCAGAGCCGATGGCCCCCTCGTCGGTGAGTGAGAAAAAGATATAGCGTTTGTTCTGATTGAGATATTTAGGGATGTCCTTGGGGTTTTGGGCGAAATACTTTTTAATACCCTGCATGGATCCCTGACCGGTTGTGATGACGCCGTCACGGATCATCAGTTTGCCAATTCCGTTATAAGAGTATTTGTTGGACCCCTGATAGCGAACCCCCTGCCGGGTTCCATCTGGAAACTCCAGGACTCCTGATCCCTGGATATGCAGGAAATAACGTTCGAGTTCGTTTTCCAGCCAGGCCACTTCCAGCCCCTGATTACTAAGTGCCCCTTTTCGGTCAATTTCCTCACGAGTGAGGTTTCTCCAGCTTTCTCCAGATTCACGTTGGCTGATTTTTTTTATCCCTGTGTTGGACCCTACCAGCCGAATGCCCTCCTGCTTTTTTACCATATGGAAATCTTTGTCCGGCATCTGGTAAATCGGGTATCGATAACGAGGCGAAGGAACCGGGCTTGCCGGGATCACAGGCCGGTAATAACCGGTGAAGAGGACTTTTTTATTTTTTCCTTTTCCTACCCGGTAGAGCGAAAACTCTTCCGCAATTTTTTTATCGAACTCTTCCTGGGAAAGATTTTTTTGCAAAAGTTCTTGAAACGCTTCAAGCGTTTCAATCAACCGGCCCCGGGTGAGGGTAAAATCCCCAAGGCGCACCGGAGAAGCCGGGTCTTGTTCGTACATCACCCCCAGCTGGTTATTGATAACCCGCTTAAGGGATGCGGGGTTCATATCGTCTTTGAATCCTTTAAGGTCCGCGATGGACCCCATATCTGCTTTTACTTCAGAGGGGATTTCTTTTTCTTTTTTTAATAACCTGTTTTTGCGGTAGTCGAATTTATAGTTCCGGTTTTTCCCATACCTTTCAGGTTTCTCCGGATACAGGTTCCCCGATCGGCTGGGACCCTGGGTAGAACAGGAGGCGATCAGAAAAAATAATCCGAAAATGATCAGCTGTGGAATTGCCAGGTGGAATTTTCTACAGAGAGAATCGAATTGTCTTTGGCTTAGGAACACAGGAGCTCCCCCGTGGGTTTTAAATGGGTTCTAGTTTTGTTATCGGAAAACACGCGTTAAATATTAGTCATGGCTTCATTTGCCAATTGGTCGCAACGTTCATTTTCCGGGTGACCGGCATGGCCTTTCACCCAGACCCAGGTAATCTCATGCTTTTTGCCCAGGTCGTGGAGTTCCTGCCACAATTCCTTGTTTTTTACCGGTTGCCGAGAGGCGGTCTTCCAGCCTTTCTTGATCCACCCGTTGATCCATTCGGTCATACCCTTTACCAGATACTGTGAGTCTGTGGACAGGGTTACTTTGTGAGGTTCACTCAGTTTTTTTAAGGCAACAATGGCTGCGGTCATTTCCATGATGTTGTTTGTGGTTTGCGGGTGGGCTCCTTTAAGTTCAAGAACATGATCGCCATCCCGGATGATACAACCATAGCCGCCAGGACCGGGATTCCCCCTGCATCCCCCGTCTGTAAAAATTTCAACCGATTTCACAGACAATGCCTGCCAGTAAGGGTTCTCAAAATATTACGGTGGAAAGTGTTCTTCAAAATTCTGGAAATTATTGATTCCTTCTTCCTGAAGTATCAGGTAACGCCTGCAGGCAATGGGCGTTTTTAAGGAAAATTCTGGTTTTAAAGTTTCTAAAAATAAACTTTATGGCTTTCAACATTTTTTAGAAAAAACCATTCAGTTTCTTCGGGAGCGGGAGGGATCCCGCAACTTGCATTTACTATAACATATTATTTTTTTTAGAGAAATTCGAACTTGCCGGGTTTTTCAAGATTCTAATGATGGGCCATAAAAAGATATGGTAGATTAACGGAACCATTTATTTTTGGAGAGCACATGGTTAAAGAAACCAATAAAGAAACCGGGTCGGAAAATGATTCGAGAACCACGTCGTTTCAGTGTATCGATGCCATCGAGATCAGTTTGTTCATCGAAAAAGAAGGCCTTGGTTTTTATGAGAAGGCAGCAAAAAATGTTTCTGACACAAGAGTGAGGGACATGTTTTTAAGGTTGGCAGAGGAAGAAAGGGATCATATTCAGACTCTGCAAAACAAGGTTCAGTTTTTGCAGCCTGCTATTTCCGGCAAAGGGAAAGCCCGAAGACGAGTCGATTCATTTGTCAACGAGGAGTTGAAGGGGAAAATTTTCCCCGCCTCTGAAACGAAAGAAGTGCAGAAATATAAAAGCGATGTCGAAGCCTTGGAATATGGAATTGAATCTGAAAAACGTTCCATAAACATTTTGAGCCAATTACTGGAAAATGAAAAAAAACTCGATGTGAAAGCCATTTTTTCGCATTTAATGGTGGAAGAAAAGAAACACCTGGCCCTCCTGGAAGGTTTGAAAGAAAAGTTTTAATTCGTGAGGGGGGGGGAGTGTCCCAATTTTCTTTTGCCTCTTGTTGTTGGCCGGCATGTAAGAATTGCCAAGAAAAATGTCCTTTTATCCCTTGAAAATTAATTAGTTAACCCCGTTATTCTGGGATTTGGAACTCCACTTTCACCTTCTTAAGACGGGTTCTTGGGCATTTAGCCTTATGCTTAATCCGTTTGACGGGATATACTGAAAATACACCGTGAAAAAGGGGCTAAACATTTTAATTATTAAGGTTTGACAACATTTTTGGGCTGGTTTATTATTAAGCTCTTTTTCTTCACATTTAACTTAAAAGACTAAGGATTACAAGAATGAGCAACTACGAGGTCAAAGCTGGCCCGGAGGCATTTTTACCTCCAGCTGCAGCAACGATGGGAAATGTTTTGCCGGATCCCGGTGAAGCCCATATTGGAGGTAAACTGGTACCAGAGGATGATGCATATGATTTAGCTGCAAGAAAGATTCTGGCAGCCAAAGTTCCAACCATATTTCCGGGCCCTTTAGTGCTGTGGAAATGGACCGATCATGTGGCTGAAAAAGCCAAGGCGCTCCGTGAGCTGGCGGTTGAAGCTCCGATGCGATTGATCCCCATGGCAGATTACCGACCCAAATACCCCAAGATTATTCAGGAATATGAGATCAACCCCAACCACCCCAATTTGACGATCTGGCATAACAAGATTGATGTCTGTATCTTTATCGGGGTGCACTGCCATATGGCGAATTTATCCCTAAAGATTATTCGTGGCGGGACGAGTTGTTATACAATAGCGATGTGTGCCATGGCCGGGCATGAAGATGCCTGTCTTTCTTTTCGTGATGCAGATCTCAACATGATCCAAAAGCTCACGGCAAAGATTAAAAAGTTGAAATCGGAGGGCGTGGAATCCCAGGCCGAACCCTTTACTCAGTTTGTAATGGGTCCGTCCGGTCCTTTAACCCCATAAGGCGACCTTCGTGAATTTATAGAATTAATAGGGCTAAAGATTAAAAGTCGTTTTTTGAACATTTCAAAGCACTCTTTTTGCGGGAGTAAATTTTATGAATAAACAAGTTGAAACTAGTGATAGAAAAATCATAGCTTCAAAACATGTGAAACTAGGCCAGAAAAACCAGAAAGGCCAGACCTACACGGATGTCAACGATATCTTTTATAAGGCAAAACAGACACCCAGCTTCCTGACCGGGAGTGAGGTGATTCGTGCCGCGATCAAGATTGCCAGCGTAGGAACTTCGGTTGCCTATCCCATCACCCCACAGAGTGAAGCGGCGGCTTTGATCGGTGAGCTTTATTCGGAAGGTTATCTGGATGAGTATTTCCGTGGCGAGAGTGAGTTCGCGGTTATGGGTCAATGTGCGGGAGCGGCTTTCGGTGGACACCGTGTTTTCACGACCACTGCCGGTCCGGGAACTCTCAGGGCCATGGAAAACTTCCCCATGTGGGCCGGGTCGCGATTGCCGATTCAGGTTTGTGTGACTTGCCGGGGCATTAACTCTCCATTGAGTATTCAGCCCGACACTCTGGAAATGCATTACCTTCTTGAAACGGGAATGCTGGTATGGCACGCAGAAACCGCTCAGGATTTGTTTGATTTTATTTTGAAGGGGTTCATTGTAGCGGAACAGCCTGATGTTCATGTTCCGATTGCAACTTGTTGTGACGGCTTCTTTGTGACTCATACCAAAGACACGGTTGAGCTTCCGCCGGATGATATATGCCTGACCCCTTATGATCCGTATAGAAATCCGCAACCGGTCATGGATATGGAAACCGCACCGATTCGCATGATGCGCGATCCGTTTGTAATGAAATCGAACTACATCAGTTACGCCACTCATGCTTCCTGGCAACAGGAAATCAAGGCGGCGGTTGAGCGTTCCCGCAAGCACACCATCCCGCTGTTGGACGGTCTGATCGATGAGCATAATACCGATCGGGAAATTCTTGTGGTCAGCTCTGGAACGGCTGTTTCACAGAGTCGTGAAGCAATTCGGTTGCTGGAACAGGAAGGAATCAAGGTAGGACTGGTTAAAATCAAAACCATTCGTCCCTTCCCGTATGAGGAAGTTCGACAGGCAACCAAAAAGGCAAAACATATTTTTGTTCCTGAATTCAATGTTGGCGGATGGCTGGCTCGTGAAATCAAGGCCTGCATTCCTGACAACGAAAGGGTCTATGCCGGACCTCATGTTGCAGGCGGCATGACGATGCCTTCTGAAGTGATTGTAGATGAAATTAAAAAACATCTGGGCATGGAAACTGCGGAAGCAGTGAGCCTTGGCTAGATTTATCAACTAAGTCGTCTTTCCCGTACGGGAATTAAATTTAAAGGGGAATTTATGAGCAAGGAAAAGATTGTTTTATGTGAGGATTTGGCTGATATCATGCCGCCGGAATATCAGGAGCTGGTTGAAACAGCGACCTTCGGTAATCAGGATCGTGGCTGGAAAGACATCGGTTCTTCCAAAGAGTTGATCGAACAGCATTCTTTGTGTGCCGGTTGCCCCGAGTCCATCGCTTTCCGTTATATTCTGGCCAGCTTGCCAGCGCCGGAAGATACCGTGTTTGTGGGTTCGACAGGCTGTACCAGTCTGGTTTTCCCTCATGTTGCGGTGCACAACATCCACTCTTTGTTTGGCAACCAGAACGCCATTGCATCGGGTTTGAAGCGGACATTGAAAGCCCGGTTCCCCGATGTTGAAAAAGATGTCGTGGTTCTGGCGGGTGACGGTGCTACCGTTGATATCGGGCTGGACATGACCATGCAGTCCTGGTTCCGTCAGGAAAAATTCACCACCATTTGTTTTGACAATGAGCTTTACGCGAATACGGGTGGCCAGGAAAGTGGTTTGATGCAAAAAGGGTTTGTTGCCAAAATGGCCCCCAACGGAAAGAACTTTGAAAAAGTTCGACTGCCGGAAATTGCACGCGAAGCGGGTTGTGCTTATGTCGCTCTGTTGACCGTCAGTAAGCCTAATCGAGTTGAGCAGGCTATCAAAAACGCTATTTATGTAGCGCGCGAAGTAGGCCCCACATTTGTTCAGCTTTATACTCCGTGTATTCTTGAAATTGGTAAACAGAGTATGGAAGGTCTGGATGAGATGAAAGAGTCCGAATCCATTGGCGGCCGTTTTGTTCAAAAAGAGTACATCACAGAAGAAGCGCAGAAACTTCTTGATTCTATAAAAGAAGAAACCAAAGCAAGAAAAAAAGCGGCTAAAGCAAAAAAGCCGGTTAACGCTTAAGAAATAGGAGTAGAAATACTATGAGCAGGATGAATATCCGAATTTCCGGATTAGGAGGTCAGGGTGCGGTAACAGCGGCGCATCTTCTGGCCATGGCAGCAAATAAGGATGGGAAGTACTCTATTTCTAATCCTTTTTTTGGAGCTGAAAAGCGAATGGCTCCTGCAGAAAGTTATGCCAGGATTGGGACGGAACGCATTTATGACCGGGGTGAGCTGGTTTACCCGGACGTCATTATGGTCTTCCACCCCCAGGTTATTACCATGCAGAAGAGCTACACGGCGCCGTTTTACTCTGGTATTAAAGAAAATGGAATCGTCATTATTAACACGAGTGATGACCTGTTGTCCGAAGAGGACCACCAGCGGTTGGAGGCTCTTAATGTCGCAGTGCTCAATCACGATGCCACCAAACTGGCCCTGGAAATCGGGAAAACCGAGCTTTCTACCAACATGGCGATGATCGGTGCCTGTGCCGGGGTGACCAAAGTAGTGAGTCTGGAAGCCTTGGATGGAGCCCTTCAGGACCGCTTTGGAAAAAGGTATGTTGCGTCAGGGGGTACGGCTACACTTGACGAAGCAATTAAAAAGAAATACGCCAAGAAAGAAATGCTGCTCAAGGCTAATTTGGAATGTATTACAGAGTCCTACAAAATGTCTTCTGAGTGGGCAGAAAAGCAGGAAAATCTGAATTTGATAACCGTCTAACAAAAAACAGGCTGCACTCGGTAGGATTGCAATCTGGTTCAAGGTTTTTCATAAATGCGGCAAGCTGCGGGGAATTAAACCCCCACTTGTGGGGTTTAATTATTTTTAGATTAGGAGATTGTTCAAGTGTATAACGTAGCGTGGGTTGATAACGAAAAATGTATCGCTGAAAAGGGTTGCCGACTGTGCATTATGTACTGTCCCGAAGCCGACTGTATTTTATTGGATGAATCAACGACGAAAGCCCTCGTAATTGAGCCTCGCTGCAAGGGTTGTGATTTATGCAAGGTCGTATGCAGTACCCATAATGCCATTACGATGTTCCCTGTTGACCCGACTACGGGCAAGGTTATTAAGGGGGGTAAGGAATCTGAAACCGCAGATCTGGGTCAAGCCTATTCCGGCTAGTTTGCTCCGCAAAAAAGTTTCAACCCATGGCTTTCAGCCATGGGTTTTTTTTTGCCATCAGTAGCGGGCGGCTTGTTTTTTGGAACTTGGGGGATTATTTTTCATCCAATAATAAAGTCTGGATCTATTATTAAACATTAACGAAAACTTTTACCGTGGATACTTTTCAAAAAGAGGTTCAATGCATTCTTTGTCCCGAGGTCTTTGAGCCGTTGATTGAGCCGGAGGAAGATAAAACCACCTATGCCATATACTGTTCCAGTTGCTCCAACCATTTGAGCGTTTCACGCGCGAATCCGGTGAGAGTGGCCTTCCGTAAAGTTTTGGGCCTGAAGGGAGAAGCCCTGGCCCTGGCTTTTCAAACGGTTTTGGCTGCCTGTCATTGTGGCGGTGAATTCAGTCATGATTCGGGCAAAAGGTGTCCGGATTGTCTTTATAAAATTGAAAGAGAAGCCAGAAAAACCACCAGTGATGTGGAGTTGGATTTCAGGTGCCCCTGGAACATGGGGGAACTCAAAAAATTTGAAGCCAAATTTTTTGAATATATTTTTCAAAAAGTTGATTCCAAGGAAGAGAGCTTGCAGCAATTGATTGAAAAATTTGAAAGCGGGGAAATCGATGCGGAAACTTATATGGAAGAGCTTGAATCCCTGCGTTTTAGAGAATCCACCCAGGTGGCTGTCATCCAGGCATGGGCCATGATCCTTGGTTCCAAGGTGGCATTTCGAGCGGCGGAAGAACACGAACTGGTGGAAAGGTACGGTACCCGAATTCTGGTCAGCATTGCGGATGCGATGGAAATCAGCGAAGGTAAGTCGGTGTTGACCACCTTAGCGGAAGAAAAGAAAAACTGGGACGGTCCCGTTGAAAGGGAGCTGAATACCTTTATTGCCAAAATCGGGGGCGGCTTCTAACTGCCAGGCGCAGGGCCAGCAGGTCGATACCCAAATAGACCGACAACATTGTTTTGCCTCTTAAAATTCCCAAAAATTTATTATCCGTGGCCTTTCTGCCACCCACGTGTTGTAGGCTTCCTTAGCCTTCATGCCCCGTAGGGGTACTAGTGGGCATACCGGTTGACCGCTTGTTGCACGGAAGACAAATAAGAACCGCCAAAGAGGTTCAGGTGGTTCAATAAATGGTAGAGATTGTACAAGTCTTTTCTTTCCGGGTAACCGGGATTCATGGGAAAAGCTTCATGGTACGCATCGTAAAACCTTTGCGGTAACCTGCCAAAAAGTTCTGTCATCGCTATATCTGCCTCGCGCAACCCATAATACACCGCAGGATCAAATATGCAGGGGTTCCCTTTTGAGTCTGGGAAATAATTTCCGGACCAAAGGTCTCCATGCATCAGTGCGGGTTTTTCTCCAGTGGTATCCATATACCGGTTTAAATTCTCACAAAGTGAATCGATTTTTTTGTCGATGGCAGCAGGCAGAAGGCCCGCCTTTCGAGCGAGTTGCCTCTGAAACTCAATTCTCTGGTCTCGAAAAAAAACGATTCCATCCTTTTCGAGGTCATTCTTTTGCGGGGTGCTGCCTATAAAATTATCATGGTCCAGTCCAAAATGATCCTGACTTATTCGGTGGAGTTCGGCGAGAGCCCGGGCAAGCCGGTCAGAAAAATTTTTGCTTTCGCTGGAATTTTCGAGGTACTCCATTATAAGGAAAGTGGGACGTGAGCCGGATTGAAGAGCAATGGGTTTGGGAATTCTCGGTCCGTTCTCAGCCTGTGCGAGAAGGCGAAGGCCCTTTACTTCAGCTAAAAAAAAATCGGTAGGGGGATTCGAATTATGCTTCATGAAAACCCGTTCCCCATTGGTTAATTCCAGTACCTGTGTTTGATTGATGCTTCCCCCTCCCGTTGAGTAAGTGGATTTTACGGTGGCTCCCAGCAGGGGTTCCAGTAATTTGTTGATTTCATCTTTCATATCTGGAGCATTGTTTTTAAATGATCCAGAATTTTCGGGCAGGTTCTTTCAACCATTTCAAAAACAAGTTCGAATCCTCTCCCATCGCCATAATAAGGATCGGGGACTTCCAGGTCGCCTTTATTATTGGGATCAAATTTTCGGAACAAATAAAGTTTGTCTCGTGTTTCCGTCAATGGCCGCATCGCCCTTAGAGTTTCGTGATTGCTATGGTCCATGGCTAAAACCAGGTCAATTTGTTTAAAATCGTGTGCTTGAAAATGACGTGCCCGGCTGTTGAGTGTCACCCCGTGTTTTTGGGCGGTCGCCTGCATCCGGTTGTCAGGCGGTTCGCCAACATGCCATCCGCTGACCCCTGCCGAACTGACCAGGATGGATTTTTCCATTCCCTCTTGTTTTACCAGTGTTTCCATTACCCCCTGCGCAAGCGGGGAACGGCAAATATTTCCATGACATACAAAGCAAACATGTAATGTTGTGTTCATTTATTGATTTACCAGAAATTTGTGTTTAATATATTCGGGCATTTATATCATATTAATGAATTTTCCCTTCGTCTTTTCGGGATTATTTCCTTTTTTGGGGTATTTTATTTTGATTCCACGTTACACACTTCCCGAAATGGCTTCCATCTGGGAGCCGCAGAACAAATTTAAAATCTGGTTGAAAATTGAAATTCTTGCGTGTGAAGCATTGGCGAAGCGCGGGGAAATTCCCAAATCCGCTTTAAAAGATATTCAGGAAAAATCTGATTTCAAGGTAGAGCGTATTGATGAAATTGAAAGGGAAGTCAAGCATGACGTCATCGCTTTTCTCACATGCGTTGCGGAATACGTGGGAGACTCGGCCCGCTATATGCACCTGGGTATGACTTCTTCGGATGTGCTCGACACGGCATTGGCAGTCCAGTTGAAGCAGGCTTCCACTCTTATTTTAAAGGAACTAAAGGCTTTTCAGGGAGCTTTGAAAACCCAGGCTTTGAAACATAAAATGACCCCGACCATGGGCCGTTCTCATGGAATCCATGCCGAGCCTCTTACTTTTGGGCTGAAGGTGGCAAACTGGTATGAAGAAGTAGGACGCAACATTGAGAGAGTGAAGCGCGCCCGGCAAAGTATTTCCTACGGTCAAATCTCAGGTGCGGTTGGAACATTTGCCTGCATACACCCGGAGGTGGAAAAATATGTGTGTTCCAAGCTGGGATTAAAACCAGCACCGGTTTCGACACAGATTATTCAACGAGACCGGCACGCAGAATTTTTTACCACTTTGGCGATTGTTGCCGGTACCATTGATAAAATCGCGACGGAAATCCGGCATCTTCAAAGAACCGAAGTTCTGGAGGCGGAAGAATTTTTTTCGAGTGGACAAAAAGGGTCTTCTGCCATGCCTCATAAAAGAAATCCCGTGGTGTCGGAACAAATGTGCGGCCTGGCGCGAATCGTCCGGGCAAATGCGTTTGCGGCCCTTGAAAACATGCCGCTCTGGCACGAAAGGGATATCAGCCACTCTTCAGTGGAAAGGGTAATTGGGCCCGACAGTACCATTCTCATCCATTATATGTTAAGGAAAATGACAACAATGATGGAGCGTTTGATTGTTTATCCGGAAAACATGATGCGCAATCTGGAAAAGACAGAAGGCCTGATTTTTTCCCAAAGTGTATTACTGTCATTGGTCGATAAAGGCATCACCCGCGAAGAAGCTTACCGGCTGGTTCAGAAAAATGCGATGCAATCCTGGACCAAAGGAACAAATTTTTTAAAGCTGCTTAAAAAAGATAAAAAAATCCGCGAATTAATGACTGAGCAGGAGATCGATAAGATATTTAACTTGAAAGCTCAATTCAAAAATATAAATATCATTTTTAACCGGATCTTTAAAAGTTAAAGAGATTGTTATGGAAAAACTAGAAAAGATTTATGAAGGCAAGGCAAAAATTTTGCACAAAACCTCTGACCCGGATTTGTTGATTCAGTATTTTAAGGACGATGCGAGCGCATTTAATGGGAAAAAAAAGGGGACGATCGTCGATAAAGGGGTGATGAACAACCATATATCCAGTCGTATATTTGAATACCTGGAAGAAAACGGGGTGAAAACACATTTTGTAAAATCCCTCAATGACAGGGAAATGCTGGTAAAAAACCTCGAGATAATTCCCGTAGAAGTGGTACTTAGAAATGTCGCAGCAGGAGGTTTGTGCAAGCGGTTGGGCATCGAAGAAGGAAGGATTTTTGATGAGCAACCCGTTATGGAGTTCTTTTACAAAAGTGATCCTTTAGGCGATCCCATGATCAACGAATGTCATGTTGACGTTTTCGGCTGGGCCACCAAAGAAGAGGTTGAGATTTTGAAGTCGGCAGGACTCAGGGTCAATAAACTGATGGTGGAGTTTTTTAAGGAACGAAAAATAAGACTGGTCGATTTCAAGCTGGAGTTCGGCCGACATAAAGGCGAAGTGCTCCTGGGTGATGAAATCAGTCCCGATGGATGCCGGTTATGGGATTGGGAAACCAACGAAAAAATGGACAAAGACCGTTTTCGTTTTGACCTGGGAAGGGTTGAAGAAAAATACCAGCAGGTCTACGACCTCATTTGCGCCGAATAGCGCGGAAATTTTATGAATCCATAAGTAAAGAATGGGTTCAACTGCATACCCCCTCATCCCGGCCTTCTTACCCCTGCGGGGCACGAAGCCAAAGGTAAAATTTAACGCCCTCCAGGGGAGAAGGGACTTAAAGCTTCCTGGAAGATTTGGGTGAGGGTGATTTTCAAAAGCTGTAAATTGTTCAAGGGGCTCGTTGCCTCCCCACGCTAGTGGGGCTAGATGTCCTCGCAGACCATTTTTTCAAGAGGTTGGGCCTGGCATTCGATAGATTCGGTCATGCCGTTTGCCACCGCTCCGCAAGCGGTGCTGATGCCTGTCATGATGGTATCCTTTTTTTCCATCCCTTTCACTTTTTGACAGACAATTTGATCTTTGTATTTTACGCAGATTTCGCACTGGTATTTGTTCCCCGTCCAAAGCAGGTCTATGGAAACGCTTGCAACCAATAGCAAAAATCCGATTGTTATAATTGCGCCTTTATTCATGTTTGAAATTAAATGGGAGTGGATTCCGGAACACCGGCTTCCTGAGGAATAAAATAATTTTCCCGATAAAAAATCAACTCCTGTAAAGATTCCCGGATATCTATCAATGCCACATGTTCCTGACTTTTTTTGGGGAATTTGGGTCCGGTGGGATACCACCTGTTTACCAACTCTTTTATTGAAGTTACATCAATGCTCCGGTAATGAAAATAATCATGCATTTCCGGCATATATTTTTGGAGAAATTTACGGTCTTGATGTATGGAATTTCCGCATAAGGGGGAGGTTCCCTTTGGACAATATTTTTTAATAAAAGCCAGGGTTTTTTTCTCTGCTTCCGCTTCACTGATCAATGATTCCTGGACTCTTTTCACCAGGCCGGATGCATTGTGATGTTTGGTATTCCATTCATCCATTTTCTCGAGGATTTCGTTTCTCTGGTGGATGGCGATGCAGGGTCCTTCTTCCAATACATTCAATTCGCTGTCTGTAATCAGGGTGGCAATTTCTATGAGGACCTCTTTTTCAACATCAAGCCCGGTCATTTCACAATCCATCCAAACCAGATTGTATTTTGATTTTTTTCCCATATTTATCTTTCTACCCTGCACCTTTCTTTGGAAAGGGATGCCGGCGCGAAATCCCGATTTTTGCCTGTCAGGGCAATTTTAAAAATCCCCGGAGGCAAATAATTTAAATTAATTTTTTGTTTCCATTTCAACGGAATCCAGATTGTATCTTAAATGGCCTGAAATATAAACCTTTGTTTCGTTGTGTTTTATTCAGTTTCCCCCCGGTCTGGATCCTTAACTAGTTAATTAATAAAGATTTATTTTTTAATGGGTGGATTGGGGAATTCTATAAAAACAAAAGGGGAACAGACGCTGTCTGTTCCCCAAATGTGGAGGATATGGGGGTAGAACCTGGCCTTGGAACCAAATCCGTACCCCCAGAAAGGAGGAGAAAAAGTACTGTGTCGATTCTATAGGAACAAAATTAAAACAATATTAACCTTGAATTAAAAATTTTTAATAATATTTGGGAGACTGGAAACCCCACCGGGTTTCATTTTGGTATTTTTGGGGGGGCTTACCTGGTTTCCAGAATGCTTTCAAAATCAAGAACGGAGTTTTCAAAGGTATCCTGGATTCGCTTAAGATTTTTTTCCAGCCAAAGATTGGCAAATTTGGGGGGAAATCGGGCGAAATCTTTAATCTGTCTTATTGCCAGGCGGCAATCCCGATACCAGGAGATATTTTTGTTGGCCTTGAAAATTTTCATGGCCCCTTTTAATTCCTCCACGGCGAGGTCGGGTTTTTCATTTCCAAAAAAAACGAATGCCAGTCCCACCTTTCCCAATGCTTCTTCCGGGTTGAGCTCAATGCTTTTTTTGAATGCGGTTACAGCCTGAGAATATTTTTTAAGGGCCCCGGAAGCGTTGGCATAACTGAACCAGGATTCGTATCGCTGGGGGTGGCTCAGGGTCAGGGCTTTGGAAACTTCTTCCGCACGGGCCAGGTTACCCAGTTTGGCGTGGGTGCCCGAAATTTTCAGTCCGGCCAAGAGCCTGATATTTTCAGGCGAATCCAATTGTAATTTTTCCCATTGCTCAATAGCTTCCTCATAAAAGCCGTCCCTGTCGAGTTCAATGGCTTCTTTGAGAGAGGCAGCATCCGCGTTTGAAAAAGGAGCCAATGCCAGAGTGATGATTGCAGATAAAATCAGCAATGGGGAAAATGTCGGTTGTTGTTTCCGGTTCATAATTAAAAAACGCCAATTAATTTTTTATCTCTTCATGTAAAAAGACAGATTCCCCATTGATCAAGGGTGTTAAAGCCCTGGTAAATGTTTTGATGAAATGGTCCTGATGGTTCATTATTTCAGCCACATCATTTGGGCGCAAATAAAATACATTGGAGGCGGTTCCCTGATGTGTATGTAGTACGGCTTTCTGGCACTCCATATTGGCATCAGAAAATACTTTTGCCTCCATCATAAATGTTCCCGGCAGATTATGAGTCGCAAGCTTTACGGAGCGTCCGATTGTTTTCATCTTCAGTTTAACATTTTGAAAACGGGTTCCCTCAATTTTATGTCCGAATTTCCTACCGGCAAAAATAGCCGGAAGGGGTTGTTTTTCAATAAATATTCGATGCAGGTCTTCCTGGATTCGTTCTTGAATAAAAAAGAAATCACCATAGTCGATAGGTTCGCCTGAAGTATTGATCACTTTGAATACATCGAATACCTTGTCTTTCATGGTTTGAATATTGGCTTGTACAATATCCAATTGATTGAAGGCCAGTACCGCAGACACTTTATGTAGAAATCCCTGCGTATCGTGGGTACATACAATCAAGTCAGAAGGTTGTCCCGGATTGAACAGCATTTCAGCCATGAAGGGTTTTTTTGACTGGCTGAATTTGTAATAAAATTCCAGTTGCGATTGTAACTCGCGAGGCAGACGCACCATTTTTAAAAATTCAAGCTTTAATGCGTTTGGAACGCTTTCACGCCTTTTATGATGCAGGGTGTACTGATAAAAAAGTTTCAGTTGATCGATCTGGGTGCGGGACATATCCATTTTTGTTCCACCCCGATCTGCATGGGTGAGCAGAACCAGCATTTTAAGCCTTTCCTTATCATGGTCGACCAGATCCAAAACCATGTCATAGGTGTCATCTGCCTCCGGGTCGAGTAACATCAAGTCGTAAAGAGTTAGATGTTTCTCAACGAGAAAAGCCACATCATCTATCCTTTTCGGTTTATTGCCATAACCCAGGTTTCTAAGGATTTTAGGAATCAATCGGGCTCCAACCAGTTCTTCATTTTGTTCACCCACCTTGACTCCCTTACCGATATCATGAAGCAAAACAGCAAGCTTGAGAGCGGTTTTATCTCTCTGGGAATGGTAAAGCTCGGCAAGGAAAGGGTCTGCTGTTTTTCTGAACTCCAATTCATTCAAAGCATCCAAAGCGGAAAGGATGTGAATATCGGTAGGAAATTTGTGGACGTAGATGTCTTGTAGCAGTCCGCGGAGGTTTTTAAACTCTGGAATCAAAAAGTTTTCCAGAATCTCAAATTCATGCAACAGGCGAAGGGCTTTTGAAAAATACTTGCCTCGGATAATACGATGAAAGCAATTTTGAATATCTAGCTGAGAACTGTCGTCTGAAAAAATAGGATAGGCTTGATCGACATGTTGCTCAATGGCCCGGGTTACTTCATAGGAAAGGTTGTAATTTCTTTCTGCGACCCATATGAAAACTTTAAAAAACCAGTGAGGGTTTTTTGAAAATAAAAACTCCGGTTCCTTTTCAAAATAAATCTGGTTCTGGGTATTTAACGAAAAATATTCTGAAAGATTCTTTTGTTTCTTGGTGTCTGAGGCCAGGCTTTCGGAATAAAGGTTGCGGCTGAATCTTTTAAGTGGATAAACGGCTTCGAAAAAATAGTCCTGAAAAAACGCCTTCACGTCATAACCCATGGACTGCGCTATGGTTTCCCTCACTTCGTAGCTCATTAAATCCCTGTGCGCTCCACGTTGTATTGTGTGCAACAGGAGCCTTACCTTCGAGAGGAAGTTGAATCCCTTTTGCATGCTTTTATAGGCAAGCGGGCTGATCAGGTTTCTGGCGAACAGGTCGTTTAATAATTCGAACTGGTTGGTCTTTTCTATTTTTTGAATAATCCTGACGGAAGTGAGAGCCCAGTATAATCTCTGCAGTTCCTCTTTTATGTCAGGTTCCTGCTTGAAAACGGTATTTTGAACTTCATAATAACCCCCGTGACTCAAACAGTGTTTGGTGATTTCATCTTGATGCAAAAGACTTAAGGTTTTTATTGAGCTTTTAAATTCCTTGTAGACAAAAATATTTCCAGTAACAAAACGGTTCTCGAGCAGGCCAATAAACCGGGTTATGTTTTGCCTGCTCAGTTCTTTTTGAAAAGATTCATTATCCGTGTACCAGGAATTGCTTGAGGCCGGGAAAATATTTTGAAAAATAAAAAGATATTCAAAATGACGGATGATTTCCTCTGTCCACTTTTTTTCCTCTTCGTTCAGGGAACCCTGGGAAACAATCTGCACGTCTACATCGGACCGAAAATACATTTCCTCCCGACCATAGCCTCCGCAGGCAAGAAGGGCGATCGGTGCTGTTTCCGGAGTTAAATTCTGCTGGTTTTGTTTATTGAAAAACCCCAATGCAGAAACAAAAGCCGCTTTAACGATGGTATCGACCAGTGCGGTTTGATTGAGAAGGATAAGATGGGAATTATCCGATTTAAGACATTCCTTTTTGAGATGTTCGGTTTCTTTGGAAACAAAATCCAGGGCGCGGTCTTTGAAATCCAAATAATATTTTTGCGGGTTGATCTCGTCTTGATCGGAAAATATTTTTGACTGGTCGAGGGTGGAAATTTTTTCCTGAAGTTTCTTCCGATAGGATTCGGAAAGATTGCGATTGGTTGAATAGAGTTCATTCATTCTGGATTCTACGCAAAATTCGAGGTCTTTGAATGACGCCCCGGAATTAACAAAAGCCAGATTTAGAATAAACCTAAAAGCTTAGGAATTCAAGAGGTTAGCGGTATGTTTTGCGGTGCTGATCAGAGGGTGCGCCCCATTAATTCCGCAAAAGGTCGCAGGCTTTTCATGAGCCGGGAAAATTTGGAAGGCTTTAGAGATTGCGGTCCATCCGAAAACGCTTTGACCGGGTCGGGGTGAACCTCGATGATCAGGCCATCCGCCCCCGCCGCAATGCAGGCCCGGGACATGGATTCCACCAAATCCCAATGTCCTGTAGCGTGGCTGGGATCAATGATAATGGGCAAATGGGTCTCCTTTTTCAGGACCGGTATGCAACTTATATCGAGGGTATTTCGTGTGGCGGTTTCAAAAGTGCGGATGCCCCTTTCGCAAAGGATGACTTCGCTGTTCCCTTCCGACAGAATATACTCGGCTGACATTAAAAACTCTTTAATCGTGTTCATCATGCCCCGCTTTAACAGGATGGGCTTGTTTACTCGGCCCAGTTCTTTCAGCAGGGAAAAATTCTGCATATTCCTGGCCCCGACCTGCAGGACATCCGCATATTTTTCAACCAGTTCAATTTCTCTGGGATTCATGATTTCCGTTACGATGGGAAGCCCGGATACGGCTTTGGCCTCTGCCAGCAACTTGAGCCCGTCTTCTTCCATCCCCTGAAAACTATAAGGGGAGGTCCGGGGTTTATATGCGCCTCCCCGGAGAAAATTGGCTCCGGCTTCTTTTACCAGTTCCGCTGTGGTGCAAATCTGGTCTTTGCTTTCTACCGAGCAAGGTCCGGCGATGATGGCGATTCTCTTGTCTCCTACAGAGACCCCATCGGCTTGAATCACCGAGTTGACTTCTTTTATTTCCCGGCTGGCAAGCTTATAAGGTTTTAGAATGGGAAAGACGCTTTCCACCCCTGCCATCGTTTCGATGGACTGAAGTCTGCCTTTGTTCCGTTCATCCCCAACAGCACCTATGACTTTTCGCTCGACTCCTTGAATTTCGTGCGGGGTGTACCCGAATTCTTTAATTGATTTTTCAACTTCCTCTATTTGTTCGGGGGTGGCACCCGGGGACATTACAATGATCATAAAAAGGCCTTCGATTTAAAATGTTAGCGACAGTATAACATTTCAGAAAGGCTAATTTAATTTTATTGCCAGACTTTTATTTATTTGGGGATTGGGAACAGGGTTACGCGGCCAACCGCTCTTACTGCCAGAATTCAAAGACTGGGTTTGAAGGAATTTAAGCCTGGTTGATTTATAATTATAAAAAAAGTCGAAATGCTTTTTTAATTTTCTTGAAGGATTTTTTGGATTAATTTCGACTGTAAAATCTTGGGGTTTCCTTTGGCCAGTTTTTTCGCTTGTTTGAAATGCTTTATGGCTTTTTCCTTTTTATTTTCGTTCCAAAGCGCAAGCCCCAGGTTAAAATGAATTTCTCCCGAAGTGGGGTCGGCCAAATTTGCCTGGTTGAATTGCAAAAGGGCATCATAATTTCTTCCTGCTTTAAAATGTTTTATACCTTCGTCGTTCCGCATTTTTGCGGATGGTTCTGCCCCCACTCGCAAGTTTAATGGGTCTTCGTCTACATGGGTGCAGCTCATGATTAATAATAAAGCTGCAAAAAAAATTTTTAAGTTTTTAATATTTTTTATAATAAGTTTCATTTTGAAATTTGCGGTGAATGTTTTTGGGCCTGTAACGGACTAATAAACAAGGTGTTTATTATAGTGTGAAAATTTTTGTTAAACTTAACCTGTTAGCGGTTTTTAATTCATCTATACTAAGTGATATCCTGGGATCCGAGTTAATTTTAATGCGGCAGCCCAGGGTCATGCAATCTTTTTAGATTAAAAAATTATGGTTTTCTGAAGAAAAAAATCATTTTGATACCTTGTATTTTTCCTTTCGAAACCATTTTTTTTAATAGATAAAAATGTCGATTTATAGGAATCTCCCCATGGATAAGTTTGCCAAGATTTTCAAAATTTTATCAGGACAACTCCTGCTCTTATTATTTTTCTCATCCGTTATACATGCACAGGAACTGGTTAAAATTTTCGCAAGGGGCGAAAAGGCTTTTTCTGAAGGTAAATACCTCGAGGCCGAGAAGTTGTTTGATCGGGTTTTAAGGAAAGACTCGGACAATTATAAGGTCCTCCGTGCTCAAGCGGATACGAAGATCGAATTGAAAAAACTCAAGGAAGCGGAAGATCTTCTCAATCGAATTCTTGCTATGCCCGAGGCCAGGGGAAGAACGATCCTGGTATTTGCCAAGGGTGAAACCAAGGGTCGAAAAGCGGAACTGGTGGATGAAACCGTTATGGCAATGGATGAGTCCGGTGAAGTGGATGAGGATATCAGCCAGTTTGTAAAGCAGGATGCTTTGGGCCCGGTTCCTCATTTTCGGGTTTTTATAATGAGTACAGGGAAAATGGAATTGTTGCCTAAGAGCCGGTACCGGATAAAGTATCACGGAATTCCAACAGCGACTCGCGAGCTGGTCACGGCTCTAAAAGCGAAAGTTCAAAAAATGGCGATTTCGACAAGCCAGGATAAACCGGAAGAGGAAATGGTTGTTATAAAAGAGGGCTGTTTTCAAATGGGAAGCGACTCAGGGAACTCCGATGAGCGTCCCGTTCACAAGGTATGCCTGTCCTCTTTTAAGATCGGAAAGTATGAAGTCAGGCAAAAATTTTTTCAAAGTGTAATGGGCTTCAACCCATCGCAGTTCCCCGGGGCGGACCTGCCGGTAGATAGTGTCGCATGGGAAGATGCAAGGGATTATTGCAAAAAACAGGGGATGCGTTTGCCGACAGAAGCTGAATGGGAATTCGCAGCACGAGGCGGAACGAAAAGTGAGTACTACTGGGGAGAAAAGGTGACCGGAAAAGAGGGAAATTTTTGCGACCGGGAATGCGATCTTAATTCGAGAGACCCGGATAAAACCGATGGTTTTAAAAATACTTCGCCGGTAGGGTCTTTTCCTCCCAATGCTTTTGGGCTTTATGACATGGCCGGAAATGTCAGTGAATGGGTTTTTGACTGGATGCCGGTAGCTGAAAATTATTATCTGATGAGTCCCGAGAAAAATCCCCGTGGTCCTCGTCCCGAACTCGATGCCTGCAGCGGAGTCGATTGCGTGGGTTCATTCTCCATCACGCAAAAGGTGAACAGGGGAGGGAGCTGGAATAAAAAGGCTGGGCAAATGAGGTCAGCCAATAGAATGAATTCCCATTTTCAATTGCAATCCGACGGAACAGGATTCAGGTGTGCGGCAGATTAGAACAAACGTCGTTTAAATTAATTTAGACCTGAATACAATCAGTTTTTCTTCTGTCATTTCAATCATGGTGGGCAAAATTCCCCCGACACCGAGTCCTGAAGATTTTCTACCCGCAAACGGCATCCAATCGACCCGGAATGCGGTATGGTCGTTTACCATTACGGCTGCCGCGTTCAGGTTCTTTGCCGATTCTAAAGCGGCATTGATATCTTTTGTAAAAACGGCTGCTTGAAACGAGAACGGAACGTCATTGGCAAGTTTTATGGCATCGCTTCTGTTTTTGTATGAATAAATATTGATGACGGGGCCAAAAATTTCACATTGTGATACATTGGAATCATATGGGGGATTCAAAATAACGGTAGGTTCATAACAGGTATCTCCGATTGGATTACCCCCCGTTAAAATTTTTCCACCAGCTGCCTTGGCTTCCTCAACCCATTTATGGATCCGCTCGACTTCGCCTTTTTGGATGAGGGGCCCCACCTCTGTTTTTTCATCAGTGGGATCGCCGACCACTAACCTTTTTGCGATATCCACCAGTTTATTGGAAAAATTTTCAACGATCTCTTCGTGCACAAAAACGCGTTGCACCGAAACGCAGACCTGGCCTGCATGATAAAATCCCCCTTTCGCCAGTAGAGGAAGCGCGTCCTCAATATCGGCATCCGGTTCCACAATGACAGGTGCGGCACCGCCATGCTCTAACGCGCAGCGTGCACCTTGGGCCAGTTTGGATCGCAGGCCCCAGCCCACTTCTCCCGAACCGATGAAGGTCAGAAAAGAAACCCTTGGATCGGTGGCCATTTTTTCAGCCAGCGATCCTTTACAGACAATAACTTGAACCCAGTTTTTGGGTAACCCTGCCTCGTACAGGCAATTGACAAGATTCAGGCAAGACAGGGGAGTGGTGCGTGCGGGTTTGACAATCACCGGGCAACCTACTGCTACAGCGGGTACCACCTGGTGAACGATCAGGTTGAAAGGGTGATTGAATGCGCTGATCGCGGCAACGATGCCAATGGGTTCACGGGTAGTGAAAGCCATCCGGTTCATGGATGAAGCCGTCAGGTTCATGGGAATTTCATGTCCCGTAAGCTGGCCGATTGAATTTGCGGCTTCCCTGATTCCCTGTACTGCCCGGGCGAGTTCTATTCGCGAATCGATCAGGGGTTTGCCGCCTTCTTCTGCAGCCTGCCGGGCAAACTCTTCAGCCCTTGCTTCAACCAGATCGGCCGTTTTATTGAGAATGGAAATTCTCTCGGGAGTGGGAATCGGCTTATTTTGTTCCAATTCGTGGGCGGCGGTTAGGGCTTCTTCTATACGAGTCTCATCATCTAAATCAATTTCTTTAATTAAATGTCCATCGTAAGGAGAAAGGACTTTTAGCTTTTCAGTCATGGGAACATCCTTTATTTTTGGCGGTCATAATATACAGGTTTTGGATTTCAATTCTTCAATCAGAACTTTTTCGTTTTCAGAGTAGTCGACGGGAACTTCTATGAGATGGACTCCCGACCCATTCAGGCATTCGTTAAAAAGAACAGGCAACTGCTCGCTGGATTTTACACGATGCCCGTTGGCTCCATAAGCTTCGGCGTATTTTACGAAATCGGGGTTTCCATAATCCAGTCCGAAACTTTGAAATCCCATTCCTGCCTGTTTCCATTTGATCATCCCATAGGCATCGTCACGGAGGATCACCACGACCAGGTTCATTTTTAATCTCACTGCGGTTTCCAGTTCCTGGGAGTTCATCATGAAACCCCCGTCTCCGCAAATGGCCATTACTTTTCTATCGGGGTGAACAATTTTTGCTCCCATTGCCGAGGGCAGACCGGCACCCATGGTCGCCAGGGCGTTGTCCAGTAAAACCGTATTGGGCCGGTAGGCCTTGTAATTCCTTGCAAACCAGATTTTATAAACCCCATTGTCCAGGGCAATGATTCCATCGTCTGGCATGGCATTTCTTACCTCGGCCACCAGGTGTTGCGGACGAATGGGAAAGTGGGTGTCATCGCTGCCCATTCTAACATGCGCTTCCACCTCTTCCTTGACACGGTGGAAATAGTCGCAGCCCTTGCATTTATCCATTTTGTCGGCCAGCCGATGTATGCTGTCGGCAATGTCTCCCACCACGTTCAATTGAGGAAAGTAAATTTCATCGACCTTGGCGGAGAAGTAGTTTATGTGAATGACTTTGGTTCCGCCCGGAGACATGAAAAAGGGAGGTTTTTCGATGACATCGTGACCCACGTTGATAATCAAATCGGCGCGATCAATGGCGCAATGCAGGTAGTCATCGGCGGAAAGCGCAGCCGTTCCCAGAAATGTCGGGAGTCGTTCATCCACCACACCCTTTCCCATTTGAGTGTTGAAGAAATACAACCCGGTTTTGTCTATTAATTTTTTCAGTGCTTCGCAAGTCCGGTTTCTGTTTGCCCCGGCGCCGATCAGCAGAAGGGGCATTTCTGCCTGGCGAATCATTTCACATGCTTTTCCAATTGTTAGTTCGTCAGCTTGAGGGCGGCGGAAAAAAACCGGGTCAAACGGTTTCACGTTACAATCTTCAGCGGCAATATCTTCCGGCAGTTCCAGGTGGACCGCACCCGGTCGTTCTTCCCTCGCCAGGCGCATTGCTTCGTGGACCAGAACAGGAATATTATTTCCATGCACAATTTGTTTGGTAAATTTTGTCAAAGGTTTCATCATCTCAACCACATCAATGATTTGGAATTGTCCCTGTTTGCTTTTCTTGATGGGTTTTTGTCCCGAGATCATGAGAACAGGCATAGCACCCAGTTGGGCATAGGCTCCCGAGGTTACAAAATTGGTAACACCGGGACCCAGTGTGGAAAGGCAGACCCCCACCTTTCCCGTCAGTCTTCCATAGGTGGCGGCCATGAACCCCGCTGCCTGTTCATGCCGGGTTAAAATCAGTTTGATTTTTGATTCCCTTAGCGATTCAAGAATATCGAGATTTTCTTCGCCCGGAATTCCAAAAATATATTCGACCTCCTCGTGTTCGAGGGAACGTACAAATAGATCCGATGCTTTCATAAAACCATCTCCTCGTTTTTTTCCAGATGAAAATTTTGAATTTAATTTACTTTATTAACAGGTGGTCTTCAACTTTAAAGAAAATGTTTATCGAATAATAGTCGGTTGAGCCTGGAGTTGATTACATAAAAGGTACGGGGAGGGATCGCGCAAAAAGGAAAAGCCCTGATGAAGTATCATCAGGGCTTAAAACGGGTGGTGTTTTGTAACCGGTTACTTTCCTTGACGGATTACTTTTGGGTTGTCATCGCCTTCAGCCACCAGGTGCCCGATGGCACCTTTGGCGACGCGGTAGATGCTATGGTCTACCAGGGCATAGGTTCCCGGTGCATCCACTTTAAATTCAACAATCGTTGCACCCGCGGAAGGAACCAATGTGGTTTGAATGTTTTTACCCGCGGCTCCACCAATTCCTCCCTCGTTATAAACCTTGTCAAAAATTTCACCAATGATGTGAAAAGATGAAATACTGTTGGGGCCGATGTTACCGAAATAAATACGAACAGTTTCACCTGCTTTTGCCCTCAATGCGTTGGCCCCCATCAACCCGCCTTCCCTGCCGTTAAAAACGACGTGAGATGCGTGTTCGTCGAGCCCTCTCTGGATGTCAAAAGAAGCAACGCCGTTTTCCGGTTCGGATGCGAAGAATTCACTTTCCATAACATAATATTCGCGGTCTACTTTGGGGAGTCCGTCTGCGGGTTCCACCAGAACCAAACCATACATGCCGTTGGATATATGGTCGACAATCGAACCGGCCGCACAATGGTAAATAAAGAGCCCTGCGGCCTTGGCTTTAAAAGTGAAAATTTTCTCTTGTCCCGGATCTACGGTGGTGAATGAGGCCCCACCGCCCGGTCCATTTACGGCATGGATATCAATATTGTGGGGTTGGGTATTTTCCTTGGCATTGGAAAGGTGAAATTCGATGCTGTCGCCAACACGGGCTCTTGCCATGGGGCCTGGAACGGTTCCGCCAAAACTCCAGAATCCATATTTTACATCTTTGGTTAAATTCCCCACATATTCTTTAGCCTGTAAATGGATGATCACGGTTTCGGCTTTGCTTCGCTTTGGAGACGGGGGAACATCAGGGGCGGTTGTCAGTTTGGCCACTTCCGCGAAAGCGGGGGTTCCGTTCAAAAACCCAGCAATGAGAAACAGGATCAAAAAGTTCCATTTCCGTTTAAAAATAGCCATTATAAATACTCCTTTTGAAGGGTTTTGGGTTGTTCTTCAGGATAAAAATCAAGCAATGTAAATTTCCCAGAAAATAATATAGATAAAAAGATAAATTTATCTTTTATTGTATTTAATATAAAACCTGATAAAATAGATGTCAAGGTCTTTTTTATCTCTAATTGGTGAAATTATGATATCTCAAACTTCAGAGTACGCTCTCAGAGCAGTGGTGGGTTTAGCGCAAAATCCTGACAAGCCTCATACAACCGCCGAGATTGCCAGGTTAACCAAGGTCCCTGAACATTATCTTTCCAAGGTTTTATTGATGCTTGCGAAGCATGAGGTGGTTTTTTCCAAAAAGGGATTGCACGGGGGGTATATGCTTGCGCATCCCCCGGAACAATTACCGTTGCTGAATGTGATTAATGCGGTGGATCCCATCAAACAAATTAATAGTTGTCCGTTAAAATTAAAAACGCATGGAACCAATCTTTGTCGATTACATAAAAGGTTGAATGATTCCATAGCCCTGATGGAGGAAATGTTCAGAACCTCTACGGTGGGTACCATTTTAAGCGAACCCACAAAAAGTATTCCGCTTTGCGAATCCATCAAAAAATAATTTTCACCTGTTTTCTTATTTGGAAAATTTTTTTGAACGGACTTCTCGCCTCTCCTTTTTTTCTCATCTAATTTTTCGACGGGGAAAAGCCACGAAAAATCGAAGGTTATGTTTCCGAAAAAACCAGTTCATTAAATCAAATCAAAAATATTAAATTTCAATCCCTCTGATATAAAAAGCCAGGCTGGGGTTAAAACATTTTGATGCTACAATAGAGTGATAAACCTGTTTTAAAACATGGATCGTTTTTTGTAAGAGAATTTTTTAAACTAAATATGTCTTCTGAAACCGCATCAAAAAGTTTTCGCCCGATTAATTTAGAGTTTCTGGCTAAAGGAGGTGGTGAGTCTTTTGACATATTTATTCAGTCGGACTCGGAGAATTTCGTAAAGTTTGCCAGCACCGAACCCAAACATCAGGATAAAGTTTTACGTTTGTTGGAAGAAGGAGAAATCGACCAGGATTTTTTCATAAAAGAAGAGGACCTTTTTAAATATTATCATTTTGCAACGCAGTCGTTGCGTTCGGTCATGGACAATCCAGATGTTCCTGTCAAAACCAAAACAAAAAAAGTATATGAAGTTTCCAAGGGGGTAATGAAAGAATTTTTCAGCTACAACGCTTCCTCTAAGATCCTGGAGTCCTCAGAAGAAGTGATGGAAATGATGGAAGAATGTCTTTCCACTGCAGATGCCGGATTCGCGGGTATTTCTCAAATAACCAGCAAGGACTATTATACCCACACCCATAGTGTGAACGTGGGTTTGTATTGCATGACTTTCGGTACCAAGGTGAGGCTTCCCAAAGAGGATGTGAAGCAGCTCGGGTTCGGAGGAATGCTTCACGATGTGGGAAAATCGAAGGTAGATGCTGACCTGATCAATAAAAACGGGAGATTGAATGAGGAGGAGTTTGAAAGGATAAAAGTCCATTCCTCATTAGGGGCGGAAATGTTAGCGGATATGTGTTGTTATAAAGACATTGTCATAGCCATGGCAGGACAGCATCACGAAAAATATAAAGGGGGAGGGTACCCACAGGGTCTTTCGGGTGATGAAATATCGATGCATGCCAGGATATGTAAAATTATGGATGTCTATGATGCCCTCACCACACGAAGGTCCTATAAGAAGGCCTTGAATACCATGGAAACCCTGACCCTCATGACCCGCCAAATGGCAGACGACTTCGACCCCAAACTCCTGGAATTATTCATAAAGGTGAAGGGGCCAACCATGACCTGGTTTATTTCATTTTTTTTGCCGCTGAATTAAACAACCCTTTTTAACTTATAAAAAAATCGGGGACAATGTTGTTACATGGTGGCTCCCGGCATGTATATGGTTCCCTCCGGAGTCTGGTGGGAATGAATTTCTCCTCCCAGCCCCAATGCTTCCGATGCCCGTTTGGCTTCCTCGGGGGTTTTATAAATATGGTCCATAATGTTATTGCTGTTCCCTGACCCTTCTTCCCGGCGTCGATCGCCTCCCGAACCTTCGTTATGGCTTCCCGAACCTTCTCTTTTACCCGGGTGTTGCCCCTGGCTGATCAGGTGCATGGCTTCTTCCAGCTGAGAATAAAACCTGGGCTTTTGCGTGTAACCTTCAATGCGGCCGATTTCCTTTTCCTCTTTCGGGTCCCATATCAGGAAAGTAGGTGTCCCCAGAATTTCCCCGATCCGTCCTTCATCCAGTGCCTTTGCAAGCCATTCAGGAAAAAGGTTTCCTTTAACCGGAACGATCTTTGCCGGCAGGGTTTTTCCCTGAGAACTGATTGAGTATTCAGGAAGAACTTCTTCCTGCCATCTTTTGGAGTTTTGCGATTTATCCCCGCTGAGTACGAGAAGTTCGCGGCCGAAACTGTTACACGCTAAAAAAGAAAAAAACAAAAAGGTAAGGACGAATATCGATTTTTTCACGGCAAGCACCTTTGGTTAGGAAAGGATATAAACTAATGACTACTTAATATTTAACCATAAAATTTTTATAGCGTCATCATCAAGTTTAAAATGGTTTTCTACAACGAAGAAATATAGGAATGTAATGGAGGAAGGTAAAGCGGACAGGATAGAGATGCCAAATAAAAGGATTGCTTCCTGCTTGAATGCCCCAACCTTGCCAGCATGGCGCTGACCTCAAAACACCAAAGAAGGAAGAGAACCTATCTTTGGAGAAGTAAAATCTTAACGGCAATAATTGGAGAAAGTTAAAGGAGAAATAAAGAAAAGAAAGAGGATACAGCTTCAGTTTCCAAACAGGGCGATGGCAAATGAAACCGCCGAATAGATGACACAAAAGACACAGGCAAGAAAAGGTTTTTTCGATATTTGTGAAAGTTTATTCATATGCCTATTATAATCCCATTTCATGGGTTCCACAACTTAGGTTATTCAATCTAAAATTTTTCCCATATCCAATGCTATTTTTGGTACCCGTTCAGGGTAGTTGGTTACAATTCCATCTACGTCTAGGTTAATCAGGCACCTGATTTTTTTCTCGTCATTGAAGGTCCAGCTGATAATTTTAATATAATTGGCGGTGCTTTCTTTGTAATTGTCTATAAGTTTAAAGTCCAAGGTTAAGATGAATTTGTAGATGTCCCAGGGATCAGGGTCGGATGGCATGGACAGGTTATCTTTTAGGCCAATGCTGGAAAAACGGTTTTTAAATTCCATGGCAATGGGCACCGTAGTGTGGGCATGGTAATTTATGATTTTGACGGAGCTGATTTCCCGGTCATAAGAAAACTTAAACTCTTTAAAAGAATTTCCTGCCATGTTTAAAATTTCCTTATGCTGAGTCAAAAAAACAAATTCAAAATGAGGTGCCGGAGAATAGGTGCCGACTACTCTCATGATTTCTTCCAGTAAAACGGGAGCCAAATGACTTTTTCTTTAGGCATCGCTAATTTAAATAAAACCAATTTGAGTTGGCCTTGTTGTGTTGCCCAGTCCATAAAATCCTTCAAGGTTGGAATCTTCACTCGGGATTGGGCAGCCGTGATTTTATTTTCATACCCGTAGCGGTCGGTAAACTCGGTCAACGTCAGCTCGCTGGATTTTTTTCCAGATTTAGAATCGTTGGTGCGGGAAGATTTGAAGTTTTCAAGCCGCCAGGGATTTTGTCCCGGGTTGGAACGATCTGGAACCCTGTCTCGCCAGAGAATCACTTTTTATCCAATGTCAGGGATAAATCCACTACAAGAGCGTTGGCCCCTCCTACATTCAAAGCATCCCGCAAAGCAGGCAGGGTGTTTTCCGGAAAATTTTTTATGGAACCCCGATCAGAGATCACCGAAAAACGGTCGGGAGGATAAAGGGAACCCATTCTAACGGGGCATTTCGCCATGCTAGGGCGAATCCCCCCGGCTGAAATCATCAAAATCGTCATAAAGCCCACGAAAAATTTAGCGCCTGAATGCATTTTGAGTCCCCGTATCGGTTACTTTTCTTCATTAAATCGCAGAAAACCCTTTCGATGCCCCCATTTTAAGGCAATTCAGTGAATCTATGAGAATTTAAGCAAAGTTGGCAAGAGGGTTGCCAATAACTATAAATAAATATTTAACATCAATCTTTTGAAAGGTAAATCCAATGATTTCAAATATAAGAAAACAGAATTCCAAATCCAAGGTTCTTAAAAACTCAGATGGAGCCGGTAAAAATTCCTCGGCCAAGGCAAAAATGATGAGCCCCATGGCCCGGTTGATGGCAACTTTTTACGGAATTGACTCGAAATAAAAATGTTTAAGGAAAAATATTATGTCTGTAATTTTAGAACAAAACCCTGCAATCCGTAAATCTGCAAAACCCAAGCTGTATAAAAACGAAATGGAAAAACAGTTAATGGTGGATAACCTGAGAGCGGCTATTGAAATTTTTGGCAAGGATCAATTGCGCAAGGGATTCTTGAAAAAAAGAAAAATTAATTGTGAGCTCAAAGGGGTCCCTTTTTTAGTTCAAAAAGGTCACGCCCTTTAAAATTGATCAAGGTAAGCCTGGACAGAATCAGCCAAGGTTTGGGTTTGTTTGTAAGCGTGCATTTCCGGCGGCAGATCAGAAAGGGCTTGGGAAAGCCGCCCTACACTTCCCTCAAATTGAACAATATGTTTTAGTTTTCTTAAATGAATCCGGATTGTAAATAATACCGCCCCTGTCATTTCAAGTTTTCTCAGGGTTTGACGTTCAACCCTCAGCCACAGTTTTTCTCCTGCGTTTTTTGAAGTAATTTCTATTTCCCGTTTCCCCTGCCTGGTGCCATCCTGGCGCAAGGTCGGGTCATCGTGTATAGACCAGTTGCGCCGGGAAAAAATTTCACCGGAGGGCATCTGATCCAAAAAGTTATTGGTGGGTGTCCGGAGTTGCTCTTCATAAAAAGGAACAGGCGCGTGGATCATATCCATTGTTCTTCCCAGTTTTTCTTTTAAACTCCAACGCGAAGGAAACGCCACACTCCCGGCTCCCAGCCACCATCCAGATTGATTTTTATCAGGGGGCAGCATTATGACGAGGTCTTCCTGAACCCATCTGGCCGCAAGGTCCAGCGGATGAAATCGATTTGTTTTGAGATCGGTGGACCATTCTTCTCCTTCATAACCTGAATAAGGTTCCAGTTTAATGCCATCGCCTGTTCGCGAATACAAATCCGGTCTGACCGCCGGTAAATGTTCCACCATCTTATTGAAAACTTCTTTCGATGCTTCCAGGGACGAGGGATGGGCCATAAAGATGTCTTGGTGACAATCAGCGAGGAGTTTTCTTTTTTCTGCCAATTGATGGGATCGTTCCTGCATATCAAAAATTTCAAACCATTCTTCTTCAGGGACTTTTAGCAGCCCCATGGATAGACGAAAGGGAGGATCTTCAAAAGGAAAATGGGGAGGCTTATGCGACTTGGTATTAATATTTTTTTTCATTTTATGGATAAGAAATTACTGTCAGGCCAGGGCTTAAAATTTTTTACATTCCATCAGAATTATAATTTAATTTCCAGCCATTTTAGCGAATCGCAAAAAAAGACTTAACGAAGATTCCTCAAGTCCTCTGGCCTTTCTCAAAAAAACCAACCCATTTTCCGGACCGGTTTTTAGAAAGAAGGTGAGTTATGGATCTTTCCAGAATTTCTGTTTCAGGCGATTCAAATCAAGTATACTCCAGAAAAAGATCAGGCAAACCCCCAGGCTTAATATAAGGATGCACAACCAGGTGAAATTATTCATATCCTCCTCCCTTTCAAATCTTGAAGGTATCCGATAATGAAGGCCGCAATGGATAGGGGCACTGCCACAAAAAGTAAATGTTCCCGCTGAAAAAGTATTTCGTATTCAGGCAGGGAGAATATTTGTGTCTCATGAACGGGATCATAGCTTCCCACGGTTTCAAACAGGATAAAAATGACTGCCGCCGAAAAGAAACCCGCCCAGATGCTGTAGGTGCCGGACCGCTTTCCGGGATTCTTCAATAGAAAACCCGCCATCAACGGGACGAACAAGGCTGAAACAAGTATGGATGCCATAAAAATCCAGGCGTCCCGAATTCGCTCAAACTGATAGGAAATTAACAGGGAAAGGGCGATCGATATTATGATGCCGACCCGGGTATATTTAATTAATTGCTTATCCGTGAGACCGTTTTTTTTATAAAAATGGAACCCGTCATAAACCACGCTGCTGGCCGCGATTAGGGAGTAGGAATCTACCGTCGACATGGCGGTGGCCACGGAACCTGCGATAAAAAGTCCCAGTAAACCCGAGGGTAATAGATTGGCCGTGATGTGCAGGATGATTTCCGATTCGTCCAGGCTTGCTGGAAGTGTTCCCTGTGTCACCATAAATTTACCAACAATCCCAAGATAGACGACAATCCAGTCGAAGGCTATCCATATCACGGTGCTGAGGAGTAAAGCCTGGGTGGCCGCCTTGGCAGACCGCGATGCGAATATCCGCTGATAAAATGCGGGTTCTACAAGGGGGGTTAAAGCGATCACTGTATAGACAATAATATCTGCTATTGATAATGTGCCGAGCGGTTCGAAAAATTCTGGGGCCAGCGAAAGCTTCAATTGATCCATCGAGCCAATCTCAGTCATGGCAAAAAAAGCAGCTGAAGAAAGGGTGATGCACATGATAAAAAACTGGATCGAGTCTGTCAGAACATCGGCCACCAACCCTCCAAAGAAAGTGTAAAAGGCAGCAATGGTTGCACCGAGGAACGCCGCGACCAGTGGATCAATCCCGAAAAAGAAATGCCCGAGTATCCCGAGTCCGGCAACAGAAATAATCGGCAGGCTGTAAAAAACCGTCGCAAGAATCGTCGGAATACGAGCTCCAGTTCCATACAAACGGGTAATGGTTTCAGGGATAGTACTTGCATTTAATTTAAAGATACGGGGAACAATTAAAATAGCGACTGCCAGATAGCACACGTAAAAAGGAAGGCTGTAAACAAAAAACGTAGACATTCCTTCAAGATAAGCTGTTTCTGAGGAACCGAAAGTTACGTCCAACCCATAATAGGTGGATATGAAAGTTCCAGCGAGTAAGGGAGTTGTCAGCAACCGTCCTGCGAGTGCAAAGTCGACAAAGCTCTTTATGCCCCGGGATACATAGATGCCAATCAAAAGCATACCCGCAATATAAATCCCAACAATAAAGGTATCGAGAGAAGAAATGACCATAACTCCAGGACTTAATTTCAAGTAAACTGATTATAGTCTGATTGGTGGCTTTTTTCAGATCTTCAAAAAATGGAACCAGATTTTTAGAGTTGGAAAAAAACGCTGAACCAAAGTAAGTTTCTTCAACAACTGGGTCCTACCCCTGCGGGGCACGATGCAATCAGACTGAGTTTTACAGAAAGCTAGCAAGGTTAATGCGAAGGGAGATTCATGCAGATGTGAATGCCGGGTACAGACTTGTTAAATTACTGCAGGAGATAGATGAACGGGAGGCTAAGGCTAAGGAGTGATGACTGCTTATGGCAATGGTGAATGCGTAAAGTTTATTAGTATGAAGGCGTGATGGGAACTGACGGTTTATCAATGGTTTTTACTCAATCCATTAAGAATAGCGTATTTAATATCAGCACTTTCTACTTGTAGGATTATTCTTGCAAGTATAGGATTGCCAATATTCAATTTTTTGGTGATGATGAACACATTATACCCTTATAGAACCAACATATTTTAGTGACTGGGGAGGCAATGTCTGAGATTAAAAATATATAAATGTCATTTGATGAAAGGAAAGGGTGGGGGGGTATAGGAAGGGTGTCCTATTTTAAATAAATACCTTCTATAAATCCAGAGAACCTAAAATAATATAGATTCAAAAACCAAAATTTTTTAAAAATCTTTTAAATTCAAATTTATAATTTATTTTTTGGATTTTCCATTTTTAAATTGTTTTATTGTCAAATGGTAGCCTAATAATAAAAATGGTTCCCTTGCCAACTGCTGTTTCGAAATCGATTGTTCCCTGATGTTTTTTTACAACAATTGTGTGAGCTATAGATAATCCCTGCCCTGTGCCCAGACCAACCTCTTTGGTTGTAAAAAATGGATCAAAGATTCTCGGTCGGATCTCTTCGGGTATTCCCGCCCCCGTATCAGATATTCTAATTTCTACACTATCATCCTCCACCTTTGTACTGATTGTAATTTTGCCCAGATTGCTTTCACTCTCAAATGATTTATCTTTTATTGCATGAGCCGCATTAACAATTAAGTTTAATATCAACTGGTTAATATCGTTTAAATAACAGGGAACAAGAGGAAGATCGGTGGCTAATTCGGTTTCTATCTCCGCAACGTATTTCCATTCATTACGTGATACATTGATGGTTGTTTCTATCGCTTTGTTTATGTTGCTCAATTTTTTCTCACTCACTCCCG